>NZ_JBAJNO010000008.1:0-710663 GCF_036880985.1 Limibacter armeniacum
TTTTGAAAGGAAAGATTTAAGTAGCGGTATAATTGAAATCGGAAGTTTTAAACGCTTGAATGATTTAAAGGTTCAACTCCTTTGGAGTTGGATAAATGTGATTTACTTATACCGCAGGCTTTTGCCTACGGCTACTATTGTTCAATCCCTTCGGGATTAATTAAAAAACGCAATATTACTGATGATCAGGGAGTTACCGTAAAACGCAAGTACAGTGTTTTACGGTTTTTTTATTCCCATGTTTTTGATATTCAATGCCTTACAATTTTGGTAACACTAGTGGTAACAGGGATTTATTGCATGTTTTGGTAACACTCCCGGTAACACTTGAGGTAGTCTTGGTAACACTTGCGATTTCATTTTAGGATAGATTGAGATTTATTTTTTTAATAACTCAATTTTTTTGTTTCAATCATGATTAAAAACAATTCAAGATCCATGAGTGTGCAGTACCTGGCACGCAAAGCATCAAATGGTTATGTTACGATCTATGCCCGTATCGAAGTGAATGGTGATCGGGGTACACCGTTCAGTACAGGTATCCGCTGTTTGGAAAAGCATTGGAATGGGGATATGATCAACCACAAACACGCCAGTGCAGACAACGAGGAACTTGCTATTATCCGAAATGAGGTCAAGATGGTGTATCTGGAGATGCGCAAATTTAGAATGTCTATCACGCCTGTAACATTGCGTGAACGTTGGGAGAAGTTTGTAGAGATAAAGTCCATAAGTCTGCTAGGTGTCTGGAAAGAATGGATCAAGATGAAGGGCAAGGTGCTTAAGGCGAACACCCTCTACAATATTGAACGGAGGTGCTTGCGGTTTCAGGAGTTTTTGAAGGAAACTGGCGCATCTGATATGGATGTGAACAAGGTAACAAGGCCTTGGGCTGATACCTTTATCAACTGGATGCGAAAGCATAAGTATAGTGTCAACTATATAGCAAAGTTGGTGGAGGAGCTGAAAGCGGTAGTTGCCTTTTCGGTGGATAAGGGGTACTTGTATGTTAATCCACTTCTGGGGCTTAAGTATTCCAGAACTACAGACGCTGAACGGGTGTACATAAGCAGCGATGAGCTGGAGGCGATTACGAAGATGAAGTTTTTCAGGAAGCGATTGCAGCGAACTGCCGACCTGCTGGTATTTTCTTGCCGTACGGGGCTGAGCTATGCGGACCTGATGGACTTTGACTATGAGAAGCATCTGCACTATATCGGCAATCAGGCTTGCATCAAGAAGAAGCGTGTCAAGTCAAAGGTTGAGTTTATCGTCCCGATTGATTCGGTTGCGATGAAAATCCTGAACAGCTACGATTACAAGCTCCCTAAGATTGGTAATAGTGGCTATAATATGAACCTTAAGATTCTGGCTGAGGTAATGGGTATTCGAAAGAATTTGACTACCCATGTGGGAAGGCGTACTTTCTCCATGGTACAATACCAGCAAGGGGTAAGAAGGCAGACCATTGCCCGCATGCTTGGCCACAAGTCTGAACGAACAACTGATACCTATTACCTAGACATGCTACAGATCAGTATCGAGGCTGAACTTGATTTGATCTTGAGTGCCTAAACTATAATCCTACCTGCAAGAATATCAACAAGACCAACGTAATAATTGAACACAAAAAAGTTCGGTTGCTAGCCGAACTTTTTATATTTTCCCTCCTGTTTAATTTCGTTTAACATATAGCCCAATTTTTTTATGAGAACTATATTGATTCTAACCATCACCCTAATCTTTTCAACCTGTCTTTATGCTCAAAAAGGAACCACTTTGATTGGGGACTTTAAGGCTGGTATGAGTAAAAAAGAGTATAGGAGTGCAATAAAGGAAGTGCCTGTATCTGCTTTTTTCCATAGAATGAAATTCAATGGGATTGAGTTTATTGTTAATGGAACTAACAAAGCCTATGGTGCGGGAGAAAAAGAGCTTAAAACATTTACTATGTATTCAGCATTAGATCACGATGCAACAGAGGCGGCCTTATTCAAACTAATGTCCTTATTTAAAAATGAGCTTAAATATGAGGTAGTCTACGAAAAAGAATATGCCAAGTCACCAGCACTTAGTAAAGGGGATTTGATGGCATGCTATAATGATATTAATGGAAATCGTGTTTTTACCATTACTATGGGAGGTACTTCTTATACATCAGGTGTTCTATTTTACTATATGTATTTAGACATTGAGTCAAAGAAAGACTTTGATTTGAAGCTAAAAGACTCAAAAGTGGATCATAACAAGGATGTTAATGATGCAAAGAAGATGCTTAGTGGTAATTGATATACCCTACTGTTTGAAAAGCCCTGGTCAATCTAGCTTTGACCAGGGCTTTTTTATTACTCCAGAACTGCTCCCTCTTTTGGCACCCTTGCTTCCATCTTGACATCCTTAATCCCGTCATGGGTTAACTTATATGTTAACTTTTTTGGGAGGTAATGGAAGTTGTTTGTTTGGTACCAGCTAAATGGCTGGTAGCTGATAATGTCTGCAATGGTCATTTTGGGCTTGATCTTGATCAGTTTGCAGTTGGCTAGAAACAGCATGGCCCTTTTGTGGAAAGTCTCGTATAGTCCTTCCTCATCGTCCCAAATCAGGGAGTACTGTATTTGGTTGTCTTGCCTGTTGGATAGCCTGATTTGTGGGTTACTGGTTTGGTAGTTGGTAGCCGTAACATAGTTGTAGTTGTTCCCTTCGTAATCATCTATTGGCTGATAGTCGGGAAAGTTGCTATGGTTAAGGTGTCCAATCCTGCCAGACTTATCGCCTGTTATTTCGGGAAAGTAGCGGAACCCATAGGTGAACTCAAATTCAAACTCCCCGTCCAATTCTTCCTGTATAGGAAATGTCAATGGAATATTGGTGCCTATATTCAGGAAATGCTCTTCACCTTGTGAGTGTGTACGTGCATGGGATGTGATAAGCCCTCTTCTGCGTACTTCTACATTATTGTCTTTGTAATAGATCTCCACTTCCATTAGGTCTTCGATATCAGGCAACGGCTCGTTGTTTGGGTCGGTATCATCGTATCGAATTTGTACACCTAAATACCCAGGGGTGTTAGTGGGTTCTATTGGCCTGACCAAATCAAAGCTGCTTTGTTTGATTATCTTTCCTCTATTGACCATATAAACAGGGTCAACGCCTGTGTTGATCTCCATCTTCTGGTCTCCTTCCCGAAAGACTACTTCTTTTGGATATCGGTTAAATCCTAATATTGGTTGCCAAAGCAGGTCGATTGACTTGTACCAGCTGGTGTTGGCTCTTACATAGTAGGTCTCGCCACTGGCAAAGTTTACAGGTGGCAAATCCTGATAGGTGTCCACCGTTCCGTTCAGGGTTGGTTTTGGGTCTCCCTGTTTGGTATTGTGTGAAAATGAGACCTTGTCTATATGCCCTTTTTCGGAACTCTCGATGGATAGGACATCCAAGTACTTGAACCCGTAGTTATTCTCATAGTATAGGTAGCCCGGCAATGAGTGGATATCCATCAGGGTTACTTTGTTTTGGACGGTATCAAAGTATGTGAAGATGCCGAAATTTCTAGCCAGGGCATTCAGGAATGTAGAAACTGTTAGGCTTGGTGGTGCGATATCGTAGGCGGTATCCCAATACAGCCCATTGTTAGGGTGGTCTGTAAACCACATTACGGATTTGTACTGCTCTGCCGGAAACCTGAGAATCATTTCCATCTCATAGCCAAGTGCTGCAAATAGCTGCTCCAATAGGTAGGTAGTTGAGATGCAGAATACGGAATCGTCAAACACGACCGAATCCTCATTTGTTCGGGTGAGGATCTGCTGAAAGTCATCTGAAGCAAACAGGTCTGCTACGGGTGTGTAGCCTTCCTGTACCAGTTGGGTGTTGCGGTCTAAGTAACCGATTATCTTGATGCTGAATAGCTCAGGCAAAGTAACCTCTTTGATTTCTGCGAGTATGGAGGTGTTGGAGGTGACAAATACCTCATAGCCTTTGCTGGTACAGCGTTGCAGGATGAGCTTACCGGATATAAGGGTAAATCCTTTGAAGCTGATTTGGCAGTCGTAGGTGTTGATAAAGTTGTTCTTGTACACTTCGGGCATATGCTCAAAGCCGAACACTTTTTTTGAGGCACCGGTATAGGGGATCACAAACGAGTAGGTATGTGTTCCGGAAAGGTATTCGAGGTTGAAATAGTCTGAGTCCACCACAAAGTTGATGCTGGTGTCTTTGTCTACTGGCAGTACTTCACCGCTGACGGTTATGCTGATCATCTGTTTGGGATATCGATTGAAAACTCAAAACTGTAAAGGGTGTCTCCATCTTGTGGGCCTTTGATTTTCTTGTCGGTGATGGCTACCTCTACATACTTGTCTGACAGTTTGGCCAGTACCCTTTCGGCCGACATGATATTGAGTGCTGACTGGAACTCGCTTTTGGATTTGAAATAGCCTGTACGAAGTTTCATCATCATCTTTTCTTCCACTTTCTGCACCATGCCATTGTCTACCAGTGTGGTGCTGTAGCTTGGCCCATAGATGGAATAGTCGTTTCGCTGGAACTCGCTTTCGCTGCTGCTTTGCCCTTTGGCGATCAGGGTTTCGAAGTTGCCGGAATAGCGGTCCCAATACAGGAGTTCCACTTCGTAGATACTCTTTTTGCTGGATGGGTAAAGTGTCAAGGTCTCGTTGTTGAAGGTGATGACCACCCGGCTGATCACTTTCCCTGGTTGCTTGTCTGCATAACCTTGCTGAGGAAAACCCACGGGTACCAGATAGGCTCTTTGCTTGATGGCCGAAAACACGACATCGTTGTAAGTGGGCGATGGCAATAGCTGTGTTTCGGTATGGGTAGTGCCGTCATCGTAGATGATCTTGAACTCTACCGGATCATTGGGATAGCCTGCCACTGTTACAAAGTAGTTGGCGGTTTCGCTTACGGTTCGGCTTGTCAGTGCGGCAAATAGGCTACTGCTGTATTGCTGGTTGATGTTGGCGAACTGGATCTTTGATTTGATGGCTGACCATTCCACTACATCCGTATAGGTGACACCGTCGGTGCTTTCCTGTAGCTTGAAGTACTTTAGGTGAAATGGCAGAAACTGGATGCTGACACTTTCCGGATTGGGGGAAATAAATTCGAGCTGTGAATCTGTCAGTTCGGATAAGTCAAAGAGAAATTCTTCCTGGTTGTTTCTGACCAGCTTTTGAATGATGGACATTTCGCCATATTCGAGGTCTTCCACCTTGACAAAAAGGAAGTCGTCTTCCGTATCAGAAAAGTGCATCAGTATGCGGTTGAGGCTTGGCAAAAGCCCTACTGGTTGCTGGATATAAGTCCTCATATTTTTACGAAGTTTTCAATTGTTTCTTGCTTCTCAACTTCTTCCCGGCTATTGGTGGTGTCATCATTTGTCCAGATGATCTTTGCATATTTCGGTTGCTCCCTTTGGGTTTGTAGCTCTTGAACTACCGCTCCTAATAGCATGGTCTGTTTTTCGAACATGCTTGTATCCAATGGTGGTGGGGTTGCGGCTTGTGTGCTGCCTCCTGCTGCAAACTTGTTGGCTCGGATCATCTCCAGCATGCCAATGATTGGTCCATAACTTGGAGAGTCTACCATCCAGTTAGGTGCTACCCATTCGGCTCCACGTTCGCCAATGATGCCATAGTGTGCACTTCCTACATGGCCACCACCTGCAAAGGTTCCGGCACTTCGGATAGGGGACCATCTGCCTTGGTCATAGAAGGTGGCTCCACCTGCTGCATATGTGGTACCGCCTGATACGGTTGCACCTCCTCCCGAATTGTATTTAGGTGCTTCCGGTGGCTTGGATTTGTTGACAGCTTTTAGGGCTTGTCCTATACCTGTGATTGCTGCTGAAATACCTGTAGCGATATAGGCCCCAACTACATATGGGAATGCGGGTCCTTTATCTTTTGCGGCCTTGATAGCACCTGCTGTCGCATTGGCAATGGCAGAACCTTGTTGGGCAAAGATTTCAGCAACCGCAACCGCTTTGCCAAACTTGGAGTACTCATCAATGTATTCGGCCACACTTGAAAGTGAGTTGGCTATCAGGTTGGTGCCTGTCATGATATTGTCAAACATCATCTGATCATACGCCTTTTGAGCGGCCATCCTCTTTTTATGTTTGTCGAGTGTTTGGTCCCGTAAGATATTGATCAGGTTTTGTTTTTGAACTTCAAGATCAATGCTCTTGGCTGCCAGTTGTTCTTCAATGCCAATCAGCTCAAGGTTTTGGTCATAAACCTCTTCTGTATTTACTTCCTTGGCTTCCTCTGCTGCGATACGTTCATCAGCAGCGGCTTCCTGCTTTGCTTTTTCTTCTGCCAGTCTTTGTGCTTCGAGTTGCTTGTCTCTGTCAGCAGCCCATTCAGCGTCATTGGCTTGCTTGGCTCTGAGTGCTTCTTCTGCTCTAAGGTCTACCAGCTTTTGTTTGAGCGTATCTACCTGCAAGGTGGTTTCCCTTAATTTTCTGAGCAGACTTTCATAGGATGCGTCGGACATGGCACCGGGACCACCGTCAATCAATGAATTAAGGTCTTCCTGTTTTTTGACCAGCTTTGTGAGTTCTTTTTCACTGTCTGAAATCATCTGAGGTAAGTCCTCAGTGGTGGCATCCTTGATGTTTTTCAGGTTCTTGGCGATCCTTTCATCGAGTGTATCATAACTCTCAATGATGCGGTTTAGCAGTGAAAGCGATTCAGCCAGTACGACATTGAAAAAGTTCTTTGTCCCTTCTACCAGGTCTTTGGTGTTGGCTGACAGTCGAGCGTATTCGGTGTTGATCTTTTCGGCATAATCGACCTGTTCCTTTTGCTTTTCTCCTAGGTCATCCAATGTGTCGAGGTTGGATTTCATGGCCGCATCAATGTTGTTGAATGCGTTCTCCAATCCTCCCAAGTCTTCCAGCGGGCCACCTCCCAAATCTGCAATCAGGGTTTGGGTTTGTTGGGCATTGAGTCCCATCTCACGAGCCTTCCGGATAATGTCCTGGAATATGTCGATCATGGATTCTTTGCCGCTGTTGATCCTTTGGATTACATCCTCATTGAATGCGTCGCCCAATGGTGCCAATGCTGCTTTTGCTGCTGGTGTTAATTCTCTTATCTGTTCAGCAAATGTTTTGACCGCATCAATTAGCTTGTCGTCGAATATGGTACCTTTTTCTTCCTGTACCATCAGCTTTACAAAGTCCTCCGCTTGAATATTCGCCTGTTTCATTACAGGAGTATATTCGTTGATTTTGCTGAGGAAATCCCCGCTTGCGTCTGCTCCTTGGAGGTAGCCTTTCTTGATCATCTCCAAAGAGTCCTGAAAGGTCATGCCATAGGTTTTTGCAAGGGTGTTGGATGCCCTTAGTACCTCGTTTACATCAGCGTCAAAGGTATCAGCCAAGGCTTTCGCCTGACCTGTAGCCTGATGTAGGGCATCACCTTGCAGCTCGGAATAACGTTGGGTTACTCGGTTGAGCTTTGCGTATTCGGCTATGATTCTCTGAAGCTCGGAGGCTGCCAAACCGATACCTGCCGCCACTGCCGCCCATCCAGCTTTTGCCATGCTGAAAATCTGCGGTTGGGCTTTGGCCATCATGGACATGTTTTGGTTGTTGGAGCGTGCTTCCTTGCTTACTTCACCGAGCCGGGTCCTTACCTTTTTGAGTTCCTTTGATTTATCAGCGAACTCTTTGGTATTGGTCGGCATCTTTTCGAGTTGCTTATTCAGAACAGCAGCAGCGGCTTTCATCTCTTTCATGCTAGCCTCGGCTTTTTTGCCGTTCATGATAATCTCGACGGTCCGTTTATCTGTATTAGATGCCATTGTCTTTGATATGCTTTAGAAGTAATGAAGCTGCTTTAATCCTTTCTTTTTTATGGTGGAACTCGCTTGAACCTATAGGTAGTTTTGCTAAATCATGCTTAGCTACAACTAGGCTCTTTTCAGCTCTAAGTATTTTAGATGCCAAGGTTCCAAGCATTGGCGGTGCTCCAACAATTAGCACTTTCCTTATTTTCTTTTCCATTACAGTTCGATCATTCGTGGAATTGCTTCCAGCAGTTCTTCAATAGCTCTGTCGCTTGAGTTTTCGAGTGTGCGTTCCATCAGCCTTCTATAGAACCAAGCTGTATGTGTTGTGAACCATGGTTTTGGTTTCCTTAGCTGCGTCTGTTTGTTTGCAGCTTGCATCATTCTTCTGCGTTTGTAATAAGACTTTCCGGTATTGATCTTCTTTTTGCCAAACCGCTTTCTTTTCCAGTTTGCGGCTGCTCCTTCGCTGAACTTCAGTCCCCGTCCTGTTCCCTGATCGACATACATACCCCGTCTGAGGTATGATATCTTGATGCTTTTGACCATCTGAGGGTTGGCCAGAATGTGGCGGTTAATGGATCGGGCTAACTCTCCAGTGTCGCCAATGTTGAGGTTCCGGAACTCAAGACGGTACTTGTCAAAAAGCTCATCGAGTAGGAGTGCGACCAGCTTGACGTTGGATAGTGCTTTAGCCATTGGCTGTGAATTTTTCTGGTTTGTACTTCAGGTCAGTGGTGCTGTTGGTTCGGAACAGGAAGCTGACGTATACGCCATAGTATTGGCTGGCGAGGTTGCCTATCTTTTCGATCCGCAAATCCTGAATGCTCATAAAGTACTTTGCTCGGTTGTCGAGCAGGTGTTTTTTGATATATCCGATACAATCCTCTGCAATGACTTCTGCTATTGAAATGGCCTCATCTTTTTCGTCGTCAGTGGTGGCTTTATCCAGGATAAAAAAACCTGCTGCACTGTCCCGTAGGTGGTTGTCTGCTCCGTTGTCGAGGTATCCCGTTTCGGTGGTTTCGACCATCAGCAGTGGGAGCTGTTGACTTTGCCGCTTTTTGCCTTTGGCTACCAAGAAACTTTCAATGTCCATGGCGGATTGGATGGGGTCGGCTCCTGTGATGATGCGGGCATAACCTTTTAAGTCAATATGGGCTTCCTGCATTTGCTTCATCATGGTGATATAGTCTCCGTGTCTCATTTCTTCAGGTTCTTTTGGTTTCGCATATCAATATCCAAGCTGATAAAAGCGGTATGCAATAGGGTGTTGCAGGTGGCTTGCCAGTCTCCAAACTTATCGCCAGCCATGCCGTTGATCAGTTCCAGCCATCCGTATGACTTTCCTTTGATTTTTTCACCGCCTTCAAATACATTCTTGTACCTGCCATTGAGCATCTTTCGGCAACCGTAGTAAAATATCCTGATAGCGGTCAGCTGGTCGGGCTTGATGTGTTTGCGGATCAGGTCGGCTCTCTGCTGGACACTTGGTTCTGAAAAGGGTATCCGCTTGTCTGTTTCGGTTGGCGTTGCGGTTGCGGGTCGCCAAAGGACGGCTACCATCTTGTATAAGAAGCTGATGTACTTGTCGGGGTTTTCGCAAAACTTGATATAGTAGCTGTCTGCTGCTGCAAATTCGAGCAGGTTGATATTGTTCAGCTTGTCATTTGGTCCGATCAGTTTGGTGCCTCTTAGGGTACCGAGTGAAAGTTCAGGATAGGGGTTTTGTGTTAGCCGGGTTTCATTGAATATGAAATCTGTACAGTCCCAAATGTTGATGATTTGGACATTGGTCAGCAGCTTGAAGGTGCTGAAAGGAACGTCCAAAAGTATTCTGAGCATCTTGACTTTTGCCTCCTTATGGCTTTTGGCTGAATGGAATACGTTGGCGATTTGGCGTACCTGCTTTGGGGTAAGCTCGTTCCAGTTTTCAGCTATGTTCCTTTTGTACTTTCCTATTGTTGCCTCGATCATAAGCGAAAGAAAGCCGCACGCCCAATGGCGAGCGGCTTTTTGGTTATTAGTTGACTGTCAAATCAAAAGATTCCATGCCATAGGTGATGGCCAGTTTTACCAGTAGCTCAATGGCTGCGGCTGAGTAGGTAACATCGAGTTGCCCGTCAGCATTGAGGTCTGAGGATAGATCCAGTCCCAGCAAGACGCAACCCTTTGTATGGCTGTTGTAGGTGCCGGAATGGATCAGTATTCCTGATCTCCCTTTCACTTCCTGACCGTTTTTCTCTGTGACATGAAAGGCTCTGTTCTTGTATTTGCCCGTAGTCCTGAGTGTACAGTGGTAAGTCCCAGTCGGGATGCAGGATATGTTCTGCTGATTGTTGAGCCATGGTAATTCTAAACTGCGGCATTCGAACAGTTTCTGCCTGTTGTTGTAGAGCGAAAAGATGCCCTCGGTCTGTTTGGAATTGCCCTTGATCCTTGTCAGGGTGGCTTTGTAGTTGCTCATAGATCATTGCGATTGTGTCGATTTCGACGGGTTCCTGATAATTAGCTGGCGTGTCTGGAATGTTCTTGATGATCTCCTGACCAGCGCCTACGATAGGGCCTGTGTATTTGGTGATCCCAAAGAAGGTTCCTGCCAAGGTCAATAATGATAAGATGGTGATAGCGATACTTTTGCGCTTTTTCCGTTTTTGGATGATGTCTGACATTAGTCAATGGTTTTTAGGTGAAGAATTATTTTTGACCTATAAGCAGGTCGAGCTTTTTATTGATTACTTGAAACTCCCGATTCATTCCATCCTCCATATCCTGTTGATCTTCCTTGCTTGAGTCGGTAATTGTTTTCATAGCGGCTGTGTTCTGCTCGATCGCAATGACGCTACGAATGGCGATTTCCTTGAAGTCATTGAACTGAATCCAGTTGACGAAATAGGAGATAAAAAGTATTGCTATGAGCAGCACTACAATGAATGGCTGCTGCTTGGCTTTTTGAATAAAAGTGCTTCCTGCTTCGGTTGCGAGTTTGGCTTCTTCAATCATATCAGTAGTACATTTTGGTGTGTGGGTCCCGACATTCTTTTTCATTGCTGTATTTATCTGAATTAAAGAAGGTGGCATACAGGGTGTCTGATGCTTTCTCCTTTAAATAATCGATAGCCTTTTTGAGGTATGCTCCCCCGTCGTTTTCAAGGTTCTGGCTGGTCATGTCAATGTCGCTCATGCTTGCCATTTTCTCTTTTTCGGCTGCTCCCTCGTAGCTGTCAAATGATCGGATGCCATTGTCTGTGATGATGACCACAAACTCACGGATGGCTGTTGCTGATGACAGCAGTACTACTGCCGGAACCAGCATGTCAATCAGCGTCTGGTTGTCGGCTGAGACGTTGCCTGTTTTGATTTCGGCTTTTAGCTCATCGTAGAAGTCCTTGCCTAATTCGGCTTGGATGTTGAAGTCTTCCACCTTGCGGATAACGGAAGACATACTACGGAATGTAGTCCGTGAACCGTGTAGGTTATAGTATAGCTGGAACTGGTCGATAGTATTGACAAAGTGCTCCTTGTTGATGGTGTAGGCATTTGAGGCTACCCATTCCGGAAAGTCTGCCTTGTTTGTTTCGAGAAACTCCAGTAACATATCGATCCCTTCAAAACCTGTTTGCAACAACTGTTTCTTGAGGTTGGCAATCTGCCAAGGCCATGCAGTTTTTTGCGTCTCGCTTTGGTTGATATGGAAACCAGACTCTGAGATATCCAATTGGCCACTTGTCATGTAACTGGCAAATGCCAGGTTAGCGAGTGCTGACTGGATCTCGTCCAATAGCTCCTGCTCAATATCTGTCAGTGTAGCAGGGTCGGCTTCGTACTTGTCATTGATGCGGTCATACAATGCCTTGCTGATCACTGGAATGATATGCTTGCGCTCTGTCCTGCGGATGGCAGGTTTTATCAGGTCGATATCAAAGTCATCCTTGACGTTGTCAAGATTGTTGGCCAGTTCTTCAGGTGTAGAGATTAACATATTAGCTATTGGTTTTCTCGGTTACTTCAGCGCCTGAGTCAAGCTTGTTAATCAGGCTGTTTTTGAATTTCACTTCATACTCCCACCCATTGTAGTCGAATATGAACTGCACCGGCTCCAAGATGATATCCTGGTCAGGCTGAGAAGTGAGGATGTAGTTGTTGAAAGCTACTCGTTGCTCCGAGCCGCCAGCGTTACCCATCTGCTTTCCTGGTGTACTACCAATAAGCGTTGGGTGAACTCCTGCTGCGAATAGGGTGTGTGAGCTGGCTTCCTGCGAATCCTCGATATAGGCACCGTCTTTCAGCTTATTGTCAATTGGGGTAATGGTCCAACCCTTTCGGATGTTACCCATTCCGTCATCATCTGTAGCAGTCATGATGGCTTTCATGGCATTATCAGTACCAGTCATGGTTTCAGTAAACCATTCCATTTCTTTCTTTACTGTAGCTACCTTTTCACTGGTTGACATGGTGCCCCATTCTTCGTACTTGTCCTCCCACCACCATTTAGCTATTTCTATATGGAATGCGGGTGTTAGCTGATTCTTGAGTGCAGCTTTCTTGAACTCAGGAATACCCATGGCTACTTCGTACCAACCGGACTTACGGACGGTATCCCATGCAGGGAGCGGATAGTATTCCTCATCGATTGCCGGGAATGATAGGGGATAGATCAGCTTATCTGCTTTACTATCTTTTACCGATTGTATAGGGTCATACTCTACATTGATGACATCAACAATGGTCTGGTCTTCTTCCTTGGCTGCTTTCCAGTCCGGATTGATATAGCATTTCTTGAGTGGGCCACTCTTTATCAGGCCCCATCTGCACCATGCTGCTTTGATGCGGTTGATGTTGGCTATCTTATTACGGCCATTACCCATGATCAATTCAGGGAACACTGTATGGTAATAGAAGTAGTCCAGGCAAGCAGGGAACAGGTACATACGCTTGAAGTTGGTTCTCTTGAGCCATTCCTCCACTTCCTTGTCCTGCTTGCGGATAAACGTCTCGTTGCCCTTATCATCTATCTCAGTGACACCGTACACCATACCGCCAGCATATAGGGCCTTGGCTTTCCACTCCAATGTCCGTTTGAGTATTGTTGAGCGGCTTACATCCTCGTACATCTCTTGTGGTCTGAGGTTGTTCTTTCCCCAGTGTGCTATCTCTGTATTACCTGATGAACTGCTGCTGGAAGTCTTGGAGGTTGGACCAATGTTGGTCTTGACCAATGCATTGACACCACCACCGATGTAAGCAGCAGCTCCGTTCTCACTGATATATATGCTCTGTGCGCTCATTAGCTAGGGATTACTCGGTGATCATTAAAATGTGTCATCAGGAAAATGCAGAACTCTCGGATCTTCCCGGCTTTGGTCTTCACCCTGCGATTCCCATGTACATGGCTGATACCCTGCAACTGGCAATCCGAAAGGTGAACTATTTCACCCCCACGGTTACGGTTGCTGTCAGCAGTGACAAATGTGATGGAAAAGACTGCTCCTTCTTTCCTCATCATCTCTATTGCGTGCGTTCTAGTGATTGTATTTTCCATAGGGTGAACTGTCATATACCATATTTTTCACCTTTAGGGTGAAGTTTTTGCAACAGTGCGCGGCGGGGTCAACTTTGTCTTTAAATAGAATTTTAAAGGTTTTAGAAATTGAAAAACCGCCTTATTGATATTGTTAGAGTAGATATTTCGAAAATCCCAGTACAGAATTTTTTTTAGCCATTCGGCACGAAAGAACTACCTGGTGTGATCTTTCCTTTATTGACGGCCACTGCCTGCAAATCCCATGAGTCTGAAAAGTGGGTAGTGGTTCGTTGGTCAACACTTGCGTTCCGCTCCCTGCTCTTGTCCTTCTGTATTTCGCCTTTGCGTCCTTCCTTGACTTTGGCCTGCATCATAGATAGCAATAGCCATTTACAGTTTTCACGGTTGAAGGTCCAGCGGTCAATACGCTCATGGTTGCCTGCAAAAATCTTGTGAGCAATCTGATACTTCTCTGATTGTAGTGCAGGTCTGCCAAGATTGATTCGTTTTATTCGCCAGCCTCTTTTTCTCAGTTGCGCTACAAAGTCATCATTCATAGTCGTCTTTGATCCTGGCGATTTTGTATTGCCCCAATGATCTTCAATGAATGTCACTTCCTTTTTGAGGTGCGCGAGGTAATAGTCTCCAAAATCATTAGCCAGGTCATAGGTCAGTTTCGGATGCTTCACATACAAAGCATTGACTGTTCGCATCTCCCGTCCATGCTGCTGTGACACTGGTAGTGTTGATACTATAGAACCCCAGTCCACTGAAATGATCAGCGGTTTGTTTGGGTCTACATCCGTATCAAATCGGCTATCTCGTTTGCTGAGTGCTTCAAGGTTGTAGCCCAGTTTTTCCAGATAACTGAAGTTGGACTCTGCTACATAGGTGTGTAACCTGTCACTCAGCATAGGATAGAAGCCACCCTCAACTTTCCCTGGTCTTTTATTCAGCATTTCAATCATGAAAATGAATAGCGGTAAATCCCTGAATTGCTGCTCTATATATTTAAAGCCAAGGTTCTGGATATTGTCAAACGCTGAAGCTTCAGAATAGAACATCCCTTTTTTGGAAGGGAAGTACTTTAGTAGCTTGTTAAGCTTCTTGATATCCTCCCAAATCAGCAGCCTTTGTTCCTGCTCTTTTGATTGCAGGAAGTCTATCTGTAGATCAACAATTTCATTTCTGATGTCGATGATATCCGTCTGATAATCATCCTTGTAATAACTTCCATATTCCAGCAACCAATCCGCTTGGTTCATATAAGGCATGGAGCTAAAAATGAAAACACCATGGTGTAAAGGGATATGCTTAAAATAGTCAAGGTTACCACGGTTGGTGGCTGAGACTTCCTTATCAAACTTATCCTTGTCAAGCTCCAACCCTTCATCGGCTATAATTCCATCAGAGTTGACACCCCTTGCAGAACTACTATTGCCATCTTGAGATACAAATTGAAAGATTGTCCCGGTATAGAAATAAATACAGTTGTCATACTTGGCTGGCGGTTCGTAAGGCTCATCCCAGTCCCAAAGCTTTGGAGCCTTCCGGCCAATGAAAAAATGATAGTCCTTGATATAGCCAATCCGTTCCAGTGAAGCTACCGTAGAGGGAAGTGTCTTACTTAAAATGGCACTGTAGGTCCTGCCAACAAGCATCCACTTTGAGCGAGGCATAAGCTGTACAATCAAGTGCATCAGCCATGCAATCAATGAAGACTTACCTGTTCCCCTTCCCCAAATAGATATTGAAGAAGCAAACTTGTGAATCATGTATCGAAGCTGAGGTTTATTGAATTTCAGCTGCTTTATTACAAGATCATTCTTCTTCTTTTTCTTTGCCATCGAGTATCATTTTCATTTCTTCCCTACTTACTTCCATTTCCTCCATTGCATCAACCACCATTTGATGTTTTTGCTTAGGAAGGCTGGAAAGGTCCTCAAAGTCAATATCGATTACCTCACCATTTGAAATTAGCTGGATCAAGTATTGATGTGTTGGCAAATCAGGTACAGCACCGTCAGCCTGTTCAAGCCTTGAGAGCTTAATCATCTGCTCATTGGCTCGGAGCATAAACTCTACATCCTTTGCTTTAGCCGCTATCCTGAAAGCATCCATGGCCAATTCATAATGAATAGCCCTTAGACCTTCCTTCTCAGCTATATTCAAATTTCCATAAAGCCTATATGCTGCCTTGCAGTCCTTGTATGCCTGACTTTCACAGATACCGAACTCATCCATTAAGGAGATTACTACATTGGATTTTTTCTGTCCAGACAATAACATCGACCATGCAGCACGTATCCGGATTGAAGCAGCCTGTTCTTTGGCGCTCAATTCTACAGACTCATCAATGCTGTTGGCTTTGATCCTGTCCAACAGGTTGCCTTTATCATTCAGCAGTTTTTTGTAGTAACCTCCTAATTTTCTTTTCACGCGATGGATGCTTTCAGTTCAGCAAGGGTATCTTCCCACTTCTCAACTAAATGGGCCTTGCTATCATCTTTTCTGTATTTGCTAATCATCTTCTGAGCATGCACGATTTTCTTTTTAACCTCTTCCTGCTCTTCCTCAGATAGAGTTGTAGGCTCAGGCGTTGGCACTACCTTTTCCCCGTTCTTGGCTGCATCAAGTTTGTTATGCACTTCAGGAAGTATCTTGATAGCAATCTCCTTGCACCTGAGAGCGGCTTCCTTTCGTTCCTCGATATGAGTCTGAGCGTTTAGCTTGTTATGGAACAGGAAATTGAACTCATCATACAAAGCCCTTCTTTCCTTGTACAGCGGTTCCAAGCTTGCCTCATCCACCCGGTCATCAGGTTCGGTCAGCTCGGTTAAGCCTTCCTTGAAATCAACTTCCTCAGCTTCCTGCTCAGCTGGAGCTTCAGTATCTTCAGCTTCCTGCTCTGCTGTAGTTTCTTCAGCAGCTTCAAGTTTAATAGGCTGGTTTTCCTGCTTTACCTTTTCTTCCTGAGCCTTTTTACTGTTTGTGTCCTGCTCATACTTCAGGTACATGTACTTCAGTACAGAGTTAAGCTTCCGGACATTGTAGTCTGTCTTTCCTCTTTGGAATAGGGCTACAAGGTTACGGTTCTTGCCGTACTTCAGGTATAGTCTGACACCCGCCTCATAGGAGGGTGTCTTTTGTTCCAAATACTTTTTGATGTCTTTCATTATACGCCAGGAGTGATTACGCCCGTGAATGGATCTTGCACGCTGTCATCAGACAACTTTACAGTACCCATAAAAATAGGTGCAGGACCTTTTCGAGCTGATTGGAAATTGAATGTATTACCTCTTCGATCTGCTGAAGCAGCACCAGTTGTAGCAACTCCACCAGATACACGCTTGGCCGGATAGCCACGATGTCCAAGCATACGTGTTTGGCCATCCATTTCACGCACAAGGATAATGAAGTTGCCATTCTGCGTGTACTGGTCAAAACCAAGCATTTCCCCTTTGGAACCCGGATGCAAAAACTCTATGGAGTTCAATTTTGACATGCCGTCAAACTCACCCTGAGATTCCCCATCAAGCTTCAATGTCTCAATGGTTCCATAGACACGCGTGAACCCTACAGTATTGGCGAATACAATATCTCCCGTGATCGTCACCAAATCTGACAGCAGGTTATCTACATAAGCAGGTTCGTCAGATACAGGAACAGGAAGCGTTACAATATCTTCAAGTTTGGCAATGGCAAGGATCTGTTCCAGTCCCCAGGGTTTGGCTCGCCATCGTTCCATAAAACATCTTCTAACATGATTGATATGATTTGTAAGAAGTGAGAGAATAGGTCTGATTGGCGTTATCAATCAGACCTTTATTGGTTAGGCTTGGTCGTTGATCCAAACCGCATCTAGGGTGGCAAACTGAACACCAAAGGCAAGCGCAAGGAAGATGGCCAACGTTTTAGGGTTGGTCTTCATTACCTCGATTTTCTCCTGGTCAGATTCACCGTCAATACCCACACACATATTCCATTCAGGAGAAATGATCACACGTTGAGAGGTACCCATTCCAGCCAAAGGAACAATCTCACACATACCCGCTGAGCCTTCCAAGTAGGTTTGCTCATACTTGGTATTGTATGGATTTGCACCAGTCTCGGCTTTGTAATCGTCACAATATTTATCGTAAACATTGTAACTCATGTACATCTTAACAGGTCTGCTTCTGAAGGCATCGTCAATTTGACGGTACATGTCTTTAAGCTTCGTTAGTGCATCCGCTGAAGTGATTGCACCTGTAGCAATGACGTTACCTCTTGTAAGGTCAAAACCTTCTGTTGCATCACCAGCATTGTCTATCGCTGATTGCGCGCCAATGGCAAGCTCATCCGTGATGATCTTAAAGAAGCCATTATTCACATCCACCGCATCGGTACCAGCACTGTTATAGATGCCATTAAACAGGACATCCATATTCAGTTCATGACCTACAGTAGCGAGAATCTGCTCAAAAAATTCTTTCTCAAAAGGATGGTCACTTGCATCGACACCCTTTTTCATAAGCATGGCTAACCATGACTTACGGTATTCCAATGGGTTTTCTTCCAAGTTGACCTCACCAATCTGTACCTGCAAGGTCCTTGGCTTGATGGCACCCACATTGGCTTTTTTAGACCAATCCTTACCGTAAGGTTTTAGGAGCTTTTCAAGTTGCAGCGTGGAAAGAACATAACGGTCCTTGATTCCTGGCAAGACATTAAAGTGATTGAAAATGTCATCCATGGAAGTGGTGGGGATGGTAATCAGCTCTCGCTGAAATTCCTCACAGTATTGCTGTAATGCTTCAATATTAATAGCGTCAGGCATTTCTATGAAATGTTAGAAGGTGAAGGATTATTTTCTCATTCTGGCGATACGCTCCTGTCTTTGTTTTCCGACAGTAGAAAAGTGAGCGGCTTCAGCGTCAGTAGATGGGCTGCTGTCGTTGTCGCTATTGCCAGTAGCTGGTTGCGTACTGCTTGCGGACGGACTCTTTTCCAGCTCCTGGATACGAGCCTCAAGCGTAGCTATATTTTCGTTAGCTGCTGAAAGATCAGAGTTGGCTGTTTCCAAATTGGCATTGGCAGTTTCAAGCTGCGTTTGTACCGCTTCTGATGCAGCCAAAGACTGCTCGATGGTATCCATCTGTTCGTTGTTAAGCACAACGCCCTCTTCTGTAGCGTCAAGCTCAGTAGCGTTTAAAGCTGCAAAAGTGCGTGCCCATTTGTTGGTGGTGATATTTGACATTTTGGTATTGGTCTTTTTTGAAGAATTTGATTTATCTGTAAGTGCGGATAACCTTTTGAGTGCAAAGTTTTCATCTCCAATGGCATCGATCAGACCAACTTCCAATGCTTCGCTGCTGGTGAAAATGGCTCCTTTGAACAAGGTCTTATGATTTAGCTTCAACTTTCCACGTCGGTTTTTCTTGATACCGTTCACAAAGGCATTGTTAAGTGGGTTCAGGATTTTTTGCTTATATGGTTCAGTGTTACCTTCCATCAATGCCCTGTACTCACTGTTTTTTTCTGAGGCATCATCAGCGTAAATACTATTGAACTTTACGCCCAAACTTTCCCAATACTCACGGTCATCTACATAATTCATCATTGCACCAATAGAGCCGATCAGGTTGGTATCATGTGAGCTAATAATCTCATCTGCTGCACTGGCAATCCACATAGCAGCAGAAGCGGCCATTCCATCACTGACAAAAGCAGCAACAGGTTTACGGGTATTTCGGATTGTATCTACCAATGTTTGTGTACCATCAGCCTGACCACCTGGAGAGTCAATATCCAACAGGATAGCGTCAATATCCGGATCATTATCAAAGGCAATAATTTGTTTTGATTTGGTAATGGTCCCCTCAGGGCCACACTGTTGGTCATTCTTCATGACAACACCATGGATCTTGACAACCCCGAATCTTCTCTGCTTACTTACTCCACTGGAGGCAACAGTATAATTCATCGTGTTGGAGCGGTGCGCTTCCCGAAGCTGAGCAAGGTCTTTTCCTTCCCAGAAACTACGTCCGGACAATATGGAGTTGATCAGTGGTACAAATCCTTTGACAGAGTCTTGATTAATAGCCCAGACGCTATTAAGTATGGTAGAAATAAGTGCTGTATTCATTGCGCTTCAGTTCGGTGATTCGATTTTGAAGCAATAACAGGATAGGAGATGTTTTCCCGTAGGACAAAAAGTTGTTCAATAGAAAGGTGAAAAAGCCTCCCGGTGATGGGAGGCTTTCTTGTTATATAGTGGCCAGTGTTGTTCCACTTACATTCTTGACAGTAAAGGTACCGCCACTGTTTTTGATTACGGTAAAGTCATCGGCAACAACATCGCTGGTATCTGCTACCGTTATTTCCAAATCCCCTTCCGTAATGATATAGTTTGCATTGGAGTTCCCATCATCGTTATAGCGGGACACCCACTGACAACCCGACCAATCCAAGACACCACTCATACCATTTCCCCTGTAGTTGAGTCTTCTCAGTTCTCCATTCACATTAAGCATGTTCCTTATTTTACCCTCTATATTGAAAAAGAAATTGTAACTCCTGAAGCCGAACTCGACATTGGCAAAATCATAATCAAAGTTATCAGGCATGGAGTCCATATTCCTGAACAGGATCTGAGACCTTACTGAGTAACTACCTGCCTTGAATGGTGTTACGCCAGTCACCAATGGCAATTCAAAAAGATAGAGGTACCCATTACCAAACTCGTTATGTATCCTGACGTTTGACAGGTCCAGTACCCCTGTAAGGTTAGGCAAATAAGAAATCACAAAGTCACCTTTACCCAAGTTGGTAGTGTTAGAGAATAGCAAAGTATCACAAGCCATTTGCGACAGGCTAAACTGAGGGTATCCAGTATCCGAAGGATCACTGATATCCACATCAAAATCAAGCCCACTAAAGTCAGCCGTACCAACTGTATTACCAATGGTTGCCAGTAATGGATTGTTGGATACAATACATACACCATTGTTGTTTTGGTACCCACCTGCATAGGTAGTTTGTATTGATTTCACCTTCTCCAGTAATGGGTGGTTGTTGAT
Source organism: Limibacter armeniacum (assembly GCF_036880985.1). Classification (NCBI taxonomy): domain Bacteria; kingdom Pseudomonadati; phylum Bacteroidota; class Cytophagia; order Cytophagales; family Flammeovirgaceae; genus Limibacter; species Limibacter armeniacum. The sequence goes on from NZ_JBAJNO010000008.1 coordinate 20,401, forward strand.
TCTCAGCTCTATAGTACGATCATCTGTGTAATTGATAGGCATATCAATCTCCTGCAATATATCATTGTCCCTTGCATAGAACCTTACCAGTGCTGTATCTGCAAATGAGATCCTTTCCAGTTTAGGATTGTACCATAACCTGAAATAGGCATTGCCCTGAAGTACAGATAACTTTGAGTCACTACCGTCTATCAGGCGTAAATTCGCATTATTGTTGGCTATAAACTGTCTTCCGCCATTTACCTCATCTCCAATAATTGACTCCTTGAAGATGATTTCCTCCAGATTTGTTTGATCATTGATAGTGAAAAAGTCTCCAAACCTTGCATACAATGCTTTAAATGTCCCCTTGATGGCATCATTGCCAAATTCTGAATTGTTGATGCTTATATCCTGATAGTTATTAGGATCATCATTTACACTGGCTACCGCCAATACCATCATATCACCATCATCATTAATAGCATATCGGGTAATACTGCTTGATGCCCCTTGGTCGCTTTGATATCCGCTATCCTTTTCAAAAAAGACATTGGCACATTGCAGCCTTTCCCGCAGTGGGTTTTTCAGTACCTGCTCTATATAGTTGTCATCCCCAAAGAAGCTCAGGTAAAACCAGTGGCTCCATAGCTTGATGGTCATCTGACTGCCAGCTTCCTGCAACAGCTCATTGAACACGTCCAGATAGACAGCTGCAATACGGTTAAGTGAAAGGTCATAGGTGGCTGTAGAAGCATTTGCCGCATCAGTAAAATCTACATTATAGATGCTTAGCTTTTTCATATCAAGCTCTATCAGGCTATCAGGTTCCGTATGGTAAAATTCCACAATCGATCCCTCCAAACCATAGTACGATTCCATACCAGTGGCATTGATAAACACATTGTTGTATGGTCCCCGGACAATGATCAGCCCTTCTCCTGAATTCTGAGAAAAACGGTTACGCAGATCAAAATACCCTTTCTTCATCTTCACTTTCACAAGGCCAAAAGTAGCGGTCGTAAATGTCCAGCCTTCCCCGTTGCCGTCAAAGTTCTCTCCGCCCAGCTTTTCCATCAGGTCAATACATGATTGGTCTGGTTCCTCTCCAGGAATAAGCGGAAACCCTTGTGCTGAAGACTCAAACCCAAACTCATCTACCAGTACGCCAATCTTAAAGGTACGTCCTGTAAAGGTCTGATTACTGCCAATGTTATCGACCTGTTCCAGTATTGACAAAAGCTTATCCTTTTGGAGTATGGCATTGGTAACATCTACCGTAACATCTTGCTGCTTAATCCAATCACCCAAAGTCAGGTTCAGGTTATTGGCATTCTTCAAACATAAGTAAACAAGGTTGGTCCATCCGGCATCGCTCAGGTCTACATCACCCGAAATCAGTGCATCACAAAACTGAAATCCTGATACGGAGCTTTTACCATCTTCCAAATACAGATAGGAAAGTCCTGCATCCGGATCATGTACCCATTCATAATTGTTGGTGCCCTGTACCAGTAGTGCTTCAGGGTTGCCACTCTCTACAATAAGGTCTGGTATCTTGACTTCTGTTTCGGTGGCTCCCTCATAGAATGGAATATCACAAGCTGACTGATAACGGCAAGATAGGCGGTACCCGTTTTTGTCAGCAGTTTGAGCGCCTGATCCGTCATCATAGGTGATCCGGGCTGGAAGCTCCTTGGTGCCAACGGCTCTTACGTCTCCGTTCTGATACTCACAAAGCAGGATCAACTCTTTCCCTATTATCTCGCTTAGCTCGGTGGTTACAATCTCCCGCACCTTTGGGAGCTGGAAAGAAAGTGCCGTATCAAAGTATTCTCCCTGGCTACTTTGGTTTTCCTTAACTGTCAGTGAGCCGCTTTCCTGCGTGAAGTAGATTTCCTTCCACACCTTGGTAGGATACAGCTCTATATCACCATCCAGCTTGGCACCTATTTGTTCGGGAAAGGAGGCTATTTCCTCTTCCAGTACGTACTGGATCTTGGCCAGTCCGCCAATATTGGTTTGTCCTGAGTAGGTTGTCATGTTGTTATCAATTAGAAAAGTATATCATCATTTGTATTGGTGGCGAGAAAATGATCCAGCTCTTTTTTGTGGTTTGAGCGTTGCCAAGTCTTGTAGGCTGTTTCACGCTGGAGGTCATCTTCAGAGATTTGGTGAAGCTCCAAAAACTCACTGATGATCAAAAGCACATTATGGCCATGGTTACGCTTGGCATTGTAGAGCACAAAGTCCAGCATTTCTTTGCAAAACCATTCCTTGATCAGTCGTTGGAGGCGGTACCGTCTGGATAGTGTAGGGTTGTGCATCAGTACATGCACACGGTTGTACTTCTCTGCTTGCTCCAGCATATGGAGCATACGTTTACGGTCAGGTCCTTTCTGACCGATACATAAATTAGGATTGATGCGAAGCCGTTTCTGCTTGTTGCGCTTCTTCAAAAACTTGTACAGGTAATTATCCAGCAAAAGTACTGTAGGGCTTAACCTCATTGACATAGGTCATGGATTTGATTTCCACAAAAAAATAAGCTGGATAATGGGTAGTGTAAGAGGGGTTGATTGGGATATACATTTGTCCGTTATAGACCTTTCTAATAGGACAAATGTACATAAAATAGGACAAATGTACATGGTCAAAATCTTGGATATGTCAGATTTTGTACTATTCCCATAATTCTGACCAAATACGAAATTTCAGTGATTTAGTGGCTCCGTGGAGAGTTGGGAAAAAGTGTTGATTTTGTTGATTTGTTGATAGTCTATGTTAAGTGTTAGTTTATCAATGAGTTATAAGATCAACATTTTTGGTAAATCTGATCAACAGCATGTTGTTTGTTGATCGGTTTTTGACCCTTTTTGGTGTGTTTTGTTAAAATACTTTAAAAAACCTGACTAATTCTCTCCTTAGCTGATCAACACTTTTGTTGATTATCAACATTTTTAAAAATTTTGTTGATTGTGTAAGTTATTGATAGTTAGTTTTTTATATACCATTATCAACAAATCAACAAAATCAACACTATTTTCAACTTCGCTGAGTTTTACTGAGAACTAAATCTTTAGTTATTGTATTATCCCTATTTTTTTTTCGATTCGTTTTTTTTCAGGCATAAAAAAGCCTTTGGGAATCCAAAGGCTGTTGATCTGTTGTTTTGTTGATAATCAATCCAGACTATCCAATGCATATTCTTCCTGCCATTTATAAGATTTTCCTGCAACCGTATCTTTTATGTCTTTATTGAAGTCGATAATAGCCGGGAGTAGGAGCAGCACCATCACACATATCAGACAGATAAAACCAATAATGGCGGTGTAATTAATATTTCTTTCCATCATAAACAGGTTTAGTTGTCCATACATTTAGGGCACGTCTTACCATCCACGTATAGTTTGTCTTCACAATACCAACATTGCATGGTTTTTTTTGGTCTATCAACTGGTCTAGTTCGATTAAATGCCAATCTCCATCCTGCATGAAGAAACAAGTCCACGCCTTTGTAGTTGGCCACTTGCATAATTGCGGCTAACGCTGCACCTGCCTGATATTCTCGTGTTGTTCCTGGTCCTTCCGGATCAAGTGCTAGTACCTTTTTTTCGGCATATACCAGGGCATGTTCTATACTTTTGAATGTAGGTTGTTTTCCTGCCAGGTTCTTTTCATACACATAGCCAATGGTACTGATCATTAGCTTCCCTTCATTGTTGCTAATCCAATCACAAATCCAAAGAAAAGAACTTGCTAATTTATCCTCAAAAGTGTCTTTGATAAAGATTGGGTAAAATGTCTGAATATGGAAGTTGAACGTTTCTGGATTTACAAAATTCACAAGAGTTAAACTGTTAATGTAATGTTTGATATATGCTTTTTTGTTGAGGTTTGCAGCTTCAGCTGCTTTTCCCAGGTCAGAGCTTGCCCTTAGTATATTGTGATATTGACAATGTTCTTCTTCTTTAAAGTCTTTTGATTTTACTCTGATATAGGCATTGTGTATAAACTGAGTAAGCCGAGTTGATTTTGCCATTGATTTTTGTAGTTAAAATGGGAGGGGTGAGAAGTCCCTCCCGTTAGGTGAAAAATGCACGAGTTTATTCAGAATCATCATCATCACTGTCATAGTAATAATCGTCATCATCATCATCGTATGACCATATATTTTGACTTCCTTTCTTCTTGTCTAATAAGCTTCCCAGTAGTGAGACGAAAGCCAAGACAATAAAGTAGAGTAGCATTACTTTTATAAGGGCCATGGTTTTAGGGGTTATTGATTAATAATAAGATGTGGGAGTCCCTGATCCATCTCTTTGATCACGTTTAAACTCAGCATTGACTTTTGCTTCTATAGCTTCATCCATATCATAAAAAACACCAACCTCTTTATAGTAATGAGTATGACCTTTTGGCTTTTTCATAAGCTTTATGATATTATTTTCGAAGATTTCAAGTTTGAATTTTTCTTGATCGATATGGTTTCTTATTTCTCGATGATGTTTTTTAGACTCTTTTAGTTTTTTAGCATCATCTATATTTAGAAAAATGACCAAGGCTATCAACATGAAAAGAAAGCCTAACTCAATGCTTAGAATTATTCCATTAGAACTACTCATTATTATTAATGAAAAGGTGTTTGTACTCAGTGAATGTGATTTCTTTACAGTCTTTTGGAGGGTCAAACTTAAATGTATCGCTGACCATAAAACCATAGTATTTTTTATTTCTAAATGAGTATCCTATATGATTAGGAAAGCCTTTATAACCGACGCATTGATTCAGCTCTTTTCTACCTATTAGAAGACATTCATCCATTTCTTTTTGTATCGTCTTACCTAATTTGGTGTTCAGTTTTGGCATCCATTCATGACTAGAATTATAGACGTTCTTCCAAACCTTGGTATCCACCTCAACATCCTTATCAAAGGTTACAGAGGAAAAACCTCCTTGAGCTGCAAAGTCATCAGGACGGTAATGTTTAATGTTGTACTTAAAACAGAAATCAATTTGATCATCATAAGCTTGTTCCATTCTTCTTTCCAGTTCCTGAAACTTCTTACCTGTCTCGGTTTTCTTTTCTGTGATATAATAAATCGTTGCCATGGTTATACTTCGGGTTCAAGTTCTACAATGATGTTATTGTCCATATAGCGTCTGACGCTTTTGATCTGCTCAGGAAGGTCTAAGCTGATTTTTTGCATCATGCGAGAGAAAGTGGAAAGTCCCAGACCTGCATTTGAAATGTCCTGCTTCATCTGCTTTTCCATCTTGCGTTTAGCTTGTCTATTGATTGCTCGTTTGATTCGTTTTTCCCATTCTTCTTTGGTTATGGCTCGGGCATTTTGAAACATCACGTTTTTGTATTCCTCAAAATAGCTGCTGGCCACTGATACCATAAGTCTGAAGTGATACTCATCGCTGCCGGAAAGCGATTCGACGTATGGGAATATCTCATCGGTCTTTTTGTCCAGCAGGTCAAACTCAGGGCTGTTAGGCATTTCATACAGCGTGATAAAGCTTTCGGCTTTCCTCTCGAAGTTTTTGTACTTGAGCTTCATTGCTTGGTTGCCACTGGCAAAGCTGCGGTAATAAGCCAGCGCGATATATAAGGCTGTCTCGAAGCGGTGAACCTTGTTGATTATTGCTTCGGTTACACCTTCAGGTTTTTTGAACTTAGGTTCGTAATAGTCTAGGATATGCATCAGAATAAGTTTAGTTGGTTAGGATCTTTTTTCTCATGTTTCGTCAATGGCTCAAATGCTTTGCATGTATCGTTTAGGTTTTGAGCAATGCCCATCATTTCAGCCACTTCAATGGGGATAGTATCCTGGTAAAAGATGATTTCAAGTGCCAGTTTCCCGATACACTCCTGACCTGTTTTCACCAGTTGGATACTCTCTTTCAGCAATGGCAGCTCATATTTCGGGTGGTGAGCTGATAGGCATTTTCGGCATTTCAGACAGTTCTGATCTTTCCATTCCGTTACCTGCCAAGCATGGTCAAATGGGTTGATGGTATCTGTCCGTTTATGCCCTTCAGCCAGTTGCTGTATATGGTTGAGGTTTTTGTTTAGGTCCATGCTACTCCTTCTTTGTTTAGATAGCTGATAATGTTTCTTATCCTCATATATTCCTGGTGCATCAGCTGGTATTCCAGTTGCTTATCCTCATATACTTTTGGATCGGTTTCTCCCATCATCTGAGCAAGTCTGATTTGTTCAGATTTCTTTGACTTTTGATCCTGTAACATATCATGGTACCAGTTCAAGCAATCACTGAAGCAGTCGAAGTCTGGCTTTAATTCATCCGGATAATTATTGAGTTTACCTAGGTTGGCTCTGTACTCCAGTGCTGCTTTTGTAGCCTTGAATATTAGTTCGAGGTCTTCACTTTGAATCGTTATCATATTAGAAAGGAGGTTTAAATTGAATCTTGTCGTAATTGTCTGAGATCACTACTGTTCTGTCTTTCTCGCTCCAGTCGTGAAAGCTCTGTATATGCTTGCGCCATTGATCCTGTTTGATTGGGTTATCTACCTTTCGGTTAAACCTTTCCATCAAGTCTTCCATTTCTATCCACCTGCTGTTAATTGGCTGAGCTTTGAGGTATTCAAATACCAGGTCTTCAGCGTTGCCGTTCAGGTGAATTTTGGCGGTTTCAACCAAGTAGTTTTCCTCATCAATGTTCAGGTCGTCGATTGTCTTACCCTTGATTCTTTCAAATTCTTCAGGTGTTAACCAATCTTCAGCTTGAAGCTCGTAATAGCGGTTTTTGGGAATCCTGTACTCGCTGGTGTTCTTGATTTTCTCTCTGTAATAGATGTACTGAAGGTTGCCTTTATGGTCTTTTTCCACATCCAAAGGGATGTAGATAAATGACACACTTGTACTTAGGGTTTTGTATCCTTTTTCTGCAAACACTCGCTTGATGTCATCAGGGCTGTACTTAAACTTGGCGGTGTCTTTCATCAGGTCACAAAGTACCTTTGGGTGTATCCTGACCGTTTGCACATTGAAGTTGAGGAAAAGGTCTCTCATAAAGGTTTCGACCTCTTTCATGGCCATTGGCTTTGAATGCTTGATCACATTGAAAAACTCTTCCGTTTGAATGTGCTTTACATTGAACCAAAGACGGCCCATCTTCATTTCGGCAATGCTGTTGTTTCGGGCATTGGGGTTTACATGGTGGATAGGAGTCTGGACTAACATGCTCAGGAATGCAGGGACTTCTTCCTTCATCATCTGCAGCATGTTTGGTTTTGTCTCTTGTAGTACTGGCGGTTTCAGCATAAAGAAACGGTCCTCATCATCAGAGTCAATCTTCATGATATTATCCTCATGGTTTGAGGTGGCTATGAAGTGAGCAAAGTTGGATACTTCAGACTTGATCACACCTTTTGGTTCCATCAATCTTGTGTGTCCTGTGATCAAATCCTTTAGCATGTTCATCGCCTGGTCTCTTTCACTTTCTACCTTAATTTCTTCCAGACCTATATATGTCTTGTAAGCGTTGTGTGAGTTGAACCTGCCTAACAGGTCGTTGATATCAGTAACCATGGCATTGGCTCCAAAGATGTATCGCATCAGGTTGAGTAAGGTTGACTTACCTGTTCCACGCTCGCGGCTCATCAGGATGACCATAGGGAGTCTGGCTTTTGGATAGCGATAGGCAATCCGGAACCAGTCAAGCAATACCGTTAATCTGTCTCCCAATATTGGTGCATCCCATTCCGCATTCCCTTGTGAGATATGGTGGAAATAGCTTAGGATATTGGGACATGCTTCTGCTGCTTCTTCAGCAGTTTTGAAATTGCCAGGATAAACATTCAGCGGTTCGTAGACATTGTAATAGTCAAACTCCAACCTGCCTTTGCTGGTGGTAAACCTCCGTTGGTAGTTCTTGGTGTTGTCCGGCTCAAGCGCCAGCCCATCATAAGCGGGGATGTCTTTGATAAAATCCGCTCCATATTTCCTTTTTACCGATTCGTAGGAAGTTGGCTGCATGCCTCGTACAAACAGGTCAGCATTTTCGCCCAAATACTGGACTGACATCAGTACAATCTTATCCAAGATTTGAATATACTTGTCTGCATCTACGTGCTTGATCTTTTTGATCTCACCCCTGATCAGTTGGTAAATGCAAGACTTATAGATAAACTCAGACTTGTCAATATCTCCAAACCTGTTATAGATATTATAGAAGTCTTGTACCGTGTGATCCTGAAAGTCGATACCAAAGTAGCGGTACAGGTGTTCCATTTCTCCATCAGCCAGCTTGACATGATCAAACCATTTGTTTTCATGTTCGCTGCTTAGGGATTTAATGATTTCTTCTTCGTGATCCGGAAATTCGAACAGCATCCTATCCAGTGTTCGGGCTTGCTGCCAGTAGTCCGCCTTGATTACTTTCAGTACGATTCTTTTGGTTGCAATACCTTTCCGTTTGGTTAGGTAGTTAAAAGCCTTGTGGAATGACTTGATCTGTTTTGTCAAACCTGCGGGCTTTTTATAGAGGTCTTTGTTTGGGTGGTATTTGTTGACTCTTGTATCAGATGGGTAGAGTATTGTCAGTACTTCAGGAGTTAGTTTGTCCAGGATATCGGTCAGCTCTTTTACTGGCTCCATTGAATCGTAATTGAACAAGTCGTAAAACTTTTGAACCAATACGATGTCATCCCCTTGTAAACTTCCTTCAATTCCTTCGGTTTCTGACCCTAGCACAATGATTACATTTTTGGAAAGGTTCTTTCCATCCATGGTCATCTTAGCTTCAATTGCCTGTGAAAAAAGTATCGTTGAGGTATTCATAATATTTTACTGATTGCGTCTTCTGCGGTTAATGTCTTTTCTGTTTCCTCGTAGGGAATTTCTTCTTCCATAAATCTGATCAGGGCATAGAGCCTTACAATGCTTCGGCTCTTTGCTTGGATCGTGTCTTGGTCTGTCTCCTGCTGGATGGCAAACCAAAACTTGAACATCATCACCTTAAACTCTGCTATGCGGTGCTTATCGATCAGGTCGGATGACTCTAGCATATGCGCTGATTCCATGCGTCCTTTTTCCAATTGCACTTTCATTGAATTGCGGCTAACGAAAGCGTTGTGCCGCTGTACCAAGTCCTGTTTTACACCATTATAAATGGAGGTGGTGGTTTGCATGATCTTCTTATAGAAGGTCAGCTCTTCGGTGATATACTTGCGGCTCTTCTCGTTGCACCAACTTTGCTGTAGTGTCCATTCCTTTTTTTGGATGGCCTTTTGCAGGTCGTTGGTCAGGAACTGGAAGTGCTTCTGATGTGTGGGTGTTGCGCTCATCTGTTATCCTCCTTTTTTATCCCAAATTGGTGTCCAGCTATTCAATCAGGTAGGACATTATTCTGCTTCCTGTTCCCTTCTTTTTTGCTGACCTTTCAGCGCATTTAAGCGATTTTGAGCGGATCGGTATTTGGTGTTAAGCTCTTCCTTTTGCTCGTTCAGTTCGCTGATCTGCTCCCGCTGGATGGCCAGTGTTCGGTCTGCATCTTCCAAGTTTTCTTCCAGTTCGGCTACCTTGTTTTTGAAGTCATTCAAGCGACTGTTGAGCGAAGTATTAGCGGATTGTAGCGACTGTTCTGACTCGCCCATATTGTTGAGCTGTCGTCTCATTTCGGAGTTGGCTTTTTCCTGCTCGATACATGACTGGTGTATTTCGTTGTAGCGAGACTTGAGCGACGTGTGAGCGGATTTCTCCAACTTCAAATCCTGTTCGAGCGAGTCTTTTTCAGCCTTCAGGTTTCGCTCTGAGTTCGCTACCGAAACAGCGATTTGTTGTGCCTCTTCGAGAGCGGTTTTGAGCGAATCCACTTGTTTTTGATAGTCTGAGACTATTTCAAGCTTGTTTTTAAGGGTGTTGTAAGTGGCCTTCAGAAGGGTAGTGGCGATATACGCCACTGCCGAAAATGTGAAAGCTATTGTGTTGTCCAGCTCAAAGGCTTGCTTTACTACCTGACCAGCCAAAATGACCACTGCCATGGTGAATAGAAAGCGGAACATCGTACTGGTGCGAAGGATATATTCTAGTGTTTTCATGCCTGTCTATTGATTTTGGATTTCAAGATTTCAAACTGTGAATTGGTGGATGCTTCCGGTACCTTTTTGGGTGTTGGTTCGGTCGCTTCCGGTTCGCTCTCTTGTCGCTTGTACTTGCTCATCATTTGCTCAAAGTTTTCTTTCTCCACTCGCTTGGCTAGCTCGTGGCTGGCGATCATAATAAAGAGTGAAGGGAAGAAACCGAGCACCCCAATTCCGAAGATTAGCAGCTCATTGATTTGCTCGCTGTACAAAATGGCGTGGTAACTGGCGATGGATAAGCAGCCGCTGACAAACGCTGAAAAGTAGCTGCTCTTTTGCATGCCGTTGATGGCGAAAAAGAAGGAACCCGCCTCGATAACCAGACCTGCACAAAGTCCCAAAAGGATGGAAAGTGTGTGCATCAGCATAGAGCTGTTATCCATTCCCATGGCTTCCAGTTGTGAACTGATTTTGCTCTCGAAAATGGAGGCAAAAAAGATGGCGATGCTTATAGCCTGGACAAATGCCATTAGGCCGATCATCAGCGCAAAGCCACTTGTTTGACGGAGCATAAAGAGTAGTAGGTCCGTTCTGTTCTTTAGTTCGAATACCCAGTGTGTTTTATGCTTCATTGTATATCTGAATAGGTTCTTTGAATAAGTATAATGCGTAAGAGATCATCCGTTCTCTCTCCAACTGGTTAGCGTTGTGGAATAAGTGGCAGATTGATTTTGCCGAAAACGGATCATGTGTAGGAAGTCTGTATTTCACCAGTTGGGCATGTCTGCCAAACACTAGATCAAACATCTCTACAGGCTTGAGGTTGTAGGTAAAAAAACACCAGTCCTTTATATGTTTCTTGACTGAGTCAATTGGCAGTAGGCTGTTTATTTCCTTGCTGATATACTCAGCGAAAAGCTGCTCAGCCTCTGAGTCCACCATCAGGATAAACTCAGGAAGGCTGAAACGTGTAGATTCGTATTTCTTGTGAAGGTGCTCAGGGTTGGTGTGATCCCCGAAAATCTTTCTAAAATCAGGATAGTATAAGTGCCTCTCTGAGTACTTGCAAACCATTCTGATGATGTTGTGAATCTGTTCGTAATTCGGTATCTTTATCATTCGAAATTTTAGTTTAAAAGGCTGCATCAGGCGTTAAGTGATGTGGCCTTTTTTTGTTTATGGATTTAATTAATGTTGTGGGTTTATGTCTACCGTTAGCCAATCCTCTCGTAACTCAAATGGACTGAAGTTGACAACTTTTACACCTATTGATCCGTCCAGTTTGGGCCATTCCGGTTTTGAGTCAAATACATCAATAAGCTGATCAGCATTATCAATCCTTCTGGACATCGCTTCACGAAAACATTCAAGTGACCACTTTCTAATTGCCTCTTCGATTTCGTCAGCTTCTTCGTCATAGTCCCAGTCCCAATATTCAAGCAGTACATTTGCTGATTCAGTAGTAAAAACATCAGTATCGACTTCGAATGTGACCTCGGCATAGGATGAGTCGTATTGACATCTATATTCTTTTATTGGCATGGCTTTAAGGTTTTGGAGCGATGGTTAATGACATTTCCTGATCTGGAGTGTAAGTTTTCCCATCATCAATCCAACCGATTTTACCAACCTTCACCATCTCATTCATCATCTCATCAGTTACGTTTTGGCCTGAAGCTTTGAGTAATATACTGGCGTTATTTTTCACCTGAATAATCATGTTTAGTGACTCCTTAAAGTCAGCTATGAAATCATCTAGGTTTTCGGCAGTGACCACATTACAGATATCCTGAATGGTTTCGAGGTCGTACTCCTTATTGGTTGGTGTTCTTGTCGGTTGACTTGGAGTAGGTTCAAGTTCTTTCGACTGGACCCATTCACTGTAGGTTTTTGACTTGTTGGTTCCGTCTCCATGATGTATTTCATTTAGATATGCTTCTGCTGCATTACACCTTTTCTTCCAGTAATCTTGTTCTGCTTTTGTCATCGTTTTACTTGTTTTGTGATTCTTGTGCTTCGCATTCAGCTTTCCTTACTTCGAGGTTTGCCATTTGAATAGTATAAAGTGTGTTCTCCCATTCTTCGGCTTCATCATCTTGATAGTTCTCTTCTGCAAGGTCTTTCATATCACCTGCATAAGTTTCCATCTCATCAAGGATGTTGCTTGATAGGGCTGTAAGTGGTGTCTCTCCATCGTACAGTTCATTAAATTCTTGTGTAGTCATCAGTGATAGCTTTTACGGTTATACATAATTTTCAAAACCCAAAAGGGCATAGTTTACCTGTTGCACCGTCAGCATATGTTTTTTGCTTATGGCGTACAGGAGGGGTAAGAACCCGATATATATAATGTTATGAGTATGCAATTGGATGTGGGAAGAAATCCCAATCAGGTAAAAGGCAATGCCTTTTACTTGACCCCTCTGTTTAACCCATTATCAATCAAAAATTTTATGCCTTAAATGGAGCAGGACATTCGCCCCGCTCCGTGTTTCCGATTACCTTGAAATTGTGTAATTTAATAGCGCTTAAACCTTATTTTTCACCACAAAAACAGATAACCTATGAATGAAAATGAACAAGTACTTTATAATGATGGAATGACTTATCAGGTATATATGACCAGGGCATTCCGAAAACACTACGATGGCTCTAATCTAAAACTTCACTCTTCTGCTATGAGTAACCTTGTCTTGTCTGAGAGCGGAAGTAGCAACGTCAAGCATCTTGGTAAGACTGAGAAACTCTTTGCTAAAGTCAAGAAAGATGTCTTGCAAGCCGCTGACAAATTTCTCAAGTTCAAACTGACAGATGTTGAGCGAGCCATTATTGAACAGGAGCGGTCGAATCTGTCCAATGCCTTTAACTCTTATAGCCTAAGAACTTCTATTAGGCGTATAGTGGAAGTTACTGACCGCTTCAAATTCTAAGGTTTCTTTAGCCAATCCAATCAGGAACTCTTGGTGTTGATTTGGCAAATCCTTCTTTTGGTAACATGAAAGCATGTTAGATACCCTTTCATTGTTTGCCAATATGAAGTCTGCCAGTTCCTGGTTTGACATACTACTGAAATCAAGGTTTGTGATAAAGCTGGATAGCTCATTGCTGAAATGCTCCATCACGAAATAGTTATTCTTCAGTAGTGAGATAACCTCTTTGGCATGACTGATCTTTTGCGACCTGAACAGCGTTATGGTAGCGCCTATTGGCGTTTCAATGTTAGCTTGCATCAGGTTGTCTCCCGTAAAACCACAAGTGATATTGAGCTTGTAGTTTTCTTTATTATATACCTGACATACTATGACTTCGCTATAGGTAATTGTAGTGTCAGGTGCTAATGCGTAAAGAATTTGTTCTAGTGCTGCTTTCATTTCAATTTTTTTTAAAACCTCTCTCCAATAGCGGGAATAATTAAGAACAATCAGGTACAGTGCAAGGCTCTGTACTTGAAGCATCCACTTCATTGATGTGAGGATATGAACTACTTTCGGCAGTAGCGGGGTCTAAAACATCGTAACCAAGTAAACCGCTTTCCAGTGCTTCCTTAAAATTCTTTTGAGCAAAAGGCTGATCCTTATTTTTTACTAGGTCCTGTTTGAGGAGATACTTTAAAACATCACCCATATTTGATTTCCCGTAAACTTTTTTGAGAGTTACAAGGTGTTTCCTTAATGGAATTTCAAGTTTCACCCCAGTATATATCGTTTGTATTTGTGGTTCAGTCATGATAAAACGGTTCTAGGTATTTAATTCTTAGCCTTTTTTGCTACTTTTGTTAAACGCTGTTTAATACGGTTAAACCATATTTACTATCATTTAACATTACAATTATATACGGATTAAGTTTAAAACACAAGGAATAATCCCAATCCATTAAAGATAAAGTTACAATATTATGAGTATTTCAAATCGCATAACACAGTTTATGATTGAAAAAGAATTAACTGTTGATCAATTAGCGCGTGAGTTAAATTGCTCACTAACAACAATATACGATTGGAGGAAAGGAAGAAGCGCTCCAAAGCTGAATAACATAATTCAACTTTTTGAGATTTATCCCGATTTGAATGTTGATTGGTTAGTTACTGGACGTGGGGAAATGCTTATTACTGAAGAAGGAATCAGATCTTCGGAAAGTAAACCTAAAGTTGAAGAAATAGATTCAAGGTTTGAGAAAATTGAAAAACAACTGGAAAGCCTTAAATCAAATACAGACCCTTTTTTGGCCATGTTCCAGATGTTAAATCAGATGGCGAAGAATAATGGAATGAAATTGACCATGAATGCGGATGACCAGCCTGCTAATAGGCAGTCGGGAAAGTTGGCGGGTGATACTGAAATGTCAGAGGCTGAAAAAGAGATAGAATCCTTGAACTATTGGGTAGAAGAATACCCAAAGCGTAACCACAATGTTGCTGCTTAACCCCAGGTTCAGGATACTAAAACTTGGTCCAAAAAGTTCGGGATGTGTTACACAATCCGGCGGGATTGTGTAATTCTAGGGTTATTTAATCACTTTTTGGTAACAGTCCTGGTATCACCCCAGTTAAGCGCTCGCTTAACTTTCTGACATCTAGTAATTTAAAATTTGGAAAATAATCCCTTCGGGATTATTTTCTCTTACAACAAACACCGTTTCCGAAGGAAACAAACCATATTAGCTCCGGATGGTAATCCGGATTTGACAGCATTTATTATCTTATAACCCTGAAAGGGTTGAACAGGATAACGTCATCATTTAGTACTTCATAATAGGTGAAAGGATTAGCGTAGAAAATCTTTATTCCAATTTAGTTCTTGCTTAAATAACCAAAGGGAGCTAAGGAGGGGCATATAAAAAGGCAGCTTTTTAGGGCTGCCTTTCAGGTTTATATAGATAATGTAACGGTTTACAATTGTACAGAAGCCTTGTTCACCACTTTTGAGAAAGCTTCAATAAACTGGTCAGCTTCTTCTTTTGTTAGGTTCAGTGGAGGCAATAACCTGATGGTTTGTACTCCTCCTGATACACCCGTGAAGATATGGTGGTCGAACAGTAACTTTTTACGAATCTCGTTGAATTCAGGTAACTCTATACCGATCATCAGACCATAACCTCTCAGGTCTTTGATTTGTGGAAATTGCTTGAGCTGTTCCAACAAGTAGTCACCAACTTCTTGAGCGTTCTTCAGGAGGTTTTCCTGCTCCATTACTTCCAGTACAGCAATACCTGCCGCACATGCCAAGTGATTACCACCGAAAGTAGTACCAAGCATGCCATGTTTGGCCTCAAACTTAGGGCTGATAAGCACACCTCCAATCGGGAAACCATTGCCCATGCCTTTGGCTACGGTAATAAGGTCTGGCTTTATGCTGGTATGTTGGTGTGCAAAGAATTTTCCGGTACGACCGTATCCTGACTGTATCTCATCAGCAATCATCACAGCTCCATGCTGGTCACATAGTTGACGGATCTGTTGCATAAAGCTGTCAGTAGGCATTTGTACACCGCCAACGCCTTGTAGTCCTTCAACGATGACTGCTGCAATCTCATCACTGAATGCTTTTGCAAGTGCCTGTTCGTCATTGAATGGCAAAAACACAACATTGTCAGTTTCATTGATAGGCGCAATGATGGACGGGTTGTCAGTTGCTGAAACCGCAGCAGAGGTACGCCCATGAAAAGCTTTGCTAAAAGCAATTACTTTTTTGCGCCCTGTATGGAAGGAGGCTAGCTTGAAGGCATTCTCATTGGCCTCTGCCCCTGAATTACAAAGGAAAAGACTGTAGTCAGTATAACCTGACAGCTCTCCCAGCTTTTGGGCAAGTGTCTCCTGTAAAGGAATTTTTACGGAGTTGGAATAGAAGCCAATTTTCTCCAGTTGTTGGGTAATCGTTTGTACGTAATGTGGGTGTGAATGACCAATTGAAATTACAGCATGCCCGCCATACAGGTCAAGGTACTGATTGCCATCACTGTCCCATACATTTGTCCCTTGGGCTTTTACTGGCTCAATATTAAAAATCGGATATACGTCAAACAGGTTCATCGATACTTTCTAATTAAATGATTAAGCAATTTAACACCTTTTGCTGTCACTTTGCTATGCTTGAAAGGGTGAAAAATTGCAGGGGCAAAAGTGTTTCAATTCTTTTTTCAAATCAAAGTTTGCGTGTTTTTAAACATCATTGGGGGCTTTTGTTCAAAATTTAATTCTTTTTCTATTTTTGTTTATATCCAAATTCTATTCTAACCAATTCAATTACTTATGCTGTTTAAATCAAAATGGACTGCTGGAGTTACTGCGGCACTTATGTGTGCTTGTACAGCTCCTCAAAATGATGAAGTCAAACTAGGCAAGATCGACGTGAATTATCCTGAAACAAACAAGACAGAAGTAGTAGACAACTACTTTGGTAAAGAGGTGAATGATCCATACAGGTGGCTGGAGGATGACCGCTCTGAAGAAACCGGAAAATGGGTGGAAGAACAGAATAAGGTGACGTTTGATTACCTGTCCAAGATTCCTTTCCGAGATAAGGTAAGGGAACGCCTTGAGCAGGTATGGAACTACCCAAAGCACTCAGCGCCATTCAAGCGAGGAGGACGCTATTATTTCTATAAAAACGATGGTTTGCAAAACCAAAGCGTGTTGTATGTCAAAGAGACATTGGACGGAGAGGCTCAAGCATTTTTTGACCCTAACAAGCTTTCAGAGGATGGTACAGTGGCTTTGTCTAGCTCAGCATTCTCAAAAGACGGGAAATATTTTGCCTATGCGATTTCTCGTTCAGGATCTGACTGGAAAGAAATCTATGTAAAGAATGTAGAGACTGGAGAGCAATTGAAGGATGAGGTAAAATGGGTAAAGTTTTCAGGCATTTCTTGGCAGGGCGATGGCTTCTATTACAGCGCCTATGATGCACCGGAAGAAGGGACTGAATACTCTGGAAAGAACGAGTTCCATAAGGTGTATTTCCATAAGTTAGGGACAGAGCAGTCAGCAGATGAATTAGTATGGGAAGATAAAGCGCATGCATTGCGTAACTTCTATGCCTACACAACAGATGATGAGCAATTGTTGGTAGTTTCGGGTTCTGAGGGAACAAGTGGAAATATGTTGATGGTTAAGCCGGCAGGGGCGTCATCATTTATCACTGTAGTAGATGGTTTTGACAGTGACCATCATGTGGTAGACAATGTAGAAGGTGGCTTCCTATTGCAAACCAACTATGAAGCACCAAACAACAGGCTGGTTAAAGTTAGTTTCGAAAATCCTGCACCGGATCAGTGGGTAGATGTAATTGCAGAAAGTGACAGGCTACTGCAAGGTACAAGTGTGATAGGTGCGTACTTGTTTGCTAACTACCTGGAAGATGCCTACTCAAAAGTATATCGCTACGCTTTGGAAGGTACAGAGGAGACTCCAGTTGAGTTGCCTGGCATCGGGTCAGTAGGTGGCTTTGGTGGTGACAAGGAAGATACAGAGTTGTTCTATACCTATACTTCTTTTATAAATCCATCCACGATTTACCGTTATGATGTGACTGCCAACAAGTCGGAAGTTTATAAAGCTTCAGAAATTGATTTTGATGTCACTCAGTTTGAGACCAAACAGGTATTCTACGAAAGCAAGGACGGAACAAAGGTGCCTATGTTTATCACCTTTAAAAAAGGTACAGAGCTAGATGGTACAAACCCTACTTACCTGTACAGCTATGGCGGGTTTGATATCAGCATGACGCCAAGGTTCAGTACTGCCATGTTGGTATGGCTGGAGCAAGGAGGTATCTATGCACAACCAAGTATTCGTGGAGGTGGAGAGTATGGTCAGAAATGGCACGAGGGCGGTATGCTGCACAATAAGCAAAATGTATTTGATGACTTTATTGCTGCTGCTGAGTACCTGATCGATGAAGGTTATACGAGCAAGGGAAAGCTGGCGATTGCCGGTGGTTCCAATGGAGGATTGCTGGTTGGCGCTTGTATGACACAGCGACCTGACCTGTATCAGGTATGTTTCCCTGCGGTAGGCGTAATGGACATGCTACGTTACCACAAGTTCACTATCGGATGGGCTTGGGCAGTGGAGTATGGTTCTAGTGAGGACTCTACGCATTTTGATAACCTTTACAGTTACTCACCATTGCATAACCTGAAGAAAGACACGTGTTATCCTGCTACGATGGTAACTACGGCAGACCATGATGACCGTGTGGTACCAGCCCATTCATTTAAGTTTGCAGCTACTTTGCAAGACGCTCAAGGTTGTGAAAAACCAACACTGATTCGTATTGAAACCAAAGCTGGACATGGAGCAGGGAAGCCAACAAGTAAAGTGATTCAGGAGTACGCTGATAAGTTTGCGTTTGCATGGTACAATATGGGAGTTGAACCAGTTTATCAAGCAGAAGAGGCTGTGTCAGCTGTAAAATAATTATCCCAATGCCGGTGCTGGAAATAGCACCGGCATTTTTTTTTGTAGATGAAAATATAATTTAAAGCCTTTTTGAGGTGGCATGATATCTATGGAATAATACCTCTTATTCACTGCTTAATAAGCATTAAGTATTATATTTAGTGGTGGTATTAAGATTCATTTGCATATTGAGGATTAAAAGTGATTTTTATAAATATGTATAGAAGAGAACCGGTTAAGCTTTTTGATAGCGTGTATTTTTAGGTTGCTCTATAGCTTGATTTACCTTGATATATTTGATTTAAACTCAAGAACTAGTGAATAGAATCATTTTATATTATTTAGAGAATGAGAATATATTGGAAGCCTTGGAAAAAACAGTTTCTGAGGTTTTGGGAGGGCAGTGTAGTTTGGTACAATTAGGTTCATTGGATGAGGTACAGAATTATACCAAGTCTTCAATTATACTGCTGGTAGTTGATGGTACGAAGAAGAACCTTATAAATGATTCAACGGTTGCGTTTTTTGAAAACTATAAGCAGTCAAGGCTAAAAAATGTACCAATAGCAGCCTGTATTACCCCTGAAGCTTCCAATTCTGCGAGCTTGCTTATCAATATAGGATTTACCGATTACCTGTTCTGGAGTATAGATAGGGAAGACATTTTTGTGGAAGAACTAGGGAACCTGATTAAGAGTAAAGAGGATTTGAGTGCCTCATTTGGGAAGGTGTCTATTTCTGTGATTGATGACAATCCTGTAGAAACTGATTTGTTGAAGCAGGTTCTGAATATTTATGGTTGTAAAGATGTCAGTGTACATTATAGTGTAGAGGAATTCAAAACAGCTCCTACACATGCAGATATTTACTTGATCGACTTGGTGTTTTACCAAGGTGTTTCAGGCTTCTCGTTGCTCTCCTATATACAGAAGATAGCCCCTAAGAGTACAATTATTATGATCTCTTCCACAAACAACAATGAAGCTGCGAAACAAGCTATTTTAAGGGGCGCTGATGATTTCTGGTTTAAGCCACTCAACTTTTCTGTCCTGATTCCGAAACTTCAACGCATAGCTGCCAATATCACAAGAGAAGACTGATTAGCTACCAAAGTAAGATATTATAACTGTTGACCTAATCCATAACTAACTATGAGTGACCATAAAAACAGCCTACAGTACTACTGGACATGTAACCTGGAACAGCAGACTTTCAGAGTTAGTAATGGGTTTGAGGTGTTACTTGCTGCTCCTTCAAAAAATTTTACAGCTACTGAGCTGAAAAGCCTGCTACCTCAAAATGATGCCTTCTTTACAAAATTGGAATATTTTATGAATACCCAACAGAAGGATATTGTTTTTGAAGAGTACCTGACATTACAGTTAAAAGGAGATAAGCGCAAAATGAGCGTTTCCGGTTGTATTGAAACGGAAAGAGGAACATCACAATTGAGGTTGGACTTTGAGGCATTCGATGAATATAAAAGTAAAAGCATGGACAAATACTTTAAGCTGGTTATCCAAGGAGCAGAATCGGGTGTATGGGTATGGGATGTAGTGAGTGGAAAAGAGTTCTGGTCTGATAAGTTCTATGCTTTATTAGGGTATGCACCAAATGAGATCATGCCATCCTTTGACAACTTTCTGAATATGCTGCATGAGGAAGATCGAGAAGCTGTAATGGCATCTATTCAAGGGCATCTCAAAAATCATCAACGGTATTTAATTGAGTTCCGGATGCAGTTGAAGTCAGGGGAGTACCGTTGGTTTGAGAGCAGTGGGCAGGCAGAGTGGAATCAGGAAGGTGAGCCGCAGGTAATGGCGGGAATGATTGTAGATGTCCATGATAAGAAGATTGCTCAGGTGAAATTAAAGGAAAGTGAGCAGCGCTATAATAAAGCACTTCAGAACAGTAAAGCAGGTTTTTACGATTGCGATTTACTTACTGGTAAGGTGATTTGGTCTGACCGTATTTACCAGATACTAGGCTATTCAAAGAAAGACTTCGAACATGGTTTGGACTGGTCGCTAATCAAGTCGATGATACACAGTAATGACCAAGAAAGCCTGACAGATATATTAAATGCACATTTGAGTAATGATACGCCTTTGTTTGCCGAGTTTCAGGTAAGTATCAAGGGTGGAGGGTATAAATGGATACAGCTTACAGGCAAAGCAATTAGAAAGGCAGATGGGACTCCAATCCGTTTGGTAGGGACATTGATTGATATTCATGAAATCAAAGTGTCATTGTTGACCATGCAGGAGCTTGCCAGTGAATTGGAGGCTGCAAATGAAGAGCTATCTACCTCTAATGATCAACTTACCATTCACAATAGGAAACTGATGGATTTGAGTGAGGCATTGGAGCGTGAAAAAACAAAAGTACAAGAAGCAGATAGGCTGAAGTCAAGGTTTTTAACCAATGTATCCCATGAAATCCGTAGCCCAATGAATGTAATTCTAGGGTATACACAGCTGATGTTGGAGCAGGATCATACGGATATGCAGCTGAAACAGCTGCAAACAATTCAACGGAATGGGTTAAGTCTTATCAACCTGATTGATGATATCCTTGATTTGTCACGTATTGAGTCCGGCAATTTTGAGCTGAACCTTGCCTTTATGAACCTTGACCATTACCTGCATGAGTTGAGGGAAAGTTTCATCTTAGAGATTCTCAAAAAGAAGTTAACCATTGATTTGGCGTATGATGTGTATATCCCTTTTTACTTGCAGCTGGATACAAAGCGCATTTTGCAAGTCGTAAGGAACCTGCTTCATAATGCTTTGAAATTTACAGAGTCTGGTTTGATTGTATTATCGGCTGATTTGTTGGAGAAAAGGGATGATGAAACCTGTGATATAGCTATTTCTGTAAAGGATACAGGTATTGGTATCAACGATGATGGACTGGAGATGATTTTTGAGCCTTTTAAACATACTGATGACCCTGAGGCAATCCAAAGTCAAGGAGTCGGATTGGGGTTGTCTATTTGTAAACAGCTAGTACACTCTATGAAAGGAGAATTGTCTGTTGAGAGTGAAAAAGGCAAAGGGAGTGCTTTTACCGTAACGCTGAAAAATATCCCTTTCAGTGAACGGAATGCAGAAGGTAGGAAGGTGGAAAGGCCAAGGGTATTGCCAATAGGAGTGTCGGGTTTTGAGGGGGATAAACAAGAAGTGCAAAAGCCACAACCGAAGATTGTATATGTGGATGATATTTCTGATAACCTTGAGTTGACTAAGGACTTTCTCATAGGTACAGGTTGGGAGCTATTTACCTTTAGTTCAGCGACTGAGAGTCTGGTATTTATGCAGCAGCAGCATCCCGACGTGGTCATCCTTGATCTGAAGATGCCAGAAGTGGATGGGTTTCAACTGTTGGAGATGATTAGAAATGATGCGCAGCTAAATGGCTTGCCAGTAATTGCCTTGACGGCTTCAGCCATGCCATCGGATATCGAAAAAATAAAGGAAGCGGGTTTTGATGGTTACCTAAGTAAACCTGTTATGAAAAAGGATTTGATTGATAGCATCAGTTCTTTTTTAAAGTAAGAAACAAAGTTTAGCATCATACATTAAAGAGGGAGACGTATGGATAAAGAAAATGTGGAATCAGTCAATGCTGAGATAACACCCAAATATGTAGTCGGAATTGGCGCTTCAGCCGGAGGATTGGAAGTGTTGAGAGAATTCTTTGATGAGTTGCCTGAACAGAGTGATTTGTCATATATCGTATTGCAGCATCTCTCTCCAGACTTTAAAAGTATGATGGATGAACTGCTGGGAAGGTACTCAACAATGCCAGTAAGGGTGGTACAAAAGGATACAAAGCTTGAGGCTAATAATGTTTACCTGATCCCTTCAGATAAGAATTTGATTATTGAAGGTGAAACCTTGAAGCCGGTCAAGCGTGACTCAGGTGTGAAGCTCAATTTGCCTATTGACATTTTCTTTCATTCGTTGGGAAAGGAGTTTAAGTCCAAAGCGATTGGTATTATTCTATCCGGAACAGGAACAGATGGTTCAAGAGGAGCGAGGACAATTAAGGAAAACGGCGGAATTGTATTGGTACAAAGTCCGGAGTTGGCAAAGTTTGATGGAATGCCTAAAGCAGCTATCAGTTTAGGAGTGGCAGATTTTGTGCTTCCAACTAGACAACTGACCGAGAAGCTGATGAAGCTTTCCAAAGAAGATCCCAATAATGCGCTGTTACATCTTGAGGATGAAGAGGTGGAAGGGAGTATAACAACAGATGTGGAGATCTTTCAGGAAATACTGCAAATGGTAGAAAAAGCATCCAATATTGATTTCCGGACTTATAGAAAGAAAACACTGTTGAGAAGGCTTGAAAAGCGGATGCAGTTGAATCATTTTCATGCACTGAAGGAGTACCGTGATTTCCTGAATAATAATCAGGAAGAGGTGCTGATTTTACAGCAGGATTTTTTGATTGGTGTGACCCAGTTTTTCAGAGATGACGAAGCATGGAAGTCAATGCAGGAAATTGTAGTCAAAAAATTAGTGGAAAATGGTGAGGAAAATACCCCATTGAGAATATGGGTAGCGGGCTGTTCTACTGGTGAAGAGGCTTTTACGCTGAGTATCCTGATTCAGGAAGAATTACGTGAGCAAAAGAAGTCACTGGATTATAAGATTTTTGCGACTGATATAGACAAGCGGGCTATCTCAATAGCAGGGCAAGGTTTTTATAATGCTAATCTGGTTGCAGATTTACCGAATGAGTATCTCTATCGTTATTTTACGAAGGATAATGATGGTTTTCAGGTCAAACCAACGATAAGAGACCATATCGTTTTTGCTCAGCAAGATTTAATGAAAGACCCACCATTTATTAAAATGGATCTTGTGATCTGCCGAAACCTGCTTATTTATCTCGAGAATAAGGCACAACAAAGGGTCCTGACAAATTTCCAATTTGCATTAAACCATAAAGGTTATATGTTTTTAGGAACGAGTGAAAGTGTGGGTGGGCTTTCCATGGCATTCAAACCTTTACATCAGAAGTGGAATATTTTTCAGAGTGTCCTTACATATAAGCTGCAACCAGCACCACCATCTCATTCTATGTATGAGAAACAATATGATCGAGTTTATAATAGGCCAAGTGCGCCAATAACAGACAGAAAAGTGAGAATGGACAAGGACTTGTCAGAACGTATTTTTCATGAGATTCTAGCCAATGAATATGCTCCTGCACTCTTTGTAAATAAGGAGTATGAATTACTTTTTGCTACGGGAGATATTGAAAAGTATTTGACTATATCCAAAGGCTGGAGAAGCCGTATGGTGTTGGATATGGTAAACCGAAATGAGAGCATGATTCTTCGTAACGGTATTCGCAAGAGTATAACAGGGAAAGCACTGACGATTTTTAAAGGTGTTCAGTATACTCACAATAATGAGAATCAAGTATTGAATATCAAATTCAAGTACATTAATCCGGTAGGTGTAAAGTCAGCAGATTTGGTGCTTATCGAGTTTGAAAGTGCTAAAGAAGGTGACTTATCTTTAGTGGAGCCAAGCAATATTGTCACGCAGGATAAACTGACACAAGAGAGGGTATTTACGTTGGAGTCGGAGTTGAATGAAACAAAGATGGAGCTCCAAAATACAGTGGAGGAACTAGAAACCACCAATGAGGAAATGCAGGCCTCCAATGAGGAGTTGTTGGCATCCAATGAAGAATTGCAAAGCAGTAATGAAGAGTTGCAGTCAGTAAATGAAGAATTATATACAGTTAATAATGAATTGCAGGTCAAAATCAGTGAACTGAAGGAACTGAATAATGACATGTCCAATTTGCTGACAAGTACCCATATTGGTACTATCTTCTTGGATAGGGAGTTGCGTATCCGAAAAATCACACCTGTTGTACAAGGACTTTTCAATATCTCGGATGAGGATACCGGAAGGCCAATTGTTCACTTTACCAATTCATTGAACTACGATACTTTAGAGCAAGATGCCCGTAAGGTGTTGGAATACTTACAAGTAGTATCCCATGAGGTAACTAATACTAATGGAGAGGTATTTATGTTGCGTATCCTGCCTTACCGAACCAGTGAGGATCGTATTGATGGCGTAGTGATTACGCTGGTCAATATTACAGAAATCAAGCAGTTGAACGACAAGCTTGAAGAGAGCGAAGAAAGGTTCAGAACGGCTATCGAAGCGCTTAATACAGGTATTTGGGAGTGGAATATACTAGATAGTAGTAAAGATTGGTGGGCTCCTTACTTATACGAACTACTGATGTTGGATGAGAATGAGGTAAAACCAAATCAGCAATACTTATGGGGAAATCTTGTTCATGAGGATGACAGAGCTAAGAATCAAGAGGCTATTGAAAAACTCTTGAGTGAGAAAGAACCTTATAAACAAAGACTGAGAATAAAATGTGGAGATGGTGAATACAAAGAGTTTGAGGTTGCAGGTAAAGCCATCACGGATAGTAAAGGTGAATTGCTAAAAGTGGTAGGGTCTTTATCAAATATCTAAAAGGTACCTTTATTATTCAGTTTAAGATCCCTTGTTCATAGAACGAGGGATTTTTTTGTGTCTTGAATGAGGTTTTTAGTTGTGGGCTTAGGTGATTTAATGTCTTTGAATTTTATTTTTTTTTGAGAAGAATAGGGATTAGCTACTTGGTAGATGAGGAAGGAATAATCTTCAGGGGTTAATGCATCTTTCTTGAAGTCAAGCCTGTCGATTTCGTGCCATTGAGAGAGGTATGGGGTAAGGGTTTTGCTGAAATTCCTAAAAGGGCCGGAATTGTATTCTGTAAACCGAACCTGATCAATATAGGGTAGGAAGGTATCCAAGTGTGAAAAAGTAGAAATGATGTAAAGGAAGTCCTTTTGTTTTTCAAGCAGTAATGAAAAAGCATTACGGATATCGGAGAAAACGATATTTGGATCAGATAGTTTGGTAGTGCTAAGGACATGGGAGTTACACAAGACTTTCTGGAGGGCTTTTTTCAGGTTGCCTGAAATCAAGGTGTATTCATCATCAGTGATATAGGAAAGTGTCATCAACTCTTTTTTAAGATGAGCGGTGAAATTCACACTAGTTGTGTCAATAGGAGGAAGTAAAATCAGTTGACATTTCATGAGGAAATGGGTTTGTTGGGTCAATAAGTAGCAGAGCAGTAGTAATAAAGAAAGTGTGCTGATATTGAAAGCAATAAAATAAATTAGGTATAGGGTAATGCTTAAAAGCAGCATCCATCTACTTGGCTCAAAGAAATTGAACAGGAATAAATGGATGCCCTTTTAAAATGGAGGTTAATCTTGAATACTGATATTAACGATAACACCTTGAGAAAGTGAATTGTCAAAAGCTGAAACTTGAACAATGAAATTGGTTTGGCAGAACGAATCATAGAAGTGCATCCAACGGTTACGTTTTTCTCTTATGGCAGCTTCAATTAAACTGATTAATTCAGTATGAGCTTTCTTGGCAATTGAGGTTGGAACAGAAGTGAGTTTTTTCTCAATATCCTTCTCAGTTAGGTTCCAAAAATAATGCACTCGATGGTTAAACTTCTCAATGTGCATGTTGTTATCTAACACCAAAACAGCTTTGTCTTGTGTATCCAGCATGCACTCGAGTTGAGATTCCCAATAGTCTGCTTCTCTTCTGTACTCTTCAAGAAGTGACTCGTTGATCTTCTTTTCTATTTGAAGGCGCTCATTTCTTTTGTTGATGAACTTGATCTCATCCTCCAACGACATGACTTCCTGACGTAGTTGTTCCTCTTCTGTGATGTCAATAATGGTACCACCTACATACTTTTGATCATTATGATGAATAGGGAAACGAATGATCAGTAAATCCTGAAAAGAGCCAGAATCAGAGTAAATCCTTTCAACATTACGGAAAATCTTACCTGTTTTCAGGACATAGGTGTCATTATTATGATGCTCTGTGAACTTTTCGGCAATAAAAAAGCTTCCGTCATCTTTTCCGAGAACATCTTCTTCTTTGAACTTGATAAAGTTACAGTAGTCATTGTTGGTATAAATGTAATTCAGCTGGTCATCTTTAACCCAAGCAGCTGCACGGAACACTTGTAGGAATGAACCCAAATAGGTTTTGTAAAGGCTTAAATCGTCAGTTTCTGGTAGACCTTCAGTAGTAGAAGTAAAATCTGTGCTCAAAACGGAAGATAGGTTGTCATTTGGCGAAATGCTAAATGGCTGACTCTTCCCAAACAAAAAAGACAGTAATTTATTAGGATACATATCAGAAAAGTTAGGGTTTCCAGTAGCTTAAGTATTAGGTCGTAAGAGGTTTTGAGTTTTCCGATCTAATTTGATTAATTTTAATAAAAAAAGAGGATTATAAAAACATTGGAGTACTTTTATTTACTTTTGTTTAGAAATAAAAAATGTGTTCTAAATAAGAGAGTTACGTGAAAAAAGGAGGTGTTCAACGTTTATTTGAACAAGGCTCATTTTAATATAAAAATAAGGTACACATGTAATGTAATCGAAGCTAACCCAAATTGAAAAGAAAAACTTAACCAATCAAGCTTATGCTACCAAAATACTATGTAGGAATAGGATGTTCTGCTGGAGGATTAGAAGTTTTAAGACATTTTTTCTCTATGCTTCCAAGCAATACAGGTATGGCCTTTATTGTCATTCAACATCTAGCTCCTAACTATCATAGTATACTTCACGAATTGCTTAGCAAGGAAACAGATATGCCTGTTAGGGTGGTTAAGAAGAAAATGGTAGCAAGGCGAAACCATGTCTATATTATTTCTCCAGGTAGCACACTTTTGATAGAAGAGGGGAATTTGCAATTGATGTTTCAGGAGGAACACCTTCGGGTTAACTTCCCAATTGATATCTTTTTTAGCTCCTTAGGAAAAGACAAGAAGGAGAAATCAATAGGTCTTATTCTCTCAGGAACAGGGACAGATGGCTGTAGGGGGGTAAAGGAGATTAAAGAGCATGGAGGATATGTGATAACACAAGACCCATATGAAGCGAAATTTGATGGGATGCCTAGAAGTGCTCAAGGCGACTCAGACTTTATAGGTACAGTTGAACAGTGTGTCGGTAAGCTGGTGAAAATCAGTAAAGACAAGAGTAAGCTGAACCAACCTACTCTTATAGAACCTAAGGAGGTTAAACAGCAGAATGAAGTAGAGGAACAGACGGTAATGGACCATGCCTTTATCAGGCAAATTCTGGAAGCGGTGTATGATAAGACAGGTATTGACTTTTCAGAGTTTCAGATTGATATGGTCAAGAGAAGAATTCGGCGTAGAATGCAAATGACAGACCACAGTACTTATGGTAGTTATTATAAGTACTTGATGGAAGCAGGTCAGGAAGCCGAGGACTTGATGGACAGCATGTTGATAAATTACACCTCTTTTTTTCGAGATCCGGAAGCATGGGAAAGGTGTCGTGAAAAAGTGCTGGTGCCTTTGGTCAAAGAGGTCAAGAGTGGAGGGAAGTTACGGATTTGGGTAGCAGGCTGTTCTACAGGAGAAGAAGCTTACACCTTGGCTATACTACTGGAAGAAGTTTTTGAGGAGTACAATGTAAAGATGGATGTCAAGCTTTTTGCGACAGACCTGGATCAAAAAGCCTTGAATGTAGCCTTGGAGGGAGTTTATAGCAAGGAATCAATTTTTGGCATACCTGATAGCTATATCTATAAATACTTTGACCCTGCTATCAATGGATTTAAGGTAAAAACAGCTTTGAGGGAAAAGGTGGTTTTTGCCAACCAAAACTTACTGAAAGACCCAGCCTTTATTCAGTTAGACCTGATAGTTTGTCGTAATGTCCTGATTTATTTTAGAAGTGATGTCCAAAAAAGGCTGTTGGCTTCATTCAGTTACGCACTTCGAAAAGACCGTTATCTATTTTTAGGCAATGGAGAACCTTTAACAGGTCTGACGGATATTTATGGCACATTGGATCAATACCACCATATCTATAGTAACAGGCGTCCTGCCAAGCTGCCAGGAATAACGGCATCCTATTCGACGATCAGCAATCGAACTACAAGTGAACCAAAGTCTTTGGTAAAGTACAATTCCAGAAAGCAGCATGTTCACCGAAAGGAGAATACAGCTTTAAATTATTATGCTGCGATCAACCATGTATTGCCCGCTGCCATTCTGATTGACAAGGACTTCAGACTTTACCATACAACCGGTAAAATTGAAAACTACTTTCGACTGTCGAAAGGTTGGAAGAGCCGTAACCTGTCAGATATGCTAGATGACTTTGAGTTGTCGGTTTTCAAGGATGGAATTGTCATGGTGGATAAGAACCCGATGGGTGGGGAGCCAATTAGAATTTCCTGCACATTTAACGGTAAAGAGGTTGATTTGAAATTTATCAAAATAGGAATTGATGAATCAACCTTGGGTACAGAAGTAGTGTACGTAGAATTTCTGGAGTCCAAAAGGGTGGATAAAGAGTTCTATAAGGTTTCTGAAAATGCTTTTATAGAGGCAAAGTCGAAAGCATTGGAAGCAGAACTGTCTGAGAGTAACAAGCTTCTGAAAATAACAAAAGAGCAACTGGAAATTACTTCCGAAGAGCTAAGAGCTTCCAATGAGGAGTTACAGGTTTCTAATGAAGAATTACAGATCAGTAATGAGGAGTTACAGTCTGTGAATGAGGAAGTGTTTGCGATCAATGACGAGTTGATGGTAAAGGTGAAAGATTTGACTACACTTTTCAACGACTTCAAAAACCTTTTGGCGAGTATTAATATCAATACCCTTTTTCTGGATAAGGAGCTTCGTATGCGTCACGCCAATTTAGGAATGCATGAGTTGCTTGATATATCAGATAGTGATATCGGAAAAGAGGTATTAGGGTATAAGAACTCTTTAAACTATCACAATTGGGAAGAGGATGCATTGAAGGTGCTGAAGTCTCTTCAAATTGTAACTAAGGAAGTATATGATGGTAAAAATGGGAAAAGTTATATTGCCCGAATTTTACCATACCGAACTGAAGAGGAGGAGGTTAAAGGTGTTGTGATAACCTTGGAAGATGTGACCACTATCAGGATGTTATATAACCAGTTGCAGAAAAGTGAAGAACGGATGAGGTTGGCTATAGAGGGAATTAGTGCTGGTATATGGGATTATAATGTAATGGAGGATTCCTTTTGGCCATCAAGCCGTTATTATGAGATAATGGGATACAGCAAGTTTGAGGTCCCCAAAAATCGCCTTTCTATAGAGAAAGTAGTTAAGGAACATGTGCACCCTGAAGAGCAGGGGTTGGTAAAAAAGGCATTTACCAAACACCTGAAGAGTAAAGGAGATTTCAAGCTTGAGTATCGAATAAAAAGTAAGTCTGGACAGTATGTTTGGGTCGAATCTTCAGGGAAAGCAACTTTTGATCATGATGGAAAACCTATCCGGATGATCGGGGCAATAGTTGATATTGACAGGCGCAAAAAACTGGAATCCGAGCAGTTTGCTTATAAAAACATGATGTTTAGGCAAACGGGACGTATTGCCAAAATTGGAGGTTGGGAATATAATGTGCAGCTAGGGGAACTGATTTGGAGTGATGAGCTGTATGAGCTGACGGGGAACAGTAAGTCGGAGAAGATGATTGTAATGTCCGATTGGATAGGTCAATATGTCAGAGAAAGTCAAGAAGAGGTTACCAAGGAACTAGATAGGTGTGTTAAGGAAGGGAAACAGTTAGATATCATTGCTAAGTTTTGTCCTCCGAGAGGAAAGCCATTTTGGACAAGAAATATTGCTGAGGCAGTTATAGACGAGGAAGGGAAAACCAAGAAAATAAGAGGCGTATTCCAACTGATAGAAGGACTGAATGACGAAAACCTGAGAAGGACTTTGATCAGTATTGAAAAGAAAAATAAACACTTAGAAGATTTCTCACGGATAGTATCTCATAACTTGCGTAAGCATACCAGTAATATTGATATGATGCTGGAGTTGTATGGGCTTACGGCAGATTCAAAAGTAAGGGAAACTTATATTGCCAAAATCAGGGATGTGGCGGAGATGTTGAATAGAACCATCTTGGGACTTTATGAGGTGACCAAAGTGCATAGTAACAATAGTAACTTTAAAGAGAAGGTCGCCCTGAAGGAAGTTTACTATGAGACCGTTACGTTATTTGAAAATGAGATAAATGATAAACAGATCAAACTATACCCTGATTTCTCAAGTTGTGAAACGTTGGAAATGCCACGAAGCTATTTGAATAGTATTCTGCATAACCTAATAGGCAATGCTGTGAAATATACTTCCAGTGAAAGATTCCCCAAAATTGAGGTAAAAGCAGAAGAGCATGAACATGAATTCTTACTTTCTGTAGCAGACAATGGTATAGGTATTGACTTGGAAAAGTATGGAGATGATATCTTTCAGATACAGTCTACATTTCATGGAGAACTGAGTGGTACAGGGCATGGGCTTTATTTGACAAAAGCACATGTAGATAATATGGGAGGGAATATTGAAGTGGAGAGCAAGGTGAATATTGGAACAACATTTACAATTAGGCTCAAAAAAGACCTTGTTCATCTGAATTAGTTAAACTATATAATATAAGGTTATAAAGAATAAAAAATAAGTGGATTTTCATTTTTCTAATGTTTTTTTATACTTTAGTTTAGTAGACGAAAGAATAATATGCACTTCTAGTCAACATGTTCAAGGGAAACTTTTGAAGGAAGGATGTTTTTAACTGGTTTACTGACATGTAAAGAGAAGTATTGTGGTGTATTATGATCATACACTTTTAGTCCAGTAACAGTCGCTAGTACTTTTTAATATCAATTGGAATTAATAGCTACACTATCTACCTAATTCATCTTTTTTCTAATAATATTAACCTGACATGCCACAAGTAAAAAGAGTTTTTGTAATTGATGACGATGATATCTTCAACTTTGGTATAAGCCGAATGTTGATAGACAGCAGGTTTGCCGAAAAAGTTTCTATTTTTTCCAATGGAGAAGATGCAAGGGATTTTTTGCAGCAGATTTTACCCAATGATGAGCAATGGCCAGATGTGATTTTTCTGGACTTGAGAATGCCTGTTATGAATGGCTGGAAGTTTATCTATTCGATGCAACAAGAATTGGAAACCCTTTCCAAAAAGACAGGAATATATGTAGTAAGCTCCTCTTGTGATTTGCAGGATAAAGCTTATTGTTTACAATATCCTTTTATCTCTGCATATATCGAAAAGCCCATTACGCTCAGTAAGTTGAGACATCTTTTTGAAACAGACCTGATATAAAAAAAACAGTCTGCAGTTGATTGTTGGTGCAGACTGTATGATGAAAGTAAAGGGTAACTTTTATAGGGGAGACTTTAGGTGGTAGGCTTTAGGCTGAACAAAAGCTCTGATACCAAGATGAGAGAGTGTGTAACCCAACCCTGAATGTCCTCTACCAGACCATGGAAGTCTTGCATTTACCCTATCGCAACAGTTCAAGTAAACACTTCCACAGTTTATGTGCTTTAAGACATCTTCTGCTTCTTGTTGGTCATTGGTATAAACACCAGCCGTTAGTCCATATACTGTATCTTGCATCAATTTTAGGGCTTCATCTTTACTTTCTACACTTTGAACGCCTATCATGGGACCAAATGTCTCCTCTTTCATCAGTAGCATCTCATGATTGACATTGGTCAGTACAGTAGGTTCAAAGAAGTATCCTTTCCCTTTTACACGTTGGCCTCCACATTGTATTTTAGCTCCTTTTCTGATGGCATCTGCTAATTGCGATTCCATAACATCCAATTGTGCTTCTCTGGTCAATGGACCTATGTAAGTATCTTCAAGCATAGGGTTACCCACACGAAAATTACGCACAGTTTCTACAAAACTCTCCAAAAACTCATCATAGACGTCTTTGTGAACATAAATACGCTCTACTGCACAGCAACTTTGTCCATTATTGTAAAAGGCGCCATCTGCTACAGCTTCAGCGACTTTTTGGATATCATTATTGTATTGACTGACATAGATAGGATCTTTGCCTCCAAGCTCTAATTGGGTTGGGACCAAGTACTGGGCTGTTTGTTCGTGTATGAACTTACCCGTTTGATAAGATCCTGTAAAATAAAAGCCATCCAATGGAAGATTGAGTATTTTCTTTCCGATTTCCTTATCTCCTACAAACACTTCAAATATTCCTTCAGGCAAGCCGGCTTTGTCCCATAATTCCTTAATTTTTAATCCAGTCATTAAGGCAAACTCAGAGGGTTTATAAGCCACTGCGTTACCTGCAATCAGGGCAGGGACGAATACATTAAGCCCTACAAGGTACGGGTAGTTCCAAGCAGAGATATTGCCTATAACTCCCAAAGGTTCATAAACGATTTTTTCGGTCCATTCACCATCAAAAACAGTTTCTTCAGCTAAGTATGCTGCACTTTTCTCAAGGAAAAACTCAATACGTTCCCGAGCTCCTTTTAGTTCATTGAACGCTTGCCAAAGGGGTTTACCTGTCTCATGGGTAAGTGTTAGCGCCAGCGCTTCTTTCTCACTGTCTAAGAGGTGGTAGAATTTTTCCACTATGGCTAACCTTTCAGGTAATGGAGTTAAAGCCCAGTCGGGTTGCCTAGTCCGGAGTTTATGGTATAGAGCGCTTGGATCTTGCGTTGAAGGAAGTTCAGCAACAACCATTTCAGTTGCAGGGTTGATAACATTGATAAGCATGAAGCAGTTTGTTTTAGTGAATGATAGTTGTAGAAATACTTTTGAGGTAAAGCTGCTTTATCTCTTCCTGTGAAATAGGTTTAGGGTTGGACGGTAAGCAGAAGTCCTTGATGGCTAAAGCCGACAGAGCCTCAATGTGCTTAGGTTCTACCCCTAAGTTTCCCAGTTCAGGGATTCTCAGTTTGCGGTTAAGGGCTATCACTGCCGATATAAATTCTTCGGCAGATGGATTGACAAAACCAATCGTAGCTGCCATTCTTTCATATCTGTCTTCAAACCCTTGCAGGTTGAATTGTAAACCAATAGGCAACATAATGGCATTGGCAAGCCCGTGGTGCATATCAAGCAATGTGGATAGTGGGTGGGCGAGAGAATGAACCAATCCTAGCCCTTTTTGAAATGCTACAGCTCCCATCAGTGAAGCAATCATCATATTGGTTCTGGATTCAGGGTCAGGTTTATAGACAGCCTTTTCTAATGATTGAAATATGAGTCGAATCCCTTCAAGTGCAATACCATCTGCCATAGGGTGAAACCCTTTAGCAAGAAATGCCTCGACATGATGGGTTAGTGCATCCATTCCTGTTGCCGCAGTGATCTCTGGAGGTAGTTCGTAAGTAAGTTCCGGATCAGCAAAGACCTGTTTAGCTAATAGCGTAGGGTGGAACAATATTCTTTTACGTTTAGAATCATCTTCCGAGATGATAGCAGACCGTCCTACTTCACTGCCTGTACCAGATGTAGTTGGAATGGTAACAAAGTGAGGAATGTCGTTAATGATATATTTTGTACCACCTTCAAGGTCATCATAGTAAAAAAGGTCTTCTCTATGATGGATGCTCAGGGCAATTGCACGAGCGACATCCATAGCGGCACCACCACCAATACCTATGATACAATCGCACTCTTCATATTCATAAGCATCTCGCCCTTTCATAACATCCGACTTTACAGGATTTTTATGTATGTCGTCAAATACATATACAGTGAGCCCTTCAGTAGTTAGTAATGAAATGAATTTTTCAAAAAATGGAAGTCTACTTACGGTTGCATCTGTGACTACAAGTGGTCGGATAAGGCGTAGGCTTTTTAGGTAGTCAGGGACTTCATTGGTTACTCCGGCACCAAACCGGATATTGGTTGGAAAACTGTAAGATACCGCCATGGGTTTGTGGGTTATGATTAATTTAACTTAAATGATTTCAAAATAGCGTCGAAGTTCCCAGCGAGGGTCATCAGCATTGTACTGTTGGGCTTCCCATTCTCGGCTCATGGCAAAATGGTGTACAAATGTTTCCCCCAATAGTTCATGAGCCACTTCTGAATTTCGGAAAATAGTAGTAGCCTCTTCCAGTGAGCTTGCCAGCTTTCTGCCTTCCTTATCCTCATATCCATTTCCCTTAATTAGTTCCTGTTCAAGAGAGAGGTCATTTCTGATACCATACAATCCGGCAGCAAGGCAGGCGGACATTGCTAGGTATGGGTTGGTGTCAGAACCAACAATGCGGGTTTCAATACGGGAAGCACTCTCACCCTGAGGTAATACCCTGAAACTGGTAGTGCGGTTGTCAATACCCCAATTGATGGTAGTTGGAGCCCAATATCCCTCAACGAGTCTTTTGTAACTATTAGTTGTAGGTGCGCAAAGAGGAAGTAGTTCTGGTAAGTAGCGCATTTGTCCAGCCAAATAACTGTTCATTAGCTTACTCATCTTATGTCGGCCATTTGGATCATAAAATAGGTTGCGTTTGCATTCGGTATCCCATAGACTTTGGTGAACATGACCGCTACATCCTGGTAGGTTCTTGTTCCATCGAGCCATAAAAGAGGCAATGATTTCATGCTGAAATGCTATTTCTTTTACACTTGTCTTAAAAAGCACAGCTCTGTCAGCAGCCTCAAGTATATCAGTTGCTTGTATGGCTGCTTCGTATACTCCAGGCCCTGTTTCAGTATGCAGACCTTCCAATGGGACCCGAATGTTGGACAGGTCTTCAAATAATTGGTTGAAATAAGCAGATTTATAAGAGCTTCTAAGAATAGAATACCCAAACATACCAGGCGTAATAGGAATCAAGTCTTGAAAGTCTTTTTCTATTAATGAAGAAGGTGTTTCAGAGAAATTGAACCACTCAAACTCCTGAGAGAAAATAGGTTGAAAGCCATCAGAAAGGGTTTCTTCTCTTAACTTTTTGAGCAATGTTCGAGGGCAGACTTCCGAAAAAGTATCGGACTTACTAAAATCTGCCAGAAAAAAGGGAGTATGGCTGTCCCAAGGGATTTCTCTGAAAGTATTGACATCAACATTGGCTGGGGCATCCGGAAAGCCGGTATGCCAACCAGTCACTTTCGTCTTCTCATAAAGTTCATCTGAAGCATCCCATCCAAAAATCACATCACAGAAGCCAAACCCCTTTTCAAGTATTGATAGAAATTTTTCTTTACTGACAACCTTACCCCGTAAGATACCATCCATGTCTGCAACGGCAATCTTTACCTTTGGGGAAGTGTGTCTGATCATCAATTCTCGAATTTCCTGTGTAGTATATTTGACGGGTTGAATCATTAGTAGAAGGATTAAAAGGTGATGTGTTAAAATCTTGATTAGTAAGTAGATCTATTGGGAGAATATAATGAAAAACTTATGATTTTTTATAGCTTTATTAATGCCTTTTTTCTTTTAACCCTCTCATAACGAGCGAATATAAAAACCAAGTAACTCCATGATGAACCACCCTAAACTCTCACATTTTACAGGCTGTCTGCTAGGCGGAGCTGTAGGTGATGCCCTTGGCGCTCCAATAGAACGTTTAAATATTGATATGATAAGAGACCTTTTTGGTCTATATGGTATACAAGGTTATGTATTTCATAAAAAGCATGGTCGTTTTACAGATGATACACAAATGACCTTGTTTACAGCAGAAGGGCTCCTGCGAGCAATCACTAAGTATGAGTCAAAGAATCTATCTGAAGAACAGTTGGTGCCTATTGTGCATCAAGCGTATTTGAGATGGTTGGAAACACAGGATGAAAATGTGAATGAAGCGAAAACCATTCGACAGTCAGCACCCACAGGTTGGTTGATAAGGGAGCAACCATTACATGTTCGTAGAGGACCTGGCAGTACATGTCTGAGTGCATTGCGTTCAGGGAAAGTAGGGAGGGTAGCTCAGCCAATTAATAAGAGTATGGGATGTGGGGGTGTTATGCGTGTGGCCCCAGTGGGGTTAATCTATCATTTTGATGCTGAAAAGGCATTTGATGTAGGGTGCTGGACAGCGGCAATTACGCATGGTCATCCTGATGGATTTTTGCCTGCGGGGCTTCAAGCCTCAATAATATCGCTAACCTTACAAGGCTACGGTTTATCAGAAAGTATTGAAAAAGCAGTGAGTATTCTGATTCAAAGAAAAGGACATGAAAGTACTCTAAAAGGAGTGGAGATCGCTGTGGATATGTTTGAACGTAATTGTGCACCAATACCGGAGAACGTGGAAATATTGGGAGGAGGTTTTGTCGGGACAGAAGCATTGTCTATCTCAATTTTTTGTGCCCTCACCGCATTCGGAAGCTATCGGCAGGGAGTGTTGGCAGCAGTTAATCATAGTGGAGATTGTGACAGTACAGCCTCTATCACGGGGAGTATCTTGGGTGCTGCATTGGGACTAGATGCGATACCTCCAGAGTGGAGAAACCGCTTGTACTTGGATAATATTGTACTGAGAATAGCAGAAGATTTATCTAAAGTTGAAGAAAGGCATGTGCTGTCTGATTGGGATCTATTGTATCCTCCTTGTTAAAAAGAAACCTTGCTAGGTTTATTACACAGCTAATAAATATGCTGTTTTTTGCTAAACTTGATTCTGTATAAGTTTGAATTAACTCAAAAATCCAATTTCAATAAGTCTGAAAAGACTTTTATAGCTATTAACGGTTATTTAAATACAAAAAAATCCAGTTCAGCTTTTTGCTTCGTATTTAAAGGAAACCCCAATTAACATCCAATTCAGCTATGGAAAAGATTATCAATACTACAGATTATTTGATCAACAGGTTTAGATATAAAAGTTCAGCTTTTTTAGTTCAATGGAAAAGTGTCCAAATGGAGGATGAACAGTTTAAAGAAGTGATGAACCAGCAGTTTAGACTAATGCGCCAAATGAAGCCTGTACTTTGGTTAGAAGATGCCAGTAAGTTAGATTATACAATGTTGCCAGAGCAACAAGAATGGTGGTTCTCTAATGTTGTGGGGCTGTTTAATTCACTGAAAGTCCAAAAATATGCAATACTAAAGCCGACAGAATTTTACCCTGCACTTGCATTGGAACAGGCAGTCGTAGAACTGGAAATGGCATTTGGCGATAGGGTTCAAGTTTTCTCCAATACAGAAGATGCCTTAATATGGTTGGGAGTCTAACGGACCATACTTTGCTGAAAAATTTAAATGACAAGAACTGCCCTTAAATGTAGGGGCAGTTTTTTTTGTCTAATTGGTTAAAAAGTCATCTGGTAGTTGGAGTTCACCATGAAGATATCAGAGACTGTTGGCAACGTAGGTTTTATCTTTCCGTTTACTTCTACAGATCCTGAAAATAGGAGCAAAGAAAATATTACAAATCCAACATAAGAACTTTTGTCATTATTTACTTTTTAGTGAATAATGTACCATTCATTATCTATTGATATTCTGCGATTTATGATAGTATTGAAATGTGTGTAGAAAAAAACACATTAATCAATACAATATTTTATAACCTCTCTAAGGAGTTGTTGTATATATTGTAGGTATAGATTGGCATGAATTTTTTGTTCTTATCAAGTGATTTGACTCATATATAGAACTTTTATAAGATGCCAATTAGCTTACGAACTAGCCAGTGGTGGAAAGTACTCTTTTTGTTATTACTGTCATTTTGTGATTT
Source organism: Limibacter armeniacum (assembly GCF_036880985.1). Classification (NCBI taxonomy): domain Bacteria; kingdom Pseudomonadati; phylum Bacteroidota; class Cytophagia; order Cytophagales; family Flammeovirgaceae; genus Limibacter; species Limibacter armeniacum. The sequence goes on from NZ_JBAJNO010000008.1 coordinate 58,485, forward strand.
ACATGCTCAAGATCCGCAGTTTTCGCAGTTTTATGCTGCTCCATTATACCTGAATCCGGCGTTGACTGGTAGTAAGTATGATGCGAGGGCAAATGTGAATTACCGTAACCAGTGGGTAGATTTACCAGCCAATTTTCAGACTACGATGGCATCATTTGATCACTATCTGAAAGGGGTAGGTATATCCGTTGGAGCATTAGTGAAAAGGGATCAGGCAGGAGAACCAGGTAATGCGCATTTAATTCAGACATCAATAGACTTTTCGGGAGCGTATTTGCTTAAGGTTAGCAAGAACTTAAATATAAATTTTGGATTGCAACTGGGGGTGTTACAGACCTCTTTAGGATTTCAGAACTTTATTTTTAGTGACCAGATTTCATCAGATGGTACCATATCAGGCTCTTCACAGGAGCACTTTGTAGGCGAGAATGTTTATGTCCCTGAGATTGCATCAGGCATGTTGGTGATTGGTAAAGGGTATTGGGCAGGAGTTGCGATGCACCATATGAACCAACCTTCTATTTCATTTCTAGGACAGAAACAACATTATCCTTATAAGTTATCTGTAATGGGTGGATATGTTATTCCATTGGAATACAACAAAAGATACTTTGTAGGCAACTATGGAGACAAGACAATCTCTCCTGTTTTTCTTTATACTCAACAAGGTAAAGCTGATCAGTTGAGTCTTGGAGCCTACCTGAATTGGAACCCATTTATACTGGGTATGTGGTATCGTGGTATACCAGGAATCAAGAAGAATGAATCCAGTACTATGAACCAGGATGCTATTATCCTGATGACAGGTTTTAAAATGCAACGCTTAAGTATTGGGTATAGCATAGACCTGACACTTTCAGACTTACCACAGGATAGGGCATTGTCACATGAGATTTCGATCGCTTATGATTTCAAGTTTTACAAAGACTATAGAAAGAAGAAGAGACGAAAAAGCGATCCGCTGCCATGTCCAGTGCCTTGGGTGATGTAGCCAGCTGAAGCCAAAAACCAAGTTGAGATAAAAATATTAGAGATATTCAGAATAGCTCGATGACTATATGAAAAATACATTTACGCTGTTGCTTCGTACTTTTTTTGGATTGTTATGCTTAATGGTAATGACGGGTGCTTTTGCAAAAGAGGACCCATTTGCTGTTTATAAGCCTCTAGCTACACCGCCAATTAACCTCTCTGATACCGTATTGGTATGTTTTCCTGAAGGGAATCAAAGGAATCATGATCTTATTTTATTGGATGATGACGGAAACGCATTAGGTTCTCAATATAGTTTTGAATGGGAAATCATTAGTCACGTAGAAGGAAACCTAGGGTTTAATAATGGTAAAGATATAGAAACCAAGAATAATGTTAAGCTAAAACCTGATAGTAAGGATGAGGATTATGCTGAAACCCTTATAAGGGTAAAAGTGTGGGAAAACGGCTGTGCTGATACATCTACTCCATCAACGTGTTATAATGAGAAAGATATTACGGTGATCTTTTTCCGTATGCCGAAAGTAACGTTGACAGTGGATCCTGTTGGACCTTCTTTCTGTATTCCAATCAATGGGGAAGCAACAGTAACAATCTCTGCTGAATATGATAATGATAGGGCTAAAATTACACCTGAATGGGTGATAACCACTACAGGAGCAACAGCGGAAGCAGATAATGATTATCAGGATCAAATCAATCAAGATCTATCTTCAGACTTTACTTTGTCACTAACGGTTGACAATACGCATTTTGCTCCTGGAGAAAGTATGATTGAGATGACTATCAGTGACAATGGAGTGTGTGCAGCTGAAGATAGTGAACCACTGGTACTGTATTTCTTTAAGTCTTTTGATTTGGATCTTACAGTTTTTGATCCTCAATGTATTGAACAAGGGGGCTCAATTGGGGAGGTGTATGCGGGTGATGCAATTGCAACAGCAGGCCTTTCTTACAATTGGGTAATTGATAACTCAGCTATTAGTTTCTCACAGGATAATACGACAGGTCAACTTTCAGTTGATCAGGTTACTTTCCCTGACAGTGAGTCTCAGGTTACGGCAAATGCTATCCTGACTGTAACCAGTGATAGTTGCGGCGCTGTATCAGATACAATCCCGATGGTTTACAATAGAATACCTGAGGAGTTGACATTGGCTATACCTACTGCATGTGTGGATAATGGAGCCAGCTATACTGTTCCAGATACAGACTTTAAGATTGACCCTATCAACGGTTTTACCTACAGTGTTGCTTCGTCTACACCGGACGTTACGGCGAGTCTAGATGCCAATGGCATATTAACGCTTTCCAACATTAATTTCACTGGTAGTAATAGTGTTATAAGTGGAGATATAACCCTGACGATTAGTTCGGCTACTTGTGGAGATGTTTCACAGGATATAAGTTTTACAGTCAGCCGAGGTCCTGAATTACCCAGTCTTCCTACTTCAATTGAGCTTTGTGCTTTGAATGGGGATGATTTTGCCAATGTAATCTCATCATGGACAGGCATTGATAACTTTACTTATACCTGGACAAATAGTTTTACTGGAGGTACAGTAGCTGTTGATACACTCAATAACGGTGTTAGCCTAAATGATGTCACCTTTACAGGAGCAAATCAAGAAATAACAGGTACTCTAAGTCTGGCTGTTGATGGTGTAGGAGATTGTGACACTAGTGTAGATATACCAGTAACAATCAGTCGTATACCAGATCAGTTTACTTTTGATAGCATTTCTGTCTGTGTATCTGAAAACTTGTCTTCACCAGTTGTATTGCTGCCTTCAAATACGAGTGATTCAGGGTTTACCTATACATTGGATATTGTCAATATTCAAAATGGTACAATAGGTTTCAGTATTGTTGGTGATGACAACTCAGGTATTGAGTTGAATAGTGTTGATTTCTATACTAACCAAACCCAAATAGACGCAGTGGTTGCTATTAGGGTAACAGGTGTGGGAACTAACTGTCCAATCTTGGAAGACTCAATTCCGTTAACGATTCATCGTTTGCCAGAGCAGCTGGAAATTACAAGTCTGAACTTATGTGCTTTCAACAATACAGCGCTGCTGGAAGCGATTGAAGCCAATGCAGATGCGATTCCAAATTATGAGTATATCTACAACCTTACTGGAATAACAGGAGCTGATAATATTGAGCTTGATACCGTTGGGTTCAATAGCTCAGGTGTAAACTTTACAAACATTGAATTTACAGCGGGAGCATCCAAGATAGAAGCTACTTTGGAACTGACTGTCAATAACCTGAATGGAGGTTGTTCCAACTCGGTAACGATTCCTGTTACGATTAGTAGAATCCCTGATCAGGTAAATCTGACAGATATAGAATTATGTGTTACAAATGGAGAAAGCGGTATAGTAGCAGTAACGGCTGACCCTGTTGAAATTGCCGATTTCTATTATAAGTGGTCGCTTCAAGGCGGTACTAACATAGACTTGTCCTTTACTTCGGATAGTTCTGGGGTGTTTTTTGATAATATCACGTTCCCATCTGGAGCAAGTGTGATCAATGATGTCTTGGAATTGGAGGTACAAGGCTTGGATGCTGCTTGTCAAACAACTGCTTCTATACCTGTGACACTATATCGGGTACCGGATCAATTGGGGCTGACAGAAATTAGGCTTTGTGCTGTAGATGGACAAACAGATGCTTTGGAGGCTGTAGTGGCTAATACAGATATTATTACTGGATATTCTTACAGCTACTCATTGGTAGATGGAAGCAGATTTAAATATAGAACAACAGGGAGTGATAACTCAGGTGTTGAGTTTTATGATATAGATTTTGACGGTACTTCCAATCAGATTACAGATAGCCTAAAACTTGTAGTCAGTGGTATGATGGGACTTTGTGAAAATGAGGTAACCATACCAGTAACTATTGATAGAATTCCAGTAGCAAGTACATTAGGTCCAATAGAGTTTTGTGCGCTGAACAATGAGTCAGGATTTGATGTAGTGACGCCTGATGGGGATGCGATTGACGGGTTTGTCTATAACTGGACCTATGTAGCTACATCAGGAGGTACGGTAAAGGTGACTCCTTATGGAAATAGTGATTCAGGAGTTCAATTGGATGATGTTACTTTTGGAACGAATGAGAGTGTTATTAAGGGAACATTAAAACTTGAAATTACAGGTGTTGAAGCATCTTGTGGTCTGTCAGAGATCAATATTCCAGTTACGATTAACAGAACGCCAGATGCCTTGGCACTGAACGATACAAGTTTCTGTGCAGTGGATGGCGCAACGGATATTGTGGTAGTTCAGCCAAGTGTTGAAACAATTACTGGCTTTGACTATGACTGGACGGTTGGAACACCAACTGGAGGAACGGTGTCAAAAGATGCGACATTTGATGAATCAGGTGTAAGCTTTAGCACAGTGACATTTACAGGGGCTAGTAACAAGATTACAGTTCCGCTTTACTTGAAAGTAAATGGCACAGCAGGCTGTAATGATTCCACCAGCATTGACGTGACGATTCACCGTTTGCCAGACTTAAGCAGTTACGCAGCTGTAGAAATCTGTGAATTTGACAGTACTTATAACCTGAACATTTTCGGAGAGCAACCATATGTAACAGGCTTCAACTACGATTGGAGTTTTACGACAGGACCTGATAATGGAACAATTCAGCTATCAGCTTCAGGAAACAACAATTCCCAGCTTGATTTTGCTTCAATCATTTTTGATGGAGGTAAATCAACCATTACAGGTGAACTGACCCTAAAGGTTGAAAATGTAGATGCTACTTGTGAGGCACAGGAAACGAAAATACCGGTTACGATCTATAGAAGACCTAACCAGTTGAAGGTAAATGCCCTCAATATTGTACTGTGTTCTGAGACGGAGAATGATGTGGATAACGTGGTGCCTGCCAATCTTCCTACCATAGATGATTATGAATATGAGTGGGAGATCGTAACAGCAGATTTGAATGGAGGTACTTTTGATATTTTGGAATTTGGAAACGACAGCTCAGGCGTTCATTTCAGGGATATCGTTTTTGATACCGACAAGGATCAAATTACAGGTAGTCTTCGTCTGACTGTAAATGGCTTAAGCCCTATTTGTGGAGATACTACTTCTATCTTGATTCCAGTAAATATCCAACTGGAGGCAAGTCCTTTCAATATGCCAACTGGACCTTATTGTGTGGTGGACGGACATCCACTATTGGAAGTGAACCCAGACACTGTTGTTCAGGCGGGTATTACTTATACATGGACAATAACAGATCCATCAGGCGCACCTCTTTCGGATGCACTTTCAGGAGGTACCTTGACAGCCGAACAGTTTGGAGCAACAGGTTTTGGACTAAGATTTAAGGATATCAACTTTGCTGACAACTCAGAGCAAATTAGTGTGAAGTTGAATCTTGAGCAGGTTACAGATTGTGACGTTTTAAATCAGGATATAGTATTAGTTATTAACAGAAAGCCAGATTTGTCTGACTTGCTGGCTGATCCACTTTGTTTGGCAACAGGCGGTTCAGCTCAAGCCGTTACAGCAAATACGGAGACCATAGGAGATTTTGATTATAGCTGGGAGGTGATCACTGCGGCTGATTCATTGACAGGTGGTTCATTTGAAGTAGAACCAACAGGTAATATGAACTCAGGGCTGATTGTGAAGAATGTAACATTCGATACAGGAAGCAGTAAGGTCAACGGTTATGTAAGAGTAACGGTCAATAACGGGTGTGAAGTAGTATCGAAAGATGTAGCCATACATATAGAACGTATAGCGGACGAGCCAAATGACCCATTGGAAGTCTGTGTGATAGAAGGAACAAGTGGGGAGTTGCTGATTGAGGAATTGGCAGAAGAGGTGACCGACTTCGATTACCAGTGGACGATAGACAGTATTGAACCTGCCGGAAGCTCGTTTACATTGGTTCTTGGCGGAAATAATAACTCAGAGGTATCACTTGATAATATCCACTTTGATGGGGACAGCAGCCAGATCAGGGCAAGACTACAAGTAGTGGTGGATGGCAGTTGCGATGCTACACCATTCTATAAGGATGTCGTGATTAACCGTATTCCAGACTTGACATCAATTGCTGACGTGGAGCTTTGTCAGATGCATGGAGATGGTACATCAAGCGCTATATCAGCTATTGTGAATAATGATGTAATCGATGGCTATACTTATACATGGGTATTGGATTCGCTACAGGGTGGCTCATTTGATATAGAGCAGGTGGCGACGAATGTATATGGCTTGAATGTAAGAAATATAACCTTTGACCATGAAAGTAATCAGATCAGAGGTTGGGCGACAGTAACCTTGAATGGTGCTTGTGAACCATTGAGTGCTTCAGTGATGATTACTGTAAACCGTAAACCGGACCTGAGTTACTTATCTGTTGATCCTCTTTGTGCTGTTGATGAGGCAGGTGAAGAAATTGTAGCAGTAACGGAGCATACAGAGATTATCAAGGATGTGGCTTACACATGGAATTTCATTAGTGCAACGGATGGCTCATTTAAGGTAAAAGGATTTGGAGCTGGTAATACAGGTATGATCGTCTATGATGTGAACTTTGCAGACAGTAAATCCCAGATTCTGGGTAAAGTGGAGGTGACTGCAGCTGGAACTGGTGCTTGTGATCCGACTACTACTACCTTGGATATTATCATCAACCGTCAGGCTGATGTGTCGATAATTGAAGTACTGGAATTCTGTGTAGTGGATGGCGAGGCAAGCATTGAAGCAATCGCAGAGTCAAGTGAATTGATTGAGAATTTCAACTACAATTGGAATCTGGTTAATATAAATGGAGGTACACTGGGACTTGATACATTGGGTAACAACAACTCTAATGTCAATTTTACCAATATAGATTTTGGTACAAATGAAAGTCAGATCACAGCAGACCTTGTATTTACTGGAACAGGTGCATGTAATGTAGATACCGACACGATTGCAATTACGATAAACAGAGCTCCTGATATCAGTTACATTGCGAGCAAAACTTTCTGTGCCTTGGATAGTGCTACCAATATTGAAGTTTACAGTGCTTATCCTGAAACGATTCCGGGTTGGACTTATAAATGGACATTGGATGCAGGCTCTGTAAATGGGGGTGATTTTACCGTTTCAGCATCAGGAGCAGATAGCTCTGCCCTGAATATTGATATGGTAGATTTTGAGACAGGTAGCAATCAGGTAAGTGGTTGGGTAAAAGTAGTATTGGAAGGTGCCTGTGAAAAAGACAGTACCAACTTCTTGATTACAATCAACCGTCAGGCTGAAGCTCCAAATGATGCCTTGACACTTTGTGTGATAGAGGGGGCTGATAACCAGTTGTTGGTTGAAGGACTGTCGGAAAACGTAGCAGGTTTTGATTACCAATGGACAATTGACAGTATTGAGCCTTCAGGAAGTTCTTTCTCAATGGTATTGGGAGGGAACAACAATTCTGAAGTAACGGTTAATGATATCCATTTTGATGGAGATAGCAGTCAGATTAGGGCAAGACTTAAAGCAGTTATATCTGGCAGTTGTGATGCTACACCATTCTATAAAGATGTAGTGATTAATCGCCTACCTGATTTAAGTGATATTGCAGATGTGGTCCTTTGTGAGAAGGATGGAACAACCAGCATTGTTCCTGCGATTGTCAACAATACAAAAATTAATGGTTATACCTATTCATGGGCATTGGATGGAACTTCCCTTGCCGGAGGTAGTTTTGACATTGAGCAAGTAAGTGCTGATGTATATGGTTTAAATGTTAAGAATATCACCTTTACAGGTACCAGTAATCAGGTTACAGGACAGGCTATACTGACTGTAAATGGAGCCTGTGATACAGTGGACCCGATAGCTGTGACAATTACAATTGACCGTGCAGCTGATTTGGATGGGTTGACGATTGATCCGCTTTGTGCCTTGGATGAAGGAGGAGAAGAGCTTGAAGTAGTAGCAACTGGTGTAATTGATGAGATTGATGGTGTTACTTACACTTGGACTTTTGTAAGTGCGACGGATGGTACTTTTGAAGTAAGGGGCTCCAATGGTGATAATACAGGTACAGGTTTGACTGTCCATAATATCAATTTTGCAGATGGGAAATCCCAAATCAATGGACAGGTAAGGGTAACTACTTCAGGTTCGTGTGCAGATGTTGACTTACTTTTGGATGTCACAATCAATAGAAAACCTGAGGCTGCAGAAATCGAAACATTGAACTTCTGTGTGGTAAATGGTACTGCTCTGATCAATGCAATCGAGGAAGCTACAGAGACAGTCGATGGCTTTAGTTATAGCTGGTCACTGAATGTTTTGAATGGTGGAAGTATGGGGCTGAAAACCTCAGGAAATAATAACTCTCAAGTCGATTTCGAAAACATCACATTTGATACAGATAGCAAATTGATTGAGGCAGAATTGACCCTGACTGTTATAGGTGGTTGTGATGCTGATAACCATGTGATTAATGTTACTATTGACAGAGCACCTGACCTAGACTTTATTGCCAATCAGGAATTCTGTGCTGTAGATAGTGCACAAACGGTAATGGTCTATCCAGAAAATACTGAAACCTTAGACGGTTGGAATTATAATTGGGTGTTGGATGGGTCTTCTGTAACAGGAGGAAACCTGACCATTTCTGCATCAGGAAATAACAATTCAGGACTAAGAGTAGACTTGGTTGATTTTGCTGAAGGTAGCAACAGAGTAAGTGGTAAAATAACGGTTACCTTGGAAGGTGCCTGTTCTCCTGCCAGCAGGGACTTCTTTATTATAATCAACCGTGAGGCTGATTTGAGTTACCTGACTGATCAAGCACTTTGTCAGACAGATGGTGATAACAATATCATGTTGGTAGATGTATATGATGAAACCATCACATCTTTCAATTATGACTGGACAGTAAAAGGAACTATATCTGGAGGTGACTTTACCTTAGTTCCTCAAGGGACGGATGGCTCTGGACTAATGCTGGATAGTTTGAGTTTTACATCAGGCAGTAGTGTGATCAATGCAACCTTGACTGCAACAGTAAGTACTCCTTATTGTACTGTGACCAAAGACATTCAAGTAACCATACAAAGACAACCTACTTTTGCAGAGGCTTCAGAACTGGTATTGTGTGCAGAACAGGTTGGAAGCCTGTCTGCTGTAGCAGTAGATGCCGCTTTGTTCAGTTATCAATGGGAAATTGTGAGTATTGAAGGTGCTCAACCAGCTGTAGAAACAGCTCTGACTACCTTAATTGAAGGGACTACAACTCCTGTGATTAGTAATTTGGTTGTTGCCAATGATGCATTTGCAGATGGCTTCGGTCTGATTACAGTTCAGGCTCGAATTACTGCTGTAAATACAGCTGTTGGTGGATGTGAAACGCCTCAGGAATACACAATCGTATTTACCAGAATTCCAGAAATCATTCAGGAGTCAACAGATGTGGAAGGTTGTTCAGAGACACTGACTACATTGCTACCTTTTGGTGATGAGAATGTGGAAGAGGATTTTGGCTTTACATGGAAACTAGTTGAAGGTAGTGTAGTAGGCGCCAATACAACGGGTATCGATCAAATTAGAAATACTGTAAATGCCTTTACAGGACAAAACCTAGGCGTAACAGTCTATGAAGAAGACTTTATAGATATCAACACAGAAGAGATCACCTTTGAGGTTGAGCTAACTGTAGCTAATAAAAAGAAAGAAGACTGCCAGCGAGATAGCAGTACAGGAACCTATACCATGACATTCCACCGTTCACCACATGTGGAATTGCCGGAATTTGTAGGGGTTTGTGAAGCTGACGTTATTACCCTAAGCTCTTCAGTACCGAAAGTGGGTTACTTGGATTATAGCTGGGAAATTACAGATATAGAGGGAGGAACAATTGAAAGTATTTCGGACCTCAGTCAATTTGAAATTCAGTTAGGCACACCGATGTTTGATGCTGGTAGCTTCGAGATCAGAGCAAAAGCTACATTGACTGCCGTGAACCCTAAGACGCCAGATAGCTGCCCAGGTATCAAGACGACAGAAATTCTGTTCCATAGAACTCCGGAAGCAGTATTTACAATGTCTTCTGAGGTGGGTTGTGCTATGCAGGAAACACTGTTTGATGCTTCCGAATCAGGTGTGCCATCTGGAGAGAATATCTACGAGTGGGACTTTGATTACGACGGAACATTTGTGGCAGATTTGTCAACCAATTCTACAGATGCATCGCATTTGTATACAGGATCAGGTAGTTATACTGTAGCGTTAAGAGTAATTACAGAGTTAGGTTGTACGTCAGAGCTATTTATAGAGTCATTTACGATTCATCCTTCACCAGTGGCAATATTCACGATGCCAAGTAGCTTGTGTATTGATGAAGCGTTTACGACAACCAATAGTTCAACACCGGGTATTCCAAATGGAACAATTGCTTATCGCTGGATTTTGGATTATGACAATGCACCGGATCAGGTAGCTTCAACAGATGAGATAATAACACATGCTTATACTCAAGGAGGTGTTTATACAGTAGCATTGGAAGTGACAAATGAGTTGGGTTGTAAGGATACAGCATTCCATCAGGTTGAAGTACTGGACTTGGCAGATGTAACAGTGACAGATACACAGTTTATTTGTGGAGGTTCATCAACAGTACTAGCAGTGAACGGTGGAGTGACATACGAGTGGAGCACAGGAGCAGTAACAGCTTCTATTACGGTTTCGCCAGCAGAAACAACTACTTACTATGTGACTACTTACAATGCCAATGGATGTCCTAGACAGGATTCGGTATTGGTAAATGTAATTCCTGAAGTAACGGGTGAGTCATATATGGAAGCCTGTGAGGGAGACATGGTGGAGCTAGATGCAAATATGGATATTGAAGGTATAACTCAGACATACTTGTGGGAAGATGGACAGACATCTGACAAGATCTATGTATCAGAGCCTGGAGTTTATAGTTATACAACAGAAGTTACGGATATTGAGTCTGGAACTACTTGTACATATGACCATGAAATTACCTTGGTGATGAATCCTCTTCCAGCAGAGGCTTTAGATGATCAAAAGACTTTCTGTTTTGAGGATGGTGCTCAAATCCCGCTTGAAGCAGCAGAAGGGGAGAATTATATATATTACTGGGAAGATACAGGGGAAACAACGAGAACAGTAGTTAGGGGAGAAGAAGGTAGTTATACTGTATTGGTTACAGACTTGTCTCATGAAACAAGCTGTACCACTGAAGAAACTATCGTAGTGCGTGAAGCATGTCCTCCGAAGATATTCGCACCAAATGCATTTACTCCAAACGGAGATGGTATGAATGACACATTCTTTATCGAATCGAAATTCCTACTGAATATTGAGATGAAGATTTATAACAGGTGGGGAGAGATTATTTTCTATAGGGAATATGCAGATGGAGAAGAACTTCGAAACCCTGACAATGGCTGGGATGGTACCTATAGAGGAAAACCAGTAGAACTGGGTACTTATCTCGTTACGCTCAAATATGAGAATGAGTTGTTCCAAGGGAAAACATTTAAGGATGAGAGAAGTGTCACAGTGATTAGATAGTATTAGCATTTAGATAAGGGTTGGTTACAGATTAGTAGCCAACCCTATTTTTTTGTATAAAACTATTTAGTGGGTAATTGTAAGAGTGTATAAAATGTTACCCGAATTAATTTCAGGTTGGTATAAAAATTGAATAATAACATTCTTTAAATATTAATACTCTTCACACACACATTGCAGGGAATTGTTTATGAAAAAAACACTACTAAGGTTAGGTGTCACTTTAATGGCTGCACTAAGCTTGATGGCTTGTAGCGAAAGTGAAACCGGTACAGCAAAATTTGCAGTTCGATTAACAGATGCACCTGGTGACTTCAAAGCATTAAATATCAATGTACAGGACGTTAAAATCCATGTAAATAATGCAGAATATAGTGGCTGGATGAGCATGGAAGGTGTTGAGAAAGGCATGTATAACCTAATGGAGCTGACAGGTGGTGTGGATGTATTGTTGGCAGAAAATGAATTGCCTGCTGGTAAAATCTCTCAGATCAGATTGGTATTGGGAGAAGGCAATACACTGACTGTTGGTGAAAAAGAAGTTGCGCTTAAAACACCATCAGCTGAAACATCAGGTTTGAAATTGAACTTGCATGCAGAATTGACTGAAGGTATTACATATATCGTGTTGCTGGATTTTGATGTAGCCAAATCAATTGTGGTATCAGGAGAGGACAAGTACAGTCTGAAACCTGTAATCAGGGCAATTGCAGAAGCGACTTCAGGTGCTGTCACAGGACAGTTGGTACCAGCTACTGATGCTGTTGCTTATGCGCTACATGAAGGCGACACTTTAGCAAGTGCATACACGGATGAGAATGGTGTATTCTTATTGAGAGGTGTAGAGCCTGGTACTTGCGAAGTAAGCATTGAGCCTTCAGCAGAAAGCCATATGGCTCCTGTAATGATTGAGGGAGTTGAAGTGGTATTGGAGAAAGTAACAGACTTAGAGACAATCGAACTGGAAGAAGAAGTGCAATAATCCAGTACTTGTTCATGAAGGGTACCCTCGGGTATCCTTTTTTCCAGTTGATATACAGAGGAAAGCAGTGGCAGTTGCTTTCCTTTTTTTATGAAAGATATTTGATGGTAAATTTATTCATCGTAATATTGCGATATGGGAACAACGAAAACAGAAGGATTTTCTCAGCAGACCATGAAAATGGCAGATGCCTTGAAAGCATTGGGACATCCGGCAAGACTTGCCATTATGGACTTCTTGGCGACAAGGGACGCATGCTTTTGCGGTGATATTGTTGAAGAGTTGCCTTTGGCACAATCAACGGTATCTCGTCATTTGGCAGAGCTTAAGAATGCTGGGCTAATCCAAGGAACGATATCAGGTAAAAATACCTGCTATTGTGTCAATCAGGAAAACTGGAAAGCTTTACAGGAGGCTTTTGCCGCTATGGCCGCAAGAGTATGTAGCCCAAAATGCTGCTAAAAAAAATTTGATTTAATTCATCGAAATATTACGATTAAACTCATTGAATTATGAATCAGGAAGAACAAAGACTGAAAGATATTGTCAAAGAAAAATATAGCGAGATTGCTAAGCAGGATAAGGCAATCAATGCAGCTTCTTGCTGTGGTTCTGGAGAGATCTCACAGGAAGTTTACAACATCATGACTGACAGTTATGAGGAACTGGAAGGTTATAATCAGGATGCGGACTTAGGTTTGGGTTGTGGTTTGCCTACGCAGTTTGCTCGTATCAGTAAAGGAGACACCGTATTGGACTTGGGTTCAGGAGCGGGAAATGATTGCTTTGTCGCACGCCATGAAACAGGCGAAACAGGTAAAGTACTCGGTGTGGACTTTACGCCTGCCATGATCAAAAAAGCAAGAGAAAATGCTGATAAGTTGGGCTTCAATAATGTAGAGTTCCGTGAAGGAGATATTGAGGATATGCCTGTTACTTCTGATACTATCGATGTTGTGGTTAGTAACTGTGTATTGAACCTTGTTCCTAACAAGAATGCTGTAATCAAGGAAATCTTCCGAGTATTGAAACCAGGAGGACATTTCAGTATTTCTGATATCGTATTGGTGGGAGAACTTCCTGAGCAAATCCAGACAGCAGCTGAAATGTATGCAGGTTGTGTGTCAGGGGCCATTCAGAAGTCTGAGTATCTGAACCTGATTCATGAAAATGGTTTCCAGTCGGTGACAATACAAAAGGAGAAGCCGATCATTGTACCTGATGATATTCTGAAGAAGTACCTGTCAGGTGAGGAAGTTGAGAAGTTTAAGACAGAAGGAGCTGGTATTTACAGCGTAACAGTGTATGCTGAAAAGGCGGGTGCTAAAAAGGACAAACCAAAAATCCGACTTTCGGATTTGCAAAGTGGTAATGCCTGTACACCAGGTTCAGGTTGCTGCTAATAAATCAATGGGCAGTAGATACAGTCTGCTGCCTGTTTTTAGGATAAAACTACTTTAAGACAAACAGACATGATCAACCAAACACTTTCTGATTATATCGAATCGGTTGTAGCGGAATTTGACCAGATTCCTGAGGAAAGAAAACCACTATTGAAGCAGGTAGCTGATTTTGTAGAAAACAGCCTTGAAAAGGAAGGGATTGCGAACCTTACCCTGATTTGTACACACAATTCACGCAGAAGCCACCTTTCTCAGGTTTGGACGCAGGTAGCAGCTTACTATTATGGTATCAGCGGTGTGTTTGCTTATTCGGGAGGAACAGAAGCGACCGCTATGTTTCCTTCAGCTGGGAAGGCACTTTCAAAGGCAGGGTTAGAGATCAATAAGTTATCGGAAGAAAGCAATCCTGTTTATAGCATCAAGTATGCAGAAAACCAGCCGGCAATTATTGGCTTTTCCAAAACATACGATCACGCATTCAACCCTCAGTCGGGCTTTGCAGCAGTGATGACTTGTACACATGCCGATGAGAATTGTCCGGTGATCCCATCTGCTGGTCAGCGTATCTCATTGCCTTTTGAGGATCCGAAAGCATTTGACGGGACACCTCAGCAGGAAGAGAAATATGATGAGCGTTGCCGCCAGATAGCCCGTGAGCTATTCTATGCTTTTTCACTGATTCGCTAAACTGATTTTAAACAAAAAATTAAAATGGAAATGACTTCACAGGAGTCTGTTTGCGTCAACAAGCAGCCCAAGAAACTCTCTTTTTTGGACAGCTACCTGACACTTTGGATATTCTTGGCAATGGCTATTGGTGTAGGGATTGGTTACCTGTTCCCATCAGTGGCAGATGGTATCAACAGTATGTCTGTGGGTACAACCAATATTCCTTTGGCAATTGGGTTGATCTTGATGATGTATCCTCCTTTTGCGAAAGTGCGCTATGAGGAAATGGGTAAGGTGTTCAGCAATGTAAAAGTACTCTCACTGTCATTGGTGTTGAACTGGATCATCGGTCCGGTACTGATGTTTGCCTTGGCATTGATTTTCCTTCAGGATTACCCTGAATATATGGTCGGCGTGATCTTGATTGGATTGGCAAGATGTATTGCTATGGTGATCGTATGGAATGAGCTGGCAGAAGGCAGCCGTGAGTATGCGGCAGGACTTGTGGCACTGAACAGTATCTTTCAGGTGCTGCTTTACAGTGTATATGCTTACCTGTTTATCACCGTATTGCCTCCAATGTTTGGATTTGAAGGACTGGAGGTCAATATCACCATGGGAGAGATTGCTGAAAGCGTAGCGATTTACTTGGGTGTTCCTTTTCTGGCAGGTATGCTGACAAGAATGGCACTGGTAAAAGCGAAAGGCAAAACTTGGTATGAGGAACAGTTCGTACCTAGAGTTTCACCTATTACACTGGTGGCTTTACTGTTTACTATTGTGGTGATGTTTAGCTTGAAAGGGGAGATGATCGTGCAGATTCCAATGGATGTGTTGCGCATTGCGATTCCACTTGTTATCTACTTCACTTTGATGTTTGTGATCAGTTTTGTGATGGGAAAATGGTTGGGAGCTGATTATTCTAGAAACGCTTCCATTGCCTTTACAGCAGCAGGAAATAACTTTGAATTGGCCATCGCTGTTGCAATTGGTGTCTTCGGTATCAACTCAGGACAGGCTTTTGCAGGTGTGATTGGACCATTGGTAGAAGTGCCCGCCTTGATTGCTTTGGTAAACCTAGCTTTCTGGCTGAAGAAAAAGTTATACGACAAGCAAGCTGCATAAGCTTGATGATTAGGTAGAGATACATAATAAAACAGCCTCTTCAGAGATGAAGGGGCTGTTTTGTATTATTTCATTTGATAGCTCAAAGCCTCTGTTGGGTTTCCCATTACCCGACTGAAAAATGCTTTCATATAAGCCATGTCAGGCTTGAACCGGTACTGTCGCTGCTCAAATGTCTGTTGTCCATCCTGCTCTGATACGGCATAGGTAAAAACAAATTTTCCTTCTGCCTTACCTTTCCATCCATCAAACTGACCAAATCTTAGGTCATTGATCAGGTACGTATCACTTCCTTCTTTTTCAACCGTATAGTATCCTTTTGTGACCTCCAGTAATCTTTGAAGTTTTGGTGTCATCTCCAATGTAGAAAGTAGAGTGTGATTTTTAGGAGCATATAGAAAATCAACAGCTTGACTTTTATCAAAGATAGAATAGAATCCTGTATAATATCCATCTGGAGTTTCGGCTGTAGCTGTCCATAGAAATGCATTGAGTGGAGTCGCTTTGGTGATATGACGCTCAGACTGGATTCCTTGTGCTTGGAGTGCCCGCTCAAAAACCTTGTCGGCTATTTGTTGGTTGAAAAAACCTAATCCCAAATAGGCTGTGCTGACAAATAACCCAAGCGTATTTAACCATCGACGTTTGTTACTGATTTTAGGGTAACACATTGCCGCAATTAACAATGCCATAAACGGAATGGTATAAAATGGGTCAACGACAAAAACAGAGTAGGTTGCAAACCCATAATGGCTAAACGGATAAAGCAGCTGTGTCCCCCAAGTAGTACAGGTATCCAGCAGTGTATGTGTAAAGAACCCAAGAAAAAAGAGCCAAACCCAATCCTTGAATTTCGTTGTCCGGCTATACCATTTGTGTAATAGCCAAGCAAAAAATGGCGAAGCCAATACACAGAAGAGGATTGAGTGGGTAACACTTCTGTGGAACGTCAACTCTCCAACAGTATCCAAAAATGGACTAGCCAACACATCCAAGTCCGGAATAGTACCGGCTACAGCACCCCAAAGCGCTGCCTTATTACCAATTTTTTTCCCTAAAACAGCTTCTCCTACCGAAGCGCCCAATACAATTTGTGTTACAGAATCCATAATCAGTTATAGTGAGAGCTGTTTGTTCAGCCTGTTTTTCTTTGTGATTGTAAGCACGGAAATGGTTATTCCGCCTTTAAATATCAGCAGCTTTCCTTAATTTGTACAAAATAAAAACTGTTTCTGTTGATTTTTCTACTTAGTCTTTGCCAGAAGAGCTGATTATCAACCGCTACACTGTAAGATTATGAAAGTTGTAATACCTGTAGCAGGACGAGGTTCTAACCTGCGTCCTTTAACCAACACACAACCAAAAGCCTTGCTGCCAGTTGCCGGCAAACCGATTATCGGTCATATCATAGACTTCTTCAAAGAAAAGGGGTTTAAGGAATTTGTCCTGATTATCGGTTATATGGGGACACGGATTGAGGAATTTGTGAGAACGCATTATAAGGATAATGAAGACCTGACCTTCGAGTTTGTCGTGCAGGTACCCAGAGAAGGGTCGGCACATGCTATTTGGGCTGCTAAGGAATCCCTAAAAGAGGAGACAGAGTTGTTGATTTGTTTGGGAGACTCTATTGTGGAGTTGGATTTTGAGCGGTTTATGAAAATAGACGGATGTGCCGTAGGGGTCAGGAAAATTGACAAGCCGACTGATTTTGGTATTGCTGAGCTGAGCAAAGATGGTTATGTCAAAAGGTTGGTAGAAAAGCCTCGTATTCCTATGTCCAACCTTGGTTTGGTAGGCATCTACAAGATTGATGACGCCAAGGCATTGATTGAAGCAATCGCTTACATTATCAAGAATGAGATAACGACTAATAATGAATTCCACCTGACGGATGCCTTGCAACAGATGTTGGTAAAAGGTAGCAAGTTCACGGCAATGGAAGTAAACAGTTGGTTTGATTGTGGGCATAAGGATACTTTGCTGGCAGCCAATGCCACATTATTGGCAAGACCCAACTTCCCGCTTTCCACAGAGGAAGAGTGTGAAAATTGCGTGCTGATACAGCCTGTTAAAATTGGGAAGAACTGCAAGATCTCGAATTCTATTATTGGACCTAACGTAGTGATAGGAGATGATTCGATTATCGATGGTTGCGTGGTAAGGAATTCAATTATTGGGACTTTCAGTAAGTTGGAGCAATTGATACTGGAAAGTTCACTAGTGGGGCACGATTCCACATTGAAAGGAGCATTCCAAAGTCTGAACCTTGGCGATCACACAGATATCCGTTTTGGAAGTTGATAAGTTAGTTGACGAGTACAGTCAAAATAAAAGCGGTATGGAATAACTCCATACCGCTTTGTGCTATATAAACTGACTGATCAGACCTTAGTAAAGGTAGTCAAGAGCAGTTTTGTCATTGTTGTTGAACGGACGGTCACCACCATCAGTACAAGCAAGCATCCAAGATTTTTTAGAAGCCTGAACTTCACCGATAGCAGGTGTACCAGGGATATATTCAGCACCTACAGTACTTGCACCCTCATTGCTTGGAGAACCACCACAGCTAATGCTTCTGTCATAGAAGTCTGTGTGACGGAAGCCAATACAGTGACCAATCTCATGAGCCATAATTGTAGCGATACCATTTACGCTCAATCCATATGAAGACTCAAGGATACCACTCATTTTGATTTCACCATAAGGGGCACCATTGTTTGATGGGAAGCCAGCAGAACCTAGTACGCCTCTTCTTTCATCGCCTTTACGCAATCTTGTAAATACGATATCTGCTTGGCTGCTGCTAGATACTCTTGACATTGTGATGCTAAGGTTCTCAGCATTGTAGCGAGAGATAGCCTCGTCAAGTGCTGCTACATAAGTAGCACTATAGCCATTTTTTCCACCTTGTGGTACATAGAATGTGATATTACGGCTACCGCTTACAGCAACAAGGTTGGTAGTGTGATAGTGCTCGTCGTGAGGTAGTGCATTACCTTCTTGTAGAGAAGCAAGGTCAGCAGCAGAAATATAAATATCCCCTTCTACTAGGTAACCATCTTCGAATGTAATAGGTGCTTGGTTTTTAACATCAAAACCAGCGTTTGTCAGAATAGCTAGTACATTATCAGATACTTCTTGTGGTGAATCTACATCCTGTTGCTCACAAGAAGAAAACATCATTGCTGCAATGAGCATGAAGGCGCTAATTACGCTCCACTTTTTCATAAAATTTGGGTGTTTAAAAGACATTATCACGATTAACAAAAAGTTGTGAATTAGGAACAAAAGAAGGCGACAAAGCACTCATTTAGTTGTGAAACCTAAATCCATAAGTGCCCGTCGCCTACAGAGTTTAACGTCCTTGACCAAGGAAGAGTTGAGAGAATTGGAAGGAATTTTCTCATATGTTTATGTTGAAGCCTTACAGCAGTATACCATGAAAGGGAGGCCTCGCAGGAAGCCTTTGAAGAAGCTGGATGATTACCGTAACAGCAGTCTCCAAGGGATAGAGACTAAACTCTTTTTTATTCTATATAGCTTGAAGGAGAATCCCACGCAAGAATCACTAGGATTGTATTTCAATATCAGTCAAAGTAAGGTAAGTGAATGGCTATATTTCCTGGGAAACTGCTTACTACAAACATTAAATTATGTAGGAGAGCTACCTGCCAATGTAATGGAAGAGTTTCGAAAAAAACTTAAGCCTTACTGGAGTGAAGTATTCTTAGTGGATGGAGTAGAACGCCTCATACAGCGTCCAAAGGACTCGGAAAAGCAAAAGATGAACTACAGTGGAAAGAAGAAGAGACATACTACCAAGAACCTTGTCATCACCGACAAAGAGGGTAAGCAAGTGCTCTATCTTTCTGAGACTGTAGCAGGTAGTATTCATGATAAAAAGCTTTTTGATCAACAACAGTTTGCCTTTCCTAAAAAAGGTATCAAGCTACTGGGGGACTTAGCCTTCAAGGGCATTGATCTTGATAATGTTACATTCATTGTGCCTATCAAAAAACACAAAGGGATTGAGCTACCTGATTTTATGAAAGAGGCGAATAGAAAGCTGGCAAGTATAAGGGTTCGTGTTGAGCATGCTATCTGCGGGATTAAAAGGCTCAGAATCCTCAAGGATATTTTCAGGCTAAGAAGAGAAGGGGCATTAGATAGAGTGATGAAAATTGGAGCGGGTTTACATAACTTCAGATCTCGAAGGAGAAGACTTGTTAATACATAGATTGTTAATCGTGATAAATACTAAAGTAAATAATAAAATAATTGAATGTTGGTTGTGTACACATTGGGATATTACAAATATTATTTCAATTCTCAATAAGAATAACACAAAAAAGTAATCATAAGTAATTGATATGTAAGTATTTGTATATTTCTATTTGTTGGGTTTTGTGCAAAAATCTAAAATGGAAGAATTATTACTAAAGTTATATTTTTGATACGTTTAGGTTGCGTTATTGTGAATTTATCTCCCAAATGTTTAATAAATGTAAATAGAGTTATTGTTCTGATTTGTTAGAAATATCATATTCATTCTTTTTATTTAAAGTTGTTAACTTTTTTGAGGTGATATTTTAAGAATACAATGTTTTGAGCGCATTTTTTCCCTAAAAAAGTATGCAATTTTCGGTGTTATTGACATTGATAAAATGTGATGATTCATTTGTAAGTGTTTGGTATACAAATAATTAATTTAACTGTGTTAAGAGGCTGATTTTTATATTTTGGTTACATATAACACTTATGAGTAAACTTTAGTGAAGTGATCTTTAGATTGAAATTCAAAAAATGAAGTGTGTAGCCTTCTCAGTAGATAAAGGCATGCAATAACTGAAGGATAGTCGTTAACTTTGAGCTATAAGTTAATCTGATTTGTTTTTACTTCTTTATATAATTCTAATAACATGACTAACCGTGTCATGTTCAAAATGTTATTTATTCTGATTTTTAGGTGGTTAAGCCACAGATGTAACTATGTACATTTGTGGTTTTTTTGTTTGTAACATTTAGTAAAGCTGTTGATTTACAATGGCTTTAGTTAGTTGGAAATAGGCTCGATGCCGTTTTGCTACATATATGCTACATTGATAGGACTTTTTTCACTGGCATTCAATTTTTTAATAACCTATAGATTTTTTTGCCATGACATCTAAGTCAGTCATTGTAGCTGTTCATCAAAACTTTAGAAAGGTGAATGCAAACGTACAGTACTACCAAAGAGGTAGAAAGAATTCAGACTCCGTAACAATCTATGCACGTATCCATTGTGAGGGCGAAAAGGGTACAGGGTTTTCAACCGGAATTACATGCAAACTAATTGATTGGGGTGGTACTAGAGACTTGATCAAGTCATCTTACCATAGCGCAGACAACCAGCTACTTCAGAACTTTAGAAATGAAATCAAGATGCTTTACGCTCGAATGAAACCAGAGTTTAAGCAGATCACACCAAAAATGCTTCAGAATGAATACAACAAACAACACAGAGGAAAACATATCAAACTGGTAGAATGCGCTCAGCTATTTCTTGAAAAGAAAAAGGAGGAAGTGACTACTTCTTCCTATGATGCTTATAGGTACAGAATGAATAAGATACTGGATCACTTCAAGGAAATAGGAAAAGACACCATCTTGATAGCAGAAATTACGAAATCTTTGGGCAAGGATTTTATGACATGGATGCTTAAAAAAAAAGGCTATTCGGAACATTACACTGCTAGAGCACTCAATCTGCTTAATATGATGCTTAACTGGGCGGTAGAAGAGGACTACCTACAGTATAACCACTTGAAAGATCTAAAACTGAATCCTAAAAGTAAGTCAAAGATGATTTACCTAGATCGTGATGAACTGAAGCAACTGGAAGCTTATCAGCCTAGGAGCAAGTCAAGACAAAAAGCGGCTGATGTCTTCCGGTTTCTTTGCTATACGGGTATGAGTTATATAGACTATACTTTATTTCGATATGATAAGCACGTGGAGTATATCAGAAGGGCGCCACATATCAGACAAAATCGACAAAAAAACGATCAAGAGTTTCTGGTTCCTTTGAGCGAAAAGGCACTCGAATTGCTGCAAAAATATGATTATGTATTGCCATTCGTGAGTCATCCAATGATCAATAAGCACTTGAAAAGGATTGTTCAAGAGGTTGGGTCATTCCAATATTGCCACTACGGAGAAGTTTTATGCGAAGATTACCGAGATCAGTATTATTGAGGAGCTGGAGTTGATATTGAGAGATTGATAATTGTATACAACCTTTTTGCCTGTTTTGGGCAGTTTAGGGTATCTATTTTTCGCTTTTTGTATAAAAGTGGGCAGCTTTTGGGCATTATTTTTTGGCTGAAAGTGTTCTTGGTTTAGATACAGCCAATAACTAGCCTTTTGGACCTGGGAGGAGGTCTGGAAGAGTCTATGCACAAACGGAAAGCTTGCCTTAGCCCTAGGCAAGCTTTTTTTATGTTTTAGGCATTTTTCAGGTATTATAAATGTTATGTAGTTGAGAGTTATTCCACAGGCAGCGGACGTAACTTTCTTAGCCAATTAGCAACAGCATGACATATGCGAAAAAGGCTTGTCTCCGCATCATAGGCAAGCTTTTTTTTATTGGTTTGGGAATTATTATAGGCTGCAATTGTTATTGAATTGAGAGTTTTATCCAAGAAGAGAGGGGTAATACTTTCTGACTAAAATTAACAGCAGTAGTAATCTTTAGGCTAATGAAGGGAGCTTAAAGATTGTAAACACGAATAAAAGCTTGCCTAAGCAGAAGGCAAGCTTTTTTTATAGAATTGCTATTGAGTATAAAAAAGGTGAAATTTGCACCTTCATAAATAATTAAGATTAAAAAAAGCACAAGAAAGAATGGGCAGCCTCTGTCCATTTTTTTGTTAGTGCTGAATTAGGAATACCGATCCTAAAAAACGTAATGATTGAGTAGTGAAAGGCCTGTCACAATGTGATGGGCTTTTTGCGTAAATTATTTTTGAGATTGGTTTGTTATAAAAGTATACGTACTAGAAGTATCTTGACTCATGTTTATTCATTCACTGTAAAACCCGTCACCTTAGTGGCGGGTTTTGTGGTATTTGCATTTTGGTGTAAAAAAGATCAGCTTTGTACTTTCACATATAAATAGGCCTCAAAAGAGCGGACAGTATCTGTCCGTTTTTTTGTTATGGTGCCATATTTAGGAGTACCAATCCTAAAAATCTAGTTTAGAAATGAGATACGAAAAGCCTGTCACAATGTGATGGGCTTTTTGTGTAAATTATTTTTGCATTAGAGTTGTTACAATACAGTTGCTTCTTATATACTTAACTCTACAATAATGAAAAAACTACTTTTCTTCATGCTATTTGCTATGTTAACAAGTATGGCTATGGGACAATCAGATATTGAGCCAATAGAGACTTTTGAAAAAGGGTTATTTAAGAAAAAGTATTACAAGAAATGTGGTGTAGAAATGAACCAGCAGCAGTTGGTTATGCATTTTAAGGATAATCCAGAAATGAAAGCTTACTACAAGCCTATGGCATTGAATTTTCTGGCGAGCCAACTTCTAGGAATTACTGCTGGGGCTTTAATTGCCATACCAGTGGCTCAAGGGTTGGACAGTGATGGGGATCCTAATTGGAACCTTGCTTATATTGGAGCGGGCTGTGCTTTATTAGCCATACCGTTTAATAAATGGTTTGACAAAAATGCGCAAAAAGCAATTCAGTATTACAACACAGGTTATGGAAAAGATTCAGGTTATATTTTCAAACTCAATATCGGAACAAATGGAATAGGAGTAGCTTTGAAATTTTAGGATAGTACAATGTTTATCTTCTTTTAATAAATAAATATTAGAGTTAATGTACTATTAGCTCTTAATTATATAAAGCCTGTCGCTATGCGATGGGCTTTTTGCTTTATTAACGGAATTGGTAAGTAAAGAAATGGTGGGGTTGTGTAAATTATATATGATTGAAACGTAGTTTTTCGATCGCATGGATACCAATATACTTGACTCCTAGAGAGAGATTTAAAGCCTGCCATTTTGTGGCAGGCTTTATTGTATCAAAAAAAAATTGTAATTATAGTAGACGCTTAGGCATCAGGCTTTTTTGACCCTAAAGTCTGATCCTGATCTATTTCGTATAAAGCCAGATGGTTGTACTATCTGGCTTTTGTGTTGTTAACATGTTGCCTTTCTGTGTAATGTGTAGAATCATTAAATTAATAGGTACTTCTAATGTAAAATTGGGCGTATGTCGATAATATCATAATATGCTGAGAAACCTGCTGCCTTGTAACAGGAATTCTAAAAGTGATATGATAATTTTAGAATGTTTGTGCACCCCCACTCAACGCCATGTTTGAGTGGGGCTTTTTTGTGCCCACTATGACCTCATAAATACTTCCTATAATTTTATGGGAAACATAGAGCGTTATGGTAATGAACGGCAAACAACTATCAATTTTCAGCAATCAGGAGGCGCAAAGCAGGCAGGTCCGCAAGGAGCGGCTAATGTTGCAGTGTGAGCGCTGGCTGGCCAAGTATATCGAGATGGAGTACGGATGCCAGTTTGAGAACAGGTACCAGGATCTGGTTTTGCTTGATGGGGATCTGGAGGAAGGGGAGGAAGAATGCCAGGTGGTGGAGGTGGAAGTGGTAAGCTCGTGCAGTGTGCGGGCTGTCCATATCATTCCGGCACTAAAACACGAATTTGAGTTCAAGCTGCTGACCTATGTGCAGGCGCAAAAACTGGCGGGAAAGTCTGCCCGTTCGGCAGTGGTGGAGTTCCTGGAACTTTACGATATCTGCTGCCTGAACGAGTACAAGACTGCCCGGGGCTATAAGCTCTGGCAGCGGAGCGAGCAGCGCAAAATGACTAAGGAAATTCAAATCAGACGTGAACTGGCAAGATGAATCTAGGTAGAGCAAAATCGGATAACTGGGGCAGCTTCAAGGATATTGTGGTCGTAAAGGCAGACAATGTCAGCTCCATTGACTATGAGGGTGCGCATAAGGCCACCGCTATCAGCATTGTTTCGGAAGAGGGGATCTATTACCTCTATGATGTTTTGGGGGGTAGGTACCGTGAGCCGATGAAGACGGATAAGCAAGGTGACTACTTTGAGCTGGAGTTGCAGTTTGGTATTGCCAAGGATCGGGAGGAGGTGCGGGAGCTGGCACTGCAGCTAAAGGATGAGCGGGTGGTGTGTGTGGTCACGAACCAGCTGGGGGAAAAGAAACTGATCGGAACGAAGGAGACACCGCTGCGGATGTCTTTTGGTTTTGATCTGGGTAGCCAGGTAACGCAAGGCAACTCGCATGCTTTTACGGCTGGAGAGCGGAGCCTGGACAGGAGCCGGATCTTTGAGGGAAGCATTGCAGAGCCGGCAACGCCTACACTGGTGGTGTACCGGGACAACCCGGAGCAATTGCTGGTTCAGAAAACCGGTGAGCCTGCGGAGTGGATCCACTTTGAGGAGTATTCTCATCTGATTGTGGATGATCCGGCCACCGTGACGGCCATTAACTTTTGTGATGCGGGGGTGTATGGTACTTTGGACTTGACGAAGCAGAACTGGAGTACCCTTTCGTATGTCTGTCTGAAAAATGGACGGGACTTGGATTTGCAATTGCCGGACTATGTGGTGCAACAGGCTGGCTTTACCCTTGATATGACCAATGCCATCCTGACAAAGGATAAGCTGCTTTCGGTTTTGCAGCAGCTGGATCTGCGGGGAGAGGATCTGACCTTTACGGGGCGTACATTTAAGATTGGGGTTATTATTCCGGACTCTACAGACAGCAGCGATACACAGGAAGGTTTTCCATTGGTACCGGGTCAGGAGCCTGACCAGGCATGTATTGACCTGATGACCAAATTGGGTGGGCCAAACTTTGATGGCAACGGTGAGGGCTGGACCATCACGACGGCCACTTACCTGTTGGGTATAGTCTATATGAAGGGTGGCATGTATGATATGCGGAACTGCTTTTCCCAGAATTCAGGGGAAGGGCTGATCATCACCAAAGGGCAGTACAATTCCTACCAGTTCAATATTACGAACAGGAGCAATTGGGTAGGTCTGGACGGTACAAGGCTGGAGTTTTACCATACGGAGCCTGCTGCCATTGTCAGGCTTAATATGCGCAAGCTTAGGATGACAGTTGCGCCACAGTTTACGCAGGTGGTTTTCGACAGTGCCATGCGGGTAATACTCAGGGACACTGACCTTAGCATACTGGACATGATTACACAGATTGAGCAGGGTGACGTGACAACAGGGACTGTGGTGCTGGACTTTATGGCGCTTTCACAGGGGATTGACGACAATGTCACGGAAGCAACGGAGCAGTTCTATGATGATACCGGCATTGAGATCATGCACCCCAAGTTTGAGGAGGTTTTCACGGACAATGGAGGGAATGACTGGGTGAATGGGGGTTCGATCTGGCAGAGCATCCATGAGGCCATCACGGATATCGTTTCCTGCTTTATTCCAAACGGGAATGCAAACCAAGGCTCAAACAGTTGGCAGGAAGCCGCCGACAAGTACAAGGGGCAAGACACTTGCACCCTGGACATGAGGGATGAGATCAACAACCTGGTAGAGCCTTTCAGGTGGGCACGCTATGTTTATTGTGATGCCAGCCCGACCAACAAGATGTACCATTATACCCGCAAGCTCACGGATATAACTGTGTTCAGGGGAAATGATGCGATAACGCAGGGCATCACCCCAGAGCCGCTGGTGGTGCCAAAATTTGGCACGCTGGACTTTATGAGGGCATCGATCAGGGGATACAAGCCACCCAACAACCAAATGACCATTGACTTTGGGAATGTGGACCATGTGGAGGCGCTGTGGCTGATGCCTTTCTCCATGATCAGTGATGCTGCTGCCAGGGTGAACATCATCAACCTGAAGTCCCTGAAATACTTTGAGCCTTGGGCACAGATGTACTTCAGCCCGTTCTGGAATGATGCAGGCTTTGACAAGTCCTCGCTGGTGGAGTTCAGGCGTGGCGCATATGGAAACTCGATTATCGACTCAGGGTATCAGGGGTTGGTGTTTGATAATTTCCCGAACCTTGAAGTGCTGCACCTCAACAGGTATCAGGAATACTATTTCAGGGCCTCCAACCTGCCAAGCCTCAGGGAGCTGGTCACCCCTAAGAGAATGGACCAGAACGGTTTTAACGGGTTGCAGGGAAATACGGACTTCATTGTGGATATGGCCTCGATCAACAAGGATAACCTGGAGGTGTTCAATGCTTCCGGAAACATGCCCACCAGTATTGACCTGTCAGGCAATACCTCACTGAAAGAGTTGGGACTGGATTTGTGTGACACCGAAACGGTGCTCTACAATACCGATTCACTGGAGCGGCTTATCCTGAACCAGGACGATAGGCGGATGTTTGGCAGCCTGCCGGTGCAGCTGAACAGTGTTGTGCCGAACCTGATCAACTTCCCGTCCCCTTCAATGAATTACATCGCTTTGACTTCCTATGAGCAGGATAATTCAACGACGGTATATGCTGACTCTGTTGGTTACTGGGAGGACCTGCTGAACATGGCCTTTTCAGCCAATGCAGACAAGAACACGGTAAAGGATGTTGTCTTGAGTGTTGGGTCTGGGGGGTACTTTATTAGCGATGGGGCCGCTTTTGTCAACAATGTGAAGGTTGCCAGTGAAAGGGATTGGATTTCTGCAACTGTGCATGGGGTTGACATGACATCAGTAAGCCCTAACCAGTATTCAAATACGCTCTACATAAGAGGGGATGTGTTCTATGTGGATAACTACCCGCAGTCTCCAAGGTACAAGAAGTACAGCATGAGCGATCTGAGTTTTATCTCCAATGCTTCCAATACGAATATGTCCAACAGGTAACAAGAAAGCCTCCCATCCCGGAAGGCTTTTTTGTTTAGTTCAAATCGTAGTGTTCGTATTCTTTCTCTCCAGATATCTTCTTGAGGTACTTGCCGACCAGGTAGGTGTCGAGTGCCTCGGTGTAGTGCGGCTCGTGTACCTGCGGGCGTGTCTTCCAGTTCTTTTCCCCAGACTTATCCTTGTTGAATCCTTTCTTTCCCAGTTTTGCCCCGCAGCTTTCCATACTGATATTCAGGTCCTCGCAGTTGACCCGGTTGGAACGATAGGCGGGCAGCCTTTCATCGCGTTCACTGAACATATGGGCATAAAGGTAATAGACCGCATCGTGATGGGGTGCCTTGCCGATATAGTGCATACGGACTTTCCAGCCCAGTTTCTCCAGCTCTGACTGGTACTCATCGGCAAAGCTGATCTCCCGGCTGGCGTCTTCGGCTACAAAGGTGTGGTCATACCAGAAGTCGATCTGGTTGTTACTTATCTGATGGGGCTTGTAGTAGGCATGGAATTTCTTGACCAGGTCCGAGATCTTTTTAGGATACTCCACGTGCATGGCGTTGATGGGGCCATCGCATTCCACTCCATCCACCTTTCTTGGCTGGCAGATGGACATGGTACTGATGGCGATGTTGGCATCGCAACTTATCTGGAGGGGCTTTCCTTTCTGCAGGTCAGAGTCCCAGCGGCAATCCTTCTTGACATCGAAAATGGTTTTGCCTTGCAGGTCCAGGTTCATGATAAAGCTATCCTTTTCCGCTACGTAATAATGGCGTTCCTCATCGAGCAAACCGTAAAAGCCACCGGCCTTTTTGTGGATAATCTCATTGAGCACCGAGATCATATAGTCTAATGGGGATAGTAGCTTCTTGAGGTTTTGGATGGCATCAATGCCCAATACATGCACGTTGTCCAGTGTGCTGGCTGTGGAGAAATAGACGGTCTTTCTTCGCAGCTCATTGAGTTCTGCAGAGTACTGCTTGATCAGTGCCTTGACCTGCTGCTCCTTTCGGTTGGAAAGGTGCTCTGTCTCCAGCTGGTACTCGAGCTGGGAAACCCTGATGGCAATTTGCAGGATCAGTTCGCAGCGCTGCTCGTCGTATTGTTCCTCATAGTTCTCGAGCCATTTCTGTTCTGCTCCCCGTGGGCGGTCGGAGGTGAACAGTACGGAATGGTGTTGGCTCAGGTGTCCGAAGTGCATGTCATTGCCTCGGTTGGCGGGTAGGATCTCCCGGACCAGCTGGTGCTTGAAGAAACGGGCCTCGTCAAACCAGAAGTAATCCGAGTCCATACCGTTGTTGAGTGTCTTGGTGGAGAGGATCTGGGTGTTGGCGCCGTTCCACCAGAAGATGGTATTCTTGCTGGACTTGATGGGGCGGATGGACTTGGGAATCCGGAATTTCTTGTCCGGAAACCGGTTAACCCAGAAGTGTATCCCTTCTATCAGGCCAAAACTCTCCAGTTCCCGGATAATGTTGGGCAGCAGCTTGGTGAGCAGGTTGGTATAGGTATAACCTACAATGGCACCACCGGAGCGTGGCATCAAATCTGCCCGGCTCTTGAGCCAGTTGGTGCCTCTAGTCGTCTTGCCCGTACCTCTTCCCCAGATATCCACCTCGATCTGTGCGTCGATAAGCGTGGCTTTCAGCTGGGGGACATTGTGATGGATTGGCTTGCAGCCTTGCGGATAATTCATACTCCAGTATTCCGTTTTGAATCAAAAAGTGCAATTGCTCATGGATGGCCATATCATGGCTTACCTTGACGTTGGGCTTGATGGTCCCGAGTTCCTCTTCCATCAGGTTGAGAGAGGTGGTAAGGTCAAACTTGCAGGGCAGTGGGGTGACCTTGCGGCGCTGTTTTACCCGTTGCCTGCAAACTGATATGGGGCAGCTGATCCTGACGATAAACCTGTCGTGTGTCTGCATGGCCCACTTGGCGTACTTCCATGCCTTTCCGCTGCCGGTTGTCTCCAGGATAATCCGGTCGTGCTGCTGGATCAGGTTGCTGAACGTCTCCTGTGCCTTTTGTTCCCGTGAGATGGGGGTGGCATGCATAAAGCGCCACCGGCACTCATCAATGGAGATAAAGGTGTAGTTGGGCAGGATCTTGGTCAGGGTCTCGGCAAGGGTGGTCTTGCCGCTGCCCATATTGCCGGCAATCACGATAAAGTGTTTACTCCTCTGGCTTGATTTCTTCATAGTCGGTGTCTTCAATGTCTGCATCGAGTTTAGGTACCCTTTTCAGTTCCTTGAGCTGTCGCATCAGTTCCTGGTCATCGGGCAACTTCTTGCCCAGCAGTGCAGGGTCAAATACCAGCAGCGGTTTAGGGGGCTGCAATTGCTCCGGGTCCACGGTTTCCTTGTCGCCCATAAACTTCTCGATCAGTTTGGTGAGGTTGGCATCACAGGTGGCCATGGTTTTCAGGTCCTCATCCACGACCGCCATGTCACGGGTCTGCTTGATGTTTTCCATCAGGATGGATACATGGTAGTTGCGGTCCATCTTGACCATGGAACCGAAGATTTCCTGTGCGTCCTGGTAATCCCTGAAGGCGGAGGTACGGCTGTAACTCTTGGCCAGCTTCTTCAGCTTTACAACCCTCTGCAGTATTGGCAGAACCTTACTCATGCTGAAATGCTTGCGGATCAGGTCATCGGCAAATATGATCCTTTCCAGTTTTAGCTTGGCTGCGTCTGGGAGCTGTTCCTCTGGAATCTTGCCAGTCAGGAAGGCAAGAATGGCATCCTTGTCGGTTCCTTTATAGACTATCTTCGGCATCGGCTAATGCTTTTTCTAGTGCATCTCTTTCAGTGATATGTTGCTGGAGTTTTTCCTCCAGTTCCTTTTGGCGGTCGCTGTCGGTTTCGGCTTTCTCCAGCTTCTTGTTGGTGCGTGAGATATAGGTGCGCACATTGGAGAGCCGCTTCTGCAGCTGTGCCCGGTCAATCTTTTCGGTGTCGATTTCGATCCTTTCCGGTTGCCTTGCTGGGTCTGGTAGTTTTTCATGTTCCCGGTAGTGGTCGAGCTGATCCCAGCAGGCGTATATCTTTTCCCAAAGGCCCATCAGTTCTGTGATTGCTTCATTGAGCTGCTCACCTTTGGGGACTAGGTCCAACCTCATTTTGTTGGCTGAAACAATGGCAAACAGTTCGTTTTTCTGCTGCTCGAGCTGTCGGACCTCTTCCGGGGCATTCGGGAACTTGCTCTTTGAAAATTCCTTGGTGGACTTTTCGACCTGCTTGGCTACCTCTGCTTTTTCGGACAGCTTTTGCAGTTCCTGCTGCAGCTTCTTGGTGTTGAAGCTGGTTTCGTTTTGGAGCAGGTCCTTGAGGAAGTGGGAGGTGGAGTGCTCCCTGAAGATTTGGTATGCTCTTTCATAGTTCCAGTGCTTGAGTACTTCGTGTATTGCGTTCATGTGCTTGTTGGTTTGATGAAAAAAGGCCCCACCATGGTGGAGCCGATTTCCAAAAAGTTGGCTTCAGAAAAAATTTCTTAGGCTGCTCCACCGTCGGATTGCAGCGGTGTTGGCTGACCAGCACCATAGAATCGGAT
The DNA here is from genome assembly GCF_036880985.1 of Limibacter armeniacum. Taxonomy (NCBI): domain Bacteria; kingdom Pseudomonadati; phylum Bacteroidota; class Cytophagia; order Cytophagales; family Flammeovirgaceae; genus Limibacter; species Limibacter armeniacum. Next base: position 89,705 of record NZ_JBAJNO010000008.1, read on the forward strand.
AAAGTTATCGTAGCTTGTTGCCTCGAAAGTCCATCCGTTGCCACCGTTACCGACAGTTCCCATATCATAAGTGCCTACTACCTTAGCCCCATTATTTTTGGCGCCAATTTGGATAAACTTGCCGTTTTGTGTTTCGAAAATCACAATAAAGCGGTCGTTCTTTACCCTTCTGGCCATAGCAGCCGCAGCCTCATCATCACCTGGGTGGAAGAAAGTGAGCTTTGGCTGGACCATCTCTGCATCCACATCACCGGCTGCTTCTGCTGTAAAGTTGGACTTTTCGACTGTGGTGTACATCTGGATCCATCCTTTAGCGGCCTTGAATACATGGGGATCGGCGATTGTTACGGCATCCCCATCAAAGCTGGCTGGATCGACCACATCACTGATGGTATCGAAGTAATCCATTGGCGCAAGCCATACGGTTTGCTTGATGCCGGGTGCGTTGTCACGGCCACGGGGCGAGTTCAAGTCTACATAGTCAGTGCTTGCCATCGTTTAGCTTAGATTAAAGTGTTAGAGTTTCGTTACGAAGGCGATCTTGGCGGCAACCAGACTGGCTACCAGCTTTGGTTGTTCCTTCAGGTCCTGTTCTGTCAGGAGCTTGCCTGCTTCCTTCAGGTCTTTGACCTTCTTGTCGTCTTTTTTCTTTGCGAGCATTTCGGTCGTCATCAGCCAAGTGCCTTTATCCAGCAGCTTGTTGCCAGACTCGTCCATGATGTCACGGGAAAGTACCGTGATCGGGATTGGGCACTTGTACTTTTGGCCAGTTACCAGAATGACGGGGGCTTTGACTTCCCTGGACTGCTTAACCTCCTCGTTTTCGGCCTGCAGCTCAGCGATTGTTTCATTCTGTTGCTTTAAGTATTCCGCCACCTCTTCGGGTGACAAGTCTTTTAGTTCTTCTGGGGTCATTGGAATTGATATTTTAGGGGAACACCCTTAATCAGGGTGTTCCGGGTTGATTACAAAGTATCTTGATCGTTGGTGAAGACGATTTCAGGAATTAGGAAACCGATACTCATCCACCAGTCGGAGTAGATCTGCACGCCACGAGGGTTTTCACCCTTGGTGACTTGAGGGGAATTGAAGTTACCCTTGTTACGCATGATCTTTTTGAGGTTCCATTTCAGGGTACAGAACCATTTCTCTGAACCTATCATGGAAGGAACTCCTACGATAGTAATGTTCGTGTCTACTACTTCCAATCTGGATTCACCTCCTACTACGACACCTGTCATGTATTTGGCACGGTAGCCACGGGCGTAGCGTTTAGCCAGATCCTTGGACATTACCAACTCCATTGGCTTGTCACGGTACTCTTGTGGAATGGCATCTACGAATGCCTCGATCTGGTCCACAAAAGCAACCGGATCGGTGGCAGCAGCACCCGTGGCAATTGGGGTGATATCACCTGCTGTAATGCCGTCGTTGATCTGCTTTCTGAGGCCATCGATATTTGCACCAGCCGCTGATGGCGTACCTGCGTTAATTGCTGTTTTGACGCCACCAAATACTTCCTTGAGTTCCCAATCCTCTTGGATCTTAGGCATAATATGCTTTTCAAGCATCCAGCGTACGAGTGGCCACTGTGTACGTTCAGCCGGCTCCAGTCCTGTCAGGAATTCCGCCCAAGTGTTTTTCAGGTCGTCCGGGAATACCTCTACGTCAATCTTGAAGTTGCCCAGCTTGATTGGGCGAGGCTTGAAGGTCAGCGCTCCTTTTGGCGTCCATCCCTTCTGAAATCCCTGCAAAATTTCGGTGAACTCAGACTCTGCAGCCTGGTACTCGTTTTCTTCGATGGTGATGGAGCTTGCCACCATATCGGTTTCAGACTTCACCCTTACCAGTTCGTAAAGGCGGTCTCTTTTGTCCTTGCCGTCGTAGTAGGTCCCGTATTGGGCTACCAGATCGGTCGTAGTGATATCTGCCATATCTGTTTGTCAGTTAGAAGTGATTACCCGTTGAATTTTTTGAACCATTGAAAGTCGGAGCCTTGCTGCTCTTCCTGTTGGCCTGCAGGTTCTTTGTCCTGGTCGGCGATTGGTTCGGTCTGCTGGTTGAGTGCCAACTGAGCGGAGTACTTTTCTGCCAATGCCTGCTGCTGTGTCGCTTTCGCTTCTGCGTCAGCTGCTTTTTGGTTGGCTTGCTCAAGTTGCTGCTCAAGGTTGGTTACCTTGGCCTGCAGGTCTGTGACCTGCTTGGTTTGATCAGCGGTTTGTTGCTCTTCAGAAGCCATGGATAGCCTGAAGGTTTCGACGCCTTGCTGCGTCAGTTCCTCGTTTACTTCCTGCAATGCCTCTGCAGTGATTTCGCTTTGGTCGAGCTTCGGCAGCTCTGAATATTTTGGAAACTTGTTTTTTCCGAAGATGCTCATGGTTTGTTGCGTTTGTTGTGATTCCTGGCGTTTGGCCGCAAGTGCAGCAGCTCTCTCGAGTGCGTAGTTGAGATCGCCAATGCCGTCCACAAGTCCGACCGCCATTCCTGATTTATCTCCAAAATCGGCATAGTACACTTTACCGGTTAGGACATCCTCAAAATCGAGGTTGAGCCTGTTGCCCCGGAAGGTCTTGATATCGTTGTGGAAGTTGGTATTCAATGGATCAAGGGATTGCTCGATCATTGGTTTGTAGTCTCCCTCGAGGGCAGCCCTGAAGGTGCCGTTCTTATCGGTGGACTTGGTGGCGTAGATTTCATGCCACTTGCCGCCTTGTTTCTCGAGTACACCTCGGAAGTCGGCAAAGGCTGCCATGGTGCCGATGCTGCCCACCATATCCATCTTGCTGGAGGTGATAATCTCATCCGTAGCAGCTGCGATATAGTAGGCGGCTGATGCTGCGATATTGTCTACCCATGCAATGACTGGTTTCTGGGTATTTCGAATGGTTTGGATTAGCTCCAGTGTGCCGATGGCTGTACCGCCTCCGCTGTCTAGCTCTATGACAATTGCATCCACTTTGGGGTTTTCGTCAGCGTCTCGGATCCATTGGGACATCTGCTTGGTGCCTGCAGGACCGCACCACTGCCCGTATTTGGTAACCGGTCCCCTCAAGTCCATGCTGGCAATATTGAAGGTGCGACTGCCGGTTGACGCATTGTCAATGGTTGCCATTTGGGGGGTAGCTTCCTGCTGGTTCTTAAGTGCTTCTTCTGCTGAGATTAGTTGCTTACCGTTGAGCAATGCCATAAGCTGCGGGATTTGGGCCTGCGCATAACTTGGCGTGATCCATAACGGTGAGCTGATGATTTCATTTATAAGGTTGTGACTCATAATCCTTCAATTTTGGAATGAAGGAGGTTAAAAGGATTGGATTTGGTTAGGACGGATTTTGTGGAAAAAGCAAAACCCAACACACAAGATTTAATATTGCATGTTGGGTTTTAAAGTATAAAGCATTAAATGAAGTCTCCTATCAAGACAAAACCAACTCAGGGTTTGTACATCATTTCATATTTGAAGCCATCATCTTCCACAAGGGTGAATCCACATTTGATAGCCAAGTTGTATGAAGCTTCAGGATTGTCAAGCCCTTGACTTATGGTTATTCGTTGGTGGTCTTTCTTAAATACTTTCATTATGTCAGGAAGAATAATGTCTTTGATGGGATCCGATAGCAACCCTTTTCCTCTTAGCTCTGGCACTGTCAGCCAATGGAGGTTGTAATTATAGTATTGAATAATGCCTATGAATTCCCTGGATGATTTTACCAAGTAGAAGAATTGTTCTGGTAATTTTAATTGGTACACATCTTTAGTAACTCTTTTAAGTTGGTGTCTTCCCTGGTTACACTCTTCAATTAATTCGATTAGTTCTTCGTCGCTCATGGTGTAAAATTTTAGCTCAATCAGATATCATAAATCTAAAATGGGGTGCAATTGCACACTGATGATAGGGCAGGCCGCTCCTCTTTCCCCGAAAAAAACGCTTTCATTTTTTTCTCACCGCCTAAAATCGGGGTTCTTGATAGTGTTAGGACAGATTCGGGGTTGTACTGCTTGAAATATGGTACGTTAAAAACGGTCTTTTTCAAAAAAAGGAACCCGAAAGTGTAGAATAAGAGTTAGATTAGAGTTGAAATCATCCCAATTTTAGCTATTTGGAGGGATAAACACTTACCCCCAAGCCTGTCCTCACCAGACAGGCTTTTTTTGTGCACTTTCCACTCATGGAACAATTCATCAAACTATCGGAGGTGCTGACGGAAATGGAAAAGAAGGACCATAATGGCATCCCTGTTACATTCAATATTGAGGTATTTACCTACAACCGTACACACAAGAAAGATTGTAGGCGCATGCAATTGCAGGGGTACATCTGGGCAAAGGTGGCCAAAGTGGATCCAGCTGTCAAAACACAGGCAGGTACAACAAAGCGCAAACGGCTACCCCGCACCCTGACATTGGTACACCCCGAAACTGGTGATTTGCGAACTATCCACGCTGTGCTGATCCACAGGTTCAACGGCAAAATGATGCGATACTAATGAGCAGGCAAGAGCAAACATTTTTACATATCTCCAAAAAGACCAATGCGGCCTATGTTGGAGAGATCAAGCAGGGAGTCACCGGGGAGCAGCCCGCAACACCACTGGCCAAAGACGAAGGAGGTGGCAAGGTGGCCAAGTGGTTTGATCCTGGTAACGACTACCCCGACAAGATTATCAAGGATATCAATGCGGTACCAACACTGTCAGCTACGCTTTATTGGAAAGCCAATGCCCTGATCAGTGGAGGTCTGGTATATGGGGAGGTCAACTATGATGATGACGGCAACGAAACCCTGAAGCCTCAAAGGATACCTGAAATTGAAGCATTCCTTCAAACTTCCAACTACCGCCGTTTCCTCCGGAAGATGTCCACCGAGTTTTATAAGTTCTGGAACGTCTTCCCGACACTGATCTTTGATGAAAACCTTTCGAAAGTGGCAGGTTTCAAGTGCAATGAGTCAGCTTGGTGCCGTTGGGGGTTGCAGGACAAAAACGATGGCGTTATCAAGGATTGCTATATCAATACCAATTGGCAGGAAAACAACGAGGATTCCCCATCCACCATCCATATGCCGGTCATCAATCCGTATTTTGGCTCCATCGACAGCGTCAAGAATCGAAACGACGGCAACCAGTTTATCTATCCCGTCAGTGGCGAGTCTTCCGGACAGGCATACTACGAACTGGCACCATGGGACTCCATTCGCCAGTCCAAATGGCTGGACGTGGTCAAGATGATCCCGGAGTTCAAGTACCAGCTGATGAAAAACCAGATGACGATCCGCTATGTGATCAAGATGCCCGACTGGTGGATGGAATGGAAGTACAAAGGCGAATGGGAGAACTTCGAGCCAGAGAAAAGACGTACGCTGGTGGAGGCTGAATACGACAAGTTTGACACCTTCCTCTCTGGAGTGGAAAACAGTGGTAAGTCGATTGCCTTTATGATGAAAACCACAAGTGATGGTAAACTCTACGAAGGCTGGACCATTGAGGAGGTGCCCAATTCCATGAAGTTTGACGCAGCCTACAATGAGGATTCGGAGATTGGTACCAGCTATATCTTCAATGCCTTGGGGGTTCATGCCTCACTGGTCGCAACAAGCCCAGGTAAGTCCAGCATGAACAGCAAAGGCTCGGAGATCCGTAACCTTTTCAACATGCACATTGCCAACTGCAAGCCCGAACAGGATATCCTGCTTGAGCCATTCCACTTTATCCGGGATTTCAACGGGTGGAATCCCAATATCCAGTTCTGGTTCAGAAACTATTTCCTTACCACACTGGACCAGACAAGTACCAAAGACCGAAACTTTAACGCTGGAGAACAGGCATGAAAACTTTTATCAAGACAAAGGAAGAACTCTGGGAAAAGATTGATGTGGATAAGGCAATCGCTATTATCAAGATCACGCCGGATTTGCATTATGTGGAGCATCAACATATCAAGCCTTATCTCTCCAGTAGCTTTTACAACAACCTGCTGACTAAGTACCAGGATGACACTGCCTCTACAGATGAGTTGGAGTTGATCGAGCTGCTACAGACAGCGTCAGCCAACTTGGGTATGTGGAAATTTATCAGCAAGTCTACAGCCAGCAAGGGCAATACGGGTATTAGGGTAACCCATACTGATTCTGAGAAAAGTGCCTATCAGTGGCAGCTCAAAGAGATGAAAAACGGTTACCGGGATACAGGCTTTTACTATGTAGACCTGCTGCTAAAGCATCTGGAAGATAACAAGCTGTTATTTCCGGATTGGACAGCTTCAGAAGCTTATGCGGCTTTCCATTCCCATTTTATCAGCAGCACTACCGATTTTGATAAGATTGTCTATATCAATGAATCCCGCAGGCTTTTCACCCGCATGAAGCCCACCATGGAGGAGATCGAGCTGTTCAAGGTCAAGCCACTGCTGGGTGACGCACTCTTTGATGAGATACTGGAGCAGAAAAAAGAGAATACACTAACCGACCAGAACAAAAGCCTGCTCGATAAGATCCAACGTGCAGTGGCTTACCTGACAGTAGCGAACAGCATATTCAAACTCTCTCTCCAGCTCAGTGAGGAAGGTGTATTAGCTTTATCGTTCGATGCTTTAGAGAAAGCCAAATTAGCTGATTTCAATATGCTTGAAAAGCTCCAGAATGAGTACGAGGAAAAAGGGGAAGGTTATATACAAAAGATTGTGGATGAGGTAAAGGAAATCAATGGGGAAACGGATTCTGGGACGTATGAGTTTAATAATAGTGGGAAAAGAGTGGTGAAGTTTTAAAAAAAAGCCCTTCAGTAATGAGGGGCTTTGTTGTTATAATTCTCCAATATCCAATTTCCATTCAATGAAAATAGGCTCTGGATTAGTCATTCTTTCAGTTTTTATTGTCAACACTTGATTTAAACAGCACTCCAGCTAACAAACCCATTTCTAAAGCTTGCCAGAAGTTGATTTCTTTAAATCCAAAGAGTTCAGGCATTAGGTCATTCCATAAGAATAAAATTGGAAGAGATACGATTAAAGCTGCTACTACAATTGAAGTGATAAGCGCAAAAGCTGATAGTACAGTGTCTTTCATCTTGATTTAATTAAGGTAGTGTAGTGTTTAATTTCCTAAACCAAAGTACTATTCATGCTCAGAAGTAGATAGGACATATTCAGTTGATAATTATGTCCTAAGTTGGGATAGACTACTCGTGTATTTTCAATCAAAAAAAGAACTATGCACGGTTTTAAGCATGACAACGGCACCTTCTACAGCCTACCAAAAAACTATAACGAACTCACCCGCAAGCAGCTGCTTAACATTATCCGGATCCGCTTTACCAGCTATCCCGATGACTGGAAAAAATACCTGATTATCCGCCAGCTGATCCCAATCTTTCACCTCTACTGTTTCCGCTGGCCATTCTTCAAGTTTACCAATGTCGATCTGGTAGACTGGCAACGCTTTTTTAGCTATCCATTCCTTTACGAAAAGCCCATTCTTACCAGGGCAATTCTTGACAAGTTTCGCATTGGAGGCAAAACCTACTACGGACCATCCGACAACTGCGCCAACCTCACCTTTGTGGAGTTTATCAAGTGCGAAACATTCCTGGAGCATTACCGCCAAACCTCAGAGGAGCATTGGCTCCATAGCATTATAGCTGTCCTATACCGGCACAAGAAAAATATCCTTATTCGTGTAATGGAAAAGGCCATGGTATTCGGCTTTGAGCCAAGCGATGATATCCGACAGAAGTACAATGATGCACTGCTGGCTAAAAGGGCAAAGCAGTTTACCAAGTTGGCTCCTGAAGTCAAGGAAGCCGTCCTGATCTTCTATGAGAGTTGCCGCCATAATATCATCACCCATCCGGGTTTCAACTTGGTATTCAAAAAGAATACTGGAGGCGAAGGCAAGTCCAACAAGGATTACGGTTGGGCGCATGTGCTCAAGTCAAGAGCCGAAAAGGCAGACAACTTTGAGCGTTGGGAACAGCTCCGTCTCACAACGGTACTCTTTGATTTGAATGAGGATATCCGCCAGCAAAACGAAAGGGAAGCAAAGCTTAACAACAAATGATTACAAAGAAGGATTTCAGCGACTACATGCTTGATGTAGCCACAAGGCTCAAGGATATCGGACATACACCAAAGACGCCACGTTTTGCCCGGAATACAGATGAACTGAAAAATCTGGCGAATGGGGATATGGATGCCTCAAACCTGATTTTGTTTTTGGATGCCTACAATGTCCAGTTCAATCACAACAATGACGATTACAATGTCTCCAACAAGACACTGACTTTTTACCTGCTAAAAGGGTGTGAAAAGAATGACTTTGACCAGGAAGAGCAAATCTATGCTGATTGTGAAATTGTGCTGATGAAAATCTTTTCCAAGATGCAGCAGGAGAAATGGGAAGGCGGTAATCTGATGCGCTTTTTTGACCTCAATAATACCACTTACAGTCCTGTTGGACCAGAGGTACACAATGCTTTCGGGTTAGAAGTCCAGATGCGTTTCACCAATGGGGTCAACGCTGATTTAGTATATGATGAAGCCGACTGGCTATAACTTTTTTAGATATGGAAGTAATCAATGAAGTGCCTCATCTTTTTGAGGAAGCTCGCAACATGGGATTTGTCGTCTATCTGCTAACTGTGATGGTGGCGGTGCTTGGCTATGGTCTTTGGACCGTGATCAACAAGTACTCCAATGCCACTATCTCCATGACCAAGGTGATGCAGGAGCAAATAGAAACAAGCAAGATGCTTCGGGAAACAATCAAGGAAAGCTCACAGGATGCCCGTGCAAGGGAAGAAAAGATCATGACAGGTCTCAACGAAATCAAGACTAATCAAGCAATCATTATTAATCAATTATCATGAATCCATTACTCTGGGTAATAGATTTTGTTCGGCGCAATCCGGCAAAAGTAATATTTGCACTACTGCTGCTAATGAGCTGGCTCTGGTGGAAACAATTGCAGCGAAACAGCAACCTAAAAGAAGGTTACGAGCAAATGACCGTACTGGCCAACGATGCCCGTGGCGACTTGCAACACTACAAAAACAAGCTGGACTATCAGGTATCACTGGCAGAAACACTGGAGCTGGACTACAAGACGCTCAGGAATGCCAAGGAAAACCAGCGCCTCCAGTTTTTGCACAAGTTCAATGAACTAAAAAAAAAGCTCCGCCGGATGGAAAGCGCTGCGGAGTTGGATGCCCAGCTGGACCAGTTCTTTGCGGCACCCATTACCGACACGGTCAAGATCCTGCTTATGGATACAGTCTTTATGCCGGTACAGAAAAAAATCGCCCTCTATCATGACGATTATACACGGTTTGCCGCCATAATCAACGACTCTACAGGAATGGTCGAGGTAGACTACACCGCCCAGGTACCCATCGATCTGGTGATCTACTGGGACCGCAAATGGTTCCTGGGCAAAAAGCACTTTCAGACAGAGGTGATTTCCGAGAATCCCAACATCGTATTCAAGGATATCAACACCATCATCAAAAAACGTAGATAAATCAAAATACCATTATGGCTAACAAGCGAAGACTCTTAGTAATCCACTGTTCAGATACCCCAATGGGCAGAGAGGTAACCAAGGAAGATATTATCGAGTGGCATATCAAGGGCAATGGCTGGAGCAAGCCCGGCTACTCAGACCTGATCAAGTTGGACGGTTCAATCGACAACCTGCAGCCATTCGACCAGGACGACAAGTGGGAACCATGGGAAATGACCAACGGAGCCAAGGGTTTCAACGGCGTGGCCCAACACGTCTGCTATGCAGGCGGAGCCGACAGAGGAATGAAACCACGTGATACCCGAACAGAAGCTCAGAAAAAGACATTGGCAGCGTATGTCAGGATTGCCATTGCCAGACAACCTGATATCCAGATTGCAGGACATAACCAGCTATCCACCAAGGCTTGTCCAAGCTTCGATGTACCGCAATGGTTGCGATCTATCGGTATCGAGGATAAGAATATTTACAGCGACAAGAGCTAATCAGTAGCATAGTGTAGTTCATAATTGAAAGAGTCCGCTTTTTGGCGGGCTTTTTTTGTCCATAGCTGTCCCAATTCATCCCATTACCTTAATGACATGAAAGAGGAACTATCCCGAATTGTAGCCAGCTGGCTGCGAGACAATGAGAAACTTTTCAAGGCAAAGCTCAAGCGGCTAAAAGTCGGTAAGTCTGGAGAGCTGGAGCGATCCATCCGCAGTGATGTACAGCAGAAAGGCGATGTGATAGAAGGTGCACACCACTTCAAGCTGCACGGCCGCTTCCGTGATATGGGTGTCGGTCGTGGTAGTACTATTGCTGGACGCAGGCAATCCAAGATTGCAGGCAGCCGGGGCGGTAGTATCTCCAGCAGATCATCCGGAGGGAGCAGAAAACCCGCCAAATGGTACAGTACCGTCTTCTATGGTCGCCTAAATACGCTCAAGTCTTGGGTGTCCCTCAACGTATGTGAAAACGCCAACAAGGCAATCATTTCAGCTTTCAAGAAATATGGCAGTACAAAGTAATGATATAGCCAAAACCACCATTCAGGTGGATGGCAAGCAAGGTATCAACCAGTTAGGGCTGTTTGAGGCAGAAGCGGCCAAGGCTGCCAAGCAGATGCAGGTATTGGAAAGGGCTACCAAGGAGTACACCAAGACTTCTGACAAAATGAAGTCGCTGGAGGCAGCCGGGAAAAAGCAGTCAAAGGCATATGAAAATGCCGCCAAGAAACTCAAGGAACTGGAAGGTGCACAGCAAGATTACCTCAAGGCAACCGACAAGTACAAGGATGCAGAGCGGAAGGTAAAAGGCTTGCGTGAACAGCTGGGACTTGCCGGACTTACCATGCGCCAGCTCAAGAACAGGCAAAGGGAACTCAATCGGGAAATGGAGAATACCACCCGAGGTACCAAACGCTACAAGGAACTGAATACAGAAATGGACAAGGTGAAGGCTGAAATGGCCAGTACCAACAACACCACCAAGAAATCCACCAATATCTTCAGCTCCTTTGGAGGTGAGCTAATGCAACTTGGCGGTAAGGGAGGTGCAATTGCTGCAGTTGCTGCAGGCCTTTTGTATTTGGGGAATCAAATCCTTTCAGTTGAGAAAAAGTTCACTGGCCTGATGCGAACCACCAAGCGGGTAACGGGCGAGACTGGAGAAGTGTTGCAAGATACAACTGCCCGTATCCAATCGCTTTCTGATGTCTATGGCGAGGAGTATAACGAAATCCTGAAAGCCACTCAGTCGGTCGCAACTGCCTACAAGATCGATTTTAGGGAAGCACTTGATCTGGTGGAAAAAGGTTTCCTGAATGGCGCCAATGCCAGTGGGGACTATGTCTCGCAGCTGAAGGAGTACGCTGTGCAGGCCAAGAATGCCCGTATCTCTGCAGAGGATTTTGTAAAGGTATTGGTACAGCAGGAAGGAGCAGCGCTATTTGATGACAAGCTGATTGACACCATCAAGGAGCTTGGCCTAAGACTGAACGAGTTTACACCTACAGTAGAAAAAGCGCTAAAACCACTTGGGAAAGAATTTTCCAATGAGGTTAAGCAGTCCATTGAGTCAGGAGAAGACGTAGTGGATATCTTCCAGAAGATTTTCGTGCAGTCCAAGCGTTCCGGACTATCCGTGCAAGAATTGCAGACAATTATTGCAGACTTGGGTGGTGGTGCACTGGAAGATGTCGGTGGTTTGGAAGTGGCTTACGAGAATTTGAATGAAGCTATTGGCCGTAACCTGGATAAGTTGGATGAACTGGGTGAAAAACAGAAAGAGGAACTGGAGATACAGCAGGACCTTAATAAGGAGTTAGCCAGGCTGTCAACAAACTTTAGTGGTTTTGGGGATTTCCTGAAGAATACTTTCTCAGTAATTCTTAGTACAACGGTTGGGCTTTTCAATGACTGGTTGGAGAGTATGCAGTCTGTAGATACAGTGATGGCTAGGAATAAGGACACAATCAAAAGTTTGAATTATGATGAAGTCATAGATGGGATTAGTACAACAACTGATGAGTTAGTTAAGCTAAGGAAAGAACAAGAGAGGATGCAGGAAATATATGATAATACAAGCACCTCTTCCAACTATTATAATACAGCCAGTGCAAACCTGTTAGAGGCTCTAAATCAGGTCGAGATCTATGAGCAGAAGTTAAAGGATCTGGAAGAAAGAAAAGCCGAATTGAAAAAGCAAAGTGATCAGGAATGGTCAGATGCACGGGACCGTCAAATTGAGGAGGAAAAAAGGAAGAAAGGAAAGGGAAAAGGCAATGACGACGACAAAAAGAAAGAAAAGCCGGTAGATGAGTTCGGTCCAATACTCGATGCCTGGAGAGCACTCCGCCGTGAAGTGGGTGAAATAGAACAGGAGCTGGAGGCTAGTCAGTTGACAACCGATGAACAGGCCATTGCAGGAGTGCAAGCACGTTTTGATGCACTCAAGGCCAAGACTCTGGAGTTTTATAATTCACAGTTGATTGACCAAAAGGAATTCAATGCAGAACGTGAACGGATTGATCTAGCAGCAGAGGAGGCCATCAAACAAAAGAAGGAAGAGGTAGGTGCTGACTTTGTTTCCCGTGGTGAGGCGCTGGCTACGGAACAGGATATGGAGTTGGAGCAAATCGCTTCCCATTACGATAAACTGATTGCAGAAGCCCAGCGGTTGGAACTTGCTGAAACGACCATCGCAGATTTAAGAAGGCAAAAGTTGCAAGCGATCAATGCTGCAGAGACTAGGGACTATCAGAAAAAGGCAGAAGCGGTACAGGCAACCATGGAAGGACTTGCCGGCTTTTCTGGTGCATTGATCCAAGTGCTTGCAGTCAACGAAGAGAAAAATGCAGAATTTATCAAGGCACTCACCTTATTCCAGATTGGTGCGGATACCGCTGCAGCCATTTCATCATTGATGGCTGCTTCAGAAGGGAACCCACTTAACCTGCTGACTGGTGGAAGTGCCGGTATTGCTCAGTTTGCAGCAGGGATTATTCGGATTACCACCAACGTAGCCAAAGCCAGGCAGGTACTTTCCAAGGAAAAGAAACCTAAAGCCCCCACTTTTTCTGGTGAATCAAAGACTGGCGTAACGGAAGGCACCAGCTACTTTTTTGGTGGTGCAACAGGCAAGGGCAATATCGGGACAGGTGATAGGTATGGCGCTTTTGCCGGTTATGTCCATCAGGATGAGTACGTGATACCAGCCTCCGTTCGCCGTGATCCGGTGGTGGCAGACTTTGAAAGCATCATCGAAAGCAAGCGTACCGGTCAGAGCACTAGCTCACAGCTCGACCAGCTGGCCAGCAAGCTCAACAGTCCGCAGGTGATCACACAGGAAAACGCTGCCACACTGGAGGTGCTGACTGCCATTGCGGCCACCCTGAAGGACAATGCCGAACGCCCAACCATGATCCAGTGGGGTTACCGGGATACTACCTATGTGAGGGAAGAAATTGACGACCAAATAGCCATTGAAGACCTAGCCAAAATATGACACCGATCAACGTACCTGCGGGACTGGTACCCGCCAAAAACAGGATTGTGGTAGACTGGCTCGATGATGCCATCGGGCTGACCAACAAGGTGCACTTCTACGAGGTGGACAATAACGATGTGGATGTAAACTTCTTGCTCTACAAGGAGATCGAGAACTTTCTGGCTTATGGCCGCTTCGATGCCCGTGAGTTTGTCGAGTCAGTACTGCGCTGCAGCGATGTAAACCTGACCGATACGGAGCCGCAGTTCTTGCCCGAACACCTGAAGTACTTTAAGGTGATTGCCGAAAACCCTGACCAGATCAGCGGACCGGAGGATATCTGCGAGTTTTCAGCCTTTTACGCCAAGCGGTATCTCTCTCCAGTTAACCAGGCTTTTGGCAATACGCTGTTTGTGGCGGCAGATACCAAGTACATCCGCAAAAGTGCCCACTACTTTGTAACCGTAGTGGCTACCGAGGGGCAAACTGTAGGGTATGAGGTGTTCTTTGATGATGGTACCAGCCAAACCTTTACCAAGGCGATGCCGGCACCGGGTACAAAAGACAATACCAAAAGCTGGGCATATCTGCTGCCGGTTGGTTTTCCGCAAGTAAGCTATGACAACCTGCAGCCGGGCAAGACCATCACCCAGATAGAGGTACTGTCCGGAGGTACCAAAGCCACCCTGATCGTGGATAGCTCCAGCAAACGCTACGAACATGAGCTGCTGTACTGGGCAGACAGCGGCAACCTTGAGACGCTGGTGGCCACAGGTGTCAAGCGCCGGCAAATCAAAACCAAAAGGACGGAATACAACCGACCGGCTTACAAGTATTCCAGTAATTACCTGGACAGTACGCTTATTTCTGGACGGGTTCAACTGGATTACGAGTACCGTGTCCGGACGGGATATTTCCGCAGCCGTGAGGAGTACGAGGCTGCCCTCCAGATTTTATCTGCAGAGAAGGTATTTGCCAAGCTGGAAGACCAGTATGTGGAGGTGATGGTCACCGACAAGAGCCTTGCAGAAGTGGAGGAAGACGAAACACTCTACAGTTTTGAGTTCAACTACAAATTCACGGAAAGATGATTAGCCTGCTTGTCAACAATATTGAGCTGCCGCTGGACAGTAGTGCCCAGATCCCGTTCAATATCGATTCGGATTATTTTAACCTGGAGTACATTCCCGGCTCGCACACCTACACCTTCAATGTGCCATTCAGCAAGGAGGCTCGCAAGGCATTTGGCTATGAGGACCAGTTTGTCCAGGATGACAACATCTTCACCCAAAGCTTTGATGCCGAGATCCGCTACCATGGCATCTCGCTGATGTCCGGAAAACTGAAGGTGCAGCGGATCAGCAGCAGCGGGTTCAGTGTATTTGTGCTGGCCAACACCTCCATTCTGGCCGACATCAAGGATACCCCTATGCCGGAGCTGTTCAAGATCAAGGTAATCGGTTACCTGACGGCTGGAGGTCCGCTGACGCAGGCGGGTTATACGCCGGTGTGGGACTTGTTTACCTCGGATGATTTCCAGCAGATCAACACCCGGACAGAGGAGAAATCAGACGTAAACAGCGTTCAGTATTTCTACGCTTCAGCCACCTACATACTGGAGCAACTCTTTGAGAGTATCGGCTATACGGTCAGTTACGATTTGCGCTATGACAAGGAGCAATACCAGAACGTGATGTTTGTCTGCGACGAGGACCATATCCCGCTGTATGAGGATACGGCCTACGATATCGCTCCGCCGGGCATGACAGCTGGCCAGTTCCTCAATATCTGGAGCCGCTCGTGGGGTGCATTCCCTTATATCGACACCCTCAACAAGGAAGTGGTGATGCTGGATTTGTACACCATGATCGGCAGGAGTTACGGAGCAGTGGGCTACGGGGAACAGGAGCTGGCAGCAGATGCCGAATACGTTCCGGAGCCGGCACACCTGGACAACATCACCTTCAACCACGAGACAGTGCAGGAAGGTGAGCAGCCCAGCATGGACAATGCCGTATCCACCATCAATGATCTGCCAGGAGCTAACTTTGCCAATGAAGCCATCTACTATGTGGAGGCCAACGCAGCATGGTATGTATCCAATGGCCAGTTCTGGGAGCCGTTTGAGGGATTTAACCTTTACCCTAAAGTGGTGAAGTTCCGGGATGGTGATCAGGT
This sequence comes from Limibacter armeniacum, assembly GCF_036880985.1. NCBI lineage: Bacteria > Pseudomonadati > Bacteroidota > Cytophagia > Cytophagales > Flammeovirgaceae > Limibacter > Limibacter armeniacum. The sequence continues at coordinate 105,363 of NZ_JBAJNO010000008.1, forward strand.
CAAGGAAGTCAAGACTGGAGTTGAGCCTATCTACATGACCAAGCGGGCCATCTTCCAGACTTATGACGAGTGGAACTATATAGCAGCCAACGAAAGCGGTTATCTCACAATCAAGTTTTACCTGTTGGATGAGGATCCGCTCACCCAGTATGCAGTTGGTCGGGAGATTGAGTATTTCTATGATGATGGCGAAACGAAGGTGAGAAAGCGTGGCCTGATCTTGGAGCTGGAGCGTTCCGTTGTCGGTGATGTTCACCTGCTGCATATCGAGACCAATATCGTTTTCAACTGGGCAGAGAAAGGACGTGTTGCCGGTGGTTATGAATCTTACTTTGCCAGCAACTTCCGGGCTTTCCCGGAGGTGACTGGAGACAAGAAAAAATACTACGGGCACTACAACCACTCCACATGGGCGGAATACGAACCGATTGACGACTATCAGGGCTACAGTTACAACTATGTGACGGCAACCAACTACCAGCTGTCCAACCCGCAGAAACGGATCTACAACCGCAACGGTAATGCGATCCAGTTTTCCCTGGTATGGCATGGCCCTGAAGGTTTGTACGAACGGTTTCACAAGCGGCCAACGGAGTTCCATAGCAACGCAAGGGTACACAAGCGAAAGCCAATCATGAGCCTTGCGGATATTATGAATTACAAGCCTTACAAGCTGCAGCGGATCAACAATATGGGCTACTACCCAAAGCGGCTGCGGTTTACGCTAAAGCATACAGGTATTGAAAATGTGGAGATGGAGGCGAGAGTGGCTACAAGGCAGGACTAAGTACAGACCATATAGGCAATACCGATAATGACAAGCTGATGCAGTAGCTGGTCAGTACCAAATATCCACCAATGATAGGTGTTCTCTGGGCTCTTAACTGTAGGACACCAAACATTCATTCTACCTTTCAGCACATCAATCAGAAAATGGGTTGAGAGTTCGATAATAGCAGCCAACAACGCTTTCTCTATGTTGTGTAGGATGAAAATGACATTGAAAAATAGGGCAGCATGAATCGTAGCATGAATAAATATAGGGAATAAGGGCTTTCCTGTTTGTTTCGCTTTAAGCATCCATGGGGTACTTAAATGAGTGAAGTCTGCAGCCCAGTGACATATATTGAGCATTACAAGGGTAGCTATCATAGTGTTACAGGTTAAATTCTGTCACATTGTTTGGGTTTATGCTTTTATAGGTAGCTATAAACTTTGCTAATGTTTTTTGGTCGTCAAACGCACTAATCCAGACGTAGAGGTCCTTTTCGTAATCATACATATAGAGGTGGTATTTCCCTTCTTTGCGAATTGTTCTAAACTCCTTTTTTCGGGAGTGAAGGCATTTGGCGAAAAACATCACCAGCTGGACAAGTAGGATTCTTAGTTTCATAACTGAATTTAAGCCGGAAATCATTCCGGCTTAAGGACAGTTTCAGTTGATTGATGGTCGCTATCAGTATTATTACTTGAGTTCTAATAAATCATTTACAAACTCACTATAAATTTGATACTGTTCCATCAACATCTCATGATAAATTTTTAACTCAACTATAGAACTATATCCTTTGGGAAGTTCTCGATACTTCTCATATCGTTGAATTTGGACATCAATGGAACCCAATCGATCGATCACCTCAAGTTTCTTGGTATTGTACTTTTTGATAAGTGGTATCATTGTAGTTTAGCTATTATTTGATGGGTATACTTTTACTTAGGTATTTAGAGTGTCAGAGCTATTAGAGCTAAACTGAGCAATTAATAAGCCGAGATCAATTATTACAAGTATTTCAAGGAAAAGCCAAGCACTACAAAACCACTACATTAATGGGTAAGTAGTTGGTTTCTAGTTAAGGGCGGCTTATCACCGCCCAATAGTGATTATTTTTTATGTAGATCCTTCCTACTTTCATCTATCACCTCATTATCATCATAAGACCAGCAATCTGGACAATAATGCTTATCCCCTTCTGATAGCCAATCATCATTTGATAGCTCATGTTTCATAGATACCTCGTCAGACATAGATCCCCATCCCATGCAATCATTCACCCAATCTTTTTTACAATTGTCGCATTCAGCTCCGTATCCAATTACTTCTTTGATCATTTGAGTTAAGTTTAATTGTAAAGTATTACACCGCCCGGTTAGTGTTTATTCATTATCAAGTCTATTTAACCTATCAATTTCAGCAGCTATCAGAGCACCTGCTTTTTGAAGCTCTTTTATTCTCTCTGTAGGCTTCCAATGTTTTATATCCCATTTCATTGTCTTGAACCAACTAATAGGGCTAATATATGGCCTATGCTTAGGCGGGAGACAGTAGCAAAAAGCAGCAATAGAAAGTTCTCCTTTCCTATGCTGATCATCGTGTTCAGCAGAATATCCTTCTTTCCCAATCTGTCTATTCCTTTCTTCAGCGATTAACTCAATTCCAGTTTTCATTTTAGTTCTAGGTTTAAAGATTATTTATTAAAGAAATAGACATGACTACATACCCATCTTGCAGTCCAAAGTCTTTGAATATATAATTGATACGGGTGTCAATGCGGCGACCAGTAAAGTCAGATATATCACTATTCCATTCCATCAGGCGTAATAAGTCTCCTACCTTAAATCCATTTCTATCATCCTTCCTAATTTCAAAGGTTTTCTTTCCGGATTCTACTTCATCAAAGTATTGAGGTAAAATCTTTAGTGTGTGGACCTGTACTTGCTCATAGTGCTTACATGAAAAGTCAGCTGGGAACATTAGGGAAGCTTGAATTTCTTTAGCTTTTTCGGGGGATCTTACAAGTCGCTCCAGTAAAGGAAGCGACATCATTTTTACCTTGTTTTTTGGGTTTTCGCACAAACCATAATCATCTGTTTTTATGCGGAAATGAGAGCAACTTTCACAGTTCATTTTGATTGAGGGGTTAGTGTTTCAATATTTTTTACTGTTTCGAGGTATTGGATATTGTTGCCATACCTTAGCCCTTTAAGCCCTTGATAGAATTCTATAATGCTTTCATGATTAGTGAAAACCACTTTTGGCAAATGGAATGTGTATTCCTGATCGTAGTTGAACTCAATCTTTTTACCTGTCTTATAGAAATTATAAATCGCACGCAGGATCATTCTGGATTTGTCAACTGAACAGGCGAGCCCTTCAATTTTTTCGATATAGAATTCAAAGTTTTGCTCAAGGAACTGGAAATTCTTTAAGATGAATTTCACATCTTCATTATCCCCAATTTGAGTGGTTATAAGAGCTGAAATAAATTTGTTCCAAGGATGCAGAACTGCCAAAGAAAAATCGTCTGGAGACTCTATTGCAGACGGTATTTCAATACCCTCACTGATAATTTTTTGATAGAGTTCAAGGTTTTTCTGTTCAATACGATGTGAGAGAATATCTATGGCATTTTTGAGGTCTTTTCTATTCATTTTGATTGATCTTTGTTTTGTGAAATGATTAATTATCTGAGTGATACGTTATTGGCTGCTATACTTGCGTATTAACACCGCACCTTATGATTGGTGCGGTGTGGGGGAGCATAGCGCCATTTAGTTGATTGTGAGAATGTCACCGGTGCCGTCTCGAAGGTCACGTTGCATTTCTGCTTGTACTTTAGCCTCCAGTGCAGTGTTCAAGTCGCTGAAAGTTTCCACTTCCTGAAAGTTTGTTTGGTATGGGGCGGCACGCATCAGTTTGATCACTCCATTTTCAAATAGCATCAGTTTAAACCGTTCCCTTTTAAGCTTTTCAAGTACCTCCCGTTTATGTTGCCTGGTATATTGTTGGTTCTTGTAGGTCAATACCAAGGTGTTTACTGAAAACGCAATCACGATTATGGAAAGAATGATGTCAATGGCTGTCATTTTGATTGGTGGTTTTTAAGGTTTGATCCATTCAAGATTTAGTTTTTCGCATTGAGCAATGAATAGCTCTTTTTCCGTTCCTCTCTTACGGTGGAAGGTTCTAACATTGCCGTAGCCTATACCTCTGCAGCAAATGCTGATATCATAATCCCTGTATTTGATGATCTGGCAGATATCTCTGAACCCGTCATAGTCTACAAAACATGCTGCGACTTTTCCGTCGCAGACATGTTGGTATAGGGTGTTATAGTCTTTTGATAAATTGTACATGAGGTGTTTGGTTAAGCTTTCTCTAATTCAGCCACTTCTTTTTTTGCGTGCATATCAGTTAGGGCTTTTTCGTAGGTTTGCGTATTGAACGAATACCCTCTTCCATAGTACATTCCATCATTTTCACAGAATAGAGAGATTAACTCTAACCCTAAATGCTCATATTGCTTCCTAAGCTCTTTAATGTAGCTTCCGTTCCAGCCTGTTATTTGCTCAATATCTTTTCGTCTTACTCCTAAATCCCCCATACTATATCCTGCTACAATTAGAATCAGGCGATTGATGTCATTTAAGCCGCTAAAGTCAGCTGTTAGGGTGTAGTCGTTACAAGAGTCAGGTGTTTCTTTTATTCGTCCAGATATTTCTGACAGTGTGAGAAACTTATCTTGATGTTCCCATTCTTTAGCTTCATTAGCTAATAAGTCTAATGCAGTAAGTAACCTGACATTTGTATCTCCAGTGATCAGCCTAATTTGTAGATCGTAGATTTTTTGTTGTAGCGTATTCATTTTCTAAAGGGTTTATTCGTTTAGTTTAAGATTTCACAAGGCCATGTTTGGTCATTTTTACATTGAGGGATTTCCAAACCTCTCTTGTATTTGGAATCATGTATTTCATTACATTATCGTATGGTAAGTGTTGGAATAGCTTATCGGCTTCTTCAACCTTAATTGGCATGTTGCTATCAGAATCGTGATAGCCTTTTTCGGGTGATTCATACACTCCAGCTTGTTCTTTGGAGTAGCAATAACCTGCATTATTTGGTCTCCAAAGTGTGAGGTATTGCTCGTGTTTGGAGGTATGGCAAAGGGATATGATGTAGTACATTTTCTAAAGGGTTTTGTCAATTCGATTAATAATATCGTTTCGTACCTGGTTAAGTGGACCAGATGTCATTCGGTAAGAGCGCATATGTTCATAGAGTCCTATGGCTTCGCTGTACCGGATGGTCACCTGCTTTTGTTCTGCAGGAACTCGAAGCAATTGCTGGTAAAGCTCCAGCAGTACGGCATCGTCCAGACTTTCCGGCTTGTTCCACATATAGATGGTGGCTAACGGGGAAAGCATCTGGCGTATCAGTATGATGTCGCCAGACTTTAGCTTGAGTTGGAATCTTAACTTGCTCATCCGAAAAGCGTCATTTGGTTAGGGTTATCCGTCTGCTCCTTGGCTTCCTCCAGTTGTTTGAAGGCGGCGCACTTCGAGGGTATGTGCTTTTCGTAACCGATCATTTTCCCAATTTCCTCCGGAATGGTTGGCTGATTGATCATCATATCCATGGCCAGTTTTCCAATACACTCCTGTCCTTTGCGGACCAGCTCCTTACTTTCCTCAAATTGCGGCAGCTCATGATCTGGGTGGTGTGCCGTAAAGCATTTCTGGCACTTGAGGCAATTTTCTTCCATCCACATGGACATATGGAAGGCACTGTCAAAGGGTTTTACACTGTCGAAGCGTTTCACTCCGTCAGACAATTGCTTGATGTAATTCAGGTTTTTTTCGATGTTGATAATCATGGTCGGCGATTATTTTGGGTGAGTATTAAGCTGTTATATCATCTATTTGGAGGTTGATCTTCTCATATTCCTCCATCAAAGCGTCGAGCTTCTCGTCTGGGGCTCCGTGCTCGAGTAGCTGCTGGTAGTCTGTCCAGAGTTTGGCTTTCTGCTTCTCCAGCTGTTCGAGCAGGTCTTTCTTTTGGTTCCCGTTTAGCTTCGGTTGGAAGAAATCCTTGCGGATATCGGCGAGCATCGGGCGTGATGGGTGTTGGTTGTGGTAGATGATGGCAACCTCTACGCCGTCTTTGTTGTGGATCTTTTCAGCAAGCTTGATCAGTTGGTTGAAACCATTGAATTCATTGGGTCTATGGGCTGAATGGAGGGCCTTGCGGCGCTCGGTGTTGAAGTCGTAGGAGTAGAAAACCTGTTTTTCTCCATTTCTTTTCAATACCCACATGCGGAAAAGGCTGTCCCTTTTACTTCTCTTCATCAGGATTCTCTGAACCTCCTGTTGTCTAACTGCTTGAGTTTTGGCGATATTCATTGTTTTTTTGTATTTTTGGTTTGTTGATCCTTTGGCGGGATCATTGTTTTGAAATTAGAGGGATGCTTGGCGGCTTGACCCTCTTTTTTTTTGCTTTATCAACTAAGTTTTTAGTTCACGGGCTATTCCCTCTCGTTTCCATTCTCAGATACCCACGGCAGTGCATATAGCTGGACGACCACTGCTGTGTCAGATCACCCTTGTCCTTGCCGTTGTAGCCACGTGTAGGAACTTTTTGACCTTGCTGACCTCTGGGCGTTGGCTTCTTCCCTTTGGGGGACTCACTACGCCACATTTAAAGCCTTTTTTCGAGCGGAGCGAGTGGGCCACTGCGTTATTGCAACATTTCAATTTGATCGTTGCCTGCCCTGCTGGGGTTTGAGTTATCCACATATTCACATTTGCCCTTTAGAGACCTCTTCTGTCTTTTCTGTCTTTTCTGTTTCTTAAGAGACTAAATAGATTTTATAGGTCATTTTGTCCTAGTGTTGTAAAAAAATCATCATTCTCGGCGGTTTATCAACATTCGACTGGCCAACTTATTCACAACATTTTCGATGCTTCTTTCATCCTTTTCGGTGTGTTCGTTTAGCTCAGGGAAATGCGTTTTGGCCTTGGTTTCGGTCTTGTCCAGGATGCGTTCTTCCTGCTCCTTGTTAAGAGGTCCGTCCAGTTCCAGTTCACGTCTTACCTCCAGCTCGGCTTCGGCAAACTGGATCACGTCACGGATCAGGTCGTCACAAAGCTTTATGGAGTAATTGTGGTATTGTTCACAGCCAATCCTTTTCTTTTCGATCACACCCATCTCTACCAGCCTTTGGATATGGCGGGCAACTGTTCGGGGAGATTGGTGGGTGGCATTGCCCAGCAAGGCATTCGAGGTTTCGAACCAGCCATGATCAATTTCAGGCTCTTTATAGCGCATTTTGCCATGCGTGGTACTGGCCTCGTAGATGGTCAGGAAACGCTGGTTCAAGGCTCTGAGTGTAGCCAGCAGACCGCCCCGTATCTTCAGCTTGCGGGTCTCGTAATCAAACTTCTCGTTGTGCTTGTTGACATACCCATAGAAGATATGGTAACTGTTTTGGTGAAAATTTCTTGGCTTTTGATACTTCCCTTTCTTATTTTGCGGGACGTCCCCGGGCGTAAAAATTCTTACTACTAAGCTCATATGAGTTTATTTATGACCTCCGTTTGCTTTGGTCGGCGAGAACGGAGGTCTTTTTTATGCAATTAGTTTTTACTGAATCCATACTTTGAGACAAACTTGTGACAAGCCTCTTCGCTTTGTTGCATCAGCTCCAGGGCCTTCTCCAGCTCCTGTACAGACATGTATTCAAGTTTTGACTCAAACTGGTTGCGGACCACCTTCTTGTCCAGGTAGGCTGACATGCCACGCAGCAGCTTTGCTGTCAGGATGTAAACCTTACAGGTTGGGCGATCCACCTTGGCTGTGGTGAAGTTGCCTTCCCTTAGTATTTGCGGTGCTCTGTATTGTGATGCCATTTTTCAAACCTTTCTTGCTTACCGAGTATCGGGCCTGATGGACCGTGTACTCGTTGCTGATTCAAAGTTGATTCTTCCGTTTTCTGTCGTGTCACCGTATCGCTTGCTAGGTCGGTGCTCGTTGTTGTACTTGAAGCGACAACTGTCTGTACAGAACTCTGCCCGTGGGCTGCGCTTCCAAGCTTCCTTGCCGCAGCACTTGCAGTGTATTTTGTACTTTCCGTCGGCGTCTTCCTCTTCCGAGTTACCGTTTAAACCTACCGTGTCACCGTGTAAACTACCGTGTAACTTTACCGTGTCACCGTGTACTTGCTGATTATCAGACCGTGTCACCGTGTTATTTACCGTGTCATCGTGTTGATGCTGCGGGTACGGGTTTGATTCTACACTTTTGTACTTTTCAAGCATTTCTTCCAGTCGCTGCTTTTCTGAAATGATCCGCTCTAGGTTCGCATGAAACCCGATTTGCCTTTTTTCCTCCTGTTCCTGTGGAGGTGGCAACTTGGAGGGTTCCGGTCCGGGAGCCTGTGTCCGCTTCTCAGCGGTCAACTGGTGTGGCTGCCTGAAAACCGGATACTGATCCCAAGTATAAGTGTCAAATGGTCGGCTATCGTAAAACCCTGTTTGCAATACCTGTTCTGCCTTTGCTTCCTGTGCTCTGCTGGTCTGGTAGCGGTACCGGGCATAAAAGCAGATCAGGAAAACGATGTCGCAGATAATGGCTACCGCTCCAGCTTTATTTGAATTGCTGCGAACGGAAGAACTATTCGTTGCTAATGTGGTGGCTTCTTCTGAATTGAGGGAGGACAAATCTTTATCCTGCTTTTTGCGCAGGCGGGTGATTTCGTTCTCGTGATTGCGGATGGTCTGGGCGATCGTCTTGTTATACATATTGATCTTACCCTTGTAGGACACTGACTGCTTGAAGTCCTCGAGAGCTTTGCGCTCTGCATCGATCAGCTGCTCATACATGCGGTTAACATCAGTGCGCTGGCGGCGGAAATCTGACTCGATTTGCTCGGCTTGGTTTTGGATCTTTTCTCCCCAGTAATCTCCGCCCAGGAAAGAGGCGGAGATACTTAGGACAATAAACCCACATAACAAAACTGAGAAAAAAACTGGAGCAAAGCCTTCGTTGAAAAGCTTTTCCTGAATGATCTGGGCACTTTCACGTTTGATGTATTCGATAAAGAATACCAGTAGCGCTGCGGCTGCATACCCGATTGCTTGCGTTAAGTACTCACTATCCAAATGCTGGCCCACGACTTCCGAGACTTGGTAGTAGACAAATATGGCAGCCAGCAGCGCACTGATACCTTGCACGAGGTATGAGAAGCCTCCTGCGAGGTTGTATAATGGCTTGTAGACCAGGGCATCTGGTCGGGCTCTTAGCGCCTCCAGTGAACGCTCCCTGATCAGGTTCACTTTATCGTTTTCGCTTACATGCGTAATGAAATGTCTTGACTGATTTGGTTTCATAGTTTCTCTAGTCGGTTTTGGGTATCTGATTCAATCTGTCCAAGGAAGTGGTAGATGCTGTTGGCCAGCAGGCTAGGCATTATGTATTGCCCTGTTTGCCTTCCGGTGAGGATGTCCAGCCCCTGACTCTCCTTGATGCTGGCCCCGAGGTCTTGCCGGAGCTTTTGTACGGCACCTAACCGGGATTGCTCCCTGATCAGTGTAAGGTTTTTGGCATTTTCTTGGTTTTGTTCTAAATTGCGCATAGTTCAAAATTCTTTTAAGGCGACAGCACTCCCAAATTGGCTGTCGCCTTTTTTTGTGGGAAAAGAAAACTATTATCTTTTGTTTAGTTAATGGATAGACCGACTGATAACCTGTTTTATTAACTCTCTAGAGTCGCCCTTGGCATGTGGGGCGACTTTTTTATTGCCTTTTGGTTATCAGTTTCTTATCTTGAAATTCTTCTTTTTAGTTAGTAACCTAGACGATGATCTATAAGCCACCTTCCTACCATGGGGTGGCTTTTTTTCTAGTCTTCTTCGTGGAAATACACCGTGTAATAGTTCATGTTCCGCTCATTGTCAAAGCCCTTCTCGATGTACTCCTCGTTGCCTTTCACTGCAATCTGCACCTTGCCGCCGTCCAGCTTGATCAGGCACTTGAAGTCTTTCCTTGCCTTTCGGACTGCATCGGCTGATATCTGGAACTCGGGATATACCTCGATATCGTATTTTTCGCTGATGTCCTTTCTAAACTCTATGAAAGAATCGATCACATCCGGCTCCTCCAGTACCTCATTTTCGAACTCCACTACATTGAACTCATCTCGAGTACCGAAGTAGTTCAAACTTCTTTGCAGGAAAGCTATTTGTTCTGGCTTCTCTACATTATGATCCTCATTGAAAACATCTGCTACAAAACCACGGCAAAGCTGCAGGTAGTTGGTTGTGTGCAAATGACTATCAGCGATTTGCTCCACCCGTAGGAAGCTTTCACTCCAGTATCCCGATTCGACTGACTTTTTGCTTTCCTCTTTTAGTAGGATCTTGAAGCCGCTTTCCTTTCGGTCATTTAGGATAATGCAAGCCTTGTCGATCTTGTTGCTGCCTTTCTTGTAGTCCAGCTTCATTCCCTCCAGTTCTGGATTGACTGTGATAAAGACATTCTTTTTCTCAGACTTGAATATCCCGATACCATCCACAACGTCCCCATCTACAATGCAATCTTCCAGATATGCCACGTAAAACTCACCGCCCTGAATGCGGGGATGGGTAGAGGAGCTGAACAGGTGTTTGGCCATATTCTCAGACTGCACCTTAAACTCTGCCGGATTCTCAAAAATCCTTTTGGCAAAGCCATACATCTCATTTAGCTTGAGGTCGCCAGATTCATCACAAAACTGGTAACGGGCACCAGAGTTGATTGGTCTTAGGAAATAGTGGAGCATCTCCTTATAGAGTAGCTCATATTTTCCTATTTCGATTTCTTCTTCGAGTATCAGTGATTCTTCCTGAACCTTATTACCTACAATGTGCAGGATCAGGTTTTTGAGTTTGACAGAATTAAAATCGTTCATTGCTATTTTTCGGGTTTGAAATGGAGCAGGACAAACGCCCCGCTCCGAGTTTCAGATTATCCTGTAATTGTGTAATTTAAAACCACTTAAAACACATTTTTCACACAAAACAGATAACCTTTTTTAAGAATGACAGAAGTTTTTCCCTTTCAATAATGCTGTCGTTATAAAGTAGCATAAGCATATCTTCCAGACTGTATATTCTTAAGTGCGCAATCAAGTCATATCGACAATATCCTGAACGTAGACTTACCGTCAGCAGAGGGGGTTCGTTTTCCGGAAAACCCAGAAAGATATCTAGTACTCCTTCTGCTGTTTTTTCAGTGTATATTATCGTATACTCATGATTGGTTAACACACTTATTTTCTCATCTATATGTGATGCGAAAAATTGATGAATTTCTTCTCGAAGTTCCTTTAGCCTTGGTTCTGATAGAACTTTCACTTGTTTTATAAACCTGCTATTGAAAAGCTTATCTCTTTTTAAGAGATCGATTGCCTCTTGAGCTGTTGTTACATTTTGGTCAAAGAGACACTTGCTAAACATGGAGCTATTAAGTGTTATAAAATCAAGTGAAAACCTGCAACTGTATTTATTTTTATATAAGGTGATCAAGTAATGGATACTACCCTCATCCTTCAATGTACATTTGTAACTTTCAAAGAAAGATGTGTGTTCATTTGATGAGTTGGTAGCACGATCAATATTAACCCTAATGGGTGAAAATGTTTCATTTAGGTATCTATCGAGCTCTTCAATCATAGTATTATCAGTTTTAGGATAGCTTGAATCTGAAGAGTATATCCTCAATATCGAAAGTGATCATTGCGTTATCTTCGATCAGCTTATCGATATCGATTTCCAAATCCTCTTTTCCTGCCTCTTGCAAGCCTTGCTTAACAATGCTGGAGATAAAATCATGTAAAGACTTATATGTCTTTAAGTCTCTTTTTACATTGATGTCTTTATCGCATTTGTATTTGAACTTCTCCATCCTTGGTTTCAGTTTTTAAAACCTCCCCCAAAACTGGGGGAGGGTAGCGGAACTCAATCCAATCTTAGTTTATAGTTTATGAGCACCAGTCGGGTACTGCCCCCGACTCTAGGATCTGTTCGATGCTAATCAGCTGCCCTGAAGTTCTGAGCCGTTGATCCTTCGTTGATTCAGCCGGTAACCCAAAAAACCGGCTGTGCTTTCTACTATGAACCTTAAATTGATTTCTTCTGAGTGGGCTTGATTAGGAAACAAGCCCCGGGCAAAAGCCCGGGTATGTAATATGTTTAACCTAATTTATTAACCTGTCTCAATTGCTTGCGCACAGGCGGGAAACGCTCCCACGGAACAGCACGGTTCCTCTCTTTGCTGTGCTTGTGAATCACTTATTCTGAATTAGATAAAGTATTTCTGAATCTTTGAAAGATCTTGTTTATCAAACTTTCTTGATCATGACAGTCATCTATGTCTAGGTTTTCTATAATTTCTTTAAAGATTATTAAAGCTAACCTTACGGAATCACTTCTGTTTGTCAAGTCATCTATTTTGATTAACGATTTATTGTGTGTTTCTGAATAGAATTTAACTAAATCTTTATGAACCTTTACTGTGTTTAGGTTTTCGTATTCAGATTTATTGGTTTTTAGGATAAACTTACTGTAGTCATTTGAAGCCAAGGTTGTCATGATATTGTACTGAGCTAAGTAAATTGTGGAATAATTGGCACATTATTTATGTATAACATTGGATGTAACTATATTTGTGTTATAATTATGTAACACAAACATGTAATGCGCTTGTTAATACTCTTCAATATTATACATCATAACTGAAAACTTCAAGAAAAACCGAATAAATCTAAAGAAAAAATGAAAGCAGGACAGAAAATACGTGAATTATATGGCGTTAAAGGCAGTGCTGATGCACAAAAGCTTGCTGAGAGATTCGGGAAATCTACTACAACTATTTATAGTTACTTTAATTCAGAGTTCCCACCAGAGTTTATCATTAAACAGGTGAAGGAAGATTTCCCAGATGTAGATATGAATTGGTTGTTGTTTGATGAACCTATTAAGGAAAAGACTATTGATACAGAGCAATCTCTTAGTGAAGAGGATCAATATAAAATTGCAGAGCAAGTAATGGAAAGTAAAGTTATGCCAGTGTTGGATAGCTTTATGAACAGCTTGGAAGAAAGGTTTGAACGCTTCCTGAGAACAATCAAAAGTGAAAAGGAGGCTAAGTTTGCCAGACGAAGGTTTGCAGACTTTAAGGACCAGTCAGTCCAATTGGGAAAGAGTAGGTTATTACTCCAAACAGGCGTTGCAAGCATGGTTATGCAGCCATAAAATCAAACTATTTTTTTGTGTTGATTTTGCTACATATATGCTACAGCGGGAGTAATATCAGGTTAAATAAAAAATTAACCACCTGAGAAATAAGAGAATAGACTAACAATATTTTATGACTAACCGTATAACAACACTTTTTGAGATTCAATACCCAATCATTCAGGCCGGTATGATTTGGTGCAGTGGCTGGCGTTTGGCTTCTGCTGTCAGTAATGCAGGAGGATTAGGCATTATTGGGGCAGGATCTATGCACCCTGAAGTATTGCAGGAGCATATCCGTAAATGCAAGGGAGCCACAGATAAACCATTTGCTGTAAATATACCTTTGCTGTATCCAGAGATGGATAAGATGATGGAGTTGTTAGTCGCAGAAGGGGTAAAGATTGTATTCACCTCTGCAGGTAATCCGAAGATATGGACAGGCTTTTTGAAGGAACATGGCATAACCGTCGTACATGTAGTCTCCAGTACCAAGTTTGCACTGAAGGCAGAGGAAGCTGGGTGTGATGCTGTGGTGGCAGAAGGTTTTGAAGCAGGTGGTCATAACGGAAGGGAAGAGACCACGACCATGTGTCTAATACCGGCAGTAGCTGAGGCTGTCAGTATTCCAGTTATTGCAGCTGGAGGAATTGGATCTGGCAAAAGTATGCTAGCTGCATTTGCATTGGGAGCCGAAGGGGTACAAGTTGGTAGCCGTTTTGCCGCAAGTGAGGAATCTTCAGCCCATCAGAATTTCAAAAACCGTATTGTGGATACGCCCGAAGGGGGGACACTGCTAAGTTTGAAACAATTGACACCTGTAAGGCTGATTCGAAATGAGTTTCAACAGCAAGTGATGGTAGCAGAAGTAAATGGGGCAGACAAAGAAGCTTTGGCAGAACTTTTAGGTAAACGTAGAGCCAAGAAAGGAATGTTTGAGGGAGATATGGCAGAAGGTGAACTGGAGATTGGGCAGGTAGCAGCTACAATCAAAGATATTAAGCCTGCAGCCATTATTCTTCAGGATATGTGGAATGAGTTTGTGGAAGAGAAAGCAAGATTGGCCAATCTTTGATTCTCATTATGATAAAATAGTAAAAGCCTGCATAACATAATTATGTGGGCTTTTTCATTTAAAATGCTCTGTGATAAACATTCATATCGTGATATTTTAGAGAAAAGCGGATAACGAAAAAAGATTGCCTACCTTTGTCAACCCTTTTGGCAGGGTTGTCAAGAGATAAGAATAATACAAAACTTTTAAATACAGGCTCGAACTGATCGTCATGTAATGCTTCAATACCATACAATCCGACTTTTTATTTCACTTTCCTAAGCAGGAGAGGTGAAGCCTGTGGTTGTATGCCTTCCTTTCGGTGTGAATAAGCACCAACAAATCAATTTCAAATTATTGTATTGCAGATAACGAAACACATTACCCCTTACTGTATGACAGTGGGCTTGTCTGCGTACACCATTTTAATGACGATTGAAAAATGGATAAATATGGTCGTACCTACCATTTTCCTTTTTCGCCAGGCACTACTTCTGATGATAAAATTATGAAGGGTTGGCAAGGCATTTTGGAAAAGGAACTGGTAATTACGGAAAAACTGGATGGGGAAAACACTTGCCTGAAAAGTAGCGGTGTATATGCCCGTTCACATGCGGCACCCACCCGTAACCCTTGGGCTGCCAACATGTGGGAGATATGGAACATGGTCAACCCATCTTTAGGAGAACTGGAGATCTTTGGGGAAAACCTTTACGGCATTCACAGCATCGAATATACCCGATTGCAAGCTTACTTCTATGTCTTTGCTATTAGGGATGGAGATAGGTGGCTATCTTGGGACGAAGTGAAATTCTATGCAGCCATGCTGGATCTGCCAACCGTTCCTGTCTTGGAGATCAATCATTTTACAGAAGCTGAATTGATAAAGAAAATAGATCAGGGAATGGAACAGGAGAGTCAGCTTGGTGGAGAATGCGAAGGCTTTGTAGTCCGCACAACGGAAGGTTTTAGTGTGGATAGGTTCAAGCACCATGTATTGAAATATGTCAGACAAAACCATGTAAAAACCGATGAGCACTGGACAAAAAACTGGAAGAGAGCCCGACTTTGGTTCCCAACCGCTTTATGATAAAAACTACCGAATTGATTGGGGAACTATAGAAGAGCAGCCTTGGGTAAAGCCCATGATGGAGTGTATGCAAGATCCTGTATGGCATGCAGAGGGTGACGTATGGATACACACTCAGATGGTCTGTGAAGCACTTCTGAAACTGGAGGACTTCCGAAAACTGGGTAGCAAGAAGCAACACCTGTTGGTATTGGCTGCACTGCTACATGATATTGCAAAGCCCCAAACTACAAGAGTGGAGGCTGGTAGAGTGGTAGCACCAAAACATGCGCTGATTGGTGAGCATAAGGCGAGAGTGTTACTGTGGAACTTGCCGCTTGAGGAGCGGGAAACAGTTTGTGGCTTGGTACGCTTGCATGGGTTTCCAGTTTGGGCAATAGACAGGCAGGATGTGTATAGACAGATTAGGCGACACGCCCTTCGGTTAGATCTTCATCTGTTGTACCTGCTGGCAAAGGCAGATGTACTGGGAAGAATTGGAGATAATACCGATCATATGCTGGAGAGTGTGGAGCTGTTCAAAGAGCTTTGTCTTGAGGTAGATTGCTACGGAAAGGCTCCAGATTTTCATAATGACCATAGTCGATTTAAGTTTTTCAGGCAGGATGCCGAATACCCATCCGCTATTTATGATGACACTGTCTTTGAGGTAACCCTGATGTGTGGTGTGGCAGGCAGTGGGAAGGATACATATGTCAAACAGTTGGATTTGCCCTCTGTCAGTTTGGATGATATCAGGGAAAGACTAAAAATTCCACATGAAGACCGCAAAGGGCAGGGGCGAGTGATTCAGCATGCAATGGAGGAAGCCAAAGTACTGGCAAGAAAAAAACAGTCTTTTATATGGAATGCAACCAACTTGACCCGTGACCTGCGCAATAAAGTCATTTCTATGTTGGAAGTCTATGGTGCTCGCTTTAGGATTGTCTATATCGAATCATCGCTGGATAATATATTGGAAAGGCGGCGTGATGAAATTCCAACAGCTAACCTATTGAAGATGGCTGAAAGACTTGAAATGCCAACATTGGATGAAGCACATCAAGTAGTATATAATCGTAACTAAAGACAAATCCCTTCAGTGTGTAGCTGAAGGGATTTTTAATATGTATTCCATCCGTATTTTTATGGTTACTTTATCTGGTAAATTGAAAATTGGGAGTCCTTATAAATTAGGTTCATAAAACCACAGGTACTTATTGACTTATCTGAGAGCAGGTGTGTGACCCCATATTTCTGACATAAGTATCGCAAAGAATCGCACTCAAACCCTTTATTGTAGATTTTCTTGATGATCTCAATTCTATTGTACCATTCAATTACTTCTGAATCCTTATAAGGGTGCGATTTGAAATCAGAAAATATAGGAGTTAAAGTCTTTATTCTGAAATCTTCATATGCTATAGGTACTAGGTAAAGGTCGCCTTTCTTAGAATGTTCTTTTACAAAAGAATACATCTCAACATTGACCTGTCTTTCTATGTATCGTTGGGTGAATAAATAGAGACTTGCTATGGAAAAAGTAATGAGACTTGCTATGGATAGTTTTTTAATGGTTGAATAGAACAGTGGGTTAACAGGCAATGTGAGCCTGATAGTTGTTACAACCTTACCCAAGATGATTGCACTGGAAAGCGGAACCAGTAAAACAGAAACACGCCACGGAAACAGTAAAGCCCCAAAGTTACTTTGTGTTAGGTACTGAATTGAGGATAGTACCATACTTGTAAAGAACAACATGCTCATAATGATAAACAATCTTTTATGCTGTCTGACGATCAATAGGGCAATACTGATCAATACTATTTTCAATACAACTAAATAGCTAAACCATTCCTTGATTTTTGTATGGTGTGGAATCCTGATATCAACCAGTATTTCCTGAGCATATTTTGTGAGATCAGGGCTTGTAGGAGAAAATGATAGAAGAATGTAGGTGAGGGTAGGTATTACCAAGAGCAATGCCATTAGACCTAATATGATAGATTTTTTGACCTGCTTCTCAGTAAGAAAGTATATTATATATGCCGCAATTATTAAGCCTGCTGAAAGCAAATATGACGAATGGAAATAAGTTGTTATAGGGACTAATATGGTAGCTGTAAGAATACGGTTGTTTAAAAATTGATAGACAGAAAGAATTAATAAAACACCAAATACACTCGGCTGAAACATGTTACCAAGTAAATATTGTTTTGCAACACCTTCCCTTGCAAAGACAAATAATGTATAGGAAATGTATTCGGAAGAAATATCACTGAATGTGATGGTTAATAACAAGAATAGGAAATAGTAGGTTGTACTAAACTTTTTAATGTTAAATACGATACAAATAACCCCAATGGTACTGTAAACAAATATGCTTAGTAAAACTATTTGGTGAAAGTACAGAAAGTACTCGTTGAAATAGGTCACCGTAACCTCTACCAAATAGCTAAATAATGGAAATGGATCGACCGTATTCGCCAGAAAATCATCAGGTAAATAGCCCAAGCCAGCATTGGCTAATCCATGTAACAAGTAGGTGTTCTGGTTAGAATAATATAATGGGAATTGGGGACAGGAGATCGCAAATAAAAGACATAGCAGTATTTCAGTAATTCGTTTAGTAGGGTTAGCTAAATTCATATTTGATAGTATTGTACACACAGTCAGACTACAATAGAAAGAATGTCTTTTTGAATATACTCAATCAAATTCTTTTAAGGGTAAGATCCTTTGGAGAAATCTATTTTGTTATCATCTTTCTCAACTTGAGCTAAGCCTAAATTAACACCATGCTTTTCAAGCTCTTTTTGGAGTCTCATTTTAAGCAGATGTATCATTGAAATCGGAAGTTTTACATGCTTCAATGATTTATAGGTTCAACTCCTTTGGCGTTGAATAAATGGATTTACTTATACCATAGGCAAAAGCCTACGGCTACTATTATTCAATCCCTTTTGGTTTTTTTCTCTTACAGCAAATCCTGTTACCGAAGGAAACAAACCATATTAGCTCCGGATAGCCATCTGGCGTTGACAGTGTTCATTATCTCATAACCCTGAAAGGGTTGAACAAGCTAACATCACCATTGAACGTGAGTTATGTATTTAAATGTCGCTATTTCGCCCTTTTAGGGCTGATTTACATGTCTTTCTTTACGATGGGTGATACCCATCGCTATTGTATAAGACCTTTTCAGGGCATAAGTCCCGAAGGGACAAAATATATCAGCGATGGACTTTAGTCCATCGTCATATAAATGATATTTCAGCTCTGAAAGGGTGGTATAATCCATAGTTCACGTTCATTTAGTCCATCATGATATAATGTGCGTTTTGGATTAGAATTCGCTTTTAAGGCATCATGAATGAGATGGATTGAAATCCATCACTATTATTTTTACCCTTTCAGGGTAGATGTCCCGAAGGGACTGAATATATCAGCGATGGCCGTTGCACGCGCGATTACCCCGTCGTAATGAAAACCACACTGTTCAGTCCTGAAAGGGTGATATACTTGAAGATAAATCCATAATTCACATTAATATATGAATGGGTTAGAATAGAAAATCTCTATTCCAATTCAATACTTGCTTAAACTGTCTCAATCACAGCCAACACATCATTAACTTTTAACCACTCTCCCTCTTGGACTGCCAGCTTGACCAGTTGTCCATTATCATAAGATTCCAGTTCCATCACGGCTTTATCAGTTTCTATCTCAGCCAGTACATCACCTGCTTTTACGATGTCACCTTCTTTGAAATACCATTTCGTGACTTTGGCTTTAGTCATAGACTCGCTCATTTGAGGTAACCTGATGGTTTGTTCACCTTCAGTAATTTCGATAGGAGGTTGTGGTTTGATCTCTTTGGATGATTTTTTAAAAAGCTTTTTAAACATGCTGTTTATATTTAAATGAAAAAAATAGAGAGGTTACTTTTGAGTAGTAGCCTTGAAAAATAATGTTACGCTTTGTCTAATCAAAGGCTTTTGGATGAGAATTACAGATGAAAAATTTCCTCACTAATCCCGAAATCATCTAAAACCTGACTTATTGAAGATGCCGCTCCTACGTGGGTGTCCTTGGGTTTGGTGCCATATTATTATTCATTTAGCGCTCAATTCTATCATGACATGCTTAAGCTTTAACAGCTACCTTTTGTTGGGCTTCAGACTGCATTGTCCAATTTTTTCAGAAAAATCCAATTTCACTTTTCACCTGCCTCGAATTTGTTTTTGAGCTGGTTCAGAGGCTAGTCATTTCTTCTTATGGCCAGAGTCACTTCCAATTTGAGATTCAAAAAATTAATTTCCATTTAAACCCTACACGCAATAGAATTCTAGTTGACGATCTGTTATTTGAAAGTCCATTATTATAAAGGCAGTTACTTTAAATGGATATAATATGAATACACAGAATTGGGAGCTGGAAAACAGGAAGGGGAAGCTTGAAGCACTGGACTTGAAAAGGCGAACCATTGAGAACCAACGTGACCGCATCCAGATCCGGATCATGCGGATTGAACTGAAAAGGAAAAAAATCAAGGACCAGTACACCTACCTAACCTACCAGCAACAGATGTACCATGCCATGCTGGCAGATAAGTCTGCAGCCCATCGGAGTGGAGAGCTGGCATTTCAGTTGAGAAAGGTAATGCGCCAGAAGGAGTCGCTGGAAGCTTATCTGGTACAGCATTCCGACCTGCTTTTGATTGAGCTGAAGGCTAAAGAAAAGTCCCTGACAGTGCTGGCTCGTGAGCTGTCTGCCATTTACGAAAGCCAGTTAGCCGCTATTGAGCAAAAAGAGCAAGAGTTGGCCAATAATAACCCAGGCACTGAACCACTTGCAGAAGAGGCATTGGAAGTAAAAGAAATCATCCGCCTGTTTGAGCGAACTTTCCTCTTTGCCGACTTTCCCCACTACGCTGAAGAAAAGCACACCTTACCCAACTATGAGCAGATGCAACTGAACACGCAGAAACAAAAAGCGGCAAGCTGATCCAATTATTTTTCCTAAAACCTTACATCAGGTGCAAGGCTGTCGCTTCAGTTTTGTGGGTGGGAGAGGTGTGCCTTTTTTCTGCTACGCAATGAAAAGTCCTAAGCCGTTAATAAAGAGAAGGAAGTATAGCTGCAAGGTGGATTATCATAAAAATAGAAACATTCTATCTGAGACAGACTAGCGATATATTCAAACTTGGCTGGGATTTTCTCAGACGATAGACATTTACATTGATGTGGCAACAAAAAATTTGAACAAAATCAAGAATCCGCTAGATTAAAGAAGTTTTTGACACAGTGCGTATATCAACCATGGTGCTTTTACCCCCCCCCTGATTTTACAGGCTATATACCACTGTGCACTATATACAATTGTTAGGCACAACATTCCAAGAAATAAGAAATTTTTATGAATAGAGGTTCAGAATGGCATAAGTGGAATTTCCATGTTCACACAAAAGGAACGAATAAAAACGATCAATTCCAATCCTCGTTAATGGATGAATTCTTTCAAACATTCTTTAGAAAGGCCATTGAAAACGAAATATCAGCTATCGGCATCACAGACTATTTTTCGATTGAAAAATACTTAGAAACAGTAAAGTATAGGGACGGAATTGAATCAAAAGTAACCGAGGAAGGCGAGCCTATTTTTTCGGAGGAAGAACAAAAGTTAATAAAGCAGATATTTTTATTTCCCAACGTTGAATTGAGAATGATTCCTTCAACAGATAAAGGAAAATTGATAAATATACATTGCCTTTTTAATCCTGAATATGTTGATCAGCTGGAACATGATTTCTTTTCAAATATCGAAAACCAAGATGGATTT
This sequence comes from Limibacter armeniacum, assembly GCF_036880985.1. NCBI lineage: Bacteria > Pseudomonadati > Bacteroidota > Cytophagia > Cytophagales > Flammeovirgaceae > Limibacter > Limibacter armeniacum. Next base: position 126,373 of record NZ_JBAJNO010000008.1, read on the forward strand.
CAGATGAATAGGCACGGAATTACCAACTATGGTATTTCGTTAGATGATTCTATTCAAGAGACACATAAACAGTATGAGAAGGGCTTAGATAATTTTGTGGTTGATATTACCGCTCTCAAAAAAATACTTTCCAAGAATAAAAAGTTCAAAGACAATACTTTATTAGTTGTTAGTAATTCGAATAAAGATGGTGCCTCTGCAATTCAAAAACACTATGAATTATTTGAACAAGAAAATGGAAGTTTAGATGGTCTAAGGAAGTCAATATACTTCATTTCTAATGCCATATTCTCGACACGAGAAAAAGACATTAATTACTTTATTGGAAAAAGGTTAGAAGGAACTGAAGGCTATAATTCATCAATTTATTTGCAAGAAGTTAGCAAAGTCATAAAGGAAAGAGGTTCATTAAAACCATGTATTACTGGTTGTGATGCACATAAAGAAGAAGACCTTTTTAATCGATTCACATGGGTCAAGTCCAATCTAGATTTTGAAGGATTAAAACAGATATGTCTTGAACCAGAACATAGAGTAAGAATTCAAACAGATAAGCCTGATTTTAAAGAGGCGAAATATCTTATTGATTCTGTGAAATTTACTTGTTCTGACAACACGTTTTCTACTGAACCTATCCTCCTTAACCCTAATTTGAATGTTATAATAGGAGGTAAATCATCTGGTAAATCAATTTTACTTTATTCTCTTGCAAAAACTTTACTAGCTGACTCAAATGTACTTCAAAATGAAGATGGAACATTCAAATATGACCTTGATAAAATTGCAAATGATTTTGATTTTGAAATAAACACTCGTGGTGGTTTTAAGCAAAATCTACAAAGAGATGAGGAGGAGAACTCAATTTTACCCGAAATAAAATATATTCCTCAAAACTACTTGGTCAAATTAGCAGAACCTCAACTAAATAAAAAAGGTAGGTCGTTAAACAAGATTGTACGTGATCTTATTACAGAAGATGATCAATCAAAGGAAGAATACAATGAATTCATTGGTAAAGTAAAGCAAATCGACAAACTCCGAAATAATGAGATAGAGAACTATTTTGATGTCCTAAAAGAAATTGAGTCAATAGAACTTGAATTAAAAACAAAGTCTAATAAGTCAGTATTGGAACAAAATATTGCAAGTAACTCAAAAAAAGTAGAGGAGTTAAATAAAAGTGCTGGTTTAGATTCCGAAGAAATTGACAAGTATAAAGAACTTCAATCTAGAGAAGAGTCAATAGAAACAGATAAAGAATCTTGGAAGTCTGATTACTTATCTGTTAAGAACTTCAATACAGAATTAATTCAATCGACCAAAAGTCTCAAACAGAAGAAAGATAGCTTAATTCAGAATATCAAAACTCCAATCTTAAAAGAGCATTATGAAAATACTTATTCAATAATTGATCAATTATTAGAAAAGGTACTTGATGCTGATAAGGAATTTGAAACAGAAACGAGAGATGATGGTAAAAGTTATTTTTTATTACAGAGTGAGCTGGCTAAAGTATTATATACCCTTAATGCAAATTTAAGAGAAGTCAAAACATCTATTGAGCCGTTCTTAAAGAATGAGAAAATCAAAACCGCAATTGAAGATTTAAATAAATCCATTGCAACTGATAGAAAGTCCCTTAATGATATAGAAACACTAACAAAGAAGCTTACATCTAAAAAAGATTTAATAAAGAAGTCGCAAGACGATTTGTTTAAGATATATAGTGGTACTTATAAAGAGTACATAGAGATTATCAAATCTCTAAAAAACAGGACTTTGGATTTAGAAAAGGATGGTCTTAAAATAGAAGGCAAAGTAAAATTCAATTTCCCTAAATTACGTAAATCATTGTTATCTGTGAGTGACGGAAGAACCGCATCCTATAACAATTACAATTTACTTTCAGAAAGTAATAAGGCAACTAGTGACTTTGAATTCGATCAAATCCTTGTCACCTTGAAACAATTGTTCAAAGATATTACGGAAGGAAATTACGCCTTATCCAAAAATGCTAACCGAATAAGCGTATTAAAAGATTTACTAAACGATTACTTCTTTGATTATTGGTCAATTCATTACAAGAATGACACTCTTGGAGAAATGTCAACGGGTAAAGCTAGTTTCGTCATCCTTATGCTGATAATAGGCTTAAGTAAATCAAAAGCTCCGATCTTGATTGATCAACCAGAGGACAACTTGGATAATAGATCGATAACATCTGACTTAGTTTCGTATCTAAGAAATAAAAAATTGGAAAGGCAAATAATAGTTGTTACCCATAATGCTAACATAGTCGTTAATGCAGATGCAGAAAACATAATTGTAGCAAACCAAAAAGGTCAAAATGATGATTCTTCCTCAAGTGATTTTAAGTTTGATTATGCAAACGGTGCTTTGGAAAATACATTTGAGAAGATAGATAGCGAAACAGATGTTTTAAAATCAATGGGTATTCGACAACACGTAGCTGACATAGTTGAAGGCGGAAAAGACGCATTTATGAAACGGGAGAAAAAGTATCGATTTAGTTAAAATGTGCCTAACACTGTATATGAGAAAATAGGGCATTCAGTGAGGTAAGAAAGTTTGGTGGTTGTTTGAAACACCGCCAAGCTAAAATTTTGATATTGAAACAAAGTAAATTAAATATAAAAATGTTTAGCTCGGCTCAGTGGTAAACTGATACTTCATCTGTATCTACCGCCCTGCTGTCCATATACTAAACGTTGTGTATTATAGTCTAATGAAACAAAAATATAATTTTCTACTCTTAACGTCTTTAATAGGTTTACTTTTAATATGTGGTTGTAAAATAAATCAACAACTATTAAACCTAAAAAAAATAAACATAAATGATACAAAAATAGGTATTGAAAGTGAGTATTTCAATGGCACAATTTTCACTGAAAAATATCCTTTCAATGAATATTTTAATAATAAAACGGAATCTATCGTTTATTGGACTCCATCAGAAATAGATATTTCAAAAATTGAAAATGATTTAAGGGCTCAACTAAATAAATTAGCTAGAAATAACCCGATGAATGGTTATGATGATTGTCCTAAAATCCATAAAAATTTAAACCATTATTACAGGCAATATGTGGGTATTGAGAATGAAAAAGGAGAGAAGATTGTACACATAAATTTTCTTTGGGATAAGAATAGAGACACTTATGGTTATGATGAAGAATATATTCAAGTTTTTGATGGCTGTAGTTATTATTGGGAAATCAATTTTAATCTTACAACAAATCAATTTTTTGGATTATGGATTAATGGTGTTGCTTAAAAAAAATACACAACAAAGGCTAAAAAAGCATTAAGTTAGTAGTAAAATTGGTAGGTTATTGCGTGTAAGCCAGCCCGCCACCAATAAAAATAAATTAAGGCTGTGGCTTATCACTAAGGCTAGCTAGCCACTTGCTTGTTCCCCCGCTAGCGCAGACACTTGTTTCAGCAGATTGAAAGTTAAGCAGATGTATCATTGAAATCGGAAGTTTTACAGGCTTCAATGATTTATAGGTTCAACACCTTTGGAGTTGGATAAATGGATTTACTAATACTGTACGCTTTTGCCTTCAATCCCTTTGGGATTTTTTTGCTTACAGCAAATGCTGTTACCGAAGGAAACAAACCATATTAGCTCTGGATAGCCATCCGGCGTTGACAGTGTTCATTATATCATAACCCTGAAAGGGTTGAACAAGCTAACATCATCATTTACGTGAGTTATGGATTGAAATATTGCTATTTTGCCCTTTTAGGGCTGATTTGCATGTCTTTCTTTACGATGGGTGGTGCTACCCATCGCTATTGCATAAGGCCCTTTCATGGCAAAAGTCCCGAAGGGACAAAATATATCAGCGATGGACTTTAGTCCATTGTCATATAAACAATATTTTCAGCGCTGAAAGAGCGGTAAAATTCATAATTCACGTTCATTTAGTCCATCATAATATATGAAAGGGTTAGAATAGAAAATCTCTATTCCAATTCAATACTTGCTTATTAGCCAGATAGAGGATGAAGTAGATCTATCGAAAACAAAAAAGGGTGCTAGATTGCACCCTTCTGTATTTGTGTGTTAGTTAAAATCTCTTTTGTCAAAGATTTATTACTGCTCCTTATCCTTTCTGTTAGAATCAGAACGGAAAGGGATAGCTGGTAATCCTTCTTGGTTGATCAGGTTGCATTCAGGGTTGTCTGCCCAAGCGTAACGTACTGCTACAGGGTTGGTAACTTTATCAGTACTGACTACTACATCATTGCCATCGATAACGGCATTTGCCCAATAGAATTTGTGGTCACTGCCTGCAATGGCAAAACCCTTCAGTGGTAGACCATCACGAGTAGAAAGCCCTGAACCTGTTTCAGTGAAATGTACCCTGATCTGGTTGCCTTCCACCGTATAGCCTTTGTACAGTGGTCCTGAAGCCTGTACATTTTTATTATAGACCAGTTTTTCTGCCAGTAAGGCAAGTCTTCTACCTACTTCTTGCTTGTTTGTAGGGTGGATATTATCCGCTTCGCCAAGGTCAATGATGCATGCCATGCCAGTATTAGGTTGTGTCAAGGTCATCGTTTGTGCTTCACGAAGTGCTGCCCAGTCACTTTCCGATGGCTCAGGAGATGTTTTCATATAGTTAGCCAACTGTACGTACAGGAATGGCAAGTAACCTTGCTGCCACCTTACACGCCAGTCGTTGATCATCATCGGGAAGAGTGTACGGTAATCATAGCCTGCTTCTGCATTGTTCTCACCTTGGTACCAGATAAAACCCTTGATACCATACGGGATAATCGGGTTGATCATGCCATTGTACAACACATTCGGGTACTGGTGGTAGTTGTAGATCTTTGGAATGGTTGGCTCCAGATCCTTTTTGTATTTCCATGCACCAGTCAGGCTGATTTTGTTTTCTCCATCTGTGATATACATGTTTTCAGCAGGTGGGTTAAAGCCTCCACCGCCCCATAGTACAGCCATGCGGACAGCGATTACACATTTGCCTGATTTTGTCAGCTTAGCTGGCAGGCTATAGTGATGTGTCTTGTTGGCATTCCATACAGTCTTGCAAATCTCTGTTCCATTGAAGTACAGCGAGTAATTCATCTCAGGATGACCAAGGTTAATGGTTAGCTCCTTGCCTCGCATATTGTCAGGAAGTGCTACAGTTTTGCGAAACCAGACCATTCCTTCATAAGGAGGGATATTCCAGTCCTTGAATGTGGAAGGCATGTTCAGTTCATCCCAATCTGAGTCGTCAAGGTTTTTCTTGGGAATGGTTTTGTCTGTCTTGTTCTTAGGGTTATAAACAATGTCCCAGAAACGGATAAGATCCAAGCTGTCCTTTACGAAATGATCAGTTGTCAGTGAGTCGTTCATCAGGATGTGCTCACGGGTGATTGGTGATGACAGTGACATTTCACGGCTTGTCCATGCCTCAACAGGCGTACCACCCCATGTTGATTGCAGAATGCCTATCGGTACATTCATTTCCGTGTTTAGCTGTCGGGCAAAGAAGTAAGCCACAGCAGAGGCTTCTTTTACGCTGCTGGTATCACATACAGCCCACGTTCCACCTGCAATATCTTCCTGAGGAGTCAGTTGTTTGTCATGAGCTACATTGAACAGACGGATGGAAGGGAAGTGAGCGTTCTTGATTTCTGTCTCAGCATTCATGGCTTGCTGTACTTGCCATTCCATATTGGATTGTCCGGAAGCTACCCAAACATCACCGATCAGTATATCTTCAAATTGAACAACAGGAAAAGGTTTTTTCCCTTCAAAAACTTCCAGCTTGTATGGACCTCCGGCTTGCATGCGCGGCAACTTGACCATCCACTTTCCTTCAGCATCAGTAATGGTGCTTGTACGGCGTTCTGCAAACTGAATGGAAATTTCTGTCTTAGGTGCTGCATTACCCCAAACAGGGATGTCTGTATTTCTTTGCAATACCATGTGGTCACTGAAGACCTTGGGTAAGGTAACTTGACCAAAACCAATGGTGGTGATTGCCGCAAGTATTGCAGTGAGTGAGGTTTTGATAAACCAGTCAGATAAATGCTTTTTTATGTAATACTTGGCGGTTGTTTGTTTGGTTAATCTGCGTTGTTCAGTCATCGTTAGTTGGAATGATTGTAAACATTTTGGCTTAGCATTTTGAGGTAGAAAAATGCCTTCTTTTTTCGATTCCAATCTAGTTCAATACAGAAACTGCTCAAATTCACTCACAGGCTATTTATAGTCAAAATGATAACAGATGTGGTCAAAATGTTAAATGGTAGTTTTTTGGTTGTTTGAGGGAGAGAAATGGATGTGTGGAGTTTAAAATTCAAGAAAAAAGCCGCAGAAAGAAATGGGACTTTCTGCGGCGTTATAGTAGGTTAGACCTTAGGTCTATTGGCTTCAATCTCTGCTTTGTTTTCATGTGACCATTCCACCAGTTGCTTGATAAGGGGAAAGAGGCTTCTACCCAAATTGGATAACCGGTATTCTACCTTTGGAGGTACTTGTGGGTAAACCTTCCTTTCCACCAAGCCACTAGCTTCCAGTTTTTTGAGGGTGGTGGCTAGCATCTTATGGGATATTTCCCCAATGGACTTTTGCAGTTCGCTGAATCTCCTTACCTCATTTTCCTTCAGCATCAGAATAACTAGCATGGTCCACTTGTCACTTAACCTTTCCAGAATATATCTGCCGGGACAGTAATCTGGGTCAAGGTACTTCTCCACGATGTCCGCTTTTTTTTCCATTGTAATCTGCTGTAAATCAATAATTATAACCTAGAGGTAACTCTATACCTTAGTGGTTAGTTATTGTGTGGGAGTATTCATCCCTTTACCTTTGAGTTACTAAAAGTAACTAAGTGATTATTTGTAATTAAAGCAAAGTACAAATAAAGCTTAATTAATAAGATAAAAAGAAGATAATGATTGTTATAATGAATGACTGTTCAATGTTCGTTTGAATAAAAATGTCATTCTGTGAAGACAATCAATGATTACGATTTAAAGCATAAATACAGAGCATGAGTGAAGTACATGAAGTAGCAACATTGGCTGACTTTGAAACCATTATTGAAGCCAGAAGATCATACAGGGTATTTGATACTGAGCATGAGATGCCCGAAGAGATCGTTCAAAAAGCACTGGAGGCAGCATTGCTGTCACCTAACAGCTCCAACATGCAGATGTGGGAGTTTATAAGGGTGCGTTCGGTAGAGATGAGAAAGAAGATGGTACCTATATTGCTGAACCAGTCTGCAGCTCAAACAGCCTCAGAATTTGTAGTGGTGGTAGGTCGTGCCAATGCATGGAAGGAACGTGCTGCTTTCAATTATAACAAGCTGGCTGAAGAGTACGGCGAAACGTCTGACAGGTTTGCAAGGGTAAAACAGTATTATGGTAAGCTGATGCCAATGGTGTACCGCAGTGATGCATTCGGTATTATTGGCAGGATCAGAAAGGTGATGGCTTCCGTAATTGGTCTGAGCAAGCCGATGGTTAGGGAAGTAGGCAAAAGTGATATACTGGCTACCATTCACGGCTCTAACTCACTGGCGAGTATGACCTTTATGTATGCGATGAAAGCACAAGGCTATGATACTTGTCCGCTAGGAGGTTTTGACAGCGTAAGGTTGAAAAAGCTGCTCAAGCTTAAAGGCTCGGATGAAGTGACAATGGTGATCGCTTGTGGTAAAGGTAAACCGGAAGGTGTATGGGGCAAGCGCCACAGGGTTCCTTACGAGAAAGTGGTTAAGACCGTATAAGCAGTTAAGGCTATTTATAAAAAAGACTCTTGGAGTATACCCAAGAGTCTTTTTTTATTCATTGTCCAATATGGCGGTATATAGTTCCTGAAAAGCATCCAGGATGTCAGGATTGCTGTCGAGGTCAAACTGCCTCATCTCACATTTTTTCCTGAAAACCTCTTCAGGTGTAAGTTCCTGCAATGATTGCTTCCCCTCAAAAATGCTGTCCTCGTAGTGTTGGGAAGCAATGCCAGTTGTACTGATCTTCAGGATTTCCATTTGGGCACCTTGGGCTGCTTCATAGATTTTGTCTGTAATCTTTGGGTCATAGGCAGATAGTTTGACTACCACCTCAGCCCAAGGTCTTAACAGGTGTTCTTCAGAATAGCTCTTGATCTGTGCCTGTACTTCCTCAAGGTTGCCTTTCAGCTTTAGCAATGGTCTGAAGGTAGGGATAGTCAGTTCTTTGGTCAGAACAGCTTTATCACCTTCAGTTTCCAGAATACAGACTTTCTTGGTGTCACGGGCTTCACTGAAACTAAGTGCAATGGGTGAACCAGAATAACGGATATGCGGCATGTTGCCAACAACCTGCGGACGGTGGAGGTGTCCTAAGGCTACATAGTCAAAAACTTCAGGGAAATTTTCTGCTCCGATGTGACCCAAGTTACCTACATAGATTTGTTTCTCGCTTTCGGCTGTGCTGCCTCCAATGGCAAACAAGTGCCCCATAGCGATAGTAGGCAGTCCATTTTCCTTATGCTGACTGATGGCTTCGCCAACTTGTTGGTAGTGGTTGACCAACGCCTTTTTGTATTTAGTTTCTATCTGTTCAAATGTTTCACCCTGTACAGCCAACCGGATGTCCTGATCTCGTAGGTAAGGAACAGCGGCAACAGCCAGTACGGGGTTTCCTGCTTTATCCTTGATCAGGATGATCTCATCTTCAGGGTCTTCTGTAGCCTTACCGACCACACTGATGTTGAGCAGGTCAAGAATTCTCTTTGGTGCATTTAGCGTTCCGGGAGAGTCGTGGTTACCACCCGTTATGACTGTATGGTAACATTGGGTGTTCCGTAGTCCTTTCAGGAAATTGTAATACTGTTCCTGAGATTGATGTGAAGGGTTGGAGGTGTCAAACAGGTCTCCAGACATCAGCAGTACATCGATATTTTCCTGTACAATAACCTTCAACAGCCAGTCGAGAAACATTTGCTGTTCTTCATGTTGGCTGTTATCCAGTAGTTTATGTCCAAGGTGCCAATCGGATGTATGCAGAATTTTCATAAGTTTTTTATTGAAGGTAATCTCTTAACCCATAAATATAAGCGTGAAATTATAAAATCACTATCGAATGCTCCAGACACTGAACTTCCATAAATGTGTATGGGTACTGGTGTATTTGTCAATTGAGTAATATGATCTTAATATATTAACATTTATTATTGTAGGAATTATTTGTATAATACAGCTCAGAATGCTGCTTAATTACAATCATTTTAGCTAGAGACTTTACCCAAAAACTAGAACCATTTTATGTTACGCAGTAGGATATTTGCTACAGCGCTATTACTTCTTATAGCACATTTCTCAGTCGGGCAGTTTATAACAGCCTTCCCAGTTGAGCTACAACAAAGTGACTCCACGACTATTGCAAGCGGACAGGTCTTTGTAGATAGCTCCAGTGCCATGACTTTGGATGAAGTACTTGCAGTTGACTGGAGCGAAAAAGGAAAAGAACTAATTCAGGATATAAAACCAATAGAGGGGGCATTAACGGCTTGGGTGAAAATTGCGTTACATAATAACACTTCACAAACACAGTGGACTTTGCATATGCTGAAGGGAGGGCTTTCTTCTCCGTGTGAGATGGAGGTTTATTATGCTCCTGAATCAGGTACAGGTAGGTTCTATCATGCAAGGTCAGGTTATTACCTGAAAGCAAGTCACCGATCGATTATAGATCAGCACAACCGTGTTTTGTTAGACCTTTATCCGGGAGAGTCATACATCATGTATGTACGTTTGCGCAATACCCACTATGACCCATTGGAGCTGCCAATGGCTTTTCAGGATTATACATACTGGAGTACGAAGAAGCAGGAAGAAAACTCTGACAGAAGCCTTTGGGAAGGAATATTTCTGGGAATGATCTGTGTGATGGCGATTTACAATGCCCTGATTGCATTGTTGAGCCGTGATCGGGTCTATGTTTATTATGCTATTTATTTGATGTTGGCAGCGGTATACTTTATGTACCGTTCCCGTTTTATCCATACTTACCTGATCCCTGAAGTACCTTATTTGGCTAAGTACATATGGCCATCTTCCATACTGGCCTCTGCAATGTACCTCTTGTTTATGAGTGAGTTTCTGGAGTTCAAAAGGAAACTTCCAAAATGGAATAAGGTAGTAGTTGGTGTAGTACTGTTGTGCGGAATTGCCTTTTTGGCCGAAATGGGGATAGCCTACTTTACAGGCAATGAATACCTCAATAACATAATAAACACCAACTTGTTCTTAGCCTCTGTCGTGTTTGGTTTTGTGACGTTAGGTGTCTTGTGGAAAATCCGAAATGTCCTGATGATTTACTTTGTCATTGGTTCATTACAGGTATGGATAGGGGCATTTATAGGTGTATTAACGGAGCAATATTATCTGGTACAGGTTGGTTTGGTATTGGAAATTATCGCTTTCTCATTGGGATTGGGACATCGTATTCGTCAGAATGAAAGAGAAAAACAGAAAGCGCAGACTTCACTGATTGAGCAGCTGAAGAAAAATCAGGATCTCCAACAGAAAGTGAATGAAGAGTTGGAGAGTAGGGTAAGGGTCAGGACAAAGGAAATCGAGAACCAGAAAGAAGAGTTGCAACGTCAGCATGACCACTTGTCTGAGGCGAATGACAAAATCATGAGACAGGCAGGGATGATTGCTGAAAAGAATAAAAAGATCCTTGATAGTATCAATTATGCACAACGTATTCAGGATGCCATGCTGCCTGATGTCAAGGTGATCAGAAATATTTTCCCTGAAGCTTTTGTGTTTTTTAAGCCAAAAGATATTGTAAGTGGTGATTTTTATTGGTGCCATCATGAAAATGGGAAATCGTTTATTGCAGCAACTGACTGTACAGGACACGGTGTACCTGGTGCATTTATGTCAGTGGTAGGGTTCAGTTTGCTGGAGCAGCTGGTCAAGTCAGAGAAAATCCATCACCCGTCTCAGATCCTTAACAGGATGCATAGCCGTATTCGTGAATTGCTGAACCAGAAGGAAACACAGAACAAGGACGGGATGGATATGTCACTTTGTATGATAGACTACGAAGCAGGTAAACTGTATTTTTCAGGAGCGAAAAATCCTCTTTACCTCTTTCAGGAAGGACATTTCAAGGAGATAAAAGGGGATAGGATTTCACTTGGCGGTAGTGGTATACTGGAGAGTGATTCTGGTTTTGTCGTACATGAAATAGACCTGAATGTCCCGACCACATTCTATATTTTCTCAGATGGTTATGTGGATCAGTTTGGGGGAGCAGATAAACGTAAGTTCTTGTCCCGTAACTTTAAGGAACTGCTACAGCAAGTATATTTCTTCCCACTGGAGGAGCAGGCTGACCTATTGAAGAAAAAGATGGAGGAGTGGATGAAAGAAGGTGGTGAAACGCAGGTGGATGATATGCTGGTGATAGGTATAAAAGTAGGGCCTGTAAAGCTAGTGAAATCTCCAGATAAAGCAATAGGTATCACAAATAACTAGTTTATTAGCCAACAACAAAAAAGGTGCTGCTCCATAATGGAACCAGCACCTTTTTGATTTATTAGTATAGTATATTAGTTGTAAGCGTTATCATTTGCTTCGTAACCAAGACTGTAACCATCGTAGTAAGAACCAGACTTCACAGTGTAGTCGCTGTTCAGTTCGATAGCCGGTAGGTTAGTCACAGGATTGTTTTCAATCTTGTGGTTTGCATCGCTAGCACCACTGCTGTATACGATGAACTGACCGTTGTTATTTCTTGGATTGATCTTGTTGTCATGGATACGAACCTCGTGTACTGTGATCATTGACTTGAATAGTACATCTTGGTAATCTCTGAACCAGTTGTCATGGATATCCAGTACTGCACTAGTCACATACTTCGCTTCGGTTTTCAGGAATGTACCTTCCGAATCACTCTCAACGCTTGAGAAGTAATTGTTGTAAAGGTCGATGTCATGACCACCTTTCATGAACAGGAATCTAGATTTTGAACCAGAAACAATGTTGTTGTAGTATTTACCAGTACTCCAGTCACCGATTTGGAAACCTTGGTTCTGCATTGGTTCATTCTCTTTACCACCGTTGATCATTGTGTTGTTGTACACCTCAATGTCACCTGTTACGTTAGCTACCTGGAACAAATCCCATCCTGTATCATGGATCAGGTTGTGGTGGATACGTACGTTTTTGATTGGGTGCGCATTCGCTACAGCTGTCTGACCAAGGTAGATACCTTCACCGTGTGTATCGTGGATGTGGTTGTGGTGGAATTTGATGTTACTCATTGTCCATCCACTACCAGCGTTATCTGTCTTACAAAGGATACCAGCGAAGCCAGTGTTTTCAATCTCAGCGTAAGCTACTTCAACGCCTGTAGATTTCTGGTCGAATGTCATACCACTTGAACCAGACTCAGCAATGTGGATACCGTATTTGATGTTCGGGTTACCACTACCCAAAACTCTGATATTCTGACATCCGATAAATCCTACCGCGTGTTTACCGCTTTCAGTACCTGCAATTACTACCTGATCTTTGTTGATGATCGTAATTGGCTTGCTTTCAGTACCAATAAGGTAGTTGAAGTAAAGTCTTCCTCTTGGAGTTGCGCTTGGTCTGAAGGCTACTACAGAACCCGCAGGGATATCGTTACCATTCACAGAAGATTGGCCTGGCTCAATCCAGTAAGTTACTTCAACAGCTTTTCCGTCTAATAAAACTTGTGTTTCAGTCAGTTCAACATCTACAGGAGGAGCTGGCTCAACAGCTACTGAGTCACCAGGTTCAACAACTACAGTTGAATCAGGGTTGGTAACTTCTGTAGAATCGTTAGGAAGCGTTACTTCAGGATTTTCAGGAGTGATAGTTGATTCTAATGGGTCTTTCTCGTTTGAACATGACATAATTGAACCAATAAACAATGTAGAAACGAGTAATTTTTTTAGTGTCTTTTCCATATTTTTTTGAAATATTCCTAGAAATTTCACGGATTAGGCACAAGAAGGTGCTTTCGTCAGCCCAATTCGACATAAGTCTGCACTGACGCCAATTGATTTTCCAGGGTATGGTTGAGATTTAAAGTCTTGTTTTAAATTGCTTCAGAACTAACGACTAGAAGTATCTGCCATTTGGCAAAAAATTAAGTCAATAAAAGTTGAAGCTTGTTTGTCAATTTTTAGAAAGCATGGCCGCAGATTGCATACCATATAAATGTCTTAATTCTCTGTTTACGTTTGTTTAGATATAAGACTTAAGATTGAAAACTATTTACTCTTTAGTCATTCTGATTTTAGTGAAATAAATTCTTCCAAAAATCATGAGCTAAATTTTAATGAAACCAAAGCAAACCTTATCGATTGAGTTTGCTGAACTTTTTCAATTCACTTCGTTAAGTGAAATACAATCTTTCTATTCTTAAATTATTGACCGTTTCAACAGTAATTCCAATCATAATCATTAAGCTTTAGATCGGATATGTTCAACGTTTTACACTCATAGTACAATTGTGTGGGAGACTCACCCTACAACCCAAATCTTAAGAAACGTTAAACGATGTGAATGGTAATGGTTTGTAAATCAATGTAATGTTGCTTAATATATTCAAAAATGGAGATGAGCTTTTTAGCTTTTTCCGACTTGAAATATCACTATTCCTATAACAATATGTATAAATGTTTAGACTTAGTTATACTATTCTAATAGTGTGAAAAGGAATTAACACTTTGGCTGAAAAAAAATTGAAAAAAGAAGGTAGGGGAAAGGGATTTTTCCTCTCATCTGTATTCAATAGAGAAAATATTGCAAGGTGTAGTCTTAGTGTTGTTGGTAGGAGGCTGTTAGAGAAGTCCTTCTTTATAGGTCAATGACCTGTGCTAATATGTAGTAAGGATACGATAGGTGGTTGAGAGTAGGTAGTGCAATGGCAATGTATATATAGAAGGAGCTTCAAATAGTATTAGCAATACTTACTTTATAATAGTCCCATTATCTTTTGGGAGACTGTATCAAGTGAACAGGTTTTTGATTTGGAGAGTAAATTCTACTTGTCAATTAAATGGTTAAAAGGATTGATGGACAAATTAGTTACAGGTTGGTTTCTTTTTAATAAAGTATAGACCTTTTAACACTAGCTTGTAGACATCTATGATTGAGGTGTCATTTTAAGGGAATTGGTAATGATATATCCTACCTAAGAATAATAATATCTGTCATTTATAAGTTGTAAGATATAGACATACTATATAATAATACTATATTTAGTCCATTAAAAATAGAATGCACTTTATAGCTTTTTTTGAATGAATAGCTTTTTTGAAATAAAGTGTAGACAGCTAATAACTCAATTCCAAGAACTAAACAACAAATAGCTAAAAATGACCCCGAAAGTAATTATTCTCGGTGGAGGAGTAGCGGGTATGAGCGCTGCCCATGAACTAATAGAACGTGGTTTCAATGTTGAAGTCTACGAACAACAACCCAAATATGTAGGCGGTAAAGCACGTAGTGTAGATGTACCGCACTCTGCTCATGGAGAAGTAAATGGCATTCCCCGCAAAGCCTTACCCGGAGAGCATGGATTTAGGTTTTTTCCAGGCTTCTATAAGCATATTACCGATACCATGCGTAGGATTCCATTCAAAGGGAACAAAAATGGTGTGTTAGATAACCTTGTCCCTACAGATAGGGTAATGATGGCACGTTTTGATAAAGCCCCTCTTATTACACTCGTAAACTTCCCTAAATCATTTAAGGATCTTGGTGTTTTGGTGAATGCCATTATGCATTCAGATATGGGACTTTCCGATAGCGACAAGGAAGCAATGGCAGACAAGATCTGGCAGTTGATGACCAGTTGTAAGGAAAGAAGGAAAGAGGTTTATGAGAGAATGGGATGGTGGGAGTTTACAGACGCAGACCACCATAGTGAGGCATATAGAGAGTATTTTGTTGGAGGTTTAACAAGAACTTTGGTTGCTGCAAAACCCAAAGAAGTAAGTACTAAAACTGGAGGAGATATATTGCTCCAGCTGTTATTCTTAATGGCAAATCCAGAGGCACACGCAGATCGAGTACTTAATGCTCCTACCAATGATGCATGGTTATATCCTTGGAGAGATTACTTGAAGGAAAAAGGTGTTAAGTATTTCCATGGGCATGCAGTGCTTTCTATTGAAAGTGATGTGAAGAACAGTAAAGTAACTGGTGTGAAAGTGATGTCGACTGATGGTGAAGAGAAGACTGTCACTGGCGATTACTATATATCAGCTTTGCCTGTTGAGAAGATGAGTGACTTGCTCACAGATGATTTGATCGCGATTGACCCTATGCTGGAGTCCATCAAAGAGCTGGCGGATGATGTAGCGTGGATGACGGGGATTCAGTTTTATTTGGATGAAGATGTAAAAATGACCCATGGTCATGTGATGTATACTTCAACTCCTTGGGCGCTCACTTCAATTTCCCAGTTACAGTTTTGGGATGGTTTTGATATCTCTGAATATGGAGATGGAAAAGTGAAGGGAGTTCTTTCTGTCGATGTGTCTGACTGGACTACTCCAGGTATCTTATTTGGAAAGAAGGCGGAAGACTGTACCAAGGAAGAAATCAAGCAGGAAGTTTGGGCTCAACTCAAGAAAAGCTTGATTGATAGCGATGGAGAATGTCTGCTAAATGATGAAATGCTCTTGGACTGGTACTTGGACAGAGATATTGTGTTTGATGACGATGAGTCCGTAGAAAATGAGTTTGAAGCAGAAGGTGTAGTGGCAGTAGCTGAGAAAAAGTCAGTCGCAGCCGCAGCACGTAAAGTGTTCAAGTCATTTAACGAAGAGCCGTTGCTAGTCAATAAGGCTAATTCATGGTCTTTAAGACCTGAAGCATTCACGCGTGTTGATAACCTGTATCTGGCATCAGATTACGTTAGAACCTATACTGACTTGGCGACCATGGAAGGGGCCAACGAAGCTGCTAGGAGAGCTGTAAACAATATAATTGATAAGGCAGGGATTAGTGCGCCTTACTGTAAAATCTGGGATTTGCATGAGCCAAATGTATTGGCAATTCTCAGATGGTTGGATAAGCGCAGATATGACAAAGGAATGGCTTGGAACAAGTATGTACCGAAGTTATTCAGCGTCTTGCACAGAATGAATTATATCAAAGAAAAGTGGTTGGCTTAACGTAAGAAATTTGAAAAGAAGTTGATATGGATACGCACCCGAGTTTAGAAATAAAATCGTCAAAAGCGATATATGTTACTTTGGCAGTGGTAGTATTGGGAATCTTCTCAAACTCATTTTTCTGTACAGGATGGCACACTGCTGCTTTATTAGCATTTGGAGTATATTCATCTCTTGTTATAATAAGTATTATTAATAAGGATGTACTTTTACAAAAGTTATTGGTATTTGCTTTGGTAGCTGGTTTTGCAGAGCTTTTTGCAGATAACTGGCTTGTAAATACAATTAAGATATTGGAATATGAGAAAGGGCCTTCTATTATGGCATCTCCTATTTATATGCCGTTTGCTTGGGCTACAGTACTGACACAAATTGGTTTTGTAGGTTGGCAAAAGGCAAAACGGATGGGAATGTGGAAAGCATGTCTTTTGGCTGCTGCCTTAGGTGGTTTGGTAATTCCTTTATATGAGTATTCTGCTTATGGAGCTTGCTGGTGGTATTATAATGATCCTGGGCATATGATTTTTTACACTCCATACTTGATCATAATAGGAGAGGCATTATTGTCATTGGTCTTGCCTGTAATGATCAGAGAGATAGTGTTCAAAAAGTCAATTGTTTGGATTGTACCAGCAGGAGTTGTAATGGGCTTGTGGATTTGGGGTAGCTATTATATTGGTTACCTGATCGCAAACTAGATATGGTACTCCTAGACGTTAGTAGAAGCTAAATAGTATTGTCTATATAGATTAAGAATATTGCAATGATTTTTAAGATGTTGAGGACGGTAATAGAAATGTTGACGGTCCAATATAAGTATGATAAGAAATCGTTGGAGATGGCTAGGCGAATAGCGAGGGCATCTCTACTCATTTCCTTGTTTACCTGTAGCTATGCTGCTTTATGTCATTTTGTGGCATTCGATTTAGGTATAACAATTATGCTTGGAGCCACGGCTTTATATTTCTTATTGCCTTTATTGCTTCGGACAAGCCTTGGTCTCGTCACCATTGGTAACATATTGCTGGCATTTTCATTTGTAATGGAACTGTCAATAGTAGTTCTTTCAGGAGGTATTGAATCGCCTGTATTACCATGGCTGTCTTCAATTCCTGTTGCAGGCCTTCTATTAGCCAATAAGTTATCGGCAATTTGTTGGGCAATTCTATGTACAATAGCCATTATAGCGTTAGGTGTTGGTGAGATGTTTGGCATGAGCCTTCCATTATATTATGATGCATCTTATTTGACGGTTTTTGCTATACAATGTCTGGCAGGCTTGCCACTGATCATCTTTTTCTTGAACCTTATTTTTGTGAAAGAAAGGGATGTTGCCCAAAATGCACTTCAGGAGTCTTATGAGGAACTAGAAGTGCAAGCAGAAGAGATTGCAGCACAGAGAGATGATATCCATAAGAAAAGTTTCTTGCTGGAACAGCACAACAATAACATCACCGCCAGTATTAACTACGCAAAGCGAATTCAAAACGCATCATTACCCTCTGAGAAACGACTTCAGCGTGGCTTGAAGAATCACTTTGTCCTTTATAAGCCAAGAGATATCGTTTCAGGTGACTTCTATTGGTTTGCCCGCATTGGTTATAAGACCATTATTGCAGCCGTTGACTGTACAGGTCATGGTGTACCAGGGGCATTTATGAGTATGATTGGTACTCAGAAGCTTAATGAGATCGTCAAAACGAGAAATATTACATCTCCAAACCTGATTCTGCATCAGCTTCACTTGACCATTAAGGAGGATCTGGACCAGAATAATAATGAGAATAAGGATGGGATGGATATTGCCATATGCGTAATTGATGATGAGCGAAAAGTACTGGAGTATGCGGGGGCTAAAAACCCATTGGTATACATTCAGGATGGTGAGATGAAAGTTGTGAAAGGGTCCAAATTCCCAATTGGAGGAAACCTGTACAAGGAAGAGCCTATTTTCGATAAGTTTGAACTTCCTTTGGACAAACCGACCACTTTCTATATTTATTCAGATGGTTATCAGGATCAGTTTGGCGGAGAAAATAATCGGAAGTTTATGTCAAAACGCTTCAGGGAACTGCTTTATGAAATTCATAAGTTACCAATGGATGAACAGAAGGTAACCCTTATTAAGAAACTGGAAGAGTGGAAAGGATACGACAAGCAGCTGGATGATATATTGGTCATTGGAGTGCAAATCTGATGATTTGATCAGGAGTAATATTGCAAGAAAGAGATTCGATAAGGGTCTCTTTTTTGCTTTGTAGATACTAGAGTAGACAAGTAATGAACTGCATTTGTTCTATTTTTAAATACAACAGATAACTTTTTAATACATGAATCAATTTAAGAAACTTTTTCCGTGGTTGCTGGTAGCTGTATTGGCTTTGCTGGTAGGTAGGCAGTACTATCAGGAGTATGAGTTACAGCAGCGTTATTCTGCCCAAAGTGTAACAGATGCTGTTGTCAGTAAGGTTGAGGCTTTGGGTAAGTTGGAGCTTGTAAAGTTTAACATAGCAGATGTAATTACTTTTAAGGATGAAAACCCTTGGTATATGCCCGATCAGGAAGTATTTATGGTCGCAAGGGGTGAGGCTGTTGGCTGTGTAGACTTGACAAAGCTCACAGGAGACAAAGTAACGATGAACCTGACAGAAGATACGATGTATGTCAACCTTCCTGCACCAGAGGTGTGTTATTATAAGCTTGACATGAAAAAGACAAAAGTGTATGATAAGTCTATTGGGGCTTTTATGAACCAGACCAAGTTGGTGAATGAAGCCTACAAAGAGGGAGAGAATCGCATTTTGCATGCCGCATTGGATGAGGGACTACTGGAAGAAACGCGTGGTAATGCCCAGAAAATGTTGAAACCATTACTGGAGAATATTACAGGGAAATCTGTAATACTGACCTTTGAACCGCAGGCACAACCTTGGGAGCAACAAAAAAGATAAGTTGACAAGAAAAGTGGTTTATTGATCAATCCTTGAATTCTCCTCAACGCAGTGTTTACATTGGTTTTATTTCTTTGTGACTAAAGATGTATAAAGTATTTGCTCTGCAGACTAAGTCTGTAAGGGTAAATGCTAAAAGATAAGAAGAGACCAATGAGAAACCTGTCCTTGTGGATTTGTATCCTTTTTTCGTATACCCTGATTGTAGGAATCGTAAATAGACTAAAGTCGGCTGAACAGCAAAAGCACTTACTTTCCAATGTACCTGCTTTGGTAATGGAAGCGTATCACTTGCAGCAGGACTCCCTTTTAGCAACAGTGGCAAGCTTAAAGTCTGCCTCAACGGACGAGCAAAAAGTCAAAACATTGCAGCCTAAGGTTACCAAGCATAGTAAACAGATGACCATGCTGTATGCCTATATAATAGAAGAAGGGGCTTCAGAAACTTTTAAGGAGGTGGTAGCTTCCCATGGTACTATTGTCGAATCAGGAATATCGGCAGATATGTTACTGGCAGCAGTAGAGAAGTTGGATGATAAAGGCAGTGACTTTACTATTGGTTCGAGTGACGTTATAACCAATATGAGTATTTTTGATGCCTTGCGAAAGGAAATATGGGGTATAAATACGGCTTTGTCGGTGGATGAAAATGCTGAATCACTTCGTGAGGCAAAAATAAAATTGGAGGGTGTTAGACTGATTTTGGGTTACTATACTCCTTTTATTAAAGACCGTGATTTAAGTATTCAGCTTGAGCAACAGTTGAATGGTATTTCACATGCAATATCAGGAGGGAACTCGATTAAGGTTACCTTTACTCAAATCCAATCTTTGTTGACAACACTTGAAGAGGTTAGAATAGCAGTTGGAGTGAAACCTTCAGAAGCTAAGACATCAACCGTTCAGTCTGAGTATAATAAAAAAGGCAGGGAACATTCTTCAAAATTGCCATACCTGCCTTCTGCCTTATCCTACTCTTGTGGGAGTTCCTTATAAAAGTTTAATGTATTTCGTTTGAAGCTTTTCATTTGCTTCAGTCCCTTACTACTTAATTTTTTTGTCAAATTTCCGCCAAGGGTTGGAAACATACTGCCCAATTTAGCCATGATACCTCTTTTGGCAGGTAAACACACTTCAACTTCCTTGCTCTTCATTACCTTGAGGATCGCTTCTGCAACTTGCTTGGCACTAAGGGGTTCCGTAGCACCCGAAAAAGAAAGTGCGGCTTCGGAATAGTCAAGTTGTAAGTCCATCATTGGAGTATTAACAAGGTCTGGACAGACTAATGATACATTTACACCCTTAGGTGCCAATTCATAGGCAATGGAAAGGGTGAAGCCTCTTACGGCAAACTTGGAAGCACTGTAAAGACTAAGTCCTGCAATAGGGGCGATACCAGCAAGTGAGGAAACATTAATGATATGTCCAGATTTCTGTAAAACCATGACCTCTGCTGCCAGTTTGGTTCCATAGATTAAGCCTTTGGCATTGGTGTCCATATGCTTGTCTATTTGGCTGAGAGGAGTGTCCTCAATCCATCCGGGGGTGATGATGCCCGCAATATTAAAGAGGTAGTCAATTTCTCCAAACTGGTCAACAGTGTCGGCTATAAGCATTTCCCACTGACTAAGGTCTGAGACATTGAGATGGCGGAGATGAAAAAGGCTGGAGTCGTAATCGACTTCCGAAAACTCATCAAGCAAAGCCGTGAAATTGATATCGGCAAGCATGACACGGTATCCATTCTGAAGAAGAAGGTGAGATAAAGCCTTACCAATACCGCTCGCAGCACCTGTTACGATTGCATTCTTGGGTTGCATAGTTATAGGGTTAAGTTAATTACTTGGTTAATCAGGATTGGGTTTATCTGAAGGAATGGGTCTTTTCAGATAAAGTGGTAACAATAAAAATAATATATCTGAGCAATGAATCAATAGGTAGCGTAGTCAGAGAAAAGGATTACTGCTCTTTTTTGTTTGGTTTAAAAACAATCACAGTGCCTTCCAGAATAAGCGCCTTGTAAGTTTCTGTATAGTCATCTTTGTTACTGATACCTCGACTTAGCAGAGAACGGGCTTCTTTCTCTTCTTCTCTTGAGCTAACACGGATAACAGCATCTGCTCCCAACTCTTTAGCACGGTCTATCATTACCTGAAGTAATACAGTGGTATCCGCTCCTATATACCCAACTACCTCTAGGTTTCCCAATTCAATATATGAATTCTCAGCTCCTCTATAGTTTTGGTCATAGAATATATCTACATGTTCACTTTGCTCCTTGTAAGGGTTTTCACGGTAGGCAATGTAGCTTGTGCCGGGTATTAGATCATAACATCCAGTTAGCATAACGATGCAGAAAAGAATAAGTAAAATTCGGTTGAAGACAACGTTCATGGGTCAGTGAGTTATCAATTATCCCTTTGTTGAACCATCGGGTTCAGTTGAAGGCGATCTGTAAGGAGTCATTAAAGGCAACCCTTATAGTAAATATAACTATTTTGCGTATTAATTGCTTTTATATCTGTACGTAATGCAAGGCTTTCTGTTGTGGTCAGCTTTTTAAAGCCGCATTAATATCAAGTATATTTTCTTCCAGATACCTGTCCCAAATTTCTCCTTTCAGGTATTCATGTCCATATACACCTCTTTTTTTCAATTCCCCTACTAGGTCAACATCCATAAAATGGTTCAGATACTCAGAGGCAATTGGCTCATAGCTGTAGTGCCAAGGTTCATAAGAAAACCCTTTTCTGACAAGGTCATCTGTATAGGACATGTAGAAGCCAAAGTCAGGGCCGTACTTTTCCATCCACTTACGCATGTTGTCATAATGCTTGGGATCATGGAAATACTTTGTTTCGAGCGGGGATTTAGGCATAGGTTTGTAGACATCAATGATGTCAATATCAGTGCCCCAATGGTGGCGGGATGTGCCCGGAATAGTGGAAAACTTGATGATCTCTTCAATCGCTAAAGTAGGAGACATACCTTTTTTGGTGTACTGAACGTACTTGTTGTTCCAAATGGTTCGCTGTCTGTTGAAGCTGCGGAAACCGGACAGAATATGAAGTTTCATGCGGTCTTTCAAAGCTGCTTTTCTCATATCGGCAAACGCCTTTCCTGCCTCATATCGCAAAGGAATATCTTTACTGTATAGCTTGGGTGACTTTTGTCCTGTCAGAGCTTCGATGGAAGGTCCTTGGGCAAATGCTGCTGTCGATGTGAAAGGTAATGATAGTGCTGAGAGTCCTATAATTCTGGTGAAAGTCCTTCTGTCCATTCTATTTTACTGGTCGCTGATGTAAGAGTCGTGTAAGTATTCAGTAAAAATAATAAAAAACCCTGAGGATGTTTAATTATTCCCTCAGGGCTAAAATATTTCCACAAATGACTTGCCTACTCTTAATGAACAGGAGTCATTTCAACTACTTTTCCTATGATTTTCTGCCATGCGGTAAAACCTCCAGCAATGTTATTGATCTGTAGGAATTCATTATGCTGGAGAATCAGGGAGGCTAGGTAGCCCCTTAACCCTTTAGCACAATAAACGAATATTTCCTGTTCTTTATTTAATTCTTGTAGCCTATCGCGGAGTGAGTCAAGTGGAATATTGATAGCATTCTCTATTGTCCCATTTTTTTCTATCTCTTGCGGATTTCTGACATCCAAGATGGTATAATCTCCTGCTGGATTGGCTGTGAAAATACAGTCAGCCTCAGCAGCATTTATTTCATTGTATTGGTTATCTAATGAGTTAGAAGCTGTATAGCCTGCTACAATTACAGGATCTTTGGCAGGAGAGAAAGGAGGCGCATAGGCTAGGTCCAGTTTTGGAAGATCATCGATTGTCAGCTTTGCATAAATAGCCGTCGCTAATACATCGACCCGTTTGTCTACGCCCACTTCTCCAAACAGTTCAGCTCCGTAGAGTTGCCTTGTTTCAGGGTGATAATAGATTTCCAAGTAAATATCTTTTTGGTTTGGATAAAAGCTTGGAGTAGCACCTGCAATCACAAAAGTTGAGGCATATGGCAAACCTGCTTTTTCGAGCGTTTTAGGATTCATGCCTGTGCGGGCAATCGTATAATCAAACAGTTTCATAATGGCGGTCCCATAGCCACCTTCAAAAGTTGCTTTGCCTCCAGCTGCATTGGCTCCTGCTGCACGTCCACCTTTGTTGGAGTGAGTTCCCATCGGAAACCAACAAGGAGTTCCTGTTACCATATTAGGAATACTGGCGCAATCACCTGCAGCATAAATATTTGGCAGGGATGTCTCCATTCTTTCATTTACAATCAGGGCGCCGTTACCTAGCTGTTCGGCTCCTTTAGCTGTCAGCATCTCTGTATTTGGCTTGACACTGATACCAACCAGCATATAGTCTGTGCTAATTTGCTCTCCATTGCTTAGTGTCAGGGTATTCGTTTGAGCGTCGATAGCTGAAACACTGACGCCTAATCGGAGGTCTATCCCTCTTTCTTGAAGTACAGCTTCAGCCATGCGGGCAAACTTCTTGTCCCAAGGGGCCAGAATTTGATCTCCCAATTCTATGACAGTGACTTTTTTGCCTGCATGGTATAGGTTTTCGGCAGTTTCAAGTCCAATAAGCCCAGCTCCTACAATAGTGATATGTTCGGCAGTTTCCATTATGCCTGATGACATGACCTTGTCAAAGTCTTCAATGGTTTTGGCATGTGCCCAGTTTTTGTATGACGAAAGCCCATCTATTGGAGGTACAACTGCTCTGCCACCAGTTGCAAAAATCAGCTTGTCGTATGCGTATTTGCCTTCAGGGGTATAAACAGTTTGTTGTTCAGGATCTATATCAATAACAGGTTCATTGAGGTGTATCTCTACGCCAAACCTTTGTTCAAGAAGTTGAGGTTTTACGACCATCAATTTATCTCTTGATGCGATTTTGCCAGACATTGCATAAGGTATACCACAAGTAGCATAACTGATATGACTTGTCTTCTCAAATAGTAGAATTTCAGCTTGTTCATTGGTTCTTCTTGCTTTCGCTGCAGCTGAAGGTCCAGCTGATAGTCCGCCTATAATGATGATCCTTTCTTTCATGCCTTTTATATTTGTTTCTAGTATTTGTTCTTTGTCTACTTTGCAAAGATGAGGGAGGGAAACGTATATTTCTGATGACTTATATCAATAAAATATTAATATGAACATATTTGCATGTTAAAAATATGTGAATAAAGTCAATAACTGAAAAGTTATATGAATCAGTTGCTTAGCTCAGCATATATAGATGGTGAGCTATAAAAAAGAAAACTTGGGAAAGGAAGACAAAGATGGCTATCGGGTTTTCTTTTTGGAAAGGTAGTTTGTAATAAAGGTATGACAGACCAAAAGCGACAATAAACCACATCAGGTAATTTTGTAATGGAATATCAGGGGATAGCCAGTGCCAAAAGTCAAGGTGAATAGCAACTGGTTCGATCAGTACATCAGTAAGCATCATCAAAAGTGCAGCAATCAAAGCTTTCGTCAGTGGAAGGTAGTTAAGTTGAAGCTTGCTGATGATTTGTTGGACAGATGCTGCAATTGAGTAGGTAAGCATCATCCAGTTTAGTCCAATCGTAAAAGGAACGCCAAAAGCTTTCCATCCCAGCATTTCGCCATAGGTGTACTCTCCAAAAAGTAGTCCAGTCTGGACACCTGCTACTTCTACCCAATAACCTATCAGAAAGCTGATCGCTAGAAATGAAATAGCATTTCGATTCCATTCCTGATGAAACAGCAGCAAAATAGTGGATGTAAGCAGCAGGTTCAAAGGAGTCAGCTCAGTAAAAGAATCAAATGGTGTAAGAGCATTTAAAGTGTCTTGCATAAAAGGGGAAATCATTCCCAGAAAGCCAAAAAAATGTAAGGCAATCAGCAATGACAGGGCACCTGTAAAAAGAGGTTCCTGTAAAGGTGTAGTTTGTTTAGAAAGTGTCTTTACGGGCATGTTTTGGAAGTCAGTTAGTCAATTCAAATGTTTAGAGTACAAGAACCTAAGGTGATATCAAATTGTTTGCTTCTGCTATCAGTAAGTAGACTCTATTTCTAAACTTCGTTATCTTCACCATCAAATTTACATTTTTTGAAGAGATATGAATCATCCGACCGTAACAGTGGTTTGCCTCAGTTATCAACACAGAGAGTTTGTGGAGGAAGCATTGAACTCTGTATTTACTCAGACTTATCAACCTATAGAGTTGATTGTGGTGGATGATGCCAGTACTGATAGAAGTCAGGAAAGGATCAGGGAAGTACTGAAAGATAAACCTGCGGTGCGCTTTATCGCGAATCAGGTTAATCAGGGAAACTGCAAGGCTTTCAATAGTGCGCTTTCATATGCAAGTGGGAAGTACATTATTGATTTGGCAGCAGACGATGTAATGTACCCTGACCGAATCGAACAGCAGGTACAGCTTTTTGAGTCACTGTCTGAGGAGTATGCTGTAGTATTTTCGGATACGCATTTTATCAATGAGGCAGGGGATAGAATTGGAGAAACTTTCTACAAACGGAATCGAGAAGGTGTATTAGAGGAGAAAGTACCTTCAGGAAATATCTATACAAGGCTACTTCAGAATCCGCCAATGATTAGCCCTCCCACTCAAATGTTTCGCACAGCCGTTCTGAAAGCAATAGGTGGCTATGATGCATCACTGAGCTATGAGGATTATGATTTTTGGGTCAGGACAGGCAAATACTATAAGTATGCTTTTTTGGATAGCGTCACAACTGCCAAAAGGGAATTGCCTTATTCTCATGGAAAGGCTTTTTACAACAAAAGGCGGAACCAGCACCTTTGGTCAACGCTGAAGGTCAGTAGAAAAGCACAATCCCAAAATGAGTTGAATGAAGAAAACAAAGCACTGGCAAAGTCTGTACGTTACCATATACGCTTGGCATTCTTTACTGAAAACTTTGAAGTGGGAGAGGAGTTTGCCAAGCTTTTAAAAGAGTTGGAAGACTTAACTCCAATGGACAGGCTATTTGTAGGGATGTTAGCTGTGAAACTGCCGCTTAATTGGTTTTACAGTAAAATAAGAGGGTAGGGCTGAACTGCACCAGCCCATCTCATAACCTGAAAATTAGCTTTTCAGGTTATGAAGCATATTGAAAGTGGTATTGACCGATGACTTATCCACAATCAGGGAAAACTCGTGTTTAGTGGAGATAATCTCAACCACGTTGATGTTTTCCCAAGCCAGTCTTCTCAGGATATAATAAAATACACCAGGTACGTCTTTTTTGTAAGATGTAGGTGTACGCATGGTTACCGAAGCAAGGTCTTCAATCTTAGATAATAACTCTTCTCCACTGAAAATGCCTTCCAGTTCAGAACTCATCCATTTACTGGTAACGATGTTAGTCTCATAGACCCCTTTTGAAGAGGCGTGGAAAATATCTTTCTGTTCCTGAATCAAACTCAATAGTTTCTGCTGTTTGGGAACAAGCGTTGTCGAGTTCTTGTAAGCATAGTCAATCAGGTCTGAACGAACGATGATCTCACCCATACTACGGATATATTCAAGGATGTCTTTTTCAAGATGCTGTGTCATCAGCTTTGGTTTTAACCGCTTGAGCGCCATTACTATGGCTCCCATTTGTACATCCTTGTAAAGCTTTTCTTCGATTTCAGGTTTTATTTTTCTGGCGAGAGCACTGTAGTTAATGATGTCTTCAGAGATGGCTTCAACCAAAAAAGGAGAACGGAGTATAATATCTTCTACGACTTCGGGGATAGTTGTCATTAATGAACTAGTTGTTTGTTAAATTTGTATGAATATTCATGGGAAATTCATCAAATAAAATACTTTTAGAGGAGATATGTATGATTCTAAACTTTTTTGTTTGAAAAAATATATTGATGTTAAAAAATACATAAGGTAAGGTTGCCATAAAATAACAAAAGCCTCCGTCGATTCGCGGAGGCTTTTGTGTTATAACATACAGAATATGTAAAAGGGTAGATCAGATAGTAGAAAGTAGCAATGAGAAATATTGTAGTTGAGTTACCAACTTATTACAATTGTAATATTAGGGCGCTTTCATGTTAAATGCAAATTAATTTTGTGTTTTTTTAAAAAGTCAATATTCATTATGGTTAATTGAAGTAAGTGTAAACCAAAAAATCGATTTTGATCGAAAGTTTAAAACTTTTGGTGATAAAGTGATATATTCAAGTGAGGTTGAAAAATTTATTTCAGAGAATCAGTTGATTAGGATTTTTCAAGCGTTTTTTTTGCGCTAAGCTTTGGAGATATTGATTTATGCTATACCTTTGCACTCGCAAAAACAGATACGGCGGCCATAGCTCAGTTGGTTAGAGCACCGGATTGTGGTTCCGGGGGTCGTGGGTTCGAATCCCATTGGTCGCCCCAAATTTATTCAAGTATCGTGTAATGGCGGTCATAGCTCAGTTGGTTAGAGCGCCGGATTGTGGTTCCGGAGGTCGTGGGTTCGAATCCCATTGGTCGCCCATTTAAAAAGGATAGTTCTTCATTTAGAACTATCCTTTTTTGTTTTTACTGCTGAGCTACTTTTTGTTGTACCATCCAGTTTCTGATAATGGGAAAGTGATCATTGGTACCTTCCTTGGCTGTGCAAATATCTATGTGTCCATAATCCTTTTTGTGTCCATTAGTTTTTGACAATAGCATAAATTTATCCGTTGGGTTATCAACTTCCTTCATCAGTCTTTTGACGTCATCCTGATGCCCTAGGTAAAACTCATTGATCCCTGTCATGTACAGCGTTGGTGGAATGTTCTGAGCCGTTTTAAATGCTTGCAGGTAGTCAAATCCATCATTGACACCTTTCCATTCATAAAGAGAATAAACCCATTTCCTACAATCACTGTAAACATTGGCTGATTCATTGGCTGAACCTATTTTCAATTGTATGGCAGGCAGGAAGCCGTATAGGGAAGTCAGTGTACGTCCAACCAAGTTCCACATCAGGTCAATGGCAAAGTATTTTTTCAGGTTTCGTACACTGATACTCCGTTTGGTCGCCAGAAAGACCATGGACTCGAAGGATGCTTGTGGGAAACGTGCCAAGTAGGCCAGCAGAAGCACACCTCCCCATGAGTGTGCAATGGCGTGTATAGGCGTTTCTGTCCCTCTGAGCTGCTGAATCTGTTTGACAAAAGCAGGAATCTCTTCGGTGATGGCTTGCTGCTGTGTATTGGTCGCTTGCCGGCTAACTGTAGGAGTGCTTAATCCCCTTCCACGAAGGTCAGCTACATATACGTCGAGTCCTTGTTTGGCGAGGTATGGGGCAAGTCCTTTCATAGACTTTGAATAAAAAATATTGCCACTTTCAATACTTCCGTGAATCATGAGTACAGGGGCTCCTTCAGGGTTACTCCAAATGCGTTTGAGGTGGAGCTGTTCATCTCCTAAAGGGATAAAGTGGGATGTAGTTTGGATAGTTGACATGATTTAAAAAGTGTTGTTACAAGGTTTATAGTGAATGTATGTTCAATGATACATTAATTCATTTCTCAAGACAAGTTTTGAGATAAGGCTGTGAATAGCGGTTTGGTGTGTTTTTTGCCTGTTTTCTTACCTAAAAGGAATATGTAAACTTGATATCTGGCTGGCTTCAGTAGCTATGATATAATCTCAATGGAATAATAAAACATACTGAATAAAAAGTGATAAAATGCTTTGAATCATCAGGATGTGGATTTAACTTCGAGAATATTTTATACTAATATTTCCACTTAGAACTCAAAAGCTGTCTGTTCAAGATAATAACCCTCTTGTCAGGCATTTTTTCATATATACAGAAAAACGTGACCGAAAACGGGTTTCTTTAGTGGTATTGCTGGATATCCAATAGAATTTTAAGCTAAAACCAACATGTCTGCTCGATTATTTTTCAAGAAAACAGCCCGCTTGATCTTACGCTTTCATTTGCTGTTTATCCTCCTCGCAGGAATCGGTGCATTGTACCTTAAGTACTTTAATCCTCCGCTAACAATGTTGATGCTTTACAGGGGGCAAATGGGACACAGAGGAATGGAGCGTCCTTCTTTTGTGCCTTTACATGACCTTCCTGAAGACCTACGCATCAGCCTTATCAATTTGGAAGACCCAAACTTCTACAGTCATTATGGTTTTGATGTGAAGCGTATTCAGACAGCATATGAAAAGAATGAGGAAAAGGGATACTTTGCTTATGGTGGAAGTACGATTACACAGCAGCTGGCCCGGACAATGTTACTGACACCTCATAAAAACTATTTTAGAAAGTACCTTGAGCTGATTGCTGCATTGGAGCTTGAGCTGATTCTGGATAAGGACCGCATCTTGGAGCTGTATGTAAACTATATGGAGTGGGGCAATAGAGTATATGGTATCAGTGATGCTGCTGACTATTATTATAAGAAAGATGTAGAAAGGCTTTCTAGAAGGCAGAAAATCAAGCTGGCAGCCATATTGGCCAGTCCGCTCAACTTTGGTCCGTCCAATTATAAGGAAAACAAGTTGCTGGAAGCCCGATACCAGTTGCTTGACAAGTTTCTGATAGATTGAGCCTGTTAAATCGATTATAGAAATAATACAGTGAAGTGAAATAATATTTCTTTAAAAGTTATTATTTCAAAATAAAACAAAACAATTGGACTTTTGGGTAGAAGCCTTTAGAATAGATTAACACCTGTTATAGATCTTTTAACAAATTATTTCCCCTTATATATTGTTTGACAATCATATAAGGGGATTTCTTGTTTTAAGACAGGTCTCCTCTTTAAGTAATTAATTAATGTAAGTATTAAAATTCAGTCCCTTGAAAGCACTGCCAATTTGGGACTTAGACATTTATCTTGAAGAAGTTGGCAGGCAAAATTAATTTCAACCAAAAGCTAGTGAAATGAAAAAACTGATTTTAATCCTCGCTGTTTTCCTGATGGGAAGCTTTTCTGCAATGGCACAAACTAGAGGTGCTATGTCTACAGATCAGAAAGTAGATAAGGTAATGGAAAACCTATCACAACAAATTAATCTCAATGAGGATCAGAAAGCTTCTGTAAAGCAGATTTATACTGATATGTATAATGAAGCTGAAAGACTGAAAACAAGTGGAGAGCAGCCTACAGGAGAAACATTAGAACAATTGAAAAGTCAAACAGATGATAAGTTAAAAGAAGTGTTGACTGAAGAGCAGTTCAACCAATATCAACAAGTAAAAGAAGAAATCAATCCTGAGCAAGGTCAAGACAACAGAATGGATGATCCTCAGTACAAAGACAGAGGTGAAATGGATAAGGACATGCAGGAGATGGAAGACCACATGGACGAAGAGATTGATGAAATGGACGAAAAAATAGATGATAAGATAGAAGAAGGAGAAGAACAAATGGACGATCGCTATTAATCATTGGCGACGTAAGTACATCTGAAACTTATCATCAAGTTGAAGGCAGAGGGAGAAATTTCCCTCTGCCTTTTTTTGTCCGTCGGTGAAAAATAAGGCTTTGTCGGTGAAATGCCCTCAAACATATATCTCATATGTAAAGGTGTATCCTGTTTTGCACATTTGTAATATCAGCAGTGGCTAACGCCCATAAGTCTGAATAGATAGCATGTGAAACACAAAAATGAATAACATATGAAAAAGTTGATCTTAATTATCGGTATTGCACTTATGGGAAGCATGTCATTGATGGCACAGGACAGAGGACCAAGAATGACGGCAGAGGAGCGCGTAGAAAAAATCATGGAAAACTTCTCAAAGCATGTAACGCTAGATGAAACGGAAACAGCATCAGTCAAGCAAGTGTACACAGAGATGTTTGCCGAGATGGAAGAAATGAGAAGCAGTGGCGAACGTCCTGACCGAGAAGAGATGATGGAAAAGATGAAGCAGATGAGAGAAGAGAAGGAAACAAAGCTTAAAGAGATACTAGGGGAAGAGAAATTTGCACAGTACGAAGCCGCTGTTGATGAAATTGAGCCTGGCAGAAGAGGCGGAGGTCGCAAAGGCGGCAGAAGATAAATTATTATATAAACCAAACCTATTTCAACCTTAGACAATACAATTATGAAAAAGACGACAGCGATATTATTAGCGATGATGATGATGGTGACAACCTTATTTGCACAGGATACACCTAAGTCAGATAGTAAAAAAGATAGATCTGAAAGAGTAGAAGGCAGACATAGAGGATCTCATCATGGTAATAGAGGTGAGCACAAAATGCGAATTCCGGGCCTGACAGATGAGCAACATGAAAAAATAAAAGCGATTCATGTCAAATATGGCAAGGAAATGTTACCGATACGCAATGAGATCAAGGAGCAAAAAGCAAAACTGAACTCTTTGCAGACCGCAGAGAATGTGGATATGAAAGCCATCAACAAAACGATTGACAATATTAGCAAGTTAAAAGGAGATCTGATGAAGCAAAGAGCGGCATCTCATCAGGAAGTGAGGGCTTTGCTAAATGATGAGCAACGTTTGTTCTTGGACACATATCATGGTGAAGGTCATGGCAGAAAAATGAAAGGGAAGTGGTAGATTAGTGATTGGAAAGTTACAGCCTTCCTACTTGCTATGGTAAGTAGCGAAGGCTGTAAAATATGGTTACGTCAATAGGAAGACAGACTATGCATAAATTAGACGCAAAAGAAGGATATAAAAGGAATACGGAGCTGCTGATTCATTTGGCAATTTGGCTGGTGGTGTTTTCTGCGCCACTGATTTTCTTGAGTAGCAGTGAAATGGGAGGTTTGTCCATTAGGTCGGCCCGAAGGTGGATTCCCTTGTTTCTGTATCCAGTACTTTTTTATGTGAACTATCTGGTACTGGTGCCGAAACTGTTGTTCAAGAAAAGGCATTATGCGTATATGGCCGGTGTGTTTTTGCTGGTGGTGCTGGGTATTTGGGGCGAAGCAATTCTGGCCCATGTTATTTGGCTGCTTGATGACACTAAACCTATGCGAGAGCCTCGTTGGCCAAGACCCGATTTTCCTTTTCCTGTCCAGCTAAGGGTAGAAAGGCTTGTACGGCAAGTATTGGCTTTTGTGACCATGATTGGGTTGAGTACAGCCATCAGGGTGACGTACCGATGGTTTGCGGATGAAAAGGCTCGTGAAGAATTGGAGCAGCAACGACTTCACTCGGAGCTGTCATTGCTGAAGAACCAACTGAACCCACATTTTTTCTTTAATACGCTGAATAATATTTATGCATTGATAGCTGTCCGTCCTGACGATGCTCAAAAGGCTGTCCATAAACTTTCAAAGCTGATGCGCTATCAGTTGTATGAAGCTGATACGGTGTTGGTAGGGTTGAAAGATGAATTACAGTTTTTGCAAACTTATATTGACCTGATGTCACTGCGCATCACAAAAGATGTAGAGCTGGTTGTTTCACTGCCTTCCGTGGGTAACCAAGTGAAAATACCTCCTTTACTTTTTGTTACATTGGTAGAAAACTCGTTCAAACATGGCGTGAGTTATACGGAAGAGTCTTATATCCGAGTAGACTGTGACATCAAAGGTGGAAAGGTAGTGTTTGAAACCGCTAACAGCAAGCCACAGAAGCCACAGGAAAACAAGGAAGCATCAGGGATAGGCATGCAAAATATACAAAAGAGACTGAACCTGTTATATCCTAACAACTACACTTTTGATGTGATTGAAACAGACAAGAGTTATATTGTAAGGCTTGAAATTCCAGTACAAACCGAACACCGTTTTTAATCTAAAAATGAACTATCATGGAGATCAGATGTGTAGCAATAGATGATGAGCCTTTGGCATTGGAACTGGTGACCAGCTATATTGAAAAGACACCATTTCTGACGCTTGTAGGAAAGTATAGCTCGGCGTTGCAGGCAATGGAGGCGCTTGATGAAGAAGAAACAGATTTGCTTTTCTTGGACATCAACATGCCCGACCTGACAGGGATTGAATTTTCCAAGACGCTGAAAGGAGGGCCAAAGGTGATATTTACCACTGCTTATGAAGAATATGCGCTGGAAGGGTTTAAGGTCAATGCAATTGATTATTTGCTGAAGCCATTCAGCTATGAGGAATTCCTGACAGCGGTCAACAAAGCCAAGCAGTATTTTTCTTTGGTGGAGAAAGCAGAGAGTACACAGGATGATTTCTCTGTCAAAAGTGATTACCTCTTTGTGAAGTCTGAGTATAAGATCCGAAAGATATACCTGAATGATATCCTGTACATCGAAGGACTAAAAGATTACGTGAAAATATATACCAGCAATGAAATGATTATGTGTTTGGCTAGCCTGAAGTCATTGGAGCAAAAACTCCCAAGTACTTCCTTTATGCGCGTGCATAGGTCATACATTCTTCATTTGGATAAGATCGAAACAATTGAACGTGGACGTGTTGTTTTTGGAGATGTATACATTCCAGTAAGTGACCAGTATAAAGAGAAGTTTCAGGAATTTTTAGGCGATAGCCTTCTGTAAACAGATATATCATCGAAATCGGAAGTTTTAAACGCTTCAATGATTTATTGGTTCAACTCCTTTGGAGTTGGATAAATGGATTTACTTATACCGTAGGCTTTGGCCTACGGTTACTATTATTGAATCCCGTTGGGATTTTTTCTTTTACAGCCAACCCTGTTTCCAAAGGAAACAAACCATATTAGCTTCGGATGGCAATCCGGATTTTGCAATGTTCATTATACTATAACCCTGAAAGGGTTGAACAGGATAACATCATCATTTTAATATGTGAAAGGGTTAGCATAAAAAATCTCTATTCCAATTCAATATTTGCTTAAAAAGAAAGACTTGAGTAATGCACTCAAGTCTTTTATTTTTTTACATGTTCGGGTTTGCAAAAGTATTGCCTTGTAAGATATCACCAGTCTCCAGTCCTTTTTTAAACCAGTACATACGTTGCTTGGAAGTTCCATGCGTAAAAGCATCAGGGACTACATAGCCTTGTGCTTGCATCTGGAGTCTGTCATCCCCAATGGCATTGGCACACCTCATGGCTTCCTCAATGTCTCCCTCTTCCAAAATATGTTTCATCTTTTCAGCATGATTAGCCCAAACTCCCGCATAGAAGTCAGCCTGAAGCTCTAGTCTGACCGATAGTGCATTGTATTGAGCCTTGCTGGCTCTTCCTCGTTGTGAGTGGACTTTATCAGTGGTCCCAAGTAGTTTCTGTACATGGTGCCCCACCTCGTGAGCAATGACATAAGCCATTGCAAAATCTCCCGGAGCACCAAAACGAGTCCGAAGCTCATCATAAAATGTAAGGTCAATATAGACCGTTTCATCCGCAGGACAGTAGAATGGTCCTGTTGCCGAACTAGCATTTCCACATCCAGAGCGGGTAGCACTAGTAAATAACACCATCTTAGGCTCGCGATACTGGCTGCCATTATCCCTGAATATTTTGTTCCAGACATCTTCCGTATCTGCTTGGACTACGGAGACAAAAGCCGCCAGTTCATCTTCTTCAGCAGAAGGAACACCTCTTGTGGTAGTTTGTTCTTTCAGTGCAGCTCCGCCGCCAACTATGTTTAAGTATTGCAGAGGATTGCCACCAAAGATAAAGGATAGCACAATGGCGATGACGATTCCTCCAATGCCTAATTTCATTTTGCCACCACCTTGACCTCGACGATCGTACGTATTGGAACTTTGTCTTCTTCCTTTCCAGCGCATAGTTTTTGGGTTTTGTGTAATGAGTAAGTGCCTTCAAGATTTTTAACATTAAGCTGTTTGAATAGTTCCTTTTAATGGTTGAATGTAAAAGGCTAGCATTGTGGAATTTTTATAGCGCTTCTAGTTTAGAAATTAAATTAACGCTATCGATTTCGTTTAACGACTTTCATTAGGTTCTTGAAGGAACTTATGTTGAATGTTTCGAAGGAATTGACCTTTAGTATTCAATTTGAAAGAGCTCTAAATAATTCTGTAGCATTGTAGGGAAAGGATTCTGTAGTGCTTTCTGTTAGATGAAAAATTGAATATCCTGTAAAACTTACAACCAGAGCCGTTGCCCTTTTTTTAATCCTTGCGATTTGTTTTTACTATTAGGTTAGTAAACAAATTGTAGCATCCATGCCCCACCTAACCTACAACCAACGGAAAATAATTCAGCAAGGCATTAGCCAAGGAAAAAGCAATGCAGCGATTGCCCGTGAGCTGAAAGTGCATCGTGCTACCGTAGGCAGGGAGATCAAGCGGAACGGTGGAAGCCGTGCGTTGTATGACTGTCATCTGGCACAGCGGATGGCAACCTACGAGCAACGTTACGCCAGTCGTTACCTACGCAAGGCAAAGGGAAAAGGAAGCGTGCAGGGTAGCCGCATGGTTTACAGGCTGACGGGTAACTTTGTAGGCAGTCGTTATTATTTTTATGATAGTCGCAGGAGATTGATAAGAAAGGTTGAAGACAGGAGGATCAGGTTGGGACAGCACTGGAACGGTCCCGTTTGGCGTTGGAACAAAACTGATGACCGTTGGGCGAGAAGGAGAAAACTCACTTGGCAAAATTATTTTGACAGCTTGATCGCCTTGAAAACTTACATGGCTGAAAAAAAATTGAAACCTGTTACCGCTAGAAATTTAGAACCGGATGCTCAAAAAATACAGACAGACAGGGCGTCGGCAGGGAAAGGGTCCGTCCGTTTGTTTGCAGCAACCGCTGGTTATCAAAAATTCCGAAGGGCAAGCGCTTGAAAAGACTGTGGTCTGGTGAAAATTTTTCCTACTGACCGTTTATTTTTCTATCGCCCACTGCTGAAAAGAAAAATGGATGGTGAAAGATCAAAGCAACATACTCGAAGGGACGGTGTGTTGCTTTTTGTTTTAAGCCGGATTGTAGGGAGGCAAGCTGACAATGGAGACTTTACTCACGAAAAAAAATATTTAGGTAGCCCACCAAAAAAAATCGGAAGGACTGTTGATAAGATTTGTCAGCCGAGGTGCTGAAATTTTTTCGGAGCCTTCCATCATTTTTTTTTGAAAGGGCTTTTAAGCAAGATCTGAATTAAAACTTCCGACTTCAATGATACATCTGCTTCAATAGGAAAAGGTGTGTACAACAAAAAAAAGCAACACCCTTTATTTAGCGTGTTGCTTTTCAAATTTAAATAATTCTGAGCTGAAGCTTATGCTGTTGCCACTGGTGTAATAACAATATCCAGCTCCATTTCAATGTCTTCCATTGGCTCTAGTTCCTCTTCCACCACAAAGCACATAGACAATCCTTTTCTACCGGCTCTACCAGTACGTCCGCTTCGGTGCGTATAGTATTCGATCTGTTCAGGAAGGTTATAATGTGCTACGAAGCCGAGGTTCTTGATGTCCAAGCCACGAGCAGCAACGTCTGTAGCCACAAGGATTTGCGTTTTCTTGCTGCGGAACATACGCATCACCTTGTCACGCTCACTCTGGAACATTTCTCCCTGAATAGGTTTGGCCAGTAGGCCTTTTTCTTCCAGCTGTGCTGCCAGTTTTCTGACTGTGGCTCTGGTTTTACAGAAAACAATCCCTTGTTGGTTGCCCTGCTTTTTCAGAAACTTCAACAGCATTGGCACTTTTTCTTTCACATTGTCACAAAGTGTGTAGAAGTGCTCAATATTTTTGTTGACCAGTTGCTCCTTGTCTACCTCTACCTTGTGCGCATCAGGCTTCATAAACTGCTTGATAAGCTGCTTGATCTCCTCTGGCATAGTAGCAGAGAACAGCCATGTATGACGCTCCTTTGGCGCAAAGCGAAGAATGCGGTCAATATCTTTTTTGAAGCCCATGTTAAGCATCTCATCTGCTTCGTCCAATATCACGTATTCTACTTGCGATAAGTCGATAGCCTGTCTATCCAGCAGGTCGTTAAGACGTCCGGGAGTAGCGACAACGATTTGGGTAGGGCGTTTCAGTTTTTCAATCTGGGCATCAATCTTGTCACCGCCGCATATGGCTTCAGTAAAGATTTTTTCCGGATAGTATTTGGTAAACCTGAACAGCTGCTTGGCTATTTGCTTTGCCAGTTCACGTGTAGGTGAAAGCACAATGGCTTGCACATATGGCTTGCTGCCATCGATTTTTTGTATCAGCGGCAGACCGAACGCAGCGGTTTTACCTGTTCCGGTTTGTGCCAGTCCAATAAAGTCAGTGTCCTGCTCATTCAAGAAAGGAATAGTCTTTACCTGAATTTCTGTAGGGGATTCAATATGATTTTCGTTCAGCGCCTTGATCAGGTCTGCTGAAACTCCTAATGATGCAAAACTTGCCAAAATCGTAATGTTTTTAGTTGAAGGTGCAAAGATAATGGAATAGCAGAGAGTCCTAAGCTTTGCCATACAAGAGTTAACAAAGAAAATAGATATTCGAACCTATGGCAAGTAAAGTGGGTCTATTGAGATAGAAACCAAACCCTTACCGATAATGAATCTTAAAAACATTATTCGCTTGCTGCTACTGTTGACGCTCCTTGCTTGTGCCAGAAACAAGTTGCCCACTGCTGCTACAGCACTCACTGGCGAATGGACATGGATTGCTTCGTCCGGTGGCTTTGCGGGCGTGCATTATACGCCTAGTTCCACTGGCGATCAGATTAAAATTACATTTACAGAAGATACGTTCAGGAGATATAAGAATGGGATTCTGGAAATAGAAACTTCTTACCATTTAGTAGAGGGGGAAACCATTATGTCAACAGATTCTGTCACCTTGATTGAATATGGGAATGGTTTGCAACAATCTTTCAAGCTGGAAGGGGACAGGCTTTTTACTTTTGACGAGTGCTATGATTGTTTTAATAGCGAGTATATAAAAGAATAATATCATTTTGCGGGCGCTGATCTAAAGGATGCCGACTCAGGTCGTCAAATATTTCAAATATTCCATACATTTGTGTGAACGAAATTTTTTGGCGCTGAAATACCAACAACCATGATACGCATCATCATTGCGGATGATCATCAGATGTTTATAGACGGACTTAAGTCCTTGCTGATTGATGAACCGGATATTCAAGTAGTAGGAGAAGCACACAACGGACAGGAAGTCTTGGACTTGCTAGACAAGGTGGAAGCAAACTTTATCATTATGGATATCAGTATGCCGGATATGGATGGTATTCAGGCAACTGAAGCAGTACTGAAGAAAAAACCAGACATAAAAGTATTGGGACTTTCTATGCATAATGATAAGGACTTTATCTCCAATATGCTGAAAGTAGGGGCACAAGGCTATATCCTAAAGAATACAGGGAAAAAGGAACTTGTCAATGCAGTAAAGACAATCTGGGAAGGAGAAAATTACCTGAGTAAGGAAGTCTCGCAGACGCTTCTTACAAGTTTTATGAAAAAGCCTAAGGAAAAGGATGAAGTAGAGAAGCTCTCAAAGCGTGAGATGGAAATCCTGACCAACATTGCAGAAGGACTTACCACTCAGGATATAGCAGATAAACTTTTTATCAGCAAGAATACTGTTGAGACACACCGAAAGAATTTACTTTTTAAGTTGAAAGCCAAGAATACGGCTGAATTGGTCAATGTGGCTTTCAGAAAAGGAATAATAAAGTAATTGGATACTTAGACAGCACTTCTCGAAATTTTTTATCGGGAGTGCTGTTTTATTTTTTATCAAACGTATGGCTAAAATACTAAAAGCGACTTTCTTTTTACTTTCGATTGTTTGCTTCAAATCCTGTCTATCTCCTACCTTATTGGTTTCGGCAAAAGATGTAGAAGAAAAAGCGATCCAAAACATTACAGTTGAGAAAGGCGCCATTCCTCCAGATTTTGCAAACACTCACGCTGTTTTATTGTGTATGCTTCATGATGATTACAATAGCTTTAATAGAAATATGAAAAAGCATGTTGAGAATGAATATCATGGTGAAGTGGCGTTTGTCAGATGGGAAGACCTTGAAAAGGAAAAATATCAGGATCTGAAAAAATTCAGGTATGCCTTTTCAACTAAGCTGATCCCCGCAGCAGAAAAAAAGGAACAGCATCGTGAAACTTCTGCTGCCAACAGTGAAGAAGCAGCTGCCAACGACAGCTTGCAAAATGAAGATACAGCTACAGCGTATATACTGGACAGGTTAGAGAACAAAATCTATGCGTCGCCCTTTACCTCCAGCTTTTATGGCAAACTTACTTTGGCTTATATGATTAACCTTGAAAAGGAAAGACAGAAGGTCAAAGACAAAACTGATGTACAGTAGCGAGTAAAAAAAAGATGCTTCATCCACGAAGCATCTTTTTTGTTTGTCATCTATTTTATAAAAGGATAAAGATTTTTTTTGCTGTGCCGGTTCTGAATAAGATACATGGTGGCATCAAACAAAAGCAGAAATGCTCCCTGCACGATGATGGATTTGCCCAACCCTTTCAATTTTTCGTCGTTCGTTCGTTTTCCTCTTTCCCGCATATAAAGTCCGCCGGCAATGTATCCTGTGTCAAGACCCGTGTTGAGTAGGTAAAGTTTTTCATAACGCTGTTGCTCCGCTACGGTTTGGCTAAGTGAATACCGCTTTTGAGCATCCTTGTCAATTTTGATATAAGCAATGCTGGCAATGGCAAGGTTGACTAAATTCCAACCTGCATTCATTTGGTGAAAGGCTTTTGTCTCATGTTCGGTTTTGCCAATCAATACGCTGCTTGCCACAATGTTTGGGACTGCCCATCCAGCCAATACACCCATAGCGGCTTTATTGTATCGGATACTTTCTTGTCTGAAGCTGCTAAGTAACGGGGAGACGGTTGGTGTTGAGCCGGAACCTATTCTGGAGATGGCAAGTGTAGCAATTGATCTGATTATTTTTCCTATCATGTTTATTGGGTTTTAACAGTTGTGGGAGTTTGTATTAAGGGCGCTCAGTAAGCTTGTGCCTAACAGACTTGTCCGTAACTTCGTTATTGGACAACCTAACAATGTAGTTACCGATGTCTTCAGCCGTTACCCAGTCAGGAGTGGCTTGCAATGCACTCTTCCTTGTATTGACCATTGTATAGGCAGCGACGGTGTAAACATTATAATGATGACCTTCGGCCTCCTTGGCAAATACTTCCGTCATTTTGTTTTGGGCTGCCGAGACTACTGAAATAACACCTGACCAAGGGATGATCATTTCCTGTGCGCCTCCGTTGATATTGATATAGGTACCGCTTTCCTGTTTTTTTAGGATAGGAATAAAGGTGCGGGCAAAAACAAAATGGGCTCTGAGGTTATTGTCCATCACCATATCCCAATCATCGATGGGCATCTCATCCAATGTATGTCCTGCATACCAGCCACCAATACTGGCAATGACGAGGTCGATGTGTCCATACTGTTCAAGTACTTCTTTCTTGAAGTCTTGGGCGCCATCATAAAGCCCGATACTGGCCCTGATACAATTCAGTTTGCCACAACCTACATTTCTGACATATTCTTTCAGGTTGACTTCCTTGTCTTTGGAGCGAGTTGGGACAATTACCGTAGCCCCTTCTGACATTAATACCTTGACAATCCCTTCGCCAACACTTCCTGTCCCTCCAGCTACAATTGCGATTTTATTTTCAAGTTTCATATTGTTGTACTGTTTATGAAAGTCATATAAGAATGGTTTTTCATCGTATGTTTTTGAAAAACAGCCACTTTAAGTTAGTTAAAAAGCAGGAGAATAGAGGAGGGAAGAAAGGATTAAAAGGAAGGACATTTCAAATCGTTTTGCCTATGCAAGGCGTTTTGAGCAGCGTCAATACAGAGAAAACCGAGCAGTGTGGTGATTGGTAATTTTAACGTGAATGATGGATTGTACCGCTCTTTCATAGCTGAACGTATCGTTTACATGACAATGGACTAAAGTCCATCGCTGATTTATTTTGTTCCTTCGGGACTTATACCCTGAAAGGGCGAAATAGCGATATTTCAATCCATAACTCACATTAATTTTCTAAGGTGATGCATGATTAGATCCCATGCTTTTGTTTATCTTTTTCAAAAAAATAAGTATGAGAGACATCTTTATAGCAGGTGAACATATAGCGCCAGGAGAAAAAAAGAAATTGAACCTTCAGATAGCTCGCCTTCCCACAGGAACACTGATCGATATTCCAGTATTTGTAAACAGAGCGGAGCAGGATGGGCCCACGCTCTTGCTAATGGCAGGAATGCACGGTGATGAGGTCAATGGAGTGGAGATTATGAGAAGAATGATGGCAAGGGGGTATACAATTCCGATGAAAGGAACCATCGTGTGCATTCCTATTTTGAATGTGTACGGTTATCTGATCTTCTCCAGACAGACACCGGATGGAAAAGATGTCAACCGTATGTTTCCAGGTTCCAATCATGGCTCTTTGGGAAGTAAAGTTGCGTACACCTTGATGCATGAGGTCATCCCAATGATCGACTACGGTGTTGACTTTCATACAGGAGGTGCAGAGCGGAGTAATTACCCGCAGGTGCGCGGAAACTTTAAGGACCCGATCAGTTTGGAGTTGGCTGAAGCTTTTGCTGCACCGTTTATGGTTAACTCAGGGTATCGACCCAAGTCGTTGAGAAAGGAAGCATTCAACAAAGGGAAACGTATCTTGGTCTATGAGGCAGGGGAGTCTTTGCGCTTTGATGCGGATGCCATTGAGGAAGGAATCTCAGGAGCCAGAAGGGTCATGAAGTACTTGGGGATAATTCCGGATGCAATGGATCCCATCTACAAGCCTCGCAAGATTATCAAGTCCTCATGGGTGAGAGCCAGAGCTGCGGGACTGTACAATAATATTGTGAACAACGGTAGTTACGTAGCGCGCAATGAAGTGCTGGGAGTTGTGTCTGATCCTTTTGGAGAGTACGAAAAAACCGTAAGAGCGCCTCATGCAGGCTATGTGATTGCGGTGAATTACAATCCGGTAGTCAATCGAGGGGAAGCCTTGGTGCACTTGGGGACAGAAGGATAATTTTTTGGTGAAAAAAGAAACCCCTGCAAGCTGCTGCTCACAGGGGTGGAAACCATTTATCAAATCCAAAACATTTTACAGTGTTCCTCTCAGTTCTTGCTCTCTCTCAATTGCCTCAAACAATGCCTTGAAGTTACCTTTACCAAAAGATTTAGCTCCTTTACGTTGGATAATCTCAAAGAACATGGTTGGTCTAGGCTCAATAGGTTTTGTGAAAATCTGAAGCAGGTAGCCTTCGTCATCACGGTCAACCAAGATACCCAGTTTACGGATAGCTTCGATTTCTTCGTCGATATGCCCAACCCTTTCAAGAAGCGTCTCATAGTACGTTTCTGGTACTGTCAGGAATTCAATACCTCTACTTTTCAGCTCTGCCACTGTAGATAAAATATCATTGGTTGCTACTGCAATATGTTGTGCGCCTGCACCTTCATAGAAGTCAAGGTATTCCTCCACCTGAGATTTTTTCTTGCCTTCAGCCGGTTCGTTGATCGGGAACTTGATACGTCCGTTGCCATTGCTCATCACCTTTGACATCAGGGCTGTGTAGTCAGTTGAGATGTCCTTGTCGTCAAATGAAATCAGTTGCGCAAATCCCATCACTTCAGCATAGAATTTCACCCAAGTGTTCATTTGGTTCCATCCAACATTACCTACCATATGGTCTACATATTCCAAACCGATAGGAGTAGGGTTGTATTCCGTTTCCCATTTCTGGAAGCCAGGTAGGAATATACCGTTGTAGTCTTTTCTTTCTACAAAAATGTGTACAGTATCTCCGTAAGTGTGAATGCCAGAGCGGACAGTCTTTCCAAAGTCATCACTTTCTTCTTTAGGCTCCATATATGACTTGGCACCACGCTTGGTCGTTTCTTCCCATGCTTTGCGGGCATCATCTACCCAAAGTGCAATCACTTTTACACCGTCACCGTGCTTGTCAATATGTTGACCGATTTCAGTGCCTGACTTCAGAGGAGAAGTCAACACAAGTCTGATTTTACCCTGTTGCACTACATATGACTGTGTATCACGGTTGCCTGTTTCCAGTCCAGAGTAAGCCAGTGACTGGAAGCCAAATGCTGTTTTATAGAAGTGAGCCGCCTGCTTGGCATTGCTTACGTACAGTTCTAGGTAGTCTGTACCATTCAATGGCAAGAAATCTTCAGCAGTCTCCAGTTTTTTATCGAATTCGCTTTTAGTAGTGTTCATGTGTATTGTATGGTTTATGGTATTGTGATGATTAGTGATTGTACCAAGACTTGTAATAGTCCTCCTTTTCAATCTCCATGGCAGCCTGTGTAAGCTTAAATGGATGGAAAGGGTCAACCATTACAGCCAGTTCACCGGTTTCTTTCTTACCGATGCTACGTTCAACAGCCCCTGGGTGAGGTCCATGAGGAATTCCTCCAGGATGTAGCGTGAAGTAGCCGGCATCAATATCGTTACGGCTCATAAAGTCTCCGTCCACATAATACAGCACCTCATCAGAGTCTATATTGCTATGGTTGTATGGCGCCGGAATAGCCTCAGGGTGGTAGTCATACAATCTTGGACAGAAGGAGCAGACTACGAAGTTGTGTCCTTCAAAGGTCTGATGTACGGGAGGTGGCTGGTGAATACGCCCTGTTATTGGTTCAAAATTGTGAATCGAGAAACCATAAGGGTAGTTGCAGCCATCCCAACCTACGACGTCAAATGGGTGTGAGGCATATACCATCTGGTGGATCATGCCCTGCTTCTTGATTTTGATCAGAAAGTCACCTTCTTCGTCATGCGCTTCAAGGTCTTGTGGCAGTTTGATGTCACGTTCGCAATATGGCGAGTGTTCCAAGTACTGCCCGAAGCTATTGATGTAGCGCTTAGGCGGGTAGATCGGACTGAATGATTCAATCACAAGCAACCTGTTGTCTTCCGTATCAAATTCCATTTGGTAAATGGTACCTCTTGGAATCACAAGGTAATCACCGTACTCAAAAGGAATGTTTCCCATCTGCGTCTTCAGTGTACCGGTTCCTTTGTGAATGAAAAGCAGCTCATCAGCTTCACCGTTTTTATAGAAGTAATCCGTCATGGATTTACGCGGTGCAGCCACACCCATGTGCACGTCATTATTGAACATCAGTGTTGTTCTGCTCTCAAGAAAATCATCCTTCTGAGGAACGTTATACCCGATGAATTTTCTTGATTGCATGTTTTTCTCAACGGCTACTTTTGGCGAGACATCATAAGCATCCAGCATCTCCTTTATGCGAGTAGGAGGTTGCATGTGATAAAGCAGTGATGACACACCTGAAAACCCTTCTGTACCAAAAAGTTGTTCGTGGTACAGACTGCCATCCGGTTTTTTAAAAACCGTGTGACGCTTTTGCGGAATAGATCCAAGTCTATAGTAGAACGACATGTGTCAAATAGTTTAATTGGTTAGTATGAGGTGTTGTTAATCCCTCTACTACATGTGTTTATGGTTAAATGTGTCTGAAAATTAAGTTGTTTCCAGTATGCTGTTTTGTATCGTAGTGCTACCTTATTAACCAATAGGCGAAACAGGTAGTTTAGGTCTTCTTTAGGATCATAATTATTTTCTGTACTAGATGAAATATGTCGTATTTAATTCTGTCTATTATTCAGAAAATAAATAAATGTTTATTTTGTGTTTTTGTATTAATGTGCAATTTTATTCCAAATTTATGATATTATAAGGTGAAGTAAATTGCTGATGATAAATTGTAATGTAACTTGGAAAAAAGGAATGTGAAAATTTCTTTTTGCAGAAGATGTTTCTTTTCTGAGGATTGATTGTTTGAGCTGATTAGAAAAAAAGAATGACTGATAAACAACTGGACGAAACAGACAAAAAAATCCTTGAAATCCTTCAGGATGATGGACGTGTAACTATCAAGGGAATGGCGGAACAATTGGGGCTCTCGACCA
This sequence comes from Limibacter armeniacum, assembly GCF_036880985.1. NCBI lineage: Bacteria > Pseudomonadati > Bacteroidota > Cytophagia > Cytophagales > Flammeovirgaceae > Limibacter > Limibacter armeniacum. The sequence goes on from NZ_JBAJNO010000008.1 coordinate 171,367, forward strand.
CTCCTGTATTTGATAGGGTAAAGCGTCTGGAGAAAAGTGGCTACATAGACAAGTATGTGGCTTTGCTTAACCCAAATCGCATTGATCGGAAGATGGTTGCGTTTATACAGATTTCACTTAAGAACCATACCCGTTCCTATCTGGATAAGTTTGCCGAAGAAATGGGAGCCTTGACAGAAGTGATGGAATGCTACCATGTGGCTGGAAGTTTTGACTTCCTGCTAAAGGTAAGTGTAAAGGATATGGATGCTTACCGAATTTTTATCCTTAATCATCTCTCCACAATATCAAGCATCGCACATGTTGAGACATTTTTTGTGTTGCAAAAAAGCAAGTATTCGACTTCCTATAAGCTCTAGGTTGTAGTTGTTATATTTGTTGGATTACAAGAAATAAGAATTTCGAGACATGAGTTTTAAGAGAGAAAACCTACTTGATATTGTTTGGCGGGAGATCCCAAGAGCCATTGATCCAATAGAGAAATTGACATGGGACGAGATAAAGAAAAGTGCCTTGCTCGAAGATGTCACTTATATCTATGAGTCATTGGGAGGAAAGGGGGACCTTTCTCGGTTAAAAGCCCCTGACTGGCATATAGAATTGGATGGTAATATAGTGTTGCAACTTGATGAACAGTTGCACTTTAACAGGTTCCGTAATTTGACATTGCGTTCAGCCATTTATCGGGAAGACCAGGGTTTTTCGGTACAGAAATTCAGAACCTATTCACGTAAAAAAGAGGATGAATGTCTTAAAACAGGAACGCAAGCCAAATATTGGACGACACCTTTTGCTGAAAAGCATTTTGGTGAAGGAGCAAGGCAAGGTGACCTGAAAGGTGGTGGTGCTCCAGCATGGAAGTTACTTGCCTTTTTGGACTATTGGCAAGACCTGACAGCAGCCTTAAAACCCGTAAAAGTGATCCGGATTTCTATCTGGGATGAACTTATGCTCGGAGGAAAGTTGGTGAGTATCAACGATATCTTGACAAACCCAGCTGAAAAAGAAGCAGAAGCATTGGTGAGTTACCTCAAGCGACGTGTTCAACCTGTAAAATAACCACTGAACTATTTGTTTTCACCGTCAGTCAAAATTGGTTTTTTATCATATTGAATGATTGCCTATTTTTTGGAAATTTTTGAACCTAGTTGGAAATGAATTGCTACTGACAATAGATTCAATTAGGAAAATAGTCGTTATGCATCAACAGGGAAGGTGAAAGCCTACTCTGGCTCAGTTTTTTTTGATAGACGAGATAGATTAACTACAAATGACCATGAAAAAGAAAGTAACACTGGCTTTAGCTGCATCACTCGTTGCATGCAGTGCATTTGCACAGATGCCAGAAAAGCCAGAAATGGTGTCAAATGAAAAAGAAATTACACTGGAAGGACAAGAAGCTTTACTAAAGAAGTACATGTCCACCATTACAAAAGAGGAACTGAAGGATCACTTGATGCTGTTTGCTTCCGATACGTTTGAAGGTCGTGAGACTGGTGAGCGTGGTCAGAAGATGGCGGCGGATTATATTGCCCAGTTCTTTTTTGAAAGAGGACTTACTGGTCCTGTAAAAAATAGTCCTAACCCATACTTCCAGCAGTTTGAGCTGAACAGCAAAAGCTTTGGTGATTATTGGTTAGAAGCCAATGGTTTCAAAGCAAATATCTTTGAAGACTTTTATCCTTATGGCAACTTTGAAGTAGCTGAGTCAGATACGGAGTTGGTATTTGCTGGTTATGGTCTTGAGACAGAAACATACTCAGATTTCAAGAACATTGATGTAAAAGGCAAAGGTGTTGTCATCCTTGAGCAGAACCCGAAAGACAAAGAGGGTAACCTGATTGGAGGAGAGGCAAACCTGAGACAGAAGATCAAGACCCTTAGTGATAAGGGAGCTAAGTTTGTAGTAGTAGCCCAAGAATCTGATAAGGCTTTTCAGGCAAAGCTGAACATGTACAAAAACTATCTGCAAGGTGCAGCGCTGTCGTTCAAAGAAGCTCAGACAGCACCATTCGGTATGCTTTTCACAAGCCCATCTAACGCAGCGAAACTGTTGGGTGTAGATGCAGGTAAGTTTGAGAAAGCACTGGCAAAAGCAGAAAAGAAAGGTGAGTCTCCTGCGGGCAGTTTTTCAGCAACAGCTAAGGTTAAAGCTGAGTTGTTGAAGCGCAAGGTGAGAACGGAAAATGTATTGGGCTTTATTGAAGGAACGGACCTGAAAGACGAAATCCTTGTAGTAACGTCTCACTACGATCACGTTGGTGTTACTGATGGCGTAGTTTACAACGGTGCGGATGATGATGGTTCAGGAAGTACGGGTCTGTTAGAGATTGTAGATGCTTTCTCTCAGGCTATGAAAGACGGTAACAGACCAAGAAGAAGTATCCTGTTTATGACCTTTACAGGAGAGGAAAAAGGTTTGTTAGGTTCTGAATACTATACAGACCATCCGGTATTCCCATTGGATAAAACAGTGGCAGACCTGAATATTGACATGATTGGTCGTGGCGATGAAGCGCACAAAGACAACCTTGACTTTGTTTACATCATTGGTTCAGACATGTTGTCATCAGACCTACACAAGATCAGTGAAGCTTCTGCTAAGAAATTTACGCCTGAGCTGACATTGGATTATCACTATAACCGTAAGGATAGCCCTGAGCGTTACTACTACCGTTCAGACCACTACAACTTTGCGAAAAATGGTATTCCGGTAATTTTCTACTTCAATGGAACACATGAAGACTACCACCAGCCTACTGATACTCCTGACAAGATTCAGTATGAGCAGCAAGCGCTAAGAGCACAATTGGTTTTTGCTACTGCTTGGGAGTTGGCTAACAGAGCGGAACGTCCAGTGGTAGATCAAAAAGAAGAAGAGAAGGCAGAAAACTAATCATTCCTGCTTTATAAGAAATAGAAAAAGCCATATCAAGCAAGCTGTTTGATATGGCTTTTCACTTTATAAATGATATCCGTATAGCATTTGCTTATAGCCAGACTTAGATGGCGAAGTAAGCAATGATTTCTAGAGCACCAACGGCAAGACCAGCCACTAATCCATAGAGCATGGCTTTTTCCAATACCTTGCTTGGTACCGCATCTCTTTTTTTCATGTATTGCCAGATTTAAGGTTCTTGCTTGACTTGCTTGTTACCTACATTGGCTTTAGCTGAAGCACATTTAATTGTGATAGGTTGCTTTACAAGTATAAGCACTTGATTTATGGTATTTGCAATAATAAACGTTTAGTTTACATTTTCAAATATTCAACTGGATTCTTCTGCGCTATAATTACCATGCATAACCGAAAGAAATCCCTCCCCCATTGTGTAAATGTATGCTCTCTAATAGCTGGAGTATACATTATTCGTATCAAGTTTTCCTTGATCCTGCTTTGATAACGATACCCCAGATTCCAAAAAGGAACCAGTTGTGTTCTTCCTGTCTTTTGAGTAGCATCTGTCGTATTGTCTTTGGCATTGAAAAAGAAAAATGGTGTTGCTCTAAACCCGATCTCTAAAAAATGGCGCTTTTTCCCAATCAAGTAGTTGAGCATTAATGGGATTGCTATATAGTTAGCATTGTCAGATTTATTATCGTCGGGCTTAATTGAAAAAGAGGACAATCCAATGCGGGTACCGAATCCTCGATTGGTACCCTTTGTCAGTCTGAAATCATAATTGAGGGAGTAGAGTATACCATTTCCTCCAAACTCAACGAACATAGTGTGAAGTAGCTCATCTGGTGAAGGACTTTCATCTTTCTCTTTAAGATAATGCTGAGCTTTGAGGGATGCCGTGTTTAGTAATAGGAAATAGGATAAGGTTAAAATGAAAAAATAGTACAGACGCATTGTTAGAGGATTTCGTAGATAAAAAATTGGGTCACCTAATATAATCCAATACTAAGTAGAATGTGAAATCAGTGTGCTTTTGAGTTGGAATGAATGGAGAGGAACTTGTAAAAACAAAAAAGCACATCAACTGATGTGCTCTTTCTGTTTGTTCTATTCAAAAATTAACTTAGAAAATGTATCTCACAAAGGCTTCCATGGCTGCATATTTTGATAAGCCAAGGGAGTCATAGAGTTCCGCTGTTTTAGCATTTCTTTCTTCAGCTCTTTCCCAGAATTCACGGTCATCATCACCTTGGAACATCACATTGTCTTTTTGTGATTGGTGATGGAAGATCGCTTTACGTTTTCTGTGTACCTGCTCAGGCGACATCGGTACTGCCATTTCAATTTCATGGACAGGCCATTCGTGCCATGCACCTCTATAAAGCCATACCCAGCAGTCTTTCATGTAGTCTTTATCCTTCAACTCCTCGAGTGAGGCAAAGATCGCATCCAAACATACACGGTGAGTGCCATGAGGGTCAGCTAAATCACCAGCAGCATAAATCTGGTGTGGTTGTACCTTTTCAATGATCTTGGTAATGATAGAGATGTCCTCTTCACTGAGTGGATTTTTTCTGACCTTACCCGTTTCGTAAAATGGCATATCCAAGAAATGAACACGCTCTTCAGGGATATTCATGGCACGCATTGCAGCAAGTGATTCCTCACGTCTGATTTTTCCCTTGATAGCTCTTACTGCAAACGAGTCAATATCTCCCTCTTCTTTAGCATTCAGGAAACCTAAAATCTCCTTGAACTGACTTTTTGACTCAGGTGTACTGAAATTGAAGTGGTCGTTGAATGACTTAACAAAGCGAGCATAACGACGTGCATCATCATCAGATACAGCAATATTACCAGATGTTTGGTAAGCTACATGAACCTCATGACCTTGCTGTACGAGACGGTCAAGCGTACCTCCCATCGAGATAACATCATCATCAGGGTGAGGAGAGAAGATCAGTACACGTTTCTTTGCTGGCTCAGCTCTCTCAGGGCGTTGTGTATCGTCCGCATTTGGCTTACCTCCAGGCCAACCTGTAATCGTGTGCTGCAGCATATTGAATGCCCTGATGTTGAGGTCATATACAGGACCATGAACAGTTACCAACTCATTTAGTCCACTCTCATTGTAGTCATGCTCAGTCAGCATCAAAACAGGTTTGTTGATTTTCAGAGAAAGCCAAACGACTGCTTTCTTGATCAGCTTATCGTCCCACTTACACTCTCTTACCAGCCAAGGGGTTGTATATCTTGTCAATTCCTGAGAAGCAGGTTCATCGAGGAATACCGTTACATTCTCATGTTTTTGAAGGAAAGTAGCAGGTACCTTGTCAGAAATTTCACCTTCTGTCATTCTGCCAACAATCTGTGCTTTACCAGAACCCCAAGCCATCATCACAATGCGTCGAGCTTTCATGATAATGCCTACACCCATTGTGATAGCTCTTCTTGGTACGTTGTCCAATCCGCCAAAACCAGCTGCTGCATCTTTACGGGTTAAGGCATCCAATGTTACCAATCTGGTTCTTGAGGTCTCAGTAGAGCCTGGTTCATTAAAACCAATGTGACCTGTACGACCAATACCCAGGATCTGGATATCGAGACCGCCCGCAGCCTTTATTTTCTGCTCATATTCAGCACAGAAAGCATATATATCTTTGATGTCAAGTGTACCATCAGGAATGTGAACATTCTTCATATCGATATCGATATGGTCGAATAAGTTCTCTTTCATAAAGCGTACATAACTGTGTACTGACTCAGGTTGCATCGGGTAGTATTCATCGAGGTTAAAAGTAACCACGTTTTTGAAACTCAACCCGTCTTCCTTGTGCATTCTGATCAGTTCATCGTAAACTTTTAGTGGAGATGAACCGGTAGCCAGTCCCAACACGGCTTTTTCACCTTTTTCGGCTTTATCCCTGATCAAATCAGCGATTTCACGTGCAATTTCAATAGACCCCTCTTGTGCTGAATCGAAAGTAAGTGTTTGTAACCTCTCGAATTCTCTATCTGGCATTACTGCGTTCATGGTATATCTTATTTGAAGTGGAATGTTGTTAATCAAATGTATTGTTTATTGGCTTTTTCTAACCAAGGTTGACGTTCCTATGAACAGAACAATGGTAGCAGGATATAATGCTCGTTTGTTCGCTTCCTACCAAGACAAAGATGGTTATATAATTTCTCAGAAAGTATCACTGAAACTGGGGAAAAGCAGAAATACCAAGAAGTGGTTATGAAACAGGGTGTGAAATGCTGCTAACTATTTTTTTCATGGAATGTTTAAATTTTTTGTAAATATTATTAAATTTGAATGAATTGTATTTGAGTAATTATTTATTGCATTACTCAAATATATAGATCTTTAACCTACTATCATTCAATCTATTATTATGAAAAATCAACTATCAGTGATGCTATGCATTTGCCTATGCATCTTTACATCCATTTTGTGTGCTCAGCAGCCTGACTCCTTGAATTCCCTTCCAACAAAAGCAGACATTCTCAACCTTGATCTTCCTAAACAGCCTTCAGCCAAATGGTATAAGTCAACCTTGTTCAAGACAACAGTTGTACCTGTAGCACTAATTGGTGGCGGTATGGCACTTTGGAATCAGAGAGATGAGGTCAAGGCATTGAGAGATCAGTATTTTGCAGACTTTCACACCTCTATTGATGACCACATGCATTATGCTCCTATAGCGGCAGTTTATGGGTTGAACCTTTTTGGCGTAAAAGGAAGAAATGGCGTAGGGAAGGCTACACTTTGTTTATTAGCCAGCTATGCTATTGCTTCTCCTATTGTAGCAGCCTTGAAAAAGAATACTAATGTCACTCGTCCGAGTGGAGGCGAAAACTCTTTTCCTTCATGGCATACTACGAGGGCATTTGTTGCAGCGTCTTTTCTGCATAAGGAGTATGGAAAGAAAAGTATCTGGTACAGCATAGGTGGTTATACCGTGGCTACCGCTACGGGTGTTTGTCGGTCGCTAAACAATGCCCATTGGGTGTCGGATATTTTGGTGGGAGCCGGAATCGGAATTCTGACAACGGAGGCAAGTTACCTGTTAATGGATTGGGCATCCGGCAAGTTGAAGAAAAGAAAGCTTGGAGACGCGTTGAAGTAAAAAAAGCGCATATTTAGCAATTGGAACATTCAATTACTTTTTAAGCCAATTGCATAATGAAAATAAACATACTGACAGGTTGCTTACTGATATTATTGTTTGCTTGCTCTTCTGAAGATAAAGTGAATGTAAAGATTGTATTGGAATCACCTGAATTGGAAGCAGACACCGAAGTCTATATTACAGGTAATGACTCCTTGCTTGGTAATTGGAATCCTGGAAAGGTGAAGATGAAAGCGAAAGGCAACGGGCAATGGGAAAAGACAGTAGCAGTATTACCTGAGACACCTTTGGCATTTAAGTTTACCCTTGGTTCATGGGAAAGAGAAGGAGCTGATGCGAATGGACAACCATTGCCTGATAACTCATTAAAAGTACATGCTGATACATCAGTAAGTTATGCGGTGAACTTCTGGAGAAATGGAGAGAAAATACCAGTAGAAGGACAGGTTACAGGTATTGTCAAGTATCATAAGGCAGTAAGAGGCAAAGGACTTCAACCTCGGGACTTGATTGTGTGGCTGCCACCTAATTACGATGATGAGGAAGGCAAAAATTACCCAGTGCTTTATATGCACGATGGCCAGAATATATTTGATCCTAATACAGCTTCATTCAAGGTAGATTGGCGAGTGGATGAAACAGCTGATAGCCTTATCAGACGTGAGCTTATCGAACCCATCATCATTGTGGGAATTTACAATACAACTGATCGCTCTAAAGAATATATACCAGGAAAGAAAGGAACTGCTTATATGGATTTTGTGGTCAATACGGTAAAACCAATGATAGATGAAAAATACCGTACACTGCCAGATCGTGAACATACAGCAACAGGTGGCTCATCAGCAGGTGGGATTATTTCTTTTATGCTGATGTGGGAGTACAATGAGGTATTCTCTAAAGCTATTTGTATGTCACCAGCCTTTAAAATTCAAGATATAGATTTTGTGGATGACGTATTGGATTATACAGGTCCTCAGAAAGATATCAAGGTATATATTGACAATGGAGGAGTTGAACTTGAGGAGAAGTTACAACCAGGAGTAGATGAGATGTTGAAAGCACTTAAGTCAAAGGGCTATAAAGAAGGGGAAGACTTTTGGTGGAGACATGACCCAAAGGCAAAACATTTTGAAAGTGCTTGGGCAAAACGAATGCCGGATGCTTTGGAGGTATTATTTAGGAAGTAATCAATCTGCTATTCTTAATGTTTGATATTATTTTTCATTCAAAACTTTCAATAATTATTGAAAGTTTTGAATTTCTGTGTTACATTTGATTTATGAAATACGGAGAGGCAAAAGAAAGGTACTTACAGGCTTGGGGAAGCTTGGGTAGCAGTTGGGGCGTGAGTCGTACAATGGCACAGGTTCATGCACTGTTGATGATCTCTACACAACCTGTTTCTACTGAAGAAATAATGGAAGAGTTGTCAATCTCAAGAGGGAACGTAAATATGAATGTTCGTGCATTGATCGATTGGGGTTTGGCTGAAAAGGTTTTTGTTCCTGGTGAACGCAAAGAGTTTTTCCGAACAGACAAGGATATTACGAACCTAGCTGTTCAGGTAGCGAAAGAGCGTAAGAAAAGGGAGCTGGAACCAATCCTTAAAGTTCTTTCTGAAGTAAATTCAGTAGAGGGGGATAGTCATGAAGTAGAGGAGTTTAGAAAAGTAACCACAGACTTACATCAGTTTGCATCTCAGTCTGATATGGTCTTGGAGCGATTTATCAACCAAAAGAGTAATTGGTTTCTGAAAATTCTAGGAAAACTCACCAAGTAATTTTTTTTATTCAAAAGTTTCAAAAATTATTGAAAGTTCAATAAGTATGAATCAAAATGAAATTGCATTTGGCTTGTATCTGATTGTAGCCACATTGACCACTGTTCTATTGGGAAAAAAGCTTTATGTCAAAGGCGAGGTATTCTTGAAGAGTATTTTTTCTGGAACTCCTAAACTGGTACAGCCAATCAATACAATTCTACTTATTGGCTTTTATCTGGTCAATATAGGGATGGTACTAGTTTACTTTACTCAAGAAATGAACCTATTGACAGTACTGGATATAGTGGAGTTTTTATTGACAAAGCTTGGGGGGATCTATTTGATAATAGGAGGGATGCATATGTTTAATTTATCTCTGTTCCTGTATTTGGAACATAAATTTGATTTATAATATCTAACTCAAAACAACATGGAAAATCTAATTATTGTAAAAGCTTATGTAATCTATTTACCAATTGTAATTGGCTTGACAGCATATGTAGCACATCAATTGTTCAAAAACAGTAAAGTGTTTATGCTAGATATTTTTCATGGTAGGGAAGAGATTGCAATGGCTACAAATCAGCTCTTCAAGATTGGTTTTTATCTGATAAATCTAGGGGCAGCACTTTTCATTCTTAAAATTTATCAACTTTCTAGCAATCAGGATATGATTGAAAAGCTTAGTTATAAAATTGGAGGTTTTTCAATCTACTTGGGTATTACTTTGTTTATGAACCTGTATCTATTTTTTAGAGGCAAAAGAAAAGCCAATACAAAAAGAATGGCTCTGAATCATGGGATGACTGAGGAATAAGGTATTTGAGTGTGAGTATTCCCAATATGGTTAGGATATGATGACATTACTATTTTTTACTAGAACTATGAATTATAAGAAGTTTTCTTTTTTAGTACTCCTGTGTTTTGTTGGGAGTCAGTTATTAGCTCAAGGTTATGAAACGGGAAAAATAAAAAGGGGAGTAAAAGTGGGGGTGTGGATGTATTATGATCAGAATGAAGAATGCCCCAGCTTAGTGATAGATTATGATAAGGCTTCAGTAATCTGTATTAAGCCTGATCATGAAAAGTACATGGTTAAGTTAGATTCCTCAAATTGGGTTCTAAGTGAGTTAAGTCGGCAGCCTCGATACATAGGCAGTTATCAGGAATTAATGCGAATTTTAGGTAAAAACATTTCTTACCCCAAAGTAGCTAAAGCAAAAAGAGTACAAGCTCAGGTATTTCTTGAGTTTGAAATAAGTGAGCATGGTCGAGCAACTAAATACCAAGTTTATAATGACCCAAATAATTACTTTACAGATGAAGTTATAGAAGCCTTTAAGTTAGTTCCTGACCTATGGTTAGCAGGTATTTATCAAAGTAAAGCAGTTCCAGCTAAAATGCTGATACCTATAGAATTTAGGATAAATAATTTGGATGCAGACCTTAATGGTATGACAGAATCTGATTTTTTAGGCAAAAAGCTAAATACTGTAGTAGTTATGGCTTATTTATAACGGATCAATATTTTTACAAGTTAAAGCGTATATAAGTAGCTTGGATTATATTAACCCCATCAATTAATTAACTGATGGGGTTATTTCTGAAATTTGAACATCCATTAAAAACCACAATGCATTCCAATAGGTGATCCATCAGGGATTTTTTCAACTTGATGGTCTGCAAATGCATCTGGGTTGAGCTTAAATCGCTTGATTTTTTCAGCCAATAGTAAGTTGTGTGCTTGCCATTCCGGAGCTTTTGACTTTTTGTTTTTCAGCCAGTTTTCCAGATTCTCTATTTGATAAAGTGCAATGGCTTTAGCCTGACTACTAGCAGAACTATTGGCTGCCAATCCCAATAAGTAATGCAGTGTTCTCTCATTGACCATTCGCTGTATTTCACTTTGGTAACTGTCTGGATTGGAATTGTTATCATCCATTTTTATGGTTGCATCCAGCAGTGTATTGGTAATATCCAACAGTGAAGGTTGTGTCTTGTCCATTGCATGGTGTTGTATCAGTCGGGTAGCCCGTTGTCCATTTAGCAGAAGGCTGAGACAGTGGTTGACCGAACTTTCAGCAGCAGCAATAGGATCGAAAGTAAGACCTGTATGTGACCCAAAGTGTTCTCTTGTTTTACTATACCCCATAGGCATCGGAGGTATATTGTTCAGTACTTGGTTAGGCACACTTAAAAACTGTGGTGTCAAGGTTTTGAGTAATGCATCGAGCGCTTGTTTTTGTTCATGAGGTGTAACAAAGCTTACTGCTTCCTGCCCGTCTCCCTTGACAGCATAGGTGTAGTGTATTCCTCCAATCACTTTTGCGGTAGCTTCCGCCTGATAACGATGCATAAGATAGACAGGAACCAATATGTCTTCAAATGTAGCCATTGGGCTGCCATCAGAGAGGCTGTTTGGGTTGATTTTCTGTAAGGCAACTTCTCTGACTTTGATTAAACGCTGAAGCTCTTGGGCTGCGTTTTGTCCATTGTCCCAAAGGTGTGCGTTTGCAGCTGCACTGCCATATGGACGTGCATCACGGTCTGAAAGGTAACGCAATTCTTTCTGGAGACTTTCTTGAATGATCTTTTCAAGTGCTGTTGGTTTGTCAGATCCTTCAGGGAAGTCACTGTAACCCCATTTAATTACCTGCTTGTCCCATTCGCCAATTCCGGTAGCATAGGCATTTGAGATGTCAATGCTGCCATTTTCACTTAACTCAATAAGTGGATGTGGATAGTCCATAACAGATGCCCTGTTATTCACACTGGCGGCAAAGTTATGGGCAATGCCCAAGGTATGTCCCACTTCGTGTGCAGCCAGCTGACGCAATCGTGCCAATGCCATGGCTTTCATCTCTTCTGTTGGGTGTACACCATCCTCAGATGGACTCAGAAGTCCCTGTGCGATCAGGTAATCCTGACGTACTCTTAAAGACCCCAAGGAGATATGTCCTTTGATGATTTCACCTGTTCTTGGATCAATTACTGATGCCCCATAACTCCAACCTCTGGTGGATCTGTGTACCCACTGAATAACATTGTATCGGACATCCAAAAGGTCTGCATCTTCAGGAAGCAGCTCGACACGGAAAGCGTTTTTGTAACCTGCTGCTTCAAAAGCCTGATTCCACCACGAAGCACCTTCCATCAATGCTGAACGAATTGGTTCTGGAGCACCACGGTCAAGGTAATACACAAGCGGTTCGATGGCTTCGCTGACAGAGGCGGCAGGGTCTTTCTTCTTGAGCCTATGACGGACTGGAAGTCTTTTGGTAAGCGGTTGGTCAATAGGAGTGGCATAATCCTGATAGGAGATGGAAAAGAAACCTGAGCGTGGGTCAAAAGGTCTCAGTTCAAAGTCATTGTCAGGCAATTCAATAAAGGAATGTCGCTGTCTGACTGTAATAGCTTCAGGACTTGGTACTACTGATCGAACCCAAGAGCCTTCAGGGCTTCCAGTGAAGGTCAGGATTACCTCAAACTCTGAATTCTTTGGAAAACTCTTGGTTCCCTCCTTATAAATGGCAGAGCGGCTACCGTCAAGTTTGTAATTACCTTGTTTGGCATTTTTGAGGGTGCCAGTGACATTATGAACATCACGAATAAAGAAGTCTGTAGCATCTACCCAAAAAGCACCATTTTCTTCCTTTTCAATCTTAAAGCCCCAAAGTACCGATTGTGCAAAAGCTTCCCTAACAGACTTAGCTTCCTCTGGATTGTCACTGACTGCACGGTAATCATAATTGGGTTGAATCAACAAGATTTTGTTACCTGCCCGTTGGAACTTTACAACTCTGTTGTGTCCTAACTGCCCTCTATCTAGCCCTATATCATTGGAGCCAACTCCACTGACAAGCGAATTGACATAAAGAAACTCCTTGTCCAGTTGATCGATTTTCAATTGAACTTTCCCAGTTTCTGTAGCATAACTGAAATCTATAAAACCCGAATAAGTAACCTCCTTGCTAAATCCTGAAGGAGCGTAAAGTGATAAAAAAGTAAGAATGAGAAATCCTAAAAAGAATTGGCTGTTTGTCTTCATAGTCAAAAGTTTAATTATTTGACTATAATTTATGAAAATAATATGAGAGTCATTGTAGGTGTAAGTGTTTAGTTGATTGTAGGTTAGGATGTAGCAATGAAATAAGTTTTAATCTTCAATTAAGTTAAAAGGAATGTTATTCTCCTTACATTTATCCAATAGCTTTTCAATGACTAGATTCAGTAAATCTTGATTTAAATCTCTCTTATAAATGAATTTTTTTACAATATCATTTTTGCTGGTAATGCAGATTTGATCCTTTTTTAACTTGATGTGTTGAATGTTGTTAAAACTGATTTCATGCTGTTCATTTAAGATGCCGAGTCGCCACTTAATTTTTTCTTCGCTTATTTCTAGAAATGGTGAAGTAGAAAAAAGAGACATGTCAAACATCCTTTTTATAAATCTTGGTAATTTCTTCTTAATAACGGTAGTGGAGAGAATAAGCACTGATAGTTCTAGTATAAAGAAAATATTAAGCAGGTCTTTTTCATAAATATATTCACTTATCATAATTAGATCCATAAGCAGCACTACGGAAGTAACTCTTTTTATTTTTCTGTCAATCTTGTGGTCATGGTCTGTTTTGTCCCTTCCGTGTACTACTTTAAAATAGCCTTCTTCCTTTATTATGGATAAATTGAACTCTTCTTTAATCATGGGTTAATTAAAATTGGATGTTCAAAAAGTATTGATTATTAGTTGTTTAGTTGGGTTGGTTCTCAGATGTATTTGTGGGATCCATCACAGTTAGGCATTTTTTTGGAATGTCCACATATACAGTCATTCAAACCCTTTCCATTGAGGATTCGCATTGTGTTTTTCTCAATCCTTGATTCACGGGTCTTGGATTGTTTAGGTTGTGAAAAGTGGAGTAGGTATCCTCTTTGTCTTCCAGGAGTCAGGTTTTCAAAAGCAGCTTTAAAGTCAGGGTCTTTCTCAAACTTTAGTTCTAATTCTTCTGGTACACTAAACTCTACGGTCTTTTTTGTTTCTACACTCAAACCTGCTTTCTCTACCTCTATTGCTTCAAATATATAAGCTTTGATAGTCGGCTCTAGCTTTTCAATTTCAGAAATGTCTGTAAATCTTATTTGTCGTGCAGATTGAACATTCTCAGTTTGCTGCACTAAAATACCTTCAGCATCATTGAGTAAAGCCCCTTTGTGAAATAGGAGTGCACAATAGTTTTTAAACTCATGAATTAAAAGGACGTTATTCTTTTTTAGAGTGTAGCAAGGGTGCATCCACTTATATTCTTCTTCTAGCCCACATTTGGCAACAATAGCTCTTAGCCTTGTCAGCTCTTTTTGCCATTTTCCTACATTGCTTAAGTATTCATCAACTTTAGGGTGCATAGTATTATGAGTGTTATATGTTTGATGCTTGTAACCGGTAGATCATCAGTAGGTTTGTTGTTCGTATTTATAATTGATCTTATCGTTAGGTTACATTTAAATAGTTAAAAATTTATTTCGGATAACTTACTGATAAAAAGGAAACCCAACCTAATATTATCCAAATAATAAACCTAGAGAAAGAGGGGCGATAGTAACGTGTTTTTTTACCTAGTTAAGGAGTAAATAGTCATACCTTCTTGGTAACCTTATGGCTGATAGAGCAGTTTATGAGTAGGGTAGTTAAATCAGGGAATGTTTATTTCTTAAACTGGCTTAAGTTTTTTCTGTATCAGGACTTGTAAGTTTGCTTAATATTAAGTGACAGTACGAACCCAGCAATGTAAACCGTTAACATTATTGGGTTCGTGTTGTTTTTGAATTTATAAAAGGTACTGTCAGGACTCCAAAAGCAGCTCATTCTGTTGACTTACTCATATTTACATAAAGCTTCCTTATATTATTGCAGTCTTAGAACTTGAAGTTATGAAAAAAACAATCGTTGTCGTTGGTGGTGGGTTTGCCGGAATTGAATTTGTCAAGAAGATGGCTAACAATGAACACTATCAAGTAATCTTGGTAGATGTGAATAACTATAACTTTTTCCCTCCATTGATCTATCAGGTCTCAACCGGTTTTATGGAGCCTTCAGCCATAAGTTACCCGTTCCGAAAGATTTTGCGCAAAAAGAAAAATGTCAGGTTTCGATTGGGTGAACTGAAGAGCGTCGTACCGGAAGAGCAAAAGATTGTTCTAAGTAATGGCGAGTTGCATTATGATATTTTAGTCATGGCAACAGGTACAGAGAGCAATTTTTTTGGTAACAAGAATATTGAGCAAAACAGCTTGCCAATGAAGACCATCAGTGATGCACTTTCGCTACGTAATACAATTTTGACAAGACTGGATCGGGCTACCCGATTTGAGGAAAGGGAAGAGCGAAAGAAGTTGCTCAGCTTTGTCATTGCTGGGGCTGGTCCTACAGGGGTTGAGCTTTCGGGTATCCTTGCTGAAATGAGGGCTTCTATTATGAGAAAGGACTACCCAGAACTAAGCCAAGAGGATTTGGGTGATATTTTCCTGATTGATGGTAACGATGCTGTATTGGCTGTAATGTCCAAAGATGCACAGCAGTATTCGGAAAAGAAGCTTCGCCAGTATGGGATTGAAATCAAGCTGAATACCTTGGTGAAGGATTTTAAAGATGAGACGGTTTACCTGTCTGACGGAACAGAAATTCCTTCCAAAAACTTGATATGGGCAGCAGGGGTGAAGGCAAAGCAGTTTGAAGGTTTTAACGCTGAGTGCATTGGACCTGGTGGGCGTATGAAAACAAATGCCTATAACTTGGTGGAAGGGTATGATAATATCTATGCCTTGGGTGACTGTGCTATTATGTTCACGGATGAAAACTATCCTAAAGGACACCCGCAACTTGCCCAACCTGCGATTCAGCAAGCTAAAAACCTGACAGAAAACTTATCAAGGGATAAAGACCGCTGGAAACCTTTCAAATACAAAGACAAAGGTTCATTGGCAATTATTGGTAGAAATAAGTCAGTGTTGGATTTTCCAGATCAGAAGCATAGCATGAAAGGATTTTTTGCTTGGCTGATATGGATTTTTGTCCACATCATGGGCTTGGTAAACTTCAAAAATAGGGTTCGTACATTTTTCAACTGGATTGGCTATTATATATTCAAAGACCAGTCTTTCAGGATGATTATCAAACCTAGCAGAAGAGATAAGAGTAAGGATGCATAGGGGATCAGTTGATCTAAAAATCTAAATTATATAGGAAAGTAAAAAGACCTTCATTTCTGTACTGCCAGAATATGAGGGTCTTTTTAGCTTAAGATGAAGTACCTTTAATAGCCTGTTACTCCTCTAGCTTTTTACCAATCACTTTTTCATTTTCCTGAATCAATGTTACACTGATTGTTGTTCCATTTTCATCCTGACTGAAGGTTAGTTGGGTTTGATGACACTAATAATGAGGAAGTTCATTTTATTTGTTCAACAATGTATAAAGTATTGGATATCCTTTCAGTCAATTCAAAATCCCTTGATTCAAAGTATAGGTAACCTTCTTCTATTTTCTTAGCACTCTCTTTAATCCACTCCTTAAGTAGCTCCTTGTCATTTTGTTCAAGTTCTTTAAAAATGACCTTTCTATTGTTATATAGGTCAGCATAATAAACTTCTACAAAATCAATAAAATTGCTGTATCCATTTGAAGTGATTTCAAGACTCCAATCTGATAACATTAATGGTAATTCTCTAAGGATTTTATAAAGCTCAATAAATACATTGTGTTCAAAATAGCTTCCATAATTTACATCATATCTCCACCAAGCCCAGAAAAAACGTATGATTGCATCTCTTTCAGCCTGGTCCCATTCCATCCATTTGCCATATTCGAGCTTTCCAAACACAACAAGGACATCCTTCTAAAATAGTATTAAAAGGGTACTTTGAGAAAGTCTTATATAAATCCTCTATAGCTATTTCAAAAGCTTCTACCATTTTTGTTCAGTCATCTGCGTAAACTTTCTTATTTAACTAAATTGAGATTCTGATAATATAAACTCATTAATTAGTTTTCTTTTGACTATTTAACTGCTCTAACTTTTCCTTTGACAGCGGATTGCCATCTATTTCAATAGCCTTGCCGTATGATTCGGCTGCCTTATCAGTGCTCCCTTCTGAAAGATAATAATCCCCTATGGAATCATGTACATTGGAGCTGTTTGGGAAGTTTTTGACATTCAATGCGAAAAATAAAATGGCACCTTGCAAGTCTTCCTTTTGCAGAAAGAAATAGCCTAAGTCATTGACCTGCTCCTGACTAGGTAATACTTCATATTTCAATTTTTCAGATACATTCTGGTAATGTCCTATGACTTTGCTAAATAAAGCTTCTCCTGTAATTTCAGGAGTAGTTCTAAGGATTTTGTCAAGGTCAAGAACATGCCAACTGAAGAAATATTTTAAGCCTTCATATGTGGAAACCGTTGGGACACTGATATGATTTTCGTTTGAGTAAAACTTCCATTGATAGGTCAGTTGATTGCTTACCATTTGGTCAAGTGCCTTTGCAAAAGTCAAGGTAGATCGTATGGTAGAAGTAACCCAAGTAGTGTCCTGAAGGGCAGTAAGTGTATCCATACTAGCAGGCATTGTATTGGCTACAGCCATATAGAGTAACTTGTCTTTGTAGCTTCCATTTTGAAGTAGCTCAACAGACTGATGATAAAACCGGTTTTCATGGGATTTGAGGCCGGGGTCAATAGCCAAGTAATTGGTGAAAAGTTCTGGATGGTTTGTGAGGGTACTAACAACAAATGACCCACCCGTGGAGTGACCAATCAATGTACGGTATGGAAGAGTAGCGTACTTGCTGTCTACATAGGGTATCAATTCACTTTCGATAAAGTTGGTAAACTTTTCGATACCACTGGAGGCAGGTTCACCTTCTGCCGGATCGTAGGGCTTTAGGTCTCTCTGGCGGTTGGTGTTGGGAATTGCGACAATGATTGATTCAGGACAAGAGGTATTGCCAAAAGAACTCATCTGTTTGACTAATCCAGCTGTGGAATGGAAGTACGCATTTCCATCCAGCAAGTAGATAACAGGGTATCGGGCATCACTAGCACTATCAAACGAGCTGGGGAGGTAGATCCAAATGCTTCTTTGCTCTTGAAGTACTGCTGAATATAGACTGTCTACTTTGCCAATGGTCAGTAGGTTATTGTCTTGTGCACGACAGTAAAATGCCGATAAAGAAATTAGTAGAACGGTTAAGAAGTTTTTCATATAAAGTCTATTGTTTTAGTTCTGTATCAGTTTCTCAATGCTATATCTATTTCTTCTTCAAGTGCAAGTGATGGTTCGTTAATGTTAGAATTAATTATTTTTCCATTTTTCCCAATAAGAATGTACCTAGGAATTGAGTTAATGTTGTAGTGGTTTCCAAATGCTGTATGCGTACTATTCTCAATAAAAAGGTCAAAGCCATCATTAGTAGGATTATCTTTTTCAACAAAGTCTAACCATCTATTCGTTTTTTCGTCAACAGAAATCATTAGAATCGCTAAGTTTGAGTTGTCTTGGTATTTCTTTGCAAAATCTTTAATTCTAGGTCTATGATTTAAGCATGGTCCACACCATGTCGCCCATGTGTCGATTAAAACAACTTTTCCTTTGAAATTTTTTAATTGGACTTCTTTTCCAAGAGTCGTAATTATTTGTTGAGAAGATGAAGTTCATCTCTTTGCTGATGAATTCATTATTGCTAGAGTGTAAATAGTTTAAAAGTGAATCACAAGAACTACTAGAGCTAACGTTGTTGTTGGAGATGTTGATTTCAAATTTTTTATTTGGTTCTAAATATAGGAGGTGGGAGTTCAGAAGCGGAATTGTATTTTTAGGTTTCCCCATTTTAAGTTTACCAAATGTTTATCTGTTATTTCACACTGAAAATTGGAGTTTTTGGGTTTAGCCAATGAGCTTATGATCTAGCTTGTTTGAATGCCTGCTTTTTGACTTCAATTTCAGTAAGCTTCAACTGGATTTCTTCTATATCTTTACTGGCCACATAACCTTTTACCAAAGCAGAGATAATTATAATCTTCATAAGTATTCCATTCGCTAAACTAGGAGGGTATATAGCACCAGCCAATAGGGTGAATCCTATATAAATGCTTATACCTGCAATGATTGATTTTCTTGGTTTTTTGCCAGCCAGAAGAGCAAGTCCTGCAAAAGTCAAGACATAAATGGTTGCTATAACAGTAAATACCGTGTTGTTTCCGTTTATGCCTTGAAATATGCCAAATACATTAATCAGTGCAATGGCTAAAAGTATTAATCGGGCTTCTCGTACCTTTCTTTTGCAAGAAAGCATCAGGTTATAGTTGATCACTTCATCTTGCCTGTTTATTTTTTCTTCTTGATTGATATTCATGAGATTTAAAAAGTTTTGATTAAAAAAAATAATTTGTCAAAATACAATCTAAAGTAAATCCTTATATAGTACAATCTGATTGTTGTTTTTTTGCTGTAATATCAGGTCCTGCCATTTGTTTCTGCACTGAAAACGAACCTAACAGTTTCACCAGTGGAATGATTGTAATTTTATCTCATTTGAGAATTCAAATTCTATATCTTCTTGGTTGTATTTTTTGTCTCAATGAAAGCTTACAAAGCTTGTTTGTAAGATCTCGAATCTAATAAATTATTCAGATTGTTAATTATAGAATTGGTTGACAGGTTAGACATTACTAACAGCGGCAATAAATTGTTGATAAAAAGTGCTTAGCCAAAAAAAGCCATTGACACTGAAGTCAATGGCTTTTTGCTGTCCAAAAATAAGGCTTATCCGACAGGGCATTCACTTTTTTTCAACTCGTCCATCGGACCGAAGAATTCGAAGTGAATATCTTCCTCTTCAACAGACAGTCTTTGGAGGATTTCCATTACATCTGCCATAAATGGTTTAGGCCCACAGAAATAAAATGCTGGTGAACCTTCTGGCATTACAGCTTTCAAAATATCTGCTGTCAACAGACCCTTGTAGTCTGGCTCGTCATGCTCCAGAGACTCGTTGTAGATGACTACAGACTTGCTGTTTTCGTTCAGGTGTTCTGCTATCTCATTGCGGAATGCATGTGTCTCCGAATTGAGGGCACATTGTATAAATGTAACCTTCCGATCTGTTTTAGCCAGTGCTTTGTACATGCTGATCAGTGGCGTAATGCCAACACCTCCGGCAATCAGTACAACTGGTTTTGTGGATTCTTCCAGCTTGAAATCTCCGGCAGGTATACCAATTTCCACCTGATCTCCTACGTTAACAGAAGCGTGCAGAAAATTAGAAACGGTACCGTTAGGATTACCTTCTTCTTTCTTGACACTGATACGGATCGTTTCCTGATTGCCAAAGTCCGACAGACTGTAGTTTCGGGTATGCAAGTGACTTTCACCAGGGATTTCTACAGATACGGCAATGTATTGCCCAGGCTGGAAAGGCGGTAGGGCACTTCCATCGGCGGGAGCCAGGTAAAAGGAAGTGATGACACTGCTTTCCGCTACACGTTTCACTACTTTGAATTTCTTTTTGCCTCTGTAGCCACCTGTCATGTTTTCTCTTTCGCTGTACAGTTTCTCTTCTTCCTTAATAAAAAGTGAGGCAAGATCACCATAAGCTTCAGCCCAGGCATCGATGATTTCTGGAGTGGCTGCATCGCCCAGTACTACCTTGATAGCTTCCAGCAGGTTTTCGCCTACAATCGGGTACATCTCCGGTGTGATGGACAGGGAACTGTGCTTCTGTGTAATGGCTGAGACTGCCCCTTTCAGCATATCCAGCTGGTCGATATATGTCGCATATTGGAAAATGGCACTGGCCAGTACCCTTGGCTGATCTCCTTTTGCCTGATGTGTCATGTTGAAAATATTCTTCAACTCGGGATGCTTTTCAAATAGCTGTTTGTAAAACTGTTTGGTGATGGCTTCACCATACTGTTGAAGTACTGGAGCGGTTGATTTTACAATCTCGATTGTGTTTTTGCTTGCCATGTTTAGCTTCGTTTGAGTGGATAATAGTTTTGATTTATTGTGTATTGATCAAGGTCCATTCATTATCATCAAGTAACTGTTGCAGTGATCATAGCTGATAACACATTGTTAAATGTATTTAGATGAATTTAAGACCTTTTTATCCTTTATTAGTTTAAATTTTTTTATCTCTTCAAAAAGCTTAAGCCTTTGTCGAGGTCAAGCGCCAGTTCTTCCAAAGAGGTTTGGCTCAAAAGCTGCTGAATGTCATTTCTGATTTTAAGAAAGCTGTGGTGAAGCGGACATGGCTTCTCATCATTGCATTTAGGTAATCCAAGCCCACACCCTGTAAATAGTTGGTCGCCGTCAATGATGCTGACAATCTCGATCAGTTTGGTCTTGCTGGCATCTTCCGGTCTTACTTCAAACCCACCGTTTGGCCCTTTAACAGATTGCAGGACTTTATTTTTAGTTAGCTGTTGAAGGATTTTAGCAGTGAACGCTTCAGGAGAGCCAATTTCTTTAGAAATGGCTTTAAGGGAAGTTCTTTCTCCATGAATCGATTTTGTGGTAATAAAGAGCATTGCCCTGATTCCATATTCACATGCTTTTGAAAACATCTTGTCCGGGGTTTTTGTGTGGGGCAAAAGTAAGTGGAAAATCTATTTCGGACAAATTTATCCTAATTAAAAATCTAATCATTTGTAAATACCATAAGTGGGTGATGAATAATGGTTTCTCAATCAGTGAAATCTGATGCTAACAAATGAGGAGGCAATTGAAATATTATACAGAAAAAAATGAAAGTCTATTGGAGACTTTTAAATGTTTCAATAGCAGATTGGAGCGTAGTGACAAGGGTATTTTTAGGAATGTCAATATGATAAACTTCCTTTGGCTGATGATCAGCATTACAGTTAGACTTGTCCCAACAGTGCCATACCAGTAAAGTTGAATCACCTTGATCAATTGCAAAAATAATATATTGGTCAATGGTCTCGTCTATACACCATAAGTGTTTGAAGTAATTTGTATCGTTATCATTAACCCTTTCTAATAGTAGTTTTTGGAATACTTGAGTTGGAGAAATCCCTTGAAATGATGGGTTTTTAAAATCATGCTGATAAAGCTTGTCCATCATTTTTTCAAGAGCATAGATATAGGTAGGTAAGTAGACAGGTTCGTCACTGATCAGCTTATTACCAAGGTAGAGCCGGATTGTTAAGCATGTCTTTTGAGGTTTTCCGATTATTTCAAAAGAGATATCTTGCTGTTGTCCAATTGTCATCACTTCAGTTGAATTGATTTAGTCATAAAACTTTAACCCTTGCTGTACCTTATCCATCATTTGGATAATTCTTTTGGCTTTGGTTTCATCGGTTTTGGCATTGTAAATCCAGTCCAGATAGGCTTTTTGTTCGCTATCAGAAAATGCCTGAAAATTCTCCCAAGCTTCTTTGGATTCGTTTTTGAAACATTCCATGATTTCGGCAGGTATCCCCAGAGGTGTTTCGTCCGAATAGAGGATGATATGTACTATATCACCTTCCTTTTTCTTGATCTTCTTTCTGATTTCAGCTTTTACAGGCAGAAATAATTTTTTGTTGCCCATCGGCATCAGTTTGTAGTGGTTCAATTCATAGTCATCTATTTTTCCCTTTACTTTTACCCATCCAAATGGGTTCTCCTTGTTCTGACGGGTTTCTGGTATTTCTGCATAGGTCCAGCCGCCTTTGCCGGGAAACTTTTTCAACAGGTAGTTGGCGTTTACGAGAGGTTTTTCTTCGGACATATTCTCAATAATTCCATTTATCAAAATACTTCAGAAAGATCTTGGCAATGTTTCGGGCATCATCAATCCCCCGATGGTGTGTTCCTTCCAATATAATTCCTTCACTTAAGAGTGCGTTTTTCATTCCAATCGCACGTTTCAGTTTTTTGAACTTGGCATACTGGTGCTTTAGACTGATGTGCTTGTCAGTCCAACTTGAATCAATACCATAAAGGAGGCAGTCGCTTTCAAATTGCTTTTTGTCGTAATATCCCCAAGAGCACAGCATGTAGTCTTCCGTATCAAATTGGAACCACTGTTTAAATGCTTGAATGGCTTCAGGAAAATGAGGAGCGTGGTCAATATCTTTTTGCTGTATGGAAGTCAGTTCTGTACAAAAATCACTCAGCTTGGGATTTTTTAGTGGTTTAACAAACTGCTCAAACGATGATATGATTTCTTGTTTTTCATTAACCAATACAGCGCCAATCTCGATTGTCTCATTCTTGTTTTTATCCATTTCTCCTTCCCAGCAGGTTGCCTCTAAATCTAAGATGATGTAGTTCATGTATGTTTAGTCCCTTATTGTTTGTTTATAAAAGTCTTAAAGTAGATCAATTCTTTTTTTAGTACAATTTCCCATTGTGCAGGCGTATGAAAAAGAATTGGATTTAGCTTCATTGGGGGAATTATCAAAAATCTAATGGCAACCTAATTCAAACATGAACTAAAATTTAAAATTGAATGAGAATGTATGAAATCAAACTGAGTCCAGAGTTTAAGTCCCAGACAAAGAAATCTATTTTTTCTATCGTATTTTTTATTCTGACCTATCTTATACTTCTAATATTGGCAGTAGGCTTAACGGCTCTGTGTGTATTTGGAGGTATTATGATTGTAATGACATTCCCAAGAATTTTAGGAATCGTTTTGGGTATTGGCTTGGCCAGTATTGGTTTTCTTGTCCTGTTTTTTCTGCTGAAGTTTATTTTCAAGTCACACAAAGTGGATCGTTCTCATTTGCAGGAGATCAAAAGGAAAGATGAACCTGAACTATTCAATATGCTGGATGCGATTGTTCAGCAAGTAGGAACCACCTTTCCCAAAAAAGTTTATCTATCTGCTGATGTAAATGCAGCAGTTTTTTATGATTCCAATTTTTGGAGCATGTTTCTGCCCGTACGCAAAAACCTACAGATTGGGTTGGGACTCGTGAATACCGTCACAGATATTGAGCTTAAGGCAATCTTAGCGCATGAGTTTGGGCATTTTTCTCAAAGGACGATGAAAGTGGGCAGCTATGTCTACAATGTGAACCAGGTTATTTATAACCTGTTGTATGATAATGAATCCTATGATAATGTGATTCAGTCATGGGCAGAAGTGAGTAGTTACTTTTCAATTTTTGTGGTGATCGCAGTACGTATCATTGAAGGAATTCAGGCAATATTGAGAAAGATGTATGAGGTGGTAAACAGGAATTATATGGCGCTGTCCCGTGAGATGGAGTTTCATGCCGATGAGATTGCAGCCAGTGTTACGGGTTATAAACCTCTGAAAAGTTCCCTGTTGAGGATTAAGTTGGCTGATCATGCTCACCAGTCTGTACTAAACTTTTATGGAGAGAAGGTTAAAGAAAATTTTAGGAGCGGGAACATGTTTCAGGAACAGTTTCATGTCATGAACTTTCTGGCGACGGAAGATAATATTCTGTTGGAAAATCAGCTACCAATGGTGTCCTTGAATGACCTTAACAGGTTTAACAAGTCTAGGCTTGTGATCAAGGATCAGTGGGCTTCGCATCCAAGCACTAAAGAGAGGATTGAGCGGTTGGAGCAGACAGGTTTGACAGCAGAAAAAGAAGTACATCAACCAGCAGGTAGTATCTTTCAGAATATAGAAAATACATACAGACATCAGACGGCAAAACTTTTTGAATCGGTTCAATATCAGGGAGAGTCGAAGGAGATGACCTTGGAAGAATTTCAGGATGCTTATAAAGCATACTATGAAGCCAATACTTTCTCTCGTTTCTATAATGGTTACTATGATGATAAACAACCAATCCGTTTCGATCTGAAGGCAGCAGCCGTAGAGGAGGAAACCACAGCCACAGCGGAAACTTTATTCTCTAACCAGCAGATTGAGCTGGTATATACTGCTTTCTCCTTGCAGAATGACATTGAGACCCTCAAACAGCTGGCAGGTAGTGGGCATGCGATCAAGACTTTTGATTATGACGGGAAAAAATATGCTAGCAGAGAAAGTGCAGGGCTTGCATCGAAACTTGCTGAGGAACTGAAGGAGCTTAATGAGCAGATCAAGCAGAATGATATCCGAATTTTCCAATTTTTCCTAAAACGAGAGCAGGAGTTGGGAGAGAGTTTACAGCTTAAAGCAATGTATCAGACATTTTTTGACTATGATACACAGATTGATGCAAAGAGCGGATTGTATACTGAGATGTTAGAAGCGCTTCAGTTTATCAACTATAATTTGCCATTTGAACAGATTCGGGAAAATTTTGCCAATCTAGCACCAAAGGAAGCAATCTTGAAACATGAGATTAAGGAACTGATGGAGAGTGAGCGTTATCAGCAGGAGATTACGCCAGAGATGCAAGAAAACTTTGAGCAGTATCTGTCAAAAAAATGGGAATACTTCGGACATGAGAATTATTTTGAACGACCACTTGAAATGCTTTTCAAGGTACTGAATAACTACGGTTACCTGTTGTCCAGAGGGTATTTTCTGATGAAGAAGGAGCTGCTTAATTATCAGGAGGAGCTGGTGAAGCGTCAGGAAACACTAGGAATAACAGGATGAGTATAGAATATGAACATACTTAATCGAAATCCCTCAACCATGATATTCACGGTTGAGGGATTTTTTTTATTCTCCTTTTTTGAGCTTTGTGATCCTCTTTACTTCATTCAGCAATAGCGGAAATGCAGGCTCTGTCATACCATGTCCGTAGCCATCCAGTTCAAATAGTCTGGTGTCCTTGTGACCTGCCACTTTCATCATACGCATCAGGTAGGCATTTTCTTCATACCTGCCGAGCATTTCCAGTTCCCTGTCACCTGTGATCAGTAGGAGCGGTGATGCATCCGGACGAACGTGGTAAAGTGGCGCTAAGTTATCCACGATAGGCTGTGTACCCGGAATACCTCTTTCTTCACGCACTGTAAAGTGGGTGATGGTGTGACCACTGAAAGGAATCAGTCCTGCGATGTCGTTGGCATCTATATCATGTTTGCCCAGCCATGACTTGTCCAGTCCGACCATGCTGGCAAGGTAACCACCAGCTGAGTGACCTGACACAAAAATCAGGGAAGGATCTCCTCCGTATTCCTTGATGTGCTTAAATGCCCAGCTCACTGCTGCGGCAGCATCTTCTATATAGGTTGGCGCTTTTATTTTTGGGTAAAGGCGATAGTTTACCCCAATTACGCATACTCCTTTTTCCTGTAGTGCGGCAGGCAGTTCCTTTTGTCCACCAGTCAGTCCACCACCATGAAACCATACAATGGTAGGAAAGTCCGTTACATTTTTCGGATAGTAAATGTCCAGAACACAACGCTCATTGATATAGGCATCAGACTTGTTGATGTCATCGCTGTAGTAATGGATGTTGCGTTTGGTTTCGTACGCTGTTGCTTTTTGTGCATAAGTGGTGAATGCAAGGAAAAAAGTCAGCAGTGTTAGTATTAGCTTATTCATTGTTGATAGGCTTTATATTTAGTGAATCTGAAATTATTTTAAAGCTAGTTGATTTTACTTTTGACCTTCTGAATCAGTTGTTGATCATTGGTTTATTACTAGTAATGATTATTTATCGCCTCAATCTAATTCATTCCTTATTTTGTTCAAATTTAGAGATGATATAATCACATTCAATTCAAGTATAAATTCTTTCGATTGAATAAATTGTGTAAAATTAAATTGTATACAATATATTTGTGTCATGGAAAACGATAAACAAGAAACTTGTGAGTGGTTAAAGCTGGATAATCAACTGTGTTTTCAGTTGTATGCATTGTCCAGAAAGATTACACAACTCTATGGACCAATGCTGAAAAAGCTGGATATCACTTACCCACAATACTTGATTTTTCTGGTGATGTGGGAACATAAGGAGTTATCCATTAAAGAAATAGGGTCGAGGTTGCATCTGGATACAGGAACGCTGACCCCTATGCTAAAGCGGATGGAGCAGAAAGGGTGGCTAACCAGACAGCGTGATAAGCAGGACGAAAGAGTAGTCAAGATTGCGTTGACAGAAAGCGGTTGGTCGTTGCAGCCTAAAGCCGTAGATATTCCAAAAGATCTGGTATGTGCTATGCACTTGGATTTGGAAGAGGCTGCACAAATGCGAGAGACATTGAAGGCATTAATGCAGAAACTGTAAGCATTACTCAAGTTTCATTGATGATGCTTTTTGAATAAGAAATTATAGTGACTTAATAATTCAACAAACAGAATATCTAAACACAATCAACATGAAAAATGCATTGTACACAGCAGCTGCGACTGCTTCTGGTGGAAGAAATGGAAAAGTAGTTTCAAGTGATGAAGTATTGGATCTTGAAGTAAGAATGCCAAAAGAACTGCAAGGCAGTGGTGGGCCTTTTACAAACCCTGAACAGCTTTTTGCGGCAGGTTATGCTGCGTGTTTTGATAGCGCACTTGGTTTGGTGGCTAGACAGCAAAAAGTAAATATCTCTCCATCTACTACAGCTGAAGTGAGCATTGGTCAGGATGAAACTGGTTTTGGCTTGGGTGTAAAGCTGAAAGTAAGTATTCCTGAGCTAGAAAGAGAGCAGGCGCAGAAGTTGGTAGAAGCAGCTCACCAAGTTTGTCCATACTCAAAAGCTACAAGAGGTAATATCGAAGTAGCATTGGAAGTGATCTGATAGTTTAGTTAGTTATAAATGTGCTTTTTCACCAAAAAGGGACAGTCTTTAGTTATTGACTGTCCCTTTTGGTTTTTATTCAGTTTGTATAATTAATGAGTCTACCATAACATTTTGTTTCTCCAATAGCAATAAGACTTTTAACCTGATCGCTTCATTGACTTTCTTGGCGTTATAATTGGGTGGTGTAGCTTTCCATTTAAGTTTTATATAATAGAGGGTATCCCTTTTTCCATTATTGTCTTCCGAAATTTCTTTTGATAAGGACAGCTTATTGAGGTTGGGATAGTCAATCATTAGTGACTTCCTGAGATAAGTCAAGTCCCAGTCAGCATTTTCGTTCTGCTGTGTGATTTGCTTAAGGGAATCTATCTGATCCTGGTAATACTTAATCGTTCCTTTTGTATGTTTCTCTCCAGCTTGTGTAATTAAGCTTTCAATGGCACGAACATCACTGTACTTGAACTGACGCTGAAATACTTTTAGTGATGTATTATCCAGATCATAATTAGGAAGCTGTGTCCGCCATAAAGCAATGGTTTGGTCTGGAATACTTCCGTGTGTCACATCCAATTCCATAAAGGTGGAATCTCGGTTGATGTAGGTGCTTCTGAAGTAAAGCTTGGTGTTCTTGTCGGTAATAGAGGGCTTGATGACTTCTGTGTAGAAATTATCGGAGTTGCTTAAGAAGATAGACTCTTTCACCAGTCGGTAGAACAGTAATCCGGAAGGGAGCATAACAATCAAGGTTCCGAACAGGATATACATCTTGACTTTGTGCTGTAATTTCTCATTCAGGAACTGCCGAACGGGAAACTGGATAAACCTGATGACCAAAACAGTGGATAAGCAGATAAAAAGGGAGTTTAGCAGGAACAAGTACATGGCACCAAAAAAGTAATCCCATTTTCCTAATGCAAAACCATATCCGGCAGTACAGAGAGGAGGCATTAGTGCTGTAGCAATGGCTACCCCTGGTACAACGGTATCCCTTTCACCTCTGGTGGCGGCAATAATACCTGCAAGCCCACCGAAAAAGGCAACCACAACATCAAGAATAGTGGGGAATGTTCTGCCTAACAACTCAGAGGTCTCCTTCTCGATAGGGGAAATGGTAAAGTACAGCGTAGAGGTTATCAGGCTGACAATGACCATTCTCATAAAGTTCCTTAGCGAACGGATGATAAGCTTGAAGTCGATCATGCCTACGCCAAGCCCGACTCCCCTGATTGGTCCCATCAAAGGCGAGATAAGCATGGCACCAATAATGACCGCAGGTGAGTTGGTATTCAGTCCTACAGATGCAACCGCAATAGAGCATATCAGTACCCAAATATTGTAGCCTTTGAACTCAACACTTTTCTCTATAGAAAGTATTGTCTGTTCATAATTGACGTCCTCATCAAAGCGAAGGCTATCTCTGGCATCATTTAATACCTGTTTGATGAGTTCACTAAGACTTTTTGAGGGTAATGCAGTAGGGTCCTCTTTGACGGGGCGTTTGAACCGAGGAAGTTCGTGGGGTTTTTTATGTTCGTCTTTCATACAGTCAGCCAAGAGGCATCAGTGAAGAATATATGCATTTACTGTTTCATAACAAGCATGAAGAATCTTTGGGTTCAAGAATGTATAGGAGAAAAAGCAGGAGAATTTTGTAGAAATGATAATGCGGCTTCACCATTAATTTGGTAGAGTGCAGATAGTATAATTGATGATCTGAGTTAGGTCATTGTTATCACAGTTGTTTCCTGTGTATTTTTAGATTAGAAATCTACTGAATAGCCTAAAGTGGCCTAGTCAGTTTAACTATTTTTTTATCAATTAAACTATCATGAAGAAGTTACGCTTTTTACTTCAATTTGTTTTTATCTCATTTCTGCTGTTTATGTCACAATGTGGGACTAAACAGTCTTCAGAAGTGGTTTCTCCTGATGGGAAACTGAAAGTTATTTTTTCATTGAATGAAGCAGGTAAGCCTTTTTATGCTGTACAATTTAAAGACAAGGCTATATTGGATACTTCTGCATTAGGCTTCCATTTCAAAGAACAACATGCTTTGGAAGAGAATTTTGAAATTATAGGAGTTGAACAGATGACCTATGATGAAAAGTGGAATCCTGTATGGGGAGAAGACAAGACTTTCTATAATCATGGTAATGAAATAAAGGTATTGCTTCGTGAAAAGATGGGAGATGAAAGGCTCTTGAACATTTATTTCAGGGCTTATGATGACGGTGTTGCCCTTCGATATGAAATTCCGCAGCAACAACGTATTTCTCAGTTTGAGATCACGGATGAACTGACGCAGTTCAATTTTACAGGAAATCCTACTGCATGGTGGCAGCCTGCCAATTTTGATACTTATGAGCTAAGGTATGCTGAGTCTCCATTATCTGAGGTATCGGGAGCCAATACGCCTATCACGTTGAAGGCAGAAGATAGCCTATACCTGAGTGTGCATGAAGCGGCATTGACTGATTATTCCGGCATGACATTGAAACAGGTGAAGGGAAATCTTTTTGAAGCGGATTTAGCTCCTTTTTCACCAAATGGAGATGTGAAAGTCAAGCAACAGGTGCCTATGCTGACACCTTGGAGAGTGATCAAGTTGGCAGAAACGGCTGGCGGATTGATTACATCTCATTTGATAGAAAACTTGAATGAACCAAGTAAGATCATCAATACATCATGGATCAAGCCCGGTAAGTATATTGGTATTTGGTGGGAGATGCACCTGAAAAAAGGAACTTGGGAGAATAAAAATGCTTCAGACTTTGAATCACTTCCGTTTGGGGGAAAACCGGAAAGTGGTCAATCAGGTATAGATAAAAGCCATTCAGCCAATACAGCCAATGCCAAGAAATATATTGACTTTGCCACCAAACATGGCATTAATGGTTTACTGATTGAAGGCTGGAACTTTGGCTGGGAAAGAGGATGGAAAGGTTTCAACTTTACCAAAGCCTATCCTGACTTTGATATCGCAGAGGTGGTACGATATGGGAAAGAACACAATGTATTCCTGATAGGACATCATGAAACAGGTGGTGAGGTCGGCAACTACGAAAAACAGTTGGAAGAAGCTTTTGCCTTTTACAATCAGTTGGGAATTCCGGCAGTGAAAACGGGGTATGTGTCCAACGAAGGACCTGTTGATATTAATGGAGAGAAGTTCCACCATCATGGGCAGCGTATGGTACAGCATTATAGAAAAGTGGTAGAGACAGCTGCCCGATATCAGATAATGGTTGTTGCACACGAACCCATTAAGCCAACGGGAATTCGTCGTACTTGGCCGAACCTACTGGCAGCTGAAGGTACCCGTGGACAGGAGTACAATGCTTGGGATCAGGAGGGAGGAAATAAACCTTGGCATACGACGGTATTGCCATTTACCCGTATGCTAGCAGGTCCGGTTGATTTTACACCAGGTATTTTCAATATCAAGTTTGATGAATACAGTAAGGAAAACCGTGTAAATACAACCTTAGCCAAACAGTTGGCACTTTATGTAGTACTTTATACGCCAATGCAGATGGCTGCCGACTTGCCAGAGCATTATGAAGGAAATGAGGCATTCAAGTTTATTGAGGACGTTCCTGTCAACTGGGATGAAACCAAGGTGTTGAATGGTGAAATAGGAAACTATGTGACCATTGCCCGACGTCATGGAAGTGATTGGTATATTGGAGCAATTACAGATGAAAATGCAAGATCAGTAGATATAGGGTTGGACTTCCTGAGAGAAGGGGCTACTTATGAGGCAACGATCTATGCAGACAGTCCCGATACAGATCTTGAACATAATCCTGCTGCATTTGACATCAGAAAACAAGAAGTGAAAAAAGGCAGTACGCTTACTTTGAAAATGACGCAAAGTGGTGGACAAGCCATAAGCCTTAAGATGAAATAAACCAATGTGCCGAAAAAGTGACCTATTTTACTTTTTCGGCTTTTTCTTTAAAAGAAACTATGAGACAGTTACTGGTCAGGCTGATGCGTAAGTTTTGGGGAGAAAGGGGAGATGAAAATTTCTCTACCTCACAGGTTTTTGTGTTTGCAGCAGGTTTGTCGCTCGTAGGAATTCTGGCATTGATGATTTTGCTGACGCTGATAAGTACATTGTTAGGATAAAAAGAAAGGCCGGTAGTACAAGTACTGCCGACCTCGTTATTAAAACATCCTAATCCATAAGAATGTGGTTTAATAATAACCTTTATAGGAAGGGCATATTGCGTTCCCGCCATGTTTAGCCCATTTTTCCTTCAGTTTTTTATGCTTCTTAATGCGTTTTTCCGTTGCCTTCATAGCCCTGTATCTAGCTGTACTGTTGTTTTGTGTCGCACAGGATGAAAATGATAGTACTGCTATGACCATTAAAGATACTTGAAGTAAACGGATTTTTGAGTTAGCGAGTAGTTTCATGAATGGTTGGTTTTATGAAACATAATTCATGATTGAATATAAACACGGTGCAAAGGTATGTATTGCAGATGTTTATGAGTTTTAAAGCTTGCTAATAAGTAATAAGGGAGGTTGAGAGGGGGATATAAAAAACTCCGCTCCCTGTCAGGAAGCGGAGTGTATTTGGTGTTATATGTGTGTAGATACTACTCTTTCAGGATGGCTCTAGAGATGACAAGTTTCTGAATCTCGGAGGTACCTTCCCCAATTGTACACAACTTGACATCCCTGTAGTATTTTTCTACTGGGTAGTCTTTGGTAAAGCCATATCCGCCAAAAATCTGCACAGCTTCATTAGATGCCTTGCAAGCAATCTCAGAAGCATAGTACTTCGCCATAGCAGACTCTTTGTTAATGCTTTTTCCCTGATTCTTTAATTCTGCAGCTTGCCAAATCAATAGCCTTGCAGCTTCGATTTCAGTAGCCATATCTGCCAGCTTAAAGGAAATACCTTGAAAAGTAGCAATTGGTTTACCAAACTGTTTACGCTCCTTGGCATAAGCAACAGAAGCTTCATAAGCACCTTGAGCAATACCCAAGCTTAAGGCTGCAATTGAGATCCTTCCACCATCCAGAACCTTCATGGATTGAACAAAGCCTTCTCCGACTTTACCCAGTACATTGTCTTGGTGTACACGACAGTCCTGAAAAATCAATTCGGCTGTCTCAGATGTTCGCATACCAAGCTTACGTTCTTTTCGGCCAGCGGAAAAGCCAGCTGTACCTTTTTCAATCACAAAGGCAGTCATGCCGTGAGAGTCTCCTACATCTCCAGTACGGGCAATCACGACAGCTATATTTCCACTAATCCCATGTGTAATGAAGTTTTTGGCACCGTTTAATACCCAATAATCACCATCTTTCTTGGCAACGGTCTTCATATTACCAGCGTCTGATCCTGTGTTAGGTTCTGTAAGTCCCCAAGCACCGATCCATTCGCCTGAAGCCAATTTTGGTAACCATTTTTTCTTTTGCTCTTCATTGCCGAATGCCAGTATGTGTCCAGTGCAAAGTGAGTTGTGGGCTGCCATTGAAAGGCCAATTCCTGGGTCAAATTTCGCAAGTTCAGCAATAGCACGGACATACTCATGGTATCCAAAACCACTACCGCCATAAGCTTCCGGAACAAGGACGCCCATCAGGCCTAATTCACCTAGTTTTTTGAAGACCTCGACAGGGAAGTGTTCGTTTTCATCCCATTCATCTCGATAAGGAGCAATGTGCATTTCTCCGAAATCACGCACAGACTGTGCGATCATTTCCTGGGTTTCTTGTTGTAATGTTTGCATATGTATGTATGGTTAGTAATAAAAGTCAGTGAGCCAAATACAGCCTGTGGTGTTGAGCTATAAGATGGTGTGTACTCGCTGACGTGGGTTTAACATAGCTTCCTGACAAGGTCAGTCAGCTTTTTGAATATGTGTCAGTTTATGGAGGACTTGCAGCAGAAGAGGCAGAACATGTATGTGGTTAGTGGTTCTGTTATTTAGCTTCGTACTTCAAGCCTTGCGTTTATATATTGTGTCTATTGTATTATTAGGTTATAGAATTATAAGAATAACTAAAATATTGGAACAAAGACAGTCTCTTAGTAGAAAAAGTTTACATGAAGACGCTATAATACAGGAAGAACGTGAATGTCCATGATGAGGAATATCTATAGGGAGATGTGAGTCACTTTTGTGTTTTAAGGAGAGCCTTAAATGTGTGGCTTATTATAAGTTTTATCTAAAGATTCTGTTTTGAAAACTATACAACTTGATGCTTCAGGGAAAATACCAAGCAAAATATTAAAACAGTATGGAGGACCTTATTCTTTTTTGAAAAAGGCATTTGTAAGTGGGATATCTCTAGCAGGGCTTGAATATAAACCCGAAACAGCCGATCATGCTGATAGAAAAGTATCACACTTTGAGAAATTACAAGACGGATTAGCGATTAGGGTTAATATGGGACAAAAATCAATATGCTTTTTGTTCTCATTTACGGAAATACAGAAAATCAGGCTAATGGTCGCAGCACTTTCAGACATGAAAAAAGCAGACCATTCAGGGAAAAGGGTTGGCTACTTAAGCCTATCGAATGGGCAGGAAAAACTCCAGTTTTTTGTGCCTTACTCAAAAGTAGGTGAAACAGCCAAGTATTTTGAAGCAATTGAGTTTACTTCTGTATTTGAGTTATGTGATAAAGGGTGAAAAACACTTCAGGTGGTTTAAATCAACACCTGAAGTGTCAGTTTAGTGTCATTGAATATATTCAATTCCTTTGTCAGGAAACCACTTCATAATCAGTTTGTGGAGTCTTTTTCGTGTATTTGGAATTCCTACCTTTACTGGGATTTTAAGTAAATCCATTTTACGTAACTCTTCTAACTCTTCATCTTGAGTTAGCCCACCTAGATGTGCTTTAACAAAGAATGAAGTGATGACTTCATTCCATCCCTCTTTGTTACCCCAATAGTGACCAATAATATCATCTGAAGCGACCATAGGAGTATCTTCATCAGCACATAATGCAACAGAGAAAGCAAACTGTTCAATCAGTCTTCTTGTGACTCCTCCTTTACACATGTCATCACAAATAGATAGGGAAAGGGGGATTGTATTCGAAAAATTTTTGTGAGAAATTCCAATTACTCCGGCGTTCCACATACAGTGTTCTGCATTGATAGTTACTCCGCCAAACGATTTGCCATTTGACTGGTCCCACATTTTCTTTTCAGTTTTAGAGCCTAATTCTGAAAGCTTTCCCTCATTAAGGTGCATTGTGTTGAAACCTTTGTCTAACCTGTTTTTGATTTCGGCTAAATCCCCATATAGAAAAGTGTCAGAATCAAGGTATAGTAATGATGTGTCTTTAAACTCATAGGCTATAGCTTCAACAGCTTTGATTTTAATCCTCCAAAAGAAATCATAAGGACCTCTCCAATCATTTAATGTTTGTTCATCAACACTCTTAACAATGACCCTACTGTCCTTTAAATGACTATAGTAAGAAGGAGCGTCTGTTACAATGATAATGTGGTCTACAAAGTCTTTTTGTAGCAGGAATGTGTATATCGAAAAGTTTGCCTGCTTGTGATTTTGGATATTATCTCCAAAAACAAGGTAGAGAATGTTCATTCTAAAATCTTTAGGTGTAGTGTGTAGTGTTAAATTGATTGCACCAATCGAAACGGATAGCTGTTTAGTTATGCAGTTGCTGTGCCACTTCCGTTGCAGACTGGTCGCAAAGATTGTGAAAAAAATGTTAAAAAGTGAAGAGGGTTGTCATCTAGGATATGGAATGAATATCAGAAGCAAGCTTAAAGGCATAAATTAAAGTTGGTAGAAGTAGGAGAGTGGGCGGTTGAAGTATGTAAAACAAAAATATAGTATGAAGTACAATGTTTTGTTTGAAATAAAGCTGAAAGTGAAGCTTTGAAAGAAATGCAGCGTTAAAAGATCAAGTTTTTGTAATACAAAAAGGTGAAAAACAACTCATAGTAAGTAAAGGCTTGATATGTTAAAAATATTCAAAATTCAATTTTTTTTGAAAGTATAATACCTATGAAAGATAGATGGTCTAGTTTTTGAAAAGATTACAGTAATTGTTTGAATAATGTAATATGATTGATAGAGTTAGCCTTATTAACCTTAATATCCTGTTTTGATGACTCATTAAGCAGCCCCGATTTCGGGGCTGTTTTTTTTGTAGGTAGCCTTGAACCAAGTAATGACTCGATTCAAGGCATTATTTTAATTAAATGGAACGCTTACTTCACAATGGAGACTTCCAAATAACTTCCTTTTTCATCGTGATAAACCTTGTGAGTGGCTTTTATAAAGTCGCTTTCTTCTGCATCAAATATATTTTCCACATACTTCTGAGGATTTCTGTCAAACAGAGGGAAAAACGTACTTTGGACTTGTACCATAATGCGGTGCCCTTTCTTGAAAGTGTGCAGCACATCTTGTAGTGGTAATGTTATTTCTGTACGCTTTTCAGGTGTAAATGGCTCTGGCTTACTAAAGCTGTTTCGGTAGCGTCCACGCATGATTTCACTACGCACCATTTGCTGATATCCTCCCAAATCCTTTTTGCCTTTTTCCTGTGTAAAGTCTTCAGGGTATACATCTATTAGTTTTACGACCCAGTCAGCATCAGTACCTGTCGTTGAAACGGTCAGTTTAGCAAGCAGTTCACCCGCAAGTGTTACATCTTCGGTAAGTATATCTGTCTGGAAAACCAACACATCTTCCCTTTTGCTGGCAAAGCGTTGGTCGCTGGCCATATAAGGCCTTGGTGTAAATCGTACTTCAGGGTGCTCAGTATGAGGTACAGGGTTGGTCGGGTCACTGATAAACTCTGAGTAAGTGTCTTTTCCCTGTTTTGATTTTGTTTCAGAAAGCATTCCATCTTGTTGGAAGTAGAGCTTTTTCTTGATAGTGTTGGCTGAAGGCCATTTATCAAATTTCATCCACTGCTTTTTTCCTGTATCAAACAGGTAAGCTTCAGGTAAAGGGTTTTCCGTTTTCCCTTTCAGATGATGGGCAAAGAATGGAAACTCGATTTCCTTTTGGTAAAAGTCAGAGATGTCAGAACCAAAGTATACATCACTGATGATCTGATCGCCTTTTACCCTTGCCCAATCTCCATGAGTCCATGGTCCCATGACAATTCGGTTATCCGCTTTTTTGTTACGTTTTTCGATAGTCTTGTAAATATTGAGAGGCCCGTAAAGGTCTTCAGCATCAAACCATCCACCAACTACCAGTACAGCATGGTCAATGTCATTTAAATGAGGCAATAGGTTTCGTTTTTGCCAGAACTGATCATAGTTAGGGTGGTCAGAGAGTTCTTGCCAAAAGAAATTGTCCTGTTTATAGTACTGGTCTGTGTTTTTAAGTGGACCTAGTTCCAAAAAGAAATCATAAGCACTTTTATCTTTTTGGGGCATCGCCATCTTGTCTCTGTACCATGCTTCTGTAGTCTTGCTATCTTTTTGGTAGCCGAATACAGGAGTTGCAAACCAATAGCTAAGTGTATAAGCTCCGCGATGGTGGAAATCGTCAAAATAGAAGTCCGCAATTGGTGCTTGTGGTGAAGCTGCTTTTAGGGCAGGGTGCGCTTTTACATTGCTGACTGCTGAATAGTGTCCGGGGTAGGAGATACCCCATGTTCCGATGTTTCCGTTATGTCTACCTTCTAGTTGCTTGAGGAGGTAGTCAATTGTATCATAAGTGTCGGTACTTTCGTCTGTAGCTTTCGGATCTGACTTCGAATCTACAATCGGGCGCATGTTGTCAAATTTTCCTTCTGACATATAACGACCACGTACATCCTGATATACAAAAATATAAAGATCCCTCATCAGATAGCTGGAAGGACCCAGTTTGGTTGGCATATTACCTTCTCCATAAGGTCGGATACTATAGCAGGTACGTTGCATCAGCATCGGGTACTGCTTGCTGGTATCTTTTGGAAGGTAAACCTGAGTGTGTAGTTTGACACCGTCACGCATTGGAATATCGAAGATTATCTTCTCATAATGCGCTGCAATAAATGCGGAATCGGTTTCCTGAACAGCAGTTCCTGCACTGACTTTGAAAGAAAAAATCATAAGGCAGAGCAGGATGAAAATATTTTTTTTCATAGGAACAAGTATAAATTATTCTGATATTTTCATTGAAAAGTGATATAAACATACAAAGAAAAGGCTAATAACTTATTTAATTCTAAAAAATGGCTCTGAATTAAACTCCCGACATTTGTGCTATATTTGCATTGCACACACATCAAAAAAACCAGAATTAATTATGAATAGAAAAGTAATTGAGAACTACGAGCAGTTTGCTGCATTCGAAGGCAAAGACCTAGGTGAGTCAGACTACCTGAAAATTACCCAAGATCAAATCAACAAATTTGCAGAAGCAACATTGGATCACCAGTGGATTCACACTGATCCTGAGCGTGCTAAGAAAGAGGGCGGTTTTGGAAACACGATTGCTCATGGTTACTTGACACTGTCAGTAGTTCCTTACCTTTGGGAACAGATCGTGGATGTAAGAAACCTGAAAATGCTGATCAACTATGGTATTGAGAAGCTTAGATTTAACCAGCCTGTAGTAGTTGGTAGCGAATTGAAGCTGAAAGGCAAAATGAAGTCTATTGCCAACCTGAGAGGAATCACTAAATGTGAGATTGACGTGGTAATGGAAATTAAGGACAGTAAGAAGCCTGCTTTTACAGGAACTATTATTCTACTGTATCACTTCAATGACTAATGCTACAAGAAAAAGGTCGGTAAAATTTAGTTACCGACCTTTTTTGTGCATTATTTGATCATATACCGTTTGTAGGTAGCTATCACGTCATCAGAGTTTTCAGGTCGAAATGCTTCCAGCTTTTTGTATTGGGCTAATTGGAAGTTGCTTTCCATATAATTCCACCATAATAAGAGATACCTTTCTGCTTGACCTCCATTACTATAGATCTTCTCATAAACGACAAACTCAGGGTTGCTTAAGTTGAACTGAATTTCTGCCATCTCAATAAACGCAGGATCATAGAGCAGCTTCATATAGTATTTGAGATTATCCCAATATTGCTGATAGTTCCGTTTGCCTGCATATCGGGCAACAGCAGACCTTAAAGGTCCACCAAAAGCAGGGTTGGCACCGGCTGCCATATAAGTAGCCATCATTCTCCCAGCAGCATCCAAGTTCTTGAGGTGATCGAAGCGATCGTCGGTCAGTGATAAATGGTGTAGCAGTTGCCCTCTGGTGTAGTCCTCAACCAGACCTCTCAGTTTTTTTCCATGCTGATAATCCACCATTTCATGATTGTTATCTAAGGTTTTGAGAGAAAATTCCTGTGCAATTTGAGGTTGCATATGGCAAAGACCAATTCCGCCATCATCTGTACCGTTTGGGAGGTACGCAACACCATTAGATTCTTGCATAATCATTGCCAGCAGAATTCCGGGCGGAAGGTTATAACGGTGTTCTACAGCGTCTGTAAGTGGCTTGAAGCGTATACTCCTTAGAAAAGTTCCTACCTCCTTTTCGTAAGTAGAGCCTTTAAGCCCATGAGAATACTTCTCTCCCAATAGTTCCAAATCCAATGGAGGTTCAGACTCCTGAGTTGATCCAAATGCTAAGGCAAGCTTTCTGAAGTCATTTCTTTCAACTCTGACTTTGCTATTATTATTGGTAAATTGAATCAGTTGATTAAGTCGGTTTTGGAAGATTTGGTAAGGAACTTTCTCAGCCTTTTTGACCTCGGTATAATACCCGAATACCCATGCATTGTTTTTCAGCTGATACCAATAAGCATCCTGTTGTTTCCCTCCTGAAAGTGTAATGGAGTAGGGGATTGGCGTTCTCTGTTGAATTTGGTATTTGGTGTTTTTCTCCCCAGTCATTACCCTTGTTGAATGCGCAGAGGGATAAGAGCGGAGGTTCATGTTTTCTGTCAACTTTAAGGAAGGACTACATGCAGAGAAAACTACAACGCATAAAGACAAACAGGTATTTCTAGAGAGCATATTGATCAACAAAATTTAGTATTGGTATTCTGAAATAATACAGCACTATGATTAAAACCAATTGTAAATATAAAAACCTTCAGGTTTGGAGTTTTCCATCACCTGAAGGTTTTAGGTATATATTTTTAAGCCCTGTTGAAAGGCTAGTCTCGCTAAGCGTTATGCTATACGGAATCTTTTGCGAATATCAGCTACAGTATAGCCTTCTTTCTCAATGTTTTCATTAAGCTTCTTGCTTACTGTTCTCAACAGGTTTTCGATATCTTCCAGTTGAAGGTGGTTGCTTACCGTAATACGGATACCAGCTCTTCCGAGTGGAACATTCGGGTAAACAGACAAGTTTGTATAGAAACCTTCTTCCTTCAGCTCAGCACCAATCTTAGTGGCGATCTCGTCTTGTCCAACACCAATAAAGAAGATAGGTGTTTCATCCAAGCCAACCAGTGGCAAGTCAAGCTCTTTACAAAGCTTTTGGAAGTGGTGGATTCTTTGCTTGAGTCTGTCTTGGAATTCGTGGATCTCGTCAGAGGCCATGATATCCAATACTGCTACAGCACCACCAAGAACAGGGTTCTGTACTGGTCCTGCAAAGAATGAACCTACATTAAGTGCCAGTTCCTTTTGCTCTTGTGTTTCGAAAATCACGAATCCACCTCCTACACCAGGGCCTTTACCCATTGATCCGGCAAGAATCAGACGTTCGTGGTATCCACCTGTTTTTTCAAGGTAGCAACCTACACCATTTTTACCTCCGACAGCAATACCATGTGCGTCATCGATGTAAAGGTGAAGTTGTGGATATTTCTTGACTAATTTTACAAGCTCTTCAGCAGGTGTCATATCACCGTACATCGAGAATACTCCATCAGCCATGTACCAAACCTTTTCAAACTTTTGTGAAAGCTCGATGATTTTCTCTTCCAGCTTTTCCATGTTTGAATGTTTGATCTTTTCAACATGCAGACCAGAAGGAATCATTTGCATGATGTTCATGGTAACACTTGCATGTACCTGCTGGTCAAGAATAACAGCATCGTTTTTGACATCCAGCAAAACATTCATTGCAGCACGGTGAGCATTAGTTGTTGTTTGTGCATACAAAGCTGGCTTGCCATAAATTTTTTCAAGACGTTCTTCTATTTGATCATACAAAGGAACGTAAGTGTAGCATCTTGATGATGAGAAATGTACGCCAAACTTATGAATTGCCTCAATAGCAGCATCGCTGATACGTTGATCCAGTTCGAGTCCTAAGTAGCTGCAAGAGCCAAAGTTTAGAACTTCTTTGCCACCCAATTTGAATGAGCGGCCGTTAATTTTTTCTTCGCCAATAGGTTGTTGAGCGATACCTAAGTCAAGCGCCTGCTTTACTACCTGGTTCGTTTGGGATAGAAATTTATCCATTACAGGAAAATATTAAAGATAGTTGTTGAAAATTATAAGGCTTAGCTAAAGTGCTAGAATCAAATGCCAGTCTAAGATACTGGCATTTGACCTACATGTTGAAAGAATAATAAATCAAGAATTAGTCATTCTTTTTCTTCTTCTTGTTTTTGAAATCCTTCCAGTTTTGCTCAGGAATCTCCTCATCCCATACCATACATGAGATTTTCCACTCGCCGTTTACATTGATGAACTGGATGCTGTTAACACCTTGAGCTTCAGGAATTCTTGAATCCAGGTCGATCATACGAGTTTCGTACTCAGAGAATCTGTGAGCAATGCTGCCGTAACCTCTTGTTCTGCTTTTTACTTCTTTCTCATCAAATTGTGTGATGCCGTAGTCATTTTGCAATGCTTGAGCATAAGCAATAAATTCATCTACAGAGAAAGTGATAGGCTCTGGGCCAGCATTGTTGATCATCTTAGCATCTTCGATGAAGATTTCTTTCAACCATTCCAAATGAGGCTCGCCACCTTCTTGGAAGGTAATGGCACCGTAAAGTTTTTCAACGACCACGTCAATCTCAGCCTGATCTCGAGAGCTAACGCTACCACCGTTTACAAGGCGGGCATTGGAAGTAGTTTCTGGAGCAGTTTCAGCCTCAGGAAGTTCGCTACAGCTTGTGAATGCG
This sequence comes from Limibacter armeniacum, assembly GCF_036880985.1. Lineage (NCBI taxonomy): Bacteria > Pseudomonadati > Bacteroidota > Cytophagia > Cytophagales > Flammeovirgaceae > Limibacter > Limibacter armeniacum. The sequence goes on from NZ_JBAJNO010000008.1 coordinate 212,927, forward strand.
GTGGCACCAATAAGTAGTGCATACGAAAAAGCTTTAAATAAACTTTTTTTCATAGTTAAATGGTCTTTTAAAAAAATGAAATATTTAAAAAATAATCATGTATGTATACCCTTATTAGGGCACACATACCTGATTGTTGAATATAGTTTTGGATCGAAATAGTAATACGAAAGTTATTGTGTTTGTTGGAGTAGTGTGAGAGGCTGTTTAGACCTCAACTCCCATGACCATTACGTCGTCAATTTGTCGCTTTCTGCCTTTCCATTCAGCGAATTCTCTTTCAAGCTCTTCCCCTTGTTTGGATATTTCTAAAGCAGATAACTCTTCCATTTTGCTGTAGAACCTTCTAGATGAATACTTCTTGTCCAGGATTTCTCCGAACTGATCAGCAAATCCATCCGAGAACAGGTAGAATCTATCTTTTTCATTGACCTTGAATACTTCTTCGTGGAATTCATTGTCAACATTACGGACATTACCAATAGACTTTCTAGAGCCCTTGATAATCGACATCTCTTCCGTTTTTGAGTTGTAGAAAAGGAGTGGACGTTTGGCACCTGCAAAGACACCAACGTTAATTTTATGATCAAGCATCAACAGACCAACTTCCATTCCGTCCGTGTTGCTGTTGCTGTCTCCAGCTATCTTTTCTTTAATTCTAATGTCAAGCTCTTCAAGGATTCTTGCAGGGCTCCAAATTCTATCTGAAAGGATAATCTGGTCCAGTAGCTCTTCTCCTAACAATGTCAGGAATGCACCTGGTACACCGTGTCCTGTACAGTCACCTTGTACAAAGAATGTCTTGTTTTCAACCTTTCTCACCCAGTAGAAGTCACCACTGACAATGTCTCTAGGCTTATTGATCAAGAAGTTACTCTTCTTTTTCAGCTCTTGCAGAGAGTTTCTAGAAAGGGCGTTCTGGATTTTACTTGCATAGTTGATACTCTTAAGCAAGTCCTTGTTTGTTTTTTCCAGTTCACGCTGCTGTTCTTCCATTACTTCCTGTTGCGCCATCAGCTCCTCCTGCTGTACTTGTAGCTCCTCATTTTGGGCTTGAACCTGCTGCTTTTCACGCTGAACCTGCTTGTTCAGTTTAAGCATATAGGCGAAGGAAACCACTGTAGTCATTATAAAACCAAAAAGTCTATCTGATACCAGTTCTTCTTGCTTCTTGTGTGCCAGAAATTGGTTAAGTATCTCAGGATGGTAAATCTCATAGATGTGTAGACCAGCCATGACAACAACTAATAGTGTAAATAAGCGAATGCCTCTAGTACTATTCTTATAGAAGATAACATTCATCATGACTGCCATCAGAAACAGTGCATAGTTTACAGAGCCTTCACTACCACCATTAAAATACCAAGTAATAATGAGGGTAATGGACGTCATTATAAAAAATGGTATCGCAAAAGCGTCATGACGTCTGTTCTTCACAGAGAAGTACAGAAAAATGCTATTGATAATGATTGAGACGATATCAACATAAACGATGTTTATGGATAAGCCAACCATATAAGCACCAAAACCTCCAAGGATATAGAGGACAATACTGATAAGTAAGGTGATATTGAAAAGATCATTTTCGAAAAGATCTTCTCTTCCTGTCCAGATTTTCATGTCTTATTAGTAGAGATATACTCAAAAAGTTATGATGTAAAAAGTTGAATATCGATTCATTAGCGTTATAAAAGTACAAACTTAATTGTAATTATCAACGAATTTCTTGCACTATTCATGTTTAATTCTTTTATAAGTAATATTTTATATTGAAATATTCATGTAATGTAAAATAAGAATAACACTGTAACACTGTGTGTTTTTGTGTTGGTGTGAGTTTTATGTTGTGTGATTGATCCCAGAAAACAAAACCATAAAATGGATATAGGTTGTAATATTCGTTTGTTTCCTTGAGATATTTAATGATGCTTAGGCTGGTATTTAATTACTATAACCGTTACGTTATCAACCTACACACTCACACATTATGATCCTATTTACATGTTTCGATGCTTTTTTTGCCCGTTAATTTCATGGCTATAGCGCTTTTTACGTAAACTATATGCCTTTTTTGATTCAATTCTAATTTTGCCGGACGATCTACAAACTATCTGAGAAGAAATAAAACAAGCTTTTGTCTTATTCTTAGATAAAGTATGGGTGTGTGGTTAGTTATTTGGGTATGAATATGTTCGTATAGATGATAATATGCCAAGATTGATCCTTGTTGTAACATTCAATGATGTACAACCAAGGTTGGCTAGAACGGGGTAATAATGAGGTATTCCTCAGTGTGCTTACTATTATCTGTCTTTGATGACTCCTGTTACAGATAGCAGCTCAAGCAGTAATTGTTTGAATAGAATTAGTTCGGTCAATTTTTAAACGTACGTTTAATTTGATAATTGTATTATATGCTGTTGAAATAGTATTAAAAATATTATGATCTATCAAAAATCCCCTGTACGTATCTGTTACAGGGGGTTTTTGATGTTAAAAATTTAGTTTAATGAATGTCTTGTTGCGGATCATGTAGGTTATACCAGTCAATTTTCCGTGAGAGCACCATCACAATTGCCAGTACTAGCAGTAACCCAATACTACCCATCAGTAGTGCATAATCCTGTAATTGGATGATGGTATAGATAAAGGAATAGGTAATGATCAGGACCAGTCCAAGAAGCTGTGTTAACGTTTTTTTCTTGAAAATACTGCTCACATAAAAAGTGATTAGTCCGATAATAACCAAACTGGCAGAGAGGTAACTCATGGTAAACGAAATATGTTCTGAAAGAGCGATCAGCAGTGTGTAGAAAATACAGATGGCAAGACCTACAATCAGGTATTGGACAGGGTGGATTCTCAATCTGTTGAGTGCCTGAATAAAGAAGAAGACCAAGAATGTAAGGGCAATGACCATCACTGCATACTTGACCGCACGGGTATTTTTCTGATATTCATCAACAGGCATCAGTAGTTCTACACCATAATCAGAGTATGCAATATCAGGTTGATCCCCAATAAATTTCTGTGGATAAGGACGGTTCAGGTCCAATACTTTCCAGTTGGCTGTAAAGCCTTCTTCTGTAATCTCCCTGTCAGCAGGCAAAAAAGCACCATCAAACTTAGGATCTTTCCATATGGATTGTAGGTTGGTAGTGGTGGTTTTACCCAAAGGGGTAAAGTAAAGGCTTGAGCTGCCATTGAATTGTAAGGAAACAGAAAAGTTAGCAGCATTGCGGCAACCCGCTATGCGTGTGCTGATACCTGATGAGATTACCTCTCGTGTAGGAATGCCTGGACTAAACGCATACTCTTTTTCATTCCACTTGAGGCGAACAGCATTTTTGATGCTTCGTAAGTCAGAAAGTCCAAGAGCGATAAAAGCATCATCCCAAAGAATATCTTTTTCATCAACCTTCCATTCCGAAAAGTCAGGGGAAGTAAACTGACCTTGCAACTGGACATCGGCACTGTAGACCACGACTTCATACAAGCTCCGGTAACGTACTTCCGGCGATAGCTTTCCTGTGATTTTTAGGTCTTCAGGTAGGAAGTGAGCATACTCAGTAGTTTTTACCAACTTCTCCTCTTTGAGTTCTTTATCCCAAATTGTGCTGTATTGGTAATAAGGTATTGTCAGGACTACCCCTGTGACTGTTTGCTGTTTTCCCCACTTTTCGCTGACCTCATTTACAGCACTGCGTTTTCTGCTTTCCCTTTCTCTGATAAGGTCTTTAATCATTGCAACGGGAATCAGCAGTACCAGAATGAGGATGCCGACCGTGATCAGTTTCAAGGAGATGGAGGAGCGTTGCCATTGACTGAAGCGTTCCAGTAGGTTGGGCTTTTGAGTTTCCATGTTTTTAGTTTATTAAAGTTATTTGTCGTTTTCTGTAAAATATTGATAAGCCTGCCAGTCTGCAAAATTCCATGATAGCCAGCTTCTGTTACCGACATCGGATTTTAGATTGTCTATTTTGTCTGCCAGCATGTTGTTGTACCTTTCGTTTAGTGAGGGATCATCGAGGTTATAGACCATCTTATCCTTATGCTGATGCAGGATAGGGGCTGTTTTATCAGAGAGTTCTCGAAGTAAAAACCCTCTGTCCAGTACAGGGCTATATTTCAGATTGTAATTCGCAATCATAGTGTCCCAGTTGATTGCCGTACAGCAAATGAGGATCAGAAATGTATTCCAGCCATTGACACGTAACAGGTAAGCAAAACTTTTGCGATGCTCTATTTTATAATACATACTGTAGAGTCCGGCGATTGTCAGAATAAGAAAAACAATTACACCAAGCCTTTTATAAGCCAATCCAAAATGGGCAATGTAATGGTAGTTTCGTACACCGACCGAGATAGCCAGAATGAAATTCTGTATAATCCATGCCTTTGCCAATAGCTTTAGGCGAGGATTTTCTTTGATAAAGTTTAGGTTTTTCCTGAAGTAATAGATTAGAATTCCCATTGAAAGGAAGATACTAGCAATTAATAGCCAAGTGCCTTCGTGTACAAATAGAGAGAGATCCATTCCTGCTTTATACTCAAAGCCAACCCAAATCCAGATGATATCAATTGCATTGACAACAAGTAGCAGTACATTGACCATGATCAGCAGGGTAGCAGCAGAGCGGAATTCATTTTTCAGGGCATTCATTGGAAAGACAGGATAAAATTGTCTTTGCATAGTTGGGATGTCCCTTCGGTTATTTCCCCTTTTCCTTATAATGTTTTCAGGATTTTGTATCTCAATATCCAATAGCATGCCCAACTGACTTTTGAGCAGTACCCACCCTACAATCCATGTTCCGAGGCAGAAGAAGAATATTTTAGAAAAAGAAAGGGATTCCAATATCCAGATAAAGCCCCTCAATGCATCTTCTGTGACATATGCCAAGCCAGAGGCAAATACAGGATTGGCTGCACTGTAAATCCACATAAAAACAGCCAGACAGACAAGTGGCACAACCGTAATACGCATCCAGTACCACCATTTATGAAAAGCCAGCGCTTTTATATCAGGTAGGTGGAGTACAATGGTATAAATGAAAAGCCTTGGGAACTTGAACCATGCTTGTATGGCTGTGACGCCGGCAGAAAGAACATGCATTAATGCTGCTTGGTGCATAAAACCAGCTAATACAGCAAAGGAGATCATATACATTACTTTAGCCATGATAGAGCCATATGCAACTACCATGATAGCCGTAAACAGGTGGCTGGCTAAGGCAATACGGACCGTTTTTCTGCCAATTATTTCAGGGTATATGACCCAAGCACTACCAATAATAAATAGGGTAAACAACAGGGTATTGATGCCCATTACTTCATCAAAAAATAGTTGGATGAAGAGAAAACCGCCTAGTAGCGGAAGAAGTAGTTGATGGATTTTTGAATTCATGGTTATTAATTTAAAGTACTTTGAATCACAAAGTAAGTGTTTCAAATATTGCCCGCATTGATGGTGCGGGCAGTACATGGAAAAGCTGATGCTTAAAGGTTACTATTCTTGATCAGTTGTTCGAGTGCCTCTATATGGTCCTGAAAAGCTTGTTTGCCTTGCTTGGTTGCCCTGTAGGATGTATTGGGTTTCCTTCCGACAAACTTCTTTTCCATCTCAATAAAGTCAAGTTTTTCCAATGCCTTGAGGTGACTGGCAAGGTTGCCGTCAGTAGCGTCAAGGGTTTCCTTCAGCGTAGTGAACTCTACCCAGTCATTGACTACCAGTACTGACATAATTCCTAACCTTATCCTGCTCTCGAATGCCTTGTTGATATTTTCGATTAGATTCTTCACCGCTCGTATTTGTAGTACATGATTCCACCATAAAGGATGTGCAAGATACCGAATCCGATCGCCCAAAAGAAAAGTCCGTAGCCGGAGAAGTAAGCCGCCAGCAGCCCGAGAATGATCTCTCCAATCCCTAATGACCTGATATCCCCAAAGGTATATTTACTGGCATTGACCAGTGACAGTCCGTAAAAAATCAGTGTAACAGGTGCCACCATGATAGCCATTCCTTTAAGCAATAGGATTATAGAGAAAATACCCCCTGTAGCCAATGGAATAGCAAGGTTGAAAACGACTCTTTTGGAGCTGTTGTTCCAAATAGGTTCCCCTGATTTTTTAGCTTTCCTGTAAGAGAAAATAAGCCCTGTTGAAATAGCCAATACCAAAGTGGCAATGCCAATAAAAATCAGTTCCTTAACCGTATTTTCTGAAAAATAGGCTCTGCGATAAAAAATACTGTCATCAGGCTGGTAAGCCCTGAAGTAAACAATGACAGCGGCAATCAGTGCATATACACCGGCAAAAATGCCTGATAGCCCACTAAGCGACAGGAAGCGGCTCGACCGTTCCATCAGCTGCTTGATCTCGGAAATTTCCCTGAGTGCGTCAGCCTGTGATTTCATGTTTTAGTTTATTTTAAAAGTACTTTGTGTTTCAAAGTAAGTGATTGTTTTTTAATTCTGCAATTACCAAGGAAAAGATTTGTCCGAATACGATAATTTTGTGCAGCACTCGCCAAGTGTTAACTTTGATCCGCTGAAATGTAAGACTACCGGTCTTATGTCTCACACCTAAAGTATAACATCTGAAAAAATGATTCTTAGTATAGATACTTCAACTACGGTTTGTTCGGTCGCATTACACCAAACAGACGGTACTTTGGTAGCTTTTTATGAGCTGCATGTAGAGCAATCGCACGCTGAATATTTGAATCAGCTGATTGCAAATGTGATGGGGAATGCCGGTGTCAAGAATACAGACTTGAAAGCAGTGGCAATATCAGAAGGTCCGGGGTCTTATACCGGGTTGCGTATCGGAACAGCTGCGGCGAAAGGTTTTTGCTATACGTTGGAGATTCCATTGATAGCTGTCAGCACGCTGAAGTCAATGGCAAAAGAAATCGCACCTTATTATAAGGAGGGTATATTGCTTTGCCCAATGATTGATGCCCGCCGAATGGAAGTTTATACGGCATTGTATGATACAGCTTTGAATGAAACGGAGAAAGTACATCCAAAGGTGATGGACGAGACCTCTTTCAAGGAAGAATTGGATAAACAGCCAATCGTGTTTTTTGGAAATGGAGCTGATAAGTGCAAAGAAGTATTGGCACATGAAAACAGCACTTTCCTAGACGGTATTGTTCCTTCTGCTAAACATGTAGGGACATTGGCTGCTGAGAAATTTGCCAAAGAGGAATTTGAGGATGTGGCCTATTTTGAGCCATTCTACCTGAAGGAATTCCGAATGACCAAACCGAAGAAGAAAAGTTTATAATAAAGAAGCTGGATGCTGGAACATAGAAGCTAGAAAAAGCCTATTATCTTCTCTATGTTCTAGCTTCTTGTCTCTAGTCTCTAACTATGGACCTCGAACTGACTAGCGAACCAACACTTTTTGTGGAAGTACTACTTCCAGTGCCTATTCCGGGCACATTTACATACCGAGTACCGGTTGCCATGAATGACCTTGTTCAGAAAGGCGTACGGGTATTGGTAGAGTTTGGTGCACGCAAACTGCATACAGGTATCATTGCTGATATCCACAATCGACCTCCAAAAAACTATCAGGCAAAATACCTGCTGGACTTACTGGATGACTCACCAACAGTCAATGAGCTTCAGTTAAAGTTTTGGAACTGGATGGCTCAGTACTACGTGGCAACACCCGGTGAAGTAATGAAAGCTGGGTTGCCGGCAGGCCTAAAGCTGAGTAGTCAATCCCGTATTCAGCTAAGACCAGAGTTTGATATTGAGGAAGCGCTGGATTTGGAAGTGCTTTCGGATAAAGAACTTAGGCTGTTGCGTTCTTTGGAACAGGAAGATTCTATTCCTTATGAACAGGCAGCCGATATTTTGGAGGTAAAGAATCCTTATTATATCGTCAAGGAACTGGTTCGGAAAGAAGCGATTCTATTGTTTGAGGCAGTAAAGGACAAGTATAAACCTAAGACTAAGAAGAAACTTAGGTTGAATCCTATATTTCTGGAAACAGAAGAAGGACTGGAACAACTATTTGCTTCTTTGGGAACTAAGCAAAAGGCCAAGCAGGAAGAGGTATTGATGAAATTCCTGATGATGGTGCCTGTTCTAACCAATCCAGCATCCAATGAGGAAGGGATTGATAAGAAAGAGTTGCTGGAAGGAGGAACAAGTCAGGTTTCTGCCAGTTCATTGACCACCCTGATCAGGAATGGTATATTAGAAGAGTTTGAGTTTATTGTTTCCCGCTTTGAAGAAGATGAATATAGCGCTACCCGTTATCAGGATGCTGAAGTAAAACTGTCAGAAGCACAGCAGGCAGCGGAAAGTCAGGTGCTAGGTTATTTTGAGGAGAAGGATATTGTCCTTTTTCATGGGGTGACTGGAAGTGGTAAAACGGAAGTTTATATAGAGCTGATAAAAAAGGTACTGGATAGTGGCTCACAGGTATTATTTCTGTTGCCTGAGATTGTACTGACAGCCCAAATGGTGGTCCGCTTGAAAAAAATCTTCGGGGATTTACTCGGGGTTTACCATTCCAAGTTTTCGGATAACGAGCGGGTTGAGGTTTGGAAAGGAGTGGCAGATGGTCGCTATCAGGTGGTAGTTGGGGTACGTTCGTCTATCTTTTTGCCTTTTGAAAACCTTGGTCTGATAGTGGTGGATGAGGAGCATGAGCCTTCTTACAAACAGTATGACCCTGCACCTCGTTACAATGCCCGAGATATGGCATTGGTACTGGCACAGATGCACAAAGCCAAAGTGGTTTTGGGATCGGCAACGCCTTCTGTGGAGTCATTTTACCATGCCTTGAATGGTGCTTATGGTTTGGTGCAACTCAAAAAGCGATTTGGTGATGCTCAGTTGCCTGAAGTGACGTTGGCAGACCTTAAACTGGAACGCAAGCGCAAAACCATGAAGGAAGATTTTTCTTCTGTATTGCTCGAACAGGTGCGTAATTCTATCAATGAGCATAAGCAAGTGATCTTGTTTCAGAACCGTCGTGGGTATGCGCCTTATGTGATGTGTGAGGATTGTAGCTGGATTCCGACCTGTCCAAGCTGCTCGGTAAGTTTGACTTACCATATTCATCGTAACCAGCTACGTTGCCACTATTGTGGACATTCGGAAGCAGTGCCTAAAAGCTGTGTACAGTGTGGCTCTACCAAGATTAGGACAATGGGCGTTGGTACACAAAAGCTGGAAGAGGATATCAAGTTCCTGATTCCTGAAGCTAGGGTACAGCGACTTGATCAAGATACCACAAGGAAAAAATACGGATACCAACAGATTATTCAGGATTTCGAACAGCGTCACATTGATATTCTGGTCGGAACACAGATGGTCAGTAAAGGACTTGATTTTGATCATGTAAACCTAGTCGGTGTATTTGATATCGACCGGATGCTGAACTTCCCTGACTTCCGTGCAGAAGAACGTACGTTTCAGATGCTAACGCAGGTAAGTGGTAGGGCAGGGCGAAAAAAAGACAAGGGACTGGTTGTGATTCAAACGAATAATGTAAAGCAAACGATCCTGCATAAAGTAGCCCGTGCAGATTATGAAGCCTTTTTCCGGAAAGAAATAGAGGAACGCAAGCAATATCATTATCCACCATTTACAAGACTGATCAAATTGTCTGTGAAAGCAGAGGATCGTGATAAGGCTTCAGCAGCGGCTGGACTGCTGGCAAGAGAACTGGTTAAGAAATTGGGTGCAAAAAGGGTTTTGGGTCCGCAGGAACCTGTCATCAACAAGATTCGAAACCATTACCTGATGGATATTTTGGTCAAGCTGGAACGCCAAAAAGTAAATCCACAAAAAGTAAAAGAGATCATCAGGGAAGTACTTGGTGAGTTGGATGGTGACAGACAGTTCAGAAAGGTATATGTCAATATTGATGTTGATCCAGTTTAGATAAAAACATAACTTTGAATAGTGCAAAATGAGGTTTTTATCAAATTGTTAATATAAAAGCCATTTCAGATAGGTATTCACATTTAGTTGGGATACCTATTTTTTTAACTATTTGTAGACTGCAACCCGTTTAAATGTTTAATTTATAGGATATTTCACTACTTTTTAAGCTATTTTAACTGATGTTTATCTGTTGGGATTCACTTCCATTAATCTTCCTTTGCTTCCATTAATACTGTTGTTTAAACTAAAAATACAATGATTGCGTCTTTTATTAGGTGATCAGCCAATACAAAAAAAGGGACAGCCACCCTTTAAAGTACAACTATCACGACTTACTATAGTCGTAACCATTTTATCTCAGCTAAAGTCTCATTTCCTCGTTAGCCGGAAAACAGTTGTCCGACAAACTAATGATTTGATTCCCCCTGCTAGACATGCTATGCGGGCAGGGAGCGGGCAATTATTGTGTTTATAAAAACCGTAATAAGGAATGAAATTTTCAAATTGGATTGCAAAGACGTTTTTAATCTCAACTTTTTGTTCAGCAGTCATGATGTCATGCGACTCAGACTCAGATAATGATATTATTAATGACGATACAAGTGTTATAGAAGGGAAGTATATTCCTGCTGATTCAACTGACTTGGTTTCAACAGACCAAATGGCAGATTCAGTATTGACAGATGAAGCTGTTGACCTTGCTGAAGACGAAGTATTGGTAAATGGAGAAGCAGTAAAGGTTGATTTTTGGATTGAGCCAGAAATGGTCTATCTAAAAGCATCAGACCACCCCGAGTTAAATAAGCCAGGGTTGGTAATGGCTTTCAGACCAAGTGAGTCACCAAGGGGTAGACTGGTAATGAATGGTTGGAAAGGTACAAGAGATGAACCGATCACCATTCTGAATAAAGATCAGGTATTGGTAGCTTCGTCGGAACAAGGAAAACATGCACTGTGGTTTACAGAGTGTGAATATATAAGAGTGAGGGGTGACGGTAACCCTTTGTATGAGTATGGGATCCATATAGTGGAGTCAGGTTCAAGCGGAATGTCATTTGACCAGAATACAACAGGGATTGAAGTTGCCTATACTGAAATCGAAAACACATCTTTTGCCGGAATCTTAGCCAAAACTGATAACGCATCAGGTTGGGTGATGAGAGATGTACACTTACATCACAACCATATTCACAACACTCATGGTGAAGGCATGTATATAGGGCAGACATCAGTTGACAATGCCCATAAGATTGAAAACTTATATGTAAACCACAACCTGATTCATGATACTGGGTGGGACTTGTTCCAAATAGCCAACGTACACGGTGATGTCCATATCTTTAACAATACATTTGTCAATGGTGGACTTGAAGAAGAGCCTATGCAGGATCAAGGTTTCCAAATTGGTGACTGGAGTCAGGCAGACTGCTATAATAATATCATATCTAATACAAACTCAAGATTCTTGTTTGTAAAAGGTGGACATGATACTAACATATATAATAACTACTTCTCTTCGACAAAACAGGCAGATGCCATCTTTATCAAGACAGAGAAAAAGCTGGATCCAAGTGCAGAGCTAAAAATTCATGACAACTGGTTCAGGGATTACAATCGTGAACTGTTCTGGTCAATGGTAGGTGATCATGAGGTGATTATTGAGGGTAATAAATATTCCCCTAACAATGATGATTCGGATTTCATTGTGTATAGTGGTCCTGCTTCCGAAGAGAACCACACAGTAACCAATAATGAGCAAATGTCTTTGCCTGCCATTGAGTTGGATGAGGACTATAATATTAAAAGTGGTTCGTATTATGATGGGTATGATTTAGGCTATATGGCTAATGAGTCACATGATAAACGAATGTATTAAGTAGAAATAAGGATTAAGTAAGTCAAAAGGCCGGTACTCTTTATATATAAGGAGTATCGGCCTTTTTTTATGATTTTGAATCTGAGTATCGTAGATCAGCTATCTTAATTGAACGTAAGTTATGGATTAGCATTACTATAATATTAGTGCTTTTAGGGCAGGATAAGCATACATTGTGTCGATGGGATGATTAATATTGACTTTTTATTCAGTGGTATACACTTTCCCTGAAGGGGCTAAATACACTAGCGATGGCCGTTGCATGTGCGATTATCCCATCGTAATGTAGAGTACATTTTTTTAAGCCCTGAAAGGGCTGCATAATCCATAGTTCATGTTGATTGAATAGGTGTGTATGTAGAATTATATACCTAAGAAATTCCCTTCTACAACGTTTAGGAATCTGATAATGGTGGCTGAGTGAAGCCATCGCCAATAAAAACGAATTTAACTTCTAATTAGAGAGACTATAAATCATTGTATGCTGAAGTGATATTTAGGTGAGTGATAAGGCCATCGGTTCTTTATATATAAGGAGTCGTTGGTCTTTTTTATGAGCTCTTCACTTTGAATGTTAGGTTCCTTATTTGTTTAGATGCAGTGGTGAGTCAGTTATTTATATCTCACAAGACTAAAACTAAAGTGACAGAGAGTGTTTAAGGTAATGGCTTTTTAGCTCAGGATACGCTTCAGTTGAACCACCTTTTTTCTGAGCGTGAACATTCCCCGAATTACAGCATTTGAAACAGTTCAAAATCAGGTGAAATCGTGCTGAATTTCTCCTGATTTTGGTCAGATTCTGGTTTTTAAAAATGACCAAAACTGAAAAAGTTTGTGTGAATATGGGAATTTTTTTGAGTCGACACCCCTGTTAACGACTCCAGTGCTGATTTTTTGATAATTGGTAGATAAAATGCCCTATTTTTCAATAATTATAGGACAATTCCCTGATTTTCACTCGAAAAATATAAGATTTTCCTCTTTAAATTTACGTTCGTTTATTTTCCTTAACTCCTATTAATACAAAGAAATAAACTAAAAGTACAAGAATTCTGTCTTTTTGGTGTGCTTGACAACAACGGCACACTGGAAAAGACAGATGGTCTTCCAGAAAATTCCCGCTGATTATTCAGCAATTAAAACGACTAAAAATCATAGAGAGTATTTCTCTTCGTTAGTCAACAATTCAATAATTAAGAAATACAGTGAAGACAGTTTCCCTGACCAAAATGACCTACGGGCAGGGGTGGGAAACTATTGTGCTTACTTAAATCGATATTTTATGAAGTTTTCAAATTGGATTAACAGAGCCCTTCTAATTTCAATGATTGTTCCTGCTACTATGATGTCATGTAGCTCAGATAATGATGTATTAGAAAGTGGTAATGAAGAAGTATTAGCCCCAATAGCAGAAACTGAAGCAACAACAGATACGACAACAACAGATTCAACTGATTATATAGTAGAGGCAGCACCTGCATCACCAATAGGAAATCTTGCTGATGATGAAGTGGTAGTAAATGGAGAAGCCGTTAAGGTTGACTTCTGGATTGAACCTGAAATGGTTTACTTGAAAGCAGCAGACCATCAGGAATTGAATAAGCCAGGTCTTGTAATGGCATTCAGACCAAGTGAGACTCCAAGAGGTAGACTTGTAATGGATGGTTGGAAAGGAACAGAAGGTGAGCCAATCACAATCGTGAACAAAGAGCAAGTGACAGTAGCTTCAAGTGAAGCAGGAAAACATGCACTTTGGTTTACTGGATGTGAGAATATTAGAGTAATGGGTAATGGTAACCCTAAGTTTAAGTATGGTATTCATGTAGTAGAGTCTGGATCGAGTGGTATGTCATTTGACCAGAAGACAACAGGCGTAGAAGTAGCTTATATTGAAATCCAGAATACGGACTTTGCCGGTATCCTTGCCAAAACAGATAATGCTCACGGTTGGGTAATGAGAAACTTGCATATTCACCACAACCTGATCCATGACACGCACGGGGAAGGTATGTATATCGGTCAGACCTCTGTGGATAAGGCACACGCAATTGAAAACCTTCGTGTTCACCATAACCTGATTCATGATACAGGATGGGATTTGTTCCAGGTAGCAAACGTTCAAGGTAATGTAGAGGTGTATAACAACACAATGATCAATGGAGGTAAAGAGCAAGAACCAATGCAGGATCAAGGTTTCCAGATTGGTGACTGGAGTGCTGGTAAGTATTACAATAACGTAATCTCCAATTCGAACTCAAGATTCCTGTTTATCAAAGGTGGTCATGATATTGAGATGTACAACAACTACTTCTCATCATCACAAAAAGCAGATGCGGCTTTCCTGAAGACGGAGAAAAAATACCAGAATGGAGCCCTGTTGAATATTCATGACAACTGGTTCCGTGATTATAATAACGAACTGTTCTGGTCACTGATCACTGTCAACCAAGTGAGAATCGCAGATAATAAATACGCTCCTAATAATGAGAACTCTGAGTTCATTGTGTATGGAAATGGTGCTTCAGAAGCGAATCACGAGATCTCGGGTAATGAGAAAACTCAGTTGCCTGCAATCGAACTGGATGGAGAATACAATATCAAATCAGGTTCATACTACGATGGCTTTGGTCTAGGTTACCAAGCTAACGATACACAGAACTAATAGGATTTAAATAGAGGAATAAACGATTGATCAAAAAGGTCGTCAACATTTATGCATATGCTGACGGCCTTTTTAATGACTTAAAAGTTGGAGAATAAATGAAGTAATTGTACAGTGAAGACAGATAGTGCAGTAGGTAAATAACAAAAAATAGGATTATTTGTAGAAAGAGATATAAAAAGAGGGATTTGTAGTCAGGAGTATTTTCTTAGAGAAGGCATTTTAGTGAATAAGTATAGTTTTGACACTTTCAGAATATTATTCCAATGTTAAAATTGTATTAATAAAAATCTTCTTTAAAGCTTGTTTTTTACTGATATGAGTGTGTTTTTTTATAAAATTTTCAACAAAGAGTTTTATTATTTAAATCCCGTTAATTACCTTGAATCAACAAACAATCTAACTATCTGTGGTTTTTTTGTAGTTATTTAAGAATGACTTCACAAAACAACCTCCCAAAAAATCTCACATCTTTTTACTGTTTACTAATGCACCTTTTTAATAAGGTGACTTCATTTCTCTTACTAAAAAGTTTTCGACGTTGCCTTCTACTATGTCGGTTGACTTGGAGCTAAAAAATCGGATTTCAAGATCAGCTTCAGGTTACTTAAGGAATATCTAAACGACAAACTTATGGCGAAGAAAATCTTTTTATCACTAGCGCTTTTGCCGTTGCTTACATTGGCGGCATTCGCACAAGATCGAACTATTACAGGTAATGTTTCAGAAGCGGGCGAACCGCTACCAGGTGTAACAGTATTGTTAAAAGGTACTACCACTGGCACAATTACAGACTTTGAAGGTAACTATACTATAAAAGTCCCATCTAACGAATCAGTACTAATCTTCCGTTTTCTTGGTTATCAGACACAGGAAATTGTAGCGGGCGCTCAGTCAGCTATCAATGTATCTTTGGTTGTTGATGCAGAAGAACTGGAAGAAGTGGAAGTTGTGGGATATACAAAGAAAGACGTTTCTTCTTCTACTCCAACTGTAGAGAACGTAACAGATATTACAGCACCTAACATGGCTACCGCGATGCAGGGTAAGGCAGCTGGTATCAATATTACACCTCCATCAGGACAGCCGGGTGCGAAAGCGAATATCCGTATTCGTGGTGTAGGTTCCATCTCAGCAGGTACAGATCCGTTATACGTAATTGATGGAGTAATTATGAGCTCCGATGACGGTATTGCGGCTAACCAACAGCAGCAACGTGACCCACTGGCAAGTATCTCACCTGAAGATATTCAAGATATCAAAATCCTGAAGGATGCAGCAGCGACTGCTCTTTATGGTGCTCGTGCAGCAAACGGTGTAATCTTGGTAACAACGAAGAGAGGTTCATCTGGTAAACCAACTATTACTTTCTCTACAAGACAAGGTATTTCACGTTTGAATAAGGGTAATCTGGAATATGCAAACGGTAAAGAATTCGCTGAATTCCATGGAGAAGAATGGAACGGTACTGACACTGACTGGATTGACAAGGCTTTTAGAGATGGCTATACACAAAGCTATGATGTAAGTATGTCAGGAGGTAACGACCAGACAAAATACTATGCATCGGCAGGTTACTATAATCAAGAAGGTATTTTGATAGGTTCAGGTTTTGAGCGTTACTCATTGAGAATGAACCTTGATCAAAAGGTTTCCGATAGGGTAAATGTATCCTTAAATACGAGCTTGTCTCAAATTGATCAGCTGGATGCGTCAAACGGTAACCTTTACTCATCTCCATTGTTGGGCTCATACCTACAGGCTCCAACTGTAAGCCCATATGATGAGGATGGAAACCCACGTGCTTTGTTAAACGATGGTGCAGTTCAAGCTAACTTCTTGCATGATACTCCATTGAATTCTCGTAAAACAAAGTCACTGAATGGTGTTTTGGATGGTAAGATCAATGTCTTGCTTACAGATTGGTTAACAGCTAGTAATACAACGGCACTTCGTTTTGAAAATGCTGACTATACCTACTTCAGTAATCCAAGCTCATATGATGGACGTAGTACTAATGGTAGTCTTGTAGAGTCGCATTTGACTAACTCAACACTGACATCCACTTCACTGCTAAACTTTGATAAGACGTTTGGAGGAGTGCATGAAGTAAGTGGTATCTTAGGTTATGAGTACCAAGAAAACAATAGATCGCTGACGAGTATGGAGGGTACTCAATTCCCTGATGGTCTGTCGAACATGGACCAAGCTGCACAAATCAGCTCAATTGGAGGTAGCAAGACATCATACAAATACTTGTCATACCTGTCTCAGGTGGCTTATAACTATGATGGTAAATACTATGCTTCAGCGTCATTCAGACGTGATGGTTCTTCAAAATTTAGTAAGGAAAACCAATATGGTAACTTCTGGTCAGTAGGTGGTAGCTGGTTTATTTCAAGAGAAGACTTTATGATGGATTCTCCTCTGACATTGGCTAAAATCAGAGCTTCATATGGTACAACGGGTAATGCTAATATTGGAGATTTTGAGGCAAGAGGTTTATATGGATATGATGCCTATAACAAATTGCCTGCGGCATACTACGAGCAACTAGAAAATGAAGACCTTACTTGGGAGATTCGTCATAAATTCAATGCAGGTTTTGATGTTTCTTACAAAGATGTCATTACACTGAATGCAGATTTTTATGTGGAAAACTCTAAGGACCTGTTGCTAGAAGCTCCTCTTCAATCGACTACTGGTTTCTCTATTATAAGAAGAAACGTAGGTGAAGTGCAAAACAAGGGTGTTGAGCTTCAGCTTTCAACCAACAACTTGAAAGGAGAATTTGAGTGGAATACAGCATTCAATATCGCATTCAATAAAAACAAAGTGCTGAAATTAGATGATGACCAATCTTCAGTTGTAGATGGAATTCACATCATTGAGGAAGGCAAGTCTATCTATACCTTCTATCTGAGAGAGTTTGCTGGGGCCAACCCTGCAAATGGAGAGTCATCTTGGTATGTGAACAATCCAGACTTGACTGAGCAAGAAGTAAATAAGATGCTTGAGAGCGATGAGTACTATATGAGAGATGGTCGTTTGGCGACATCTAACTTTGGTAGTGCGAAAAGAGTTGATTCAGGTTCTGCACTGCCTGACTTTACAGGTGGTCTGACAAACAATTTCAAGTATAAAAACTTCGACCTGTCAATATTTATGACATTCTCAGTAGGCGGTAAAATCTACAATGGTACAAAGCGTTTTACAGAGTTGTTTGATGGTGCTGTATCAGGTTATGCGATTACAAAGGAATCGTTAGGTGAAAGATGGGAGCAGCCAGGTGATATGACATACCTACCTGCTTATGGAACAGGATCATCTACTTATCACTCAGATAGAATTCTAGAAGATGGTAGTTACTTGTCTCTGAGAAATATCACATTGGGATATACAGTGCCATCATCATTGGCTGAGAAACTCCACTTAACTAATATCAGACTATTTGCGTCTGCACAGAACCTATTTACCATCTCTGATTACTCAGGATATTCCCCTGTAACTGTAGATGCTGATGGATATAACTTCTTTGAATATCCAGAAGGTAGAATGTTTACAGGAGGTGTAACAGTTAAGTTCTAATACACAGTAAGCAAATGTAATAACCTAACTGACTTGTAGAGTTTTTGCTCTACAGGTCAGAATGAAAAACTGAGTGAACATTTAAATTGAATCAGTCATGAAAATGAATAAATATATATTAGGAGCATTCTTGTTATCAGCAACATTGTCTTCTTGTAACCTAGATACTGAGCCGGAACAACAAATTGAAGTGGATGAGATCCAAGATGTTCCAGGGCAGGTAAGAGGACTTTATAACTTGACTCAGGCTGTGGCATATTATGGTCGTAACTATACATTGTATGGTGATATGGGAACCGACTCTTACGTTTGGGTAAACGGTAGCCGTTTTATCCTGGAGTATGAGATGAATAAGAATGTTAGTATCAGTGAGTCAGATGATGACCGTACAATATTTGCAAGAGCTTATCAGGTAATTACCAATGCCAATAGGATTATTGAAAACCCTGAGGCGAATAAAGACGAAAAAGGGCAAGCATATTTTATGAGGGCTTTGGCTCATTTTGATCTATTCAGGTTGTATGGGGAAATACCTTTGATATTGACAGTTGCTGATGCAGATCGCAGTAACTATCCAGCTAATGCTACTGAGGAGAATATCTATAATCAGGTGATCGACGATCTGAAAGTAGCCAAGGCTAATATTGTGAATAAGGATGTGTCTTATGCAACAGCTAATGCAGCTTCTGCACTTTTGTCCAGAGTATACCTTTACAAGGGAGATTACCAAGAAGTAATCAATGAAGCAGATTCAATTTTGGCTTCCGGAAGTTACAGTTTAACTGCAGGTGAAGACCTTTTTGAATACTTCAATAAAACTGGTGGTAAAGAAACAATCTTTGAGATCGTATTTACAGAAAACCAAACTGCAGGTTCCAATAACTTCGGTTACATTGCTATGTCTAGTGTAGCTGGTGGATACGGTTCATATGCCGTAAACCCTGAGTTTGTAAACAGTTTTAACAGAATAGATAAGGATGGTTTTGCCGATGCTCGAGGAACAGTAGGTCTAGCTACTAAAGATGCAACTGATGAGGCTATGTTTATAGTTGAAGGGGAATGGAATAAGGACAAGGACTCACTGTTTGTCTCTAAACCAGGGTTTATTTACAATAATAAATTCCATGCACAAGACGAGGTGCTAGGCTTGCATTCACCAAAAGTATTGCGTCTGGCGGAAGTACTTTTCAATAAGGCTGAAGCAATTATAGCCTTGAGAGGGGAAGGAGATCAAGATGTGATTGACATTATTGAATCAATTAGAACAGCAAGGTATATCCGTCCAGTTCAAGGAATAAATGAAGACGCAATTGCATATCAAACTAGATTGGATGCATACAATGCCGCTCTTGTAAATGGAGGTACATTGGCAGAGCTTTTAGAAGAAAAGAGAAAAGACTTCGCTTTTGAAGGTCATAGAATGTATGACTTGAGAAGAAATAGTTTGCCAGTGACTGTAAAAGAAGTAGAGCACGCTAAGCAAGCTGAAGGAGTTGATTATGTTTCAGTCGGTAAAGATGGAGAGTTTATACAAACTACTTATGAGGTGAAGGATTTGGTGACGGTTCCTGCTGGTGGTCATCAATTCTGGAGACCAATTCCAGAAAACGAGCAATTAGCAAACCCTAACTTGCACCAGAATTTCGCTGAGTACGGAAACTAATTAGGTGTAGTTGAAGATATAACCACAAAAGGCCCCTCTTAAGAGGGGCCTTTTTATGTTCCAATTTCTTGAATAGAAGTATTGGTTAGCTTCAATAAGTTTTAAATAATTTTCTCTTATCAAGAATGGTTTATATATGAATAAATGATCACTATGAAATAACCATATATGAAGACTATTTATTTAAATGAATACATGTAAAATAGATGATATATTGTTTTGAGTGATTTTGTGTAATAGTGTGAGTATTACTTTTTTATCTTGACTTTGAATAAATATTAGTACTTATGTGTTGTTCTGTACTTTATTATTTAAATAAAAGTGGGTTTATTAATATTTTTTAATGATAAATATTGATTTTTTGATCTAACACTTGTATTATCGTGGCCTATATCGCTTTTACGAAATATTTCATTCACTATGCTTCGGTATGGCGAAACACTTTTTGGTAAAATTCTTTTACAACAAAATTACCAATTCAATTATTCAAACTATGAGAAAATCATTATTACTGTTATCAATGATGCTTGGGCTAATTACAATGGCCTTTGCGCAAGAGAGAACGGTATCTGGTGTAGTTAAAGATGCTACAGGTGAGCCTCTTCCAGGTACTACCGTTCAAGTAAAAGGTACTGCTCAAGGTGGTGTAACAAACCTTGATGGGCAGTTTAAGTTGATTGTTCCTGAGGATGCAACAACTTTAGTGTTCCGTTTGGTAGGTTTTGAAGTTGTTGAACAAACAATAGGAACTCAATCATCATTCTCAATTACTTTAAAAGAGGATGTAAAACAACTTAATGAAGTTGTAGTAACAGCCTTGGGTGTATCAAGAGATGAGCGCTCACTAGGTTATGCAATGCAAGCTGTAGGTGGTGATGAACTTTCAGAAGTGAAATCAACAAACGTAGTAAGCGGCCTTGCAGGTAAAGTATCAGGTGTTCAGATCAACTCATCTTCTACAATGGGTGGTTCATCAAGAATCCTGATCCGTGGTGCTAACTCGATCAACGGTAACAACCAGCCACTTTTCGTAGTGGACGGTGTGCCATTGGATAACTCAAACTTTACTTCATCAAACCAAGAAAGAGGTGCGGGTGGTTATGACTACGGTAACGCAGCTCAGGATATCAACCCAGATGACATCGAGTCAATGTCAGTACTGAAAGGTGCAGCAGCAGCAGCCCTTTACGGTTCTAGAGCAGCGAACGGTGTAATTATCATCACAACAAAATCAGGTAAAGGTAGAAAAGGTATCGGCGTAAGTATCAATGCGGGCGTTACTTTTGACAACATCCTTCGCCTTCCAAACTACCAGAACTCATATGGTGGTGGTGGAGCAGGTGCTTTTGGCTCAGCTACAGATGCTAATGGCAACCCTTACGCTTCATATGCAGTGGATGAGAGCTGGGGTCCTAAACTGGACGGTACACCAGCAAGACAGTGGTACAGCTTTGACGAGTGGCACCCTGACTACGGTCAAGCAACTGCTTGGGAAGCACACCCTAATAACGTAAAAGACTTCTTTGAGACTGGTGTTACTACAAACACTAACGTGGCATTGAGCGGTGGAAACGATGCTTCTAACTTCCGTTTGTCATACACAAACATGGACATCAACGGTGTGATGCCTAACAGTGAAATGACAAGACACACAGTAAGTTTCAACGGTAGCACTAAACTGTCAGAAAAATTCACAGTTTCAACTGTAGCTAACTACGTTTCATCTAAAGCACTAGGCCGTCCAGGTACTGGTTATGATGGAGGAAACATTATGCAACAGTTCAACCAGTGGGGACAGAGACAGTGGGACAACGAGCAAATGAAGCAGTACAAGAACCCTGACGGTTCTCAACGTACTTGGAACAGAAGATCTTACGATGACGGTAGACCTAAATATACAGATAACCCATACTGGACAAGATATGAGAACTATCAGGATGATGATAGAGAGCGTTTCTTCGGTAACTTCGCATTGAACTACAAAATCAATGAGAACTTCTCAGTTTCAGGTAAGGTAATGACTGACTTCTACACAGATTCACGTAGAGAGAGAATCGCAGTAGGCTCTCAGGATATTTCAAAATACTCTGAGGATGTAAGATTCGTGAAGGAGAACAACTATGAGGCAATGTTGAGATACGACAAGACTTTCGATAGTGAGTTCTCAGTAAACGCATTTGTAGGTGGTAACATCAGAAAGCAATCATACAAAAGAAACTACGGTACTACTGTAAACGGTTTGAGCGTTGCAGGTCTTTATACACTGTCAAACTCAAACTCTCCAGCTCAGTTGCTTGATGATGGCTATACTAAGCAAGTAAACTCTGCATTCGCTTCAACTTCATTCGGGTACAGAAACACTTACTTCCTGGACGCAACAATGCGTGTTGACCAGTCATCTACATTGCCAACAGACAACAATACTTACTTCTACCCTTCAGTGACAGGTTCATTCGTATTCTCTGAACTTGGAGCTTTGAGCGGTTCTAACATCCTTTCATTCGGTAAACTGAGAGCAGGTTTTGCAGAGGTAGGTAACGATACTGACCCTTACAATATCCTGACTACTTATTCAGCTGATACAAGAGGTTCATATGGTAGTTTCCCACTTTACACAGTGCCAAATACACTGAACAATGTTGATCTGAAGCCAGAAACTACTCGTTCATATGAGGTAGGTTTGGATACAAGATTCCTGAATGACCGTGTAGGGTTGGATGTTACTTACTACCACAACACGACATTTGACCAGATCCTGGATATCGCAACTTCAGCAGCTTCAGGTTACTCAAGACAATACATCAACGCAGGTGAAATGTTGAACCACGGTCTTGAACTGATGTTGTACGGTACTCCAGTACAGACTGCATCAGGCTTCAAGTGGGAAGTGACAGTGAACTGGGCGAAAAACATGAACGAAGTTGTTGAACTGTACACAGACCCTGAGACTGGTAAGGAAATCAAAAACCTGAGATTGGCTAACGCTCCATTCGCAGTGTCAGTGAACGCTTACAAAGGTGAGTCATACGGACAGATCGTAGGTACAGGATATGTATATGACAACAACGGCAACAAGGTTGTAAACGAGGACGGAACTTACAAAGTGACTGACGGAGTTGTAAACCTTGGTTCATCACTGGCTAAATGGACTGGTGGTATCAACAACACATTCTCATACAAAGGTATCTCACTAAGAACACTGATCGATGCTCGTTACGGTGGTAAAGTATTCTCAACAACAAACATGTGGGGTAAATACTCAGGTATTTTTGAGGAGACTGCAGCTAACGGTGTTAGAGAGAACGGTCTGATTGTAGAAGGTGTAAACGAGGATGGTACGCCAAACACAACTGTAATCGATGCCAACACACACTTCTTTGCAAACGGTGGTTACACAATTGCAGAGGCAGACGTATACGATGCGTCTTACGTGAAGCTGAAAGAATTGGCATTGAGCTACAAATTGCCTAACAAACTGGTAAGCAACTACGGTATCAACAACGTAACTTTCTCAGTTGTGGGTAGAAACCTGGCGATCCTTTATAGCGAGCTGCCTCACCTTGACCCAGAAGTAACAGCTTCAGCGGGTAACATTCAAGGTATTGAAGGTGCTCAAGTACCTAGTACAAGATCTATCGGTTTCAACGTGAAGTTCAACTTCTAATTAGGGAATATTTCTATAGGATATAAATGATGCTTATGCTCAATATATTCTAAGAACCTAAAGAATTGATCAACATCTTAAAGAGAATAATTATCATGGCAAATACAGTATATAACAAATTCAAAGTGGCTGCAATGGCAGGTATGTTGCTTTTCGGTGCAACAGGCTGTAACCAAGACTTTGAAGAAATGAATATTGATCCGGATCAGCCTTCAGTGGTAGAGCCAGGTTTCCTATTGGCTTCAGCTCAAAAAGGTTTGATGGATGACATGTGGGATGAGTGGGCAAACGGACGTTTCGGTCTACTTTACTCTCAGTTCTGGGCACAAAACAGTTATACATCAGAAAGCCAGTACAAGGCAAGACCTTCTGAGGATAACAGCAACTGGACTAATTGGTATGCAGGTGGTCTGAAAGACCTTCAGGCTGTGATTGACCTGAACAATGAAAAAATTGCAGCAAATTCTTTTGCTTCAGAGGCAGAGAAAGCAGCAGCAGTTAACCAGAATGCGGCAGCAGAGATTATGAAGGCATACATGTTCCAAATGATGACAGACATCTGGGGACCAATTCCTTACTCTGAAGCACTTACAGGAAACAAGACACCTAAGTATGATTCACAGGAGTCTATTTATATGGACCTGTTGGTGAAACTGGAAGAAGCATACAATAGCATTGATGCAGATGCTCCAGCTTTTAGTGGTGATGCACTGTACAATGGTAATGCTGTAGCCTGGCAGAAATTCGCAAACTCATTGAGAATGAGAGTGGCGATGAGAATTGCAGATGTGAAGGAAGATGTGGCTAAAGAAAACTTTGCTGCAGCCTACAATACAGGTCTTTACTTTACTAGTAATACAGAAAATGCTGCAATTGTATATGCAGCAGCTCCTCACAACAACCCATTGAATGAGGACCGTAAGACAAGAGAGGACTTTGCAGTAAGTAACACGATTGTTGATCAGATGCTTGCTGACAATGACCCAAGATTGTCTGTTTTTGCAGAGCCAGCGGCTAATACTGGTACATTTATCGGTATGATCTATGGTGAGAATGAAAATATTGCCAACAACCTTCCTGTAAATGCAGTATCTCAGCCAGGTGCAGCTGTATTGGATGCGCAAGCTCCAGGTCTATATATGGTTGCAGCTGAGGTAGACTTCCTATTGGCAGAAGCTGCACAAAGAGGCTTCATCGGCGGTAGTGCAGCAGCTCACTTCAAGCAAGGTATCCTGACGTCAATGGACCAGTGGGGTGTTGACAAAGCGTCAGCAACAGCTTATGCAGATGCTCAAGTTTATGATGCAGCTAACTGGAAAGTATCACTTGGTGAGCAGAAATGGTTAGCCTTGTACATGCAGGGACACCAAGGCTGGATCGAGTGGAGAAGACTGGATTTCGGTATCTTGAGACTTCCTAAGGATGGAATCCTGATCTCAGGTCTGAGCACAATTCCTACAAGAAGACAGTACCCTATCGACGAGCAAACATTGAACGGTAACAATTATCAGAGTGCCCTGACTGAAATCGGAGGTACTGATAAAATGGATGCACGTGTTTGGTGGGACGTTGCTGAAGGAACAGTTGTGGACTACAGCTATTAATATAGGCTTGTAGGAGAAGCTGTAAAGCTTCTCCTACAAAGAGCTTTTTATATTTTGGTTAACAGACAAATAACAGAAAAATGAAATTCAATAAATATATAGCAACAGCTTCTGTATTGGCAGCACTGAGCCTAGGGTCATGTGCAGGTGAAGCAGAGCAAGATTTTTTAGTGCCAGCTAATAGCTTTGGCTACAGTACAAAATACAGTTTCACAGACCTTGACAAAATTATGATCAGCATTGATGCAGAAGGTGTTGATGCGGCTGTTTTGGAGCAGGTTGTAAGAGATGAGGATGGCAATATCCTTCAGATCAAGAAGCTGGGTGATATGACGATCTCAGGAGGCAAGGCTTCAATCGAGCTGAACCTGTCTGATGCAGAGCTGTCAAGCGTAGGGGATGAAGTAGAAACTCAGTACACTGTGACTAGAGGTGGTAGCACCGAAACTTACAAGTACAGCACGATTGCAGTAACTTCACCAATCAGCTTTGAAGCAGATGAGGTGATCCAGAACGGCAAAGATGCTTTTGTAAGGTTTGAAGTAGGTACAGCCAATGCAACAGTTTCAAATGTAGTAGTTGAGAGCGCAGTACTGAAGTATGATGAGGACAACGCTGATGTAGCATTTTCAGCAGTGGCAGGTGATTTTGACCTGGCAAATGACAGTGTTAGCCTGAATGGTGTGGACTACTCACTGTATGATACACTTGCATACAAGGTAATAGTGAATGGAACGTCTACAAAAACAGTATTGGTTCCAGTGAACAAATACACTTTTGATAGCAAAGGAGAGGATATGAAATATGCAGGTCAGACATTCACTTTCATGGAGGATGTTGAGACTGTAGGTTTCGATATCGTTTCAGGAACAGGTAATGACTTGGGTATTACAGGTCTTGGTACAACTATGTTTGTGAAAGCAGCAGATTTGGATGTATCAGATAAGTTCCAGGCACAAAACGCATACGATGCAGGGACACCGGCAGCTTCTTTGGCAGGTCTAGTAGATGGTGACATTGTTGTTTATAAGTCAACATACACAGACGAGGACAACAAAGAGCATACAGTGTTCGGTACATTGACAGTTGATGATGTTACTATCACACTGGATGCAGATGGAGCAATTGAGGACAAGTCAATCTCTTTCTCTTTCCAGAACTAAGAGATAGCTCATATGAATAATAAGAAGGCTACCATGTAAAGTGGTAGCCTTTTTTCATTGACACAGTAAGAGAAAATCACTAATATACCATCAATGATGAAGGACTAACCCAATATCACTATGGCTATAACTAAAATAAGACAAACGATTTTTTTGATGGTAATGCTGTTGACTCCAATGGCTGTTTGGGCTCAAAATGGCAGCTTTATGGGGAAAACAAAGGATTTTAAATACCGAAAGAATATAGGGAAAGAGTTTTCTTTTGAGGAAGAACTTGAAAAAAGGCCAGAGGAGAGTAGGGATACACTCTATTTACTGCAAAACTGGTGGCTTCCGGGAAAAGTAGTGCTTGAAAATGGTGACACTGTACAGGAAGAGAAAATACGTTATGACTTGGCTTGGAATCAGCTTGAAATACTGAAAGAGCAGGAAGTCATGAAGGATACATTGACCTTGGATAGTACCTATCAAATCATTGATTTGCGCACTTTGAATCAGTTTGTATTAAAGGACTCATTGGATGGGGAAGAGTTTGTTTATCACTACGTCAATGGTCATAACTATTCTATAGAAGGGGTGCCACTGGTAGGTGTTTTTGAAGTATTGGTGGATGGTCCCTGTCAGCTGATCTCACGGATTATGCTGAAAAAGGTGCGAGCCTATATTGATTATATGGATAATAGTTTACAGGCTGATTTGGATAATGACAGCAGAAATATCCTTAATGATGAGGATGATTATAAGATCAGGACAGAAGAGCGTAAAGAAGAGCTGTATTGGGCTTCGGAAAGTGGCAACCTGACGAAGGTTGATAGCAGGAGGAAAAAGGCTTTACAATATTTTGGTGTCTATGGGAAGCAGATAGACAAGTTTATGAAAGAGCATAACTATACATTCCGCTCAGATGATGACCTAAAAGAAATTACGACTTTCTATAATAGTCTGCTGAAACAGGCAGAAGAACAATAAACAAGAACCCCCACTTTTTACCATAAAAAAGTGGGGGTTAATTTTATAACTCATGGTGATAGGTGATTTCTCTTTTCTCCAGATAATCACAGTTGACATCATTGCTGTTTTTGGCAATTCTTGTTAGCCAGTTTCCTTCACTATCCATCTCTGTATACTCATAAGTAACGGTATTGTTCAGATCGGGATATGTCTTGTCGTTATGAGTGTATGTGTCTGGAAAACCCTCACTGTTATAAGTGTAGGTGTCAATAGTGGCAATATTCTTTTTAGAGGTCAGTTTTGTGATCTTAACACAACGACCTTGCGCATCATATTCAAGGTGTATTTCCTCAATAAGTGTTTTGTACTCATTCCATCTCTCTGCATAGGTCGGCAAATCTTGATCATTGAATTCTGCAAAATCAAAGCTTTCGGTTGCCATCAAACTGCCTGATACCCTGAAACCACTGTATAGGTTTGATCGGGCATAGAACCTTTCAGTTACAATTCCTCTATCGTCAAGGTGTTCTTTCAATTTACCATTCTTGTTGAACACCATCACGATGTCGTGCAGTGTAGCAGGCTTGACCACTTCGTCTTTATAAGTAGCTTCTTCCCATTTACCCTCATACTGAACGGCACAAACATAGGAAACCTTTACATTTTGGATATCACTTTTCAGTCTATCAACACCCCAATGGTCAGTGGATGGAAGTGACTTCTCAGGGTTAGTATAATAGTATTCGTTAGCTTCAGGGTACTTATTTCCAGATAGGAATAAGGTCGTGATCGCTAGTAGCGAAGTAAAAAATAAGTTCATTGTTATAGATTTAGTTTTTGCGCTATAATACTTAGCATAGGTTATGCTCAAAGTTAATGACTGCATTAAAAAAAACAATTTATCAGCCGTATGTGATAGCTTTAAATAGGGCGGTTATTTTTTGTTGCGGCCAATGTAGAATACTCGGGTGATGTTGAAACCGAAATGAATGTCTCCCTCAAAGAAGTCATCAATGGTTTCCGTAATAAATGACTTTTCTACCATGGCACGTGCATTGGTAAATTGCAGTTGGAAAACATGTCCTCCTGTTTCTATATCAACTCCGATACCAAATGCATTGTGATAAGGAGAATCAGTCTCTTCATTTATTCTCAAATAATATTCAGAAGTAATAGCAAGGCTTTGGGTGATCTTATACCTGCCAGCAAACCCAATGGCAAACATACCGTTCTTTTCTTTTTCCAATAAAACCAAGTTACGGTGTACAAATGAAGGCATCACTTGAAGCGAAAGTTTATTGCTGAACTTACGGGCAAGTAATAACTGATAGGTGTAAGCTGTGCGGCGTTGAAAACTCTCTTCTATATCAGGGTTAATCTCTTTCTGTCCGTTATATGCAATGCTGGTAAATGCTGTAAGTGAAATAGGTACTTTGTCATCCTGCTGTAAAACTTTGTATTTGAGATAGGCATCTATTGTTTTTTCCAGTGAACTTCTCCCAAGAGCAACTGTCAATCTATCTGTTACTCCATATTCCAAAGCCAAGCGGATATTAGCATCATCTAGTCCAAAAAAGGTATCAAAACCCTCTTTGATAGTTCCAAAGCGGTGTGATATCACAAACTCTAATACATTTTTTCCACGTGTTTCTACAGAGTGACCATTGATAATGCGTGTTCCTTTAAAAGTACCTTGCGCAATACTTGTAGCCCATCCTTTTTCTTCCTGCTTCAACTCCTCTAACAGGTCGTCTTGTGCGTAAAGAAAGGATGGGAATAGCAGCAGGAAAAATAAGAATCGTTTCATGGGATAGGGGCGTATTTTATTTCCATTGTGACTTCTACGACTTCAGCAATGTTGTAGAACACCACTTTTGGGATCTTAATATCAAAATCAGCAAGCCGGATAGGAAAGCTGCTTTTTAAAAGTATGATACCATCTTCCTTCACAATTGTACCCGTTGCCGTGATTTCTTGTTCAACTCCATGAATGTTGATTTTGCCTATAGCTTGAACCTCTTGTGGTGAAGGTGATGGCGTAGATAGTCCAGTGATTTTACCCTTGAAAGTACTTGTAGGGTACTTCTCACTTTCAAGGTACTTTTCATTAAAGTGTTCCTGCATCAGCGACTTTTCAAACTCAAATCCTGTAATAGGCACCACAAAGGCGATCTCATTATTGGAAAGGTCAAGTATACTGATGACTTGTTGATTTTCTGCCGAGATATTTTCAACAGGAGCTTCCGAGTAAAAAGAGACCGTGGCACTTTCAGACTTGTATCGTTGTGCCTGAGAGGTGGATATACAAATGAGTAAAAGAAATATATAGAGTAGTGGTTTCATTCTGGTGCACCCTGTCTGACCCAACAGGAGATGGTTTGTATTTCAGTTGCTGTAAGTGTAAGACCTGATGTATTGGGAGGCATTGAGCCTGAAGCTGTACGTTGACGGATACTGTTACGGTTGGAAAATACATCACCATAATTCAGGAAATTGGGAGATTGGGTATCAAGATGACAGCCACCAATAGCACAATTGACTTGGATAATCGGTGCGATATCAGTCTCATAAAATACAGCCTCACTGCATGTAGAATCAGGGAGCATATTGTTTTGCTCATTGAGAATGCCTTCTTCACTTTCATTCCCGCAGTTAGAGAAGCAGATAACTATAAAGACACCGATAATTAGTAGATTCCTAATCATGCTAGAGGGGAAAGTTACTTTTTGGTATATATAAAAGATGATGCTTTTCTTACTAACAAAGCTAGAAAGTGAGCAGGTTCTTAAATAATATACGGGGTAGGGTGTCTGTCTGGATTGAGACTATTAGCTATGATTAGTACTATTTTTTCATTTCTGGCTGTCTCATAGGCATACGGTCAATCAGACTAAATATTTCTTGAGGAGAAACAGGATGATATTTGGTTAGTTTCTTGGTGCCGTCTTTTCCAATAAGCAATACAGTAAATTGGTTGTCGGGAACACTGAAGTGTTTTCTGATGGCAGTAGCTTCCAAGTCAGTAATTAGCATGCCTTGCTGATTGCGTACAGTATTTTGATCAATACGAATCAATAGTAACTGTCTGTCCTCTAATTCCTCCTGTTTTTGCTCAAACAGGAGAAGTTGTTCTTTAATGGGATGACTGTCAGTATTTTCGTCAAATAAGAGTAACAGTCGGTTTTTCCATTGAAATTCTTCTAAAGGCATAGGTTGGGCAATTAAAGTATATGAGAAAAAGAGGGAAACAAAGAGGAGAGCAAGTAGCCGTATCATAGGTGATAGTTTTATAAGGAGTAACTATTTAATTACTCCTTATAAACAAACAGTAGAATGAACTAATGTGTCTTAAGCGGTTTAAAAACTTCTGAAATAAGGTCTGCTAGTCAGGGGTGAAAAGGCCCAAGGGATTGAGGTCAGGATAAGGAAAAGTCCAACAGAGAACCAGATAGCCATTGTCTTGAATTTTTCTTTGTCCGTAGGTTTTCTTTTTGCCTTTGCTGAACCAATCGTAACCACGACAATGGCGATCAGCATAACGGTGATATGTTCCATCCCAAAAAATCGGATTTCACGCATATGCACAGCTTCGCTAAAGTTATCAAGGAAGTAATCAACCACAGGACTTATAAAGTAGAGCCAAAGCCCGAGCATTAGTTGTATGTGTGCGACGGTGGCTGTATTATGTCTTACGAGATTATCCAGTTTAGCAAATGGCTTATTGGATAGCCATCCTCTGTAAGCACGAAACAAGGCAAAAAACAGACTTGCTAAAACCAGCCACCTGACAAGTGAATGGGTAGCTAAAAGTATAGGATACATGTTGCTTGGTAAGTTTAGTAAAAAAAGAATCTGTGAAGTGTAGCAAATATAAGGGTTCGACTGAAAGTTTGGGTGTTACAATTGTGATATCCGCTCATAAATAAAAGCCGTAAATACAATTCAGTATCTACGGCTTTTAAGTTGTTGCCTTATTTGTGTAAAGCTTCATCTTTCAGTAATTCAGGGTGTTTTGCCTGAAAAGCTTTTAACCTCGGAATGGAGACGTTTTCCACATATGGTTCGTTGGGGTGCAACTTTTCATAATTCTGGTGGTATTCTTCAGCAGGATAGAATTTCTTCAGTGCTGTGATCTCCGTAACAATAGGTTTGTCGTACTGACCAGAAGCAGCTAAAGCATTCTTAGCCTTTTCCGCTATTTTCTTTTCTTCATCATTCTGGTAGAAAATGATGGATCGGTACTGTTTTCCAAAATCGGGGTTTTGTCCAACAGTGGTAGGATCCTGAGAAGCATAGAATACTTGTACCAGCGTTTCGAAACTAACGATGCTTGGATCGTAATAGACCTCCACAGCTTCGGCATGACCTGTTTCACCACTTCCAACTTCTCTGTAGGTAGGATTTGCTTTTTCACCACCAGCATAACCAGATACGGCCTCATGAACTCCCTTAAGGCTTTCATAAATTGCTTCTACACACCAGAAGCATCCACTTGCAAAGTAGGCTCTCTTGTATTTTGATAGGTCTTGGGCTTCTTGTTTTATATGTGTATTGGCAGTGCTTTTTTGCTCCGTATTGCATGCACATGCTACCATGACAATTATCCATAAGATGGATGCAAAACTTATTTTCTTCAAGATCATAGTACTACGGGTTAGTTGTTAAGCTTAGAACAACCGAAGTGCCTGTTTTGATTTAAGTTTGCTTATCTTTGGCGTTTTTTCACATTATCAACAGAATATGGTAGAGTTATCCACTTTCATACATTGTTTGTGGATAACTACCTGTTTATCTTTATAGAATCAAGAAGGTTACTAACGAAATGTTGATAAGAGGAGGGTTTTAGTAAACAATTCATTCAACATATACACATATGTGAATAAAAAGAGGGTTTTGTTCTACGATTCACTTAGATGTCAACATTTATCCACAGTTTTCAACAAATGAAAAAGAAGAATCAGCCAGCTGTCAAACACCAGGTCAAGAAACTGACTCCTGAAGATCAGTTCAAAAGATTACAGGAAGCCGTTAGGAAGAAAAAACTCAGAAATATCCAGCTGAGACATGATCTTGATATGCTGATCAAACGCTATGAAAGTGAAGTGAAGGCAGAAGAACTGGGGTATTTCAGGCGTATCTACAACTTGGCGGATTGGTTGATTGGTTTGGCAGCTGACAGGCAGTTGTTGGAATGGGAAAGGACGGTTCTGATGCGTTGGGTTTCAGAGCTGATCGATGGAGTGAGCCGATATGCTTATGCCAATGAGCTGAACATGAAAGCCCTTTATGAAAGGTTCAGGCAGCTTTACAGCCAACATCAGGTGGAGATACTGCGTCCGCATGAGAAGAAAAGGCTAAGGGATGCATTTCGGAAATTTGTCACTGAGCAGACAGGACTGAACTTGGAGCAGTTGTTTACTGAGGATGAACTGGAAAAGCTTTTTCTGGAGCCAATGGAATTTGTGGCTAGTGTGAGGGCAAAAATGCAAGAGCGTAATGAAAGGGAAGAAGAGCTTCGTTTTGAAGCAAAGGTAGAAGCCCAGCATAAGGTGGATAAGGATGTGGACATTGAGAATAAAATCATGGCGAGGACTACCTCATTGAATACACTTTTCAAGAAATTGGCAAAGGTGCTTCATCCAGATACCCAGACAGATGAGCAGAAAAAAGCTGAGTTGCACCATCAGATGAGTGAACTTATGGATGCCAAGAAAAACCATGACCTGATGAAAGTGATTACGCTTTACCGGAAGCACTTTGATGAGTTGGACTTTACTTTTTCGGAAGAAGACATGATTGGATTTAATACCATGCTCAAAAAACAGGAAAAGCAACTGGATTGGGAGTTTGAAATGCTTAAGTACCATGACGGAATCAGAAGCCGTATGTTCAAGGCATTTTATGCATATACCCGAAAGTCCGTAGACCGTAAATTTGAAGAGTACTTAACCATCATTCGTGCTGGACAGCGAGAACTGGAAAAGGAATTTGTACAGGCGCAGAGTATCAAGGAGCTGAAACAGTTTATCAAGATGATAAGGGACAGTTCGGCCTACCATGATGACCTGATGTCGGCATTGAGCCATATGTATTATTACGACAGGGGTTAGAGGTGTCGGAACCACAAAAACTGTAATGACTGAAACTCAAATTTTTATTAAATAACTAACTGCTTTTTATATGACCCGTGATAGAAAAGATCGAGGCAATAACGTCTACAAGTTTGTAGT
The DNA here is from genome assembly GCF_036880985.1 of Limibacter armeniacum. NCBI lineage: Bacteria > Pseudomonadati > Bacteroidota > Cytophagia > Cytophagales > Flammeovirgaceae > Limibacter > Limibacter armeniacum. Next base: position 246,245 of record NZ_JBAJNO010000008.1, read on the forward strand.
AACAGAAGACGTTTGGATACAGACCAGCCTCAAAGACATTTCATTTGAAAATGACTGGATCAGTTTTGAGAATGGTATCATCAGACTGAAAGGAACAAACAAGCAAGGTTATGCTTGGGATGGTTGTTCCCCCAAAAAGATATGGCTGGATTTGGTGTGGGGGACTCCCGATGGTAGGTTAGATGAAAGAACTGAATTGCCCCTGACATATTATGCTTCTCTTTTCCATGATGCCATTTATCAGTTTAAAGATGAGATAGTGATTAGCAGAAAAGAAGCAGACTTACTCTTCAGGCAAATGATGAAAGAAACAGGCTTTGTTTGGAGTGGGATGTATTACTTTTTTGTCCGAATGTTTGGCGGTTTTTATGGAAAGTGGCTTAAAAAGGAATCGGCTCCTAAAGTGGAAGTAAAGACCTACTCTTGGTTGGAAGTAGTCGCTGTCTAAAAGCATATTGTGATAGTAGATGAGAATTGTACAGAAACAGTAAGACCGTAGTTTTGATAAGGATCGAAACTGCGGTTTTTTTGTTTGGAGTGATTTAGTTATTGAATATAAATATTTTAATATAACAATTTGTAAAAGTTATTAAACCGTAACTTGAATTTTGGATTAGTAAAATCTTAAAATACCCTAAATCAAGGTAAATAGGCAGGTTTTTTAGTTTTTAGGAAATAGGAATTTTCTTATTTCTCAGATTACTTTTTATTCTTATTAATTTTTACTCCCTCATTATTAGGTTGTTAATGATGCTTAATTCTTCATGGTAAGATTATTGTCCTAACAATAATAAGTACAAATATATCATTGAATGTTTGTAAATGTTTATAACAAAAAGGCACACTTATACTAAATACTAACACTCTTTTTTTATTGGGAATGGGAATACAAAAGGATAATATCCAAACCAGCTTGAAACTAGACACCCAATGGAATGTCTTTGTGAGTACTCTAAAGGAGCTTTCTGTGAGTTTAGAGAACCACGATCTGGATTGGACATCAGCTGCTGATCACGTTACTAAGCGTTTGACGGAAGTAACTAAAGCCAACAGGGCCGGTATATGGGCATATAGTGCATTTAGACATAATCTTGAGGCTATCTCACTGTTTGATAGCGATGAACAGGACTTTGTCAGAGATGTTCATATCTGTAGGTACGATGTATCAGATTTCTTTGATTCAATCGAAAGGGGAGAAATTGTCAAAGCAGATAGGGCACAAGAGCATCCGCTTACCGAAGGGCTTTTAGAGATCTACCTGAGACCAGCATTGATCCAGTCTATGCTATACATTCCCCTTAGCTATGGAGGTATACTATATGGTATGGTTGGCCTTGAGTACAAGCATATTGTAAGAAACTGGACTCCAGAAGAGATTCTTTTCCTTTCCTCTGTGACAAATATGATCGCAGTGAATTTCAAGTTGCAGGACGTACATGCCCAGCAATTTGATCAGACACCTGATGAGGATGTGAAAAAAGCATTTCATGAACTCAAAGCCAGAGAGCAGGAGATCATTTCACAGAGAGAGGTTTCATATAAATACAACCAAAAACTCCGTCAGAAAGAGTCAGAGCTTAAGACTATTCTCAATACGATTGAGTGTAAAAATTACCTAGTAAGATTTACACCTGACGGAAAACTCACTTATGTAAGTGATCCATTCCTTAAGTTAGGCAACTTATCAAGAGAGGCGATTAATGGCCGTAACATTGTTGATTTTGTCAAGAATAAAGAAGGACTGGAGGAAATATACAAGAGTATATTAGAAAGGTTAGCAAATGGTGAGACCGTTGAGCGAGACCTTGAAGTTACACTGCCAACAGGTAATTTCTGGATGCATGTAACTTATGCTCCAATGCATAACGAGCAGAATCAGGTCAATGAGGTTTTGGGTCTTTATGCCAATATTACTCATCAGAAAGAACAGGAGCAGGAGCTTAAAGAGAAGAATGAAGAACTGACGGTTTCTGAAGAGGAGCTACGCCAGCAGCAGGAAGAGATCCTGTCTCAGCGTGAGGTGGTAGAGCAATACAATGCCGAGCTGAAGAGAAAAGAAGAAGAGCTGAGTGGTATTATAGGTTCTGTAGAACAGAAAAATTACGTAATCCGCTATGATCTGGATGGATTGATCACTTATGTGAGTGAGCCATTCATGAGGTTATTTGAACCATCAGGTGATGTTCAGCCACAGGAAGAAATGGAGAGTGTCAACCTGAAAGATGTTGAGCCTGCATTTATCAACAATCCACAGGCATTCGAGGAGCATATCTCAAAGCTGAAGCGCGGAGAGGTTGTTGTAAGGGAAAGTGAGATTGCTTTAGAGGATGGCCGTGTTATTTATATACAAGCTACTGAAACGCCAATTCTTGATAAGGATGGTAATATAAATGCAGTATTCAGTATATCAGCGGACATGACAGCTCAGAAGCTGCAACACTTGGAGCTTCAGCATAAGAATGAAGAGTTGTTGACTTCAGAAGAAGAGCTTCGTCAACAACAGGAAGAGATCCTGTCTCAGCGTGAGGTAGTAGAGCAATACAATGCCGAGCTGAAGAGAAAAGAAGAAGAGCTGAGTGGTATTATAGGTTCTGTAGAGCAGAAAAACTATGTGATTTACTACGATATTGATGGAACCATCACTTATGTCAGCGAACCTTTTGTAAAGTTATTAGATCCATCTGGTACCCAGCAACAGGAGGGAGCAGAAAGTATAAACTTGAGGGATGTAGTACCTAACTTTGCGAATAATCCGGAAGTATTTGATGAGCATATCTCAAAGCTGAAGAAAGGTGAAGTAGTAGTAAGGGAAACAATATTACCAGCATCAGATGGTCGTACTGTTTATATACAAGCTACAGAAACACCAATCTTTGATAAGGATGGCAATGTGAAGTCGGTATTCAGTATTTCAGCAGATATTACTGAACAAAAAGAACAGCAGCTTGTACTTCAGTACAAGAATGAAGAGTTGCTGACTTCAGAAGAAGAGCTTCGCCAACAACAGGAAGAGATCCTGTCTCAACGTGAGGTAGTAGAGCAGTACAATATTGAGCTGAAGAGAAAAGAAGAAGAGCTGAGTGGTATTATAGGTTCTATCGAGCAACAAAACTACGTATCCCGTTACGATCTGGATGGTTGGATCACTTATGTGAGTGAACCATTCATGAAGTTGCTCGATCCATCAGGCACACAGCAGCAGCAGCAGGATATGGCGAAGCTCAACCTGAAAGAGGTCGAGCCAGCATTTGTCGATAATCCACAGGCATATGAGGAGCATATAGCAAAGTTGAAGCGTGGGGAAGTAATCATCAGGGATAGTGTAATTCCAACAGAAGATGGTCGTACTATCTACATGCAAATGACGGAAACCCCAATCCTTGATAAGGATGGTAATGTGAAGTCAGTATTTTGTATTTCGGCAGATATTACTGAGCAAAAAGAGCAGCAGATTGTACTTCAGCACAAGAATGAGGAGTTACTGACTTCAGAAGAGGAACTTCGCCAGCAGCAGGAAGAGATCATTGCACAGCGTGAAGCAGCTGAGCAATACACAGTCATGCTCAAGCAAAAAGAGTCAGAGCTGCAAGGAGTCATCAAGTCGATTGAAGGACAGAACTACTTAGTACGCTTTACTCCTGAAGGAATCATCACCTATATCAGTGATCCATTTATCAAGTTTGCAGGCTTGCCTGAAGATGCACTCATTGGACATAGCATTGTAGAGTTCGTTGCTAAAAGCGGTGAAAGTTCTGCTGAAGTATACCAGCAGATCTTGGATAGACTTGACCGTGGTGAAATGGTGGAGCGTGATATTGAGATCAAGTTACCTTCAGGAAAATTCTGGATGCATGTAACTTACTCTCCACTGAAAACACAAGCTGGGGACATCTATGAAATAATTGGTTTGTATGCCAATATCTCAGAGCAAAAGCATCAACAGCTAGAACTTCAAGAGAAAAATGAAGAACTGATTGTTTCAGAGGAAGAGCTTCGTCAGCAGCAGGAAGAGATTATTGCACAGCGTGAAGTTGTGGAGCAATATAACAGGGAACTGAAGCAGAAAGAGGAAGACTTGCAAGGTATTCTGGGGTCAATTGAACAACAGAACTTTGTAGTACAGTTTGATCTGGACGGTGTAGTTACCTATATCAGTGAGCCATTCCTTAAGCTACTGAACTTGACAGAAGATGAGGTACTTGGTGAAAATGTAAGGGATTTTGAAACTGAATTCCGTGATGATCCGGTTGCCTTTGAAGCTTACATGAACAAGCTTCGCAATGGTGAGATAGTGGCAAGAGAGAGCGTAGTTGAAACGCCTTCAGGAGAGACGATCTATACATACTCTACTGATACGCCTATCCGTGATGCTTCAGGAAATGTGAAGTCGATTTTCAATATATCGGCTGACATTACAAAGCAGAAGGAGCAGCAGAAGGAGCTTCAGGAGAAAAATGAGCAGTTGCTGGTATCAGAAGAAGAGCTTCGCCAGCAGCAGGAAGAGATTATCGCACAACGTGAAGTTGTGGAGCAATACAATGTTGAGCTCAGAAAGAAAGAAGAAGAGCTGAGTGCAATCATTGGTTCGATCGAGGAGAACAACTATGTGGTTCGCTACGATGCTGATGGAATGATCAACTATATCAGTACACCATATGTGGAGCTGGTTGATCCAGAAAGACAGTTCTTCAGTGAAAAAGGTGGCATGAACGTGAAGGAAGCTGACATGGAATTTGTCAACAATCCTGAGCGCTTTGAGCAGTACATGAGCAAACTGAAGCGGGGAGAAGTTATCGAAAGATACATAGAGCTTGAGTTAGGTGAGGAGCGTACTATCCACATGCACGTGACTGAGACACCTATTTTTGATAAAGATCGAAACCTGATCTCCGTATTCAGTATATCAACTGATATTTCAGAACATAAGAGACAGCAGCAGGAGCTTCAGAAAAAGAACGAAACACAGGCTGTTCTGGAGGAAGAACTTCGTCAGAATCTGGAAGAATTGCATGCGACACAAGAAGCTACCGAGGTAGAAAAAGAGCGTATCAAAGCAATTCTGGATGGTTGTGTGGATGCCGTTGTCAATATCAATGAAATCGGAATCATAGACTATGTCAACCCAGCAGCTATCAAGCTTTGGGGATATGAGGCAGGTGAAGTACTTGGTCAGAATGTGAAAATACTGATGGGAGGTGAGCACAGAGCCAACCATGATCAGTACTTGTCTAACTACCGTGAAACGGGCATAAGAAAGGGTATTGGTATTAGCAGAGAATTGGAGATTCTAACAAAAGATGGTCGTAAAGTGCCAATTTTGTTGACCCTGAGTGAGTCCCAATCTGCAAAGGGTAGAACCTTTACTGCTTTTGTGAAAGACATCACGTTACAAAAAGAGCAGGAAGAAGAAATCAGACAGAAGGGTGCTGAACTTTCAGCAGTCCTTAATACAATCGAAAGCAGAAACTACCTGATTCGCATCAACCCTCAAGGTATTATTACCTATGTAAGTGAACCTTACTTGCAGTTGATGGGAATGGCTAAGGAAGATGTTGTTGGGCAAAAGACCAGCGCATTGACCTCTAAAAAGGAGGATGCTACAGATGACTTCTACAAGCAGATCCATACTCGCTTGATGAATGGAGAAAGAGTGGAGCGTGATATTGAGCTTACTTTCCCAACAGGTAAATACTGGATGCACATTACCTATTCACCAATGTTTGATGCCAATGGTGAAATAGAAGAAATTTTGAGCCTTTGTGCGAACATTACTCCTCAGAAACTACAGGAGCAGGAGCTTCAGGAGAAGAATGAAGAATTGCTAGTATCTGAAGAGGAGCTTCGTCAGCAGCAGGAAGAGGTGATAGCACAGCGTGAGGTTGTAGAGGAATATAACATAGAACTCAGAAAGAAAGAAGCCGAGTTGCAAGGCGTTCTGGATTCTATCGAGCAAATGAACTACCTGCTACGATTTAAAGCAGATGGGGAAATCACTTATGTAAGTAAGCCATTCCTGAAACTGGCAGGCATTACAGAAGAAATGCTGGTAGGAAACAGTGTCGTTGACTTTGTTGGTAATAGTGATGATGTGATAGGGAAATTCACCGACATGCTGCGAGAAATGAAGGAAGGTACAATGGTAGAGCGTGACCTTAAGATTGACCTACCTTCAGGAACTTACTGGATGCATGTGAACTATACGCCACTGTTTAACGAAGAAGGCAACATTACAGAGATTATAGGTCTGTATGCCAATATGACTGAGCAGAAAATGCAGGAAATGGAGCTTCAGGAGAAGAATGAAGAACTGCTAGTATCTGAAGAGGAGCTTCGTCAGCAACAGGAAGAAATGGTTGCTCAGAAGGAGGCATTGGCACAGGTGAACAGTACACTGGAAGCAAAAGAGTGGAAAATTCAGCAGAGTATTTTGGCTGCCGAATCGATACAGCAAGCTGTATTGCCACAGAAGGAAAGACTCGAAAACCTACTGAAATCATACTTTGTACTCTACAGACCGAAAGATATTGTATCAGGAGACTTCTTTTGGTTAAGACAGGTAGAAGGCAAAACAGTACTGGCAGTAGCAGACTGTACAGGTCACGGTGTACCAGGTGCATTTATGACCATGATTGGTAATAGTTTGCTGGATAAGATTATTAGCGGAGAGAAAAATCTGGTACCATCTGAAGCATTGGAGAGACTTGACAAAGAAATCAAGTATGTGCTTCGTCAGAAAGAAACTGGTAACAATGACGGTATGGACATCGCTATTGCAGTGATGGAATCAATGCAAGGAGGCGGAATGAGGATTAGCTTCGGTGGAGCAAGACTGGCTATGTATTACCAGCACAATGGTGGTACGCTTGAGAAAGTGGATGCAACCAGACGCTCAATCGGTGGACATATTGCCAAATCCCCTCGTGAGTTTACAGATCAGGTAGTGGAATTGCCAGCAGGAAGTAGGTTCTATTTCTCAACGGATGGTTTCACCGACCAGAATGATAAAGAGCGTAAGAGCTTTGGACGTAAGTCATTTATGGGAATGCTGGAAGAAACCTACAAGTTCCCAATCAGGTCACAGCGTTCAGAGATTGAAAACCGCTTTATCAAGTACATGGATGGCACTGAGCAGCGAGATGATGTATTGCTGGTAGGTGTAGAAGTAAACTGATTGCATTAACTGATTTTGAAAACAGATAATAAAATGACTATAGATTTTAGTTTTCCATATGCGGCAGGCACTGCCTCTGACAATGTACTGATCTATTACAAAGGGTCTTTTGAAGAAGAAGTGTTATCTACTGTTGGTGCTAGTTTGAGAAAGCATTTTGACGAAATGCCTAAGTTAGGACGCTCAGCTTTTGCATCATTTGTAGAGATGGCTCAAAATATTTCTCTTTATTCTGAAGAAAGGAATATTTTCTCGGCAGATAACAAAACCAACGGAATTGGTACGTTCTTAGCTGAAGATTTGGATGATAAGGTTAAAGTGACTGCTACGAATTTGGTGAATGAGAGTCAGCAGAAAGAAATACTGGCTAAGGTGAAGAAAGTCAATGAGATGGAACTCAAAGACTTGAAAATGTGGAGAAGAGAGATATTGCGTAAGCCACCAGAGAAAGAAGGTCATCAGGGTGGTGGAATTGGCTTATTGGAGATTGTACTGAAGTCGGGTTCTCCACTTGATGTTGAGATCTCTATAGTGAATCAGCAGTATGCGTTTCTTTCACTTTCAGTATACCTGAATAAGTAGTATTTCACTTAATATCATCGTAGAATCAATTATTACAACACTATTCAAACTAGCATTATGGAGTGGCTTGAAAACTATAAAGAGGGCGTCTATAGACCAAATATATACTTTGATAAAGACAAAGCGATTTGTACTATAAAAGGTGAATCTTTTATGGAAAATGCTGCCCAGTTTTATAAGGAGTTCTCCCTTTGGATTGAGCAGTCATGCATTAGTAGTATCCTGAAAGAACTTCGTTTTGAAATGGAGTACTTTAACTCAAGTTCTGCAAAAGGATTTAGAGTGATGATGCAAAAAATCCATCAAATTCAGGATGGCGGATATGCACTGAAAGTGCTTTGGTGTTTCCCTGAAGAGGATGACAATGATATGGAGATGGAAGGTGAAGACCTGATCGAAGATACAGAAGTGGAAATGGAACTGTTGCAGTTAGCTTAATTTCTCACCTCGAAAATTATAATTCCCTTTAGACACTTAGCTAAAGGGAATTTTTTTATTGTACTCTATTTGATATGTGAAGAAAGAAGATAGTTTTTATTGACAATACCTGTGGTATTGGTGAAAAACTATCCATGATATACCTAATACTTTTACTACTCATAAATACTGTTTAGCCTGATTGAGTATCTTTCTAACCTGATATAAGAAAAATTAACATTGATTATTTTTTGACTTTTAGATTGACCTTACAACATTGAAATAGCGCTTGGGAAATAGACTTTAACAAAGGGTAACTCATTGCTTGTCAATTCTAAAACTCCTCCAAATTCACTGTGTTATATATAGGTTAAATTAGAATTACCTTCTGAAAATTTGGTTACAGTCAGATATTGAAAGTAAAATATTATGGCGCCAAAATTTTATATAATCATTCTGTTATATAATATTACAAAACGCTATTGCTAAATAAACTAACAACAAGTCATTCACTTTTTAAGAATGTATACACTAAAAAATCAAATCAGCGAACGACAAGACATACAATGGAATGTTTTTGTCAAAACACTTCATGAACTAATTGCAAGGTTAGAAGATGGCAATCACGATTGGACATTTTTTGTCAACTATGTAAGTAAACGACTAGCAGAAGTTACAAAATCAAGCAGAGCCGGAATTTGGATGTACAGCGAATCGAAGCAAACATTTGAATCCATATCCTTATATGACTCTGACAGACAGATCCCTAATCAAGAGATACACCTTAGCAAACAAGATATTCCCGGCTTTTTTGAAGCATTTCAGAATGGAGAAATAATAAAGGCTGACCGTGCTTTAGAGCATGCTCTTACTACTCAACTAGCAGAAGTTTACTTGTTACCAACAGGTATTCAGTCTGTGTTATACATCCCGATTAGCTATGGTGGTAAGCTATATGGTATGGTTGGACTCGAATTCAAGCATATTATTAGGATGTGGACAGCTGAGGAAGTTTTACTTCTAACCTCTACTGCTAACATTCTGTCTGTGAGCAGGAGGTTCCAGATTGAATATGGTAAATACTTTAACCTAGTTTCAGATCAAGACGATACACAAGCCACTCGTAAAAACCACAACGAAAGAGAAAGACTTGATCTCAAAGAAAAAGAACTGAAAGTCATCCTTGATACCATCGAGCGTAATAACTATTTGGTTCGCTTTTCACCAGAAGGGGTAGTGACTTATGTAAGCGAAGCATTCCTGAATTTTGTAGGCCTAACAGAAGATGTTGTACTAGGTAGTAACGCTGCGGAATTTATTGCACAAGGAGAGGAGACTTCACCAGAAGAAAATGAGGAAGTTAATCGCCGCCTAGGCAATGGAGAGATCGTGGAGCAAGACTTGGAACTACATGTACCTCGAGGTAGCTTTTGGGTGCATGTAGCTTACTCAGCGATTATCTCTCCAGAAGGAGATATATTAGAGATAATTGGTCTTTACACTGATATTACAGAACTGAAGACTCATGATATAGCGCTTCGCGAGAAAAATGAAGAGCTATTAACTTCAGAAGAGGAACTTCGTCAGCAGCAGGAAGAAATCTTGGCCCAGCAGGAAGCAACAGAAGCGGAGAAAGACCGAATCAAGGCAATCTTGGATGGTTGTGTGGATGCCGTAGTGACAATAGATGGTAGGGGAACGATAGAATATATCAACCCATCTGCGGTGAAGCTATGGGGATATAAGCCATCAGAAGTACTTGGTCAGAATGTGAAGATGCTGATGGGTAGCGAGCATAGTACCAACCATGACCAATACCTATCTAATTACCATCATACAGGAGAGAAAAAAGTAATTGGCACCGGAAGGGAAGTAGAGTTGGTAACCAAGGATGGTCGCCGAGTTCCGATCCTGCTGACGTTAAGTGAGGTAGAGACATCATCAGGCAAAAGCTTTACCGCATTTGTCAAAGACATTACAGAGCAGAAACGTAAGGAGAAGGAGTTACGAGAGAAAAATGAGGAGCTGTTAACTTCAGAAGAGGAACTTCGTCAGCAGCAGGAAGAAATCTTGGCACAGCAAGAGGCGACAGAAGCGGAGAAAGACCGAATCAAGGCGATCTTGGATGGTTGTGTGGATGCCGTAGTGACAATAGATGGCAGAGGAACGATAGAATATATCAACCCATCTGCGGTGAAGCTATGGGGATATGAGCCATCAGAAGTACTCGGTCAGAATGTGAAGATGCTGATGGGTAGCGAGCATAGTACCAACCATGACCAGTACCTATCTAATTACCATCATACAGGAGAGAAAAAAGTAATTGGCACCGGAAGGGAAGTAGAGTTGGTAACCAAGGATGGTCGCCGAGTTCCGATCCTGCTGACGTTAAGTGAGGTAGAGACATCATCTGGTAAAAGCTTTACCGCTTTCGTAAAGGATATTACGGTACTGAAGCAGAAAGAGGCGGAGGTATTAGCCCAGCAAGAGGCGACAGAAGCAGAGAAAGACCGAATCAAGGCAATTTTGGATGGTTGTGTGGATGCTGTTGTGACAATAGATGGCAGGGGAACGATAGAATATATCAACCCATCTGCGGTGAAGCTATGGGGATATGAGCCATCAGAGGTGTTAGGTCAGAATGTGAAGATGCTGATGGGTAGCGAGCATAGTACCAACCATGATCAGTACCTATCTAATTACCATCATACAGGAGAGAAAAAAGTAATTGGCACCGGAAGGGAAGTAGAGTTGGTAACCAAGGATGGTCGTCGAGTGCCAATTATGCTAACACTAAGTGAGGTAGAGACATCATCTGGTAAAAGCTTTACCGCTTTCGTAAAGGATATTACGGTACTGAAGCAGAAAGAGAAGGAACTGCTCGAGAAAAATGAAGAGTTGTTAACTTCAGAAGAGGAGCTTCGTCAGCAGCAGGAAGAAATCTTGGCACAGCAAGAGGCGACAGAAGCGGAGAAAGACCGTATCAAGGCAATCTTGGATGGATGTGTAGATGCCGTAGTAACAATTGACGGTAGGGGAACCATCGAATATATCAACCCATCTGCGGTGAAGCTATGGGGATATGAGCCATCAGAGGTGTTAGGTCAGAATGTGAAGATGCTGATGGGTAGCGAGCATAGTACCAACCATGATCAGTACCTATCTAATTACCATCATACAGGAGAGAAAAAAGTAATTGGCACCGGAAGGGAAGTAGAGTTGGTAACCAAGGATGGTCGTCGAGTGCCAATTATGCTAACACTAAGTGAGGTAGAGACATCATCTGGTAAAAGCTTTACCGCTTTCGTAAAGGATATTACGGTACTGAAGCAGAAAGAGAAGGAACTGCTCGAGAAAAATGAAGAGTTGTTAACTTCAGAAGAGGAGCTTCGTCAGCAGCAGGAAGAAATCTTGGCACAGCAAGAGGCGACAGAAGCGGAGAAAGACCGTATCAAGGCAATCTTGGATGGTTGTGTGGATGCCGTAGTGACAATTGACGGTAGGGGAACGATAGAATATATCAACCCATCTGCGGTGAAGCTATGGGGGTATAAACCATCAGAAGTGCTAGGTCAGAATGTGAAGATGCTGATGGGTAGCGAACACAAAGCGAATCATGACCAGTATCTATCTAATTACCACCAAACAGGGGAGAAGAAGGTATTAGGTACCGGAAGAGAAGTTGAGTTGGTGACTAAAGATGGCCGACACGTACCAATCTTGCTGACGCTAAGTGAAGTTGTAACGGCAAATGGCAAAAGCTTTACGGCATTTGTGAAAGATATTACGGAGCTGAAGCTAAAAGAGACAGAGCTTTATGAGATGAATGAGGAGCTGTTAACTTCAGAAGAGGAACTTCGTCAACAAAACGAAGAAATGATAGCTCAAAAAGAAGCACTGGCTGAGGTAAACAGTACTTTAGAAGCGAAGGAATGGAAGATTCAGCAAAGTATTTTGGCTGCGGAATCTATTCAGCAGGCAGTATTGCCTCAGAAGGATAGACTGGACAATTTACTGAACTCTTACTTTGTACTTTATAGACCAAAAGACATTGTTTCAGGAGATTTCTATTGGCTTCGAAAAGTGGAGAACAAGATCGTACTGGCAGTGGCAGACTGTACAGGACATGGTGTTCCTGGTGCATTTATGACCATGATTGGCAATAGCTTGCTGGATAAGATTATAGGTACTGAAAAGACGCTTTCACCTGCAGCAGCACTTGAATCCCTTGACCGTGAAATCAAGCATGTATTGCGTCAGGAAGAAACGGGCAATACAGACGGAATGGATATCGCCTTGGCTGTTATGGAGCCGATAGAAGGCGGTGGCATGCGAATCACTTATGGCGGAGCGAGGAATAGTATATATTATCAGCAGCCAAATGAATCAATTGAGAAGATTGATGGTACCAGACGTTCAATTGGTGGATTCATTTCTATCTCAAACAAAGCATTTACAGACCATGTGGTAGAGTTGGCAGCAGGTAGTAGATTCTATTTCACAACAGATGGATTTATCGACCAAAACGATGAGAACCGTAAAAGCTTTGGTAAAAAGAATTTTGCCGCTATGCTGGAGGATACAAGCCACTTACCGATCGAGATACAGCGTGAGACGGTTCTGCAGCATTTCCTCAATTACAAAGAGGGTACTGAGCAGCGAGATGATGTACTACTATTAGGGGTAGAAGTAAACTGATTGCAATTCATTGATTTTGAAAAAAGAACAATAAAATGGCTATAAATTTTGGTTTTCCATTTACGGGAGTTACTTCTGACAGCATAATGGTCTATTATAAAGGGTCTTTTGGAGAAGAAGTATTGACAAGTGTTGGTACAAGTCTCCGAAAACACTTTGAAGAAGCTCCAAAATTGGGACGTTCAGCATTTGCGTCTTTTGTTGAAATGGCCCAGAACATATCATTGTATTCGGCTGAGAGAAATATCTTTTCTGCCGACCAAAAGAGTAATGGTGTTGGATCTTTCTTGGCAGAAGACCTAGATGATCGAATTCGAGTGACAGCGACCAACCTTGTAAATGAAGAGCAACAGGCAGAAGTGTTGCGAAAGGTCAAAAAGGTGAACGAGATGGAGCTTAAAGACTTGAAGTTGTGGAGAAGGGAAATCCTGAAAAACCCTCCAGAAAAGGAAGGACATCAGGGTGGAGGTATCGGTTTGCTTGAAATAGCATTGAAATCAGGCTCACCGATTGAAGCCGAAATTTCATATGTGAATAATGAATTCGCATTCCTTTCACTTTCTGTGTACTTGAATAAGTAATAGTGCCGATTTACACAAGTTAAGTGACATATAATCTAATACATAGCAAACAGGATCAAACGAACGTTTTTATGGAATGGCTTGAAAACTATAAAGAAGGAGTCTACAGACCTAACATATATTTTGATAAGGAAAATGGAATTTGTACTGTAAAAGGGGAGTCTTTTATGGAAAATGCAGCTCAGTTTTATAAGGAACTGTCCAATTGGATTGAGCAGTCATGCACTGAAAATATATTGCAAACCCTTCGTTTCGAAATGGAGTATTTCAATTCAAGTTCTGCAAAAGGCTTTAGGGTGATGATGCAGAAGATTCATCAGATTCAAATTGATGGATATGGCTTAAAAGTCCTTTGGTGCTTTCCGGAAGAGGATGACAACGATATGGAGATGGAAGGCGAAGATTTGATTGAGGATACAGCAGTAGAAATGGAACTATTGCAAATGGCTTAATCAGCAACAACCATAACCCCTTCAGGTCAAGTTACCTGAAGGGGCTTTTTTAGGGTTTTACCCAATTGGAAAGTGTTTCAGTGAGTACTTTCTTAATCTCCATATCCATAGTATTATGCTTGCTGAACTTTTGATTGACTTCCAATTCCACCCCTAGATAACCTTTAGGGTACTTTTTTCTGAGGTATGTTGTCAATCCGTCAGCCGTACCAAGGTAGGGGTAGTTCATTCTTACTTTAAACCTTGGGTTTAGGGCATTGATATGTTGTTTCCATTCCATCGCCCAACTTTTTTCCAATTCCTTTTTGGGATCATAAAGCAACCCGATATCCGCAGTGCGAATACGTCCATTCAGTATTGGAGTAAAAGAATGTACAGAAAGGTGAAGCACCTGATAGCTTTGGTTGATTAATCTGGACACTTCATGTTCAACCTTGTTTCTGTAAGGCAAGTAATACTGCTCAATAATCAGTTGCTTTTCCTTTTGATCAAGTAGAAGGGTAAAAGGGGAAAACAACTGTGTATGATGTAAAGAACGATTTAACTCAATCAAAAGGCGCGAAGTGGTTGAAGAGAGTGCAAAGGTGTGGTCAATATGTTCAGTCAAGAACTGGAACAGGTCAAGAGCACCTAAGTCATACCCCTTGTGGGATTTCAACACTTCTCTTTTTTCCATAAACAGTGTCTGATAAGCATGAGGGATTTGGTTTCCCCCATGCTCACAGGTAATGATCAGCGCTTTCATCCAAAGATGCGGTTTTCAGACAGGCAAGTAGCAAGTTCATTGAAAACCTCCTTGATGCGGGCTTCGTCAGGTTGCATACCTACTGCTTTGGAAATACGTGTAGCTAAAGACCCTTTTGTAAAAATATGCTCCAACACCTCTTGCATCTCAGGTGCCAATCTTGAGCCCACTTTATCATAAAGGTGCATCCAGATAGCAGAAGCTTTGAGTGCCATTGCCTTTATGCCAAATAGCGCAAGGAAAGCTTCATCCCTGATAATCGCATTTTCACCTTCCTTAATCACTTTCAGGAAAAGTTCTTTAAGCCTTTGCTCATCCCATGACTGTTGAACGATTACATTGGACCATGTCTCTTCAACCATGACCTTCAATGACTCAACAATCAGCGCTGCAATGGCGATGTCAGCGGCAGGACACTCCTGCAAGTCAATAACCCTGATCTCAATAGCACCGCGGTCAAAGCGAGCAATAGCACCACGCGAGTTTAGGAAGTGGTGATCTGTAACCCCTTCCGTATCAAATGGCTTAATGGCTTCAATGATCGGCTCGAAGATCTGCTTGTGATAACTGGCTTTATCAAAAACCTTTTCAGGAACCAGTGCACCTGTCAGAATAGGTATACGCAATTGGTTCTGTAAATATGCATGCATTCGGGTATCCTTGTAGCCTGTATATTGACCATCCAATATGGGCGAACTTGCTGAAAGTGCAGGTATAATTGGTAGTAATACCCTGATAGCAGCATGTAGTTTTCCGAATTCTTCATCATTGGCAAAAGGCAAGTTGATATGCATACTTTGCAGGTTTGACCAACCATGACCACGGCAGTCAAAAATGCGGTTGTAAAGTGCATAGATCTCGTTGTATTCATGTTGCCAAAGTTGCGTTTCCGAATCTGGGTCCATCAACGGGTGTACGGCTGTCGGCATCAGTTGGGCTTGCAAAGGAGCAAGTCTTTTGTTGATATCTGTAACCTGCTGATGGAACAGTTGTGACAGTCCGTTCAGAGACTTGACAGGTTGAGCCGTTTTGAGCTCTACCACATGTGCTACTAACTCGTTGGACCAATCGATATCACCACATTCAATATCTGAAACATAGCTTCCTACACGGTTATGGAAAAGCTGATCTACCACAGGTGTTACCTTGAGGGAAGATTTGTCCACCACCATATATTCCAGTTCGATGCCTGTTACCTCAAACAAGCTGTACTTTTTGTTTGCCATTCTTAGCAACTGATATTTTATCTTCTATTTTATTTTTAAGTGACTGCATTATCAGCAGATATAGCTCATCCTTGAGCAGGAAGTCTTCAACGCCCGCATCAATACTTGGGTTGTCGTTGACTTCAATAATAATAGGCTTGCCATTTACCTCTTTGACATCCACTCCAAAGAGGCCATCCTTGGCAATCAGGGAACAGGCTTTTAGAGAAACCTCCAGTATGTCTGCAGGAACTTCTTCTGCTGGAACACAATCAAAATCCCCTTCTTTTTCCTGCTTCGTACGGCTGTTCCAGTTATAAATCTGCCAATGTCCTTTAGCCATATAGTAACGGCATGCATAAATGACTTTGCCATCCAATACACCAATTCTCCAATCAAAGTCAGTGTAGGCATACTCCTGAGCAATGATCAGGTCTGATTCCTTGAATAATGCTTTCAAGGTAGCCTCCAACTCTTCTTTGGTCTTTACTTTTTTTACCCCCAATGAAAAGCTCGAGTCTGGTAGCTTCAGTACACATGGCAATCCAAGGGTAGGAATAATGTCCTTCTTGTTCCGTTGGTGTACAATCATGGTCTTCGGCTGCGGAATATTATTGACCGTCAGCAGTTCTGCCAGGTAAACTTTGTTGCTGCATTTCATGATGGCATCAGGAGAGTCGATCACCACGATACCTTCTGATGCAGCACGCCTTGCGAAACGGTAAGTTTCATCGTTGACGTTAGTTGTTGTCCGTATAAACAGTGCATCAAAAGCGGACAACCTGTTGAAATCCTGTGGCTTAATGATTTCTACAGCAAACCCGATCTTGGCAGCCATATTGGTAAACTTCTGCAACGCCTCTTTATTTGATGGCGGTGAAGGATCCTTGTCATTGATAAGGATTGCCAGATCGTAGATAGAGCTATCTTCTTTAGGCATCACATAACGTTTGCGGGCAAAGTACTCACGGGCAAACTGTTCTACATATGGAAGATGGTCTTCTGGAATATCATTTAGAGCAATGGTTCTGACGTTTTGCAGTATCCATTCCTCTTTGCTTTTAACAAACTTTGCTCTCAGCAATGGCACTTGTAGGTGCTTGTGCAGCTCACGGCAAAGCTGTACGTATTGCTTGGCTACGTTTTGTCCAAAGTAAACACTCAACTCAAACTCATTGGACTTGATCTTTTTCAGTTTTTGCTGAATCAAGTCATATAGAGAATCCGATATTACCCTGACTAAAGCACGTGCTTCAACGTCAATAATATTTTTGACATCAGGTAACGGTTTATGTCCACGGGCTTCTGCCAACAGAGAGACATAATATCCTTTTGATTGATAGCTGTAATCTTTGCACAGGTTGAAAATCCGTACGTTTTTCAGCATTGAATAACGATTGTCAGTCAGGTAATCTTTTGGTGCAATAATATCCACTCCCTCGATGCCAAACTTCCACTGCTTAGGATTGTCAACAACAATAATTTTTCTCATTTGAAATATTGAGATATAGGACATTAGCTTGAAGGCACACAAGTCAAGGTGGCCTTTTTACTATGTACTTAAACTATATATTTATAAACTAAAATGGTAATGGAGAGGCAGGGCAAAACCAGTCTTTACAGTTTGCCTGTCTTTGGTTGGAGACTCATTGGCACAAATCCCATGTGCAGGAGTCTACGGGGCGGTTTCAATGGTGAATACCTATAGGTGATTCAGTTGTTATAATGGAAAAATGGTCATTCCGCTATCCGGAATCAAACAACCTTTTCGTGTCTCTGTTTTCGGGAGCGAATTTATAAAAAGGAATGAGATTGCAAGCTTTTTTTAAGTTTTTTATTTCATCTAGGAATAAGTTTTGCTTTGAGTCAATAAAAATCTGTACGACAATTGAATACGCAGCGTTATTGTTGATATTTTTAAACCCTGAAATAAACCCAACATCCAATGGTTTTCACCATTATAATTTCATCTACTAATTTTTTTAGCCTTATGGAGCGAAATAGTAAACCCATTTTATTGGTACTGTTATTCTTTCTGAACTTTAACTTTTTGTTAGCCCAAAGTACTACGTCAGAAATCAATGAACTTTTAAGAAAAGCAAAGCAGGGAGATGTTTTGATTCAGTTCAGTTTAGCAGGATTGTATCATTATGGTCAAAATGTTAGTCAAGATTATAACAAAGCCCACTACTGGTATCGTAAAGCTGCTGAGCAGGGACATGCCTTAGCCCAATTTAATTTAGGGCAAATGTTATACAAAGGTATTGGGATTGACCAAGACTATGAAAAGGCATTTTACTGGTATAAAAAAGCAGCTGAGCAAGGGCACACATTGGCTCAATATAGTATGGGAGATATGCTATATACAGGAACTGGTGTCAGTCAGAGTTATGAGCGAGCATTTTATTGGTATCAGCAATCTGCTCAAAAAGAGCATACGCTTGCCCAGTTTAGTTTGGCAACAATGTATGAACAAGGTTTACACGTTGAGCAAAATTATAAAGAGGCTTTTAAATATTATAAAAGCTCAGCCGAAAAAGGGTATGTACTTTCCCAATATTATCTGGGAACAATGCTCTATGATGGAAGAGGCACCAAGCAAAATGAAGAACAAGCATTTTATTGGTTTAAAAAGTCTGCAGAACAGGGAGATGTAGACGCACAGTTCTATATAGGCTGGATGTATAGCCAAGGAGAAGGCGTCGGAAAAAATGTTGAACAAGCTGCTTATTGGTTTAATCAGGCAGCGAAACAAGGTGATGCAGAAGCACAGTATCACTTGGGGCAAATTCATTTCCTTGGAGAAGGAGTCCAAAAGGACTATAAGCAGGCGTTTTATTGGATTAATAGGTCGGCAGAACAAGGTAATGTAGACGCTCAATATAGCTTAGGTTTAATGTATTATGAGGGGAATGGAACAGACAAGAATTATAAGCAAGCATTGGAGTGGTTTCAGAAAGCAGCCAATCAAGGCAATATAGATGCCCAGTTTTATACAGGTTGGATGTATAGTGAAGGAGAAGGTACCCAGAAGGATTATCAGCAAGCTGTCTATTGGTATGGTAAGTCAGCGGAGCAGGGTGATGCCAATGCACAGTATAACCTTGGTCTTATGTATTATAAGGGAGAAGGCATTTTACAGGACTATAATCAAGCATTTGAATGGTTTAAAAAAGCTGCTGAGCAAGGTGATGAAATAGGTCAATTCTATTTAGGATGGATGTATGGGGAAGGAGAGGGTACAGATATTAACCATCAGCAAGCGCATTACTGGACTAAAAAAGCAGCAGAGCAGGGAGATGCTAATGCTCAATATAATTTGGGTGTGATCTATTATAAAGGTGAAGGCGTTTCAAAGGATTATCAGCAAGCATTTCATTGGTTCAGAAAGTCTGCCGAACAAGGTTATTCAGATGCCCAATATGATTTGGGAGGGATGTATTTTTTGGGAGAAGGAGTTTCTAAGAGTTATCAGGATGCAGCCTTTTGGTTTAAGAAATCTGCAGATCAAGGGAATAAGGAAGCTTTACATAGCTTAAGTGAATTAAAAGAACAGGGGCTTAAAGCGAGCTTTGAATGATCTTATTTCAGAATGATGGAACATAAAAAAATCCTTGGACCATTATAGTCCAAGGATTTTACCTAACTCTTTATAATCTTATTTCAGGTTGAAAACCTTAAGTGTATTATCGCTTGATGAAAGCAGCGTACCTGTTTCGTGGTCAAGCATATAAATTACTTTTCGGTCATCTCCAAAAACAAAACGGCTATTTTCTTCACCTGTATTTTTGTTGATTTTCACGAGTTCTAACACATCCCCTGACTCCGCTTTAGTTCCAGACAAGAAGTAAGCTGTATTCTTGTCAGCGATTGGAAGACCTCTCATCTTAGATTCTTTTTTCAGCTTACGATAAACTTCATATTGAGCAGCTGAAACAGCTCCCAAAGCTTGCGCATTTTGAGAACTCATAAACAGTCCACCGCGTGCTATTTCCTCTCCATTTTCGTCATTAACTACTACTTCAGTTGACAGGAGACCTCCAATAATATTACTGGAAAGTAACGCTGTTTTAAGTAGTACGTCGGTTTTAAGCTGTTTGAAATATTGATGATATTTTACATTTCCATTTTTGTCCATGAAAACATATTCATGATTACCAGTAACGAAGTAACCGTTTTCTGTAGGTTCAAAACCTGTAATTTCTTTAGGTTCTTCAATTTCTAGTTTAAGGCTTTCCAGTTTTTTCTCAACAGCATTAGGGTCAAAGAAGTAGAACTTTTTTCTGTCCAGAATAGCAACCTTGTTGTTAGCATCATCAAAAGCAATCATTGATTCAAAACTTATACTTCTGTCTCTCCAGATTTTTTTGCCAGTTTCTTTGTCAAAGAGTCCAACATTGCCGCCGCTATAGATAAAAAGACCTTTTGCGTATTCTTTCTTGATTGTATACCCTTCTGTTTCCTCATCCATATCCAGCTTTAGAGGCTTTTTCCAAGCTTCTTTACCGTCTTCTAGATTTACCAGCATAATTTTGTTGCCATAGAAAACTTCGTACCCTTTTTCTGTGAATGATACATCGTTGATGTAGTTAGCCTCAAAATCTTTCTTCCACTTATTTTCTCCAGTTTTGAAATTATAAATGTTGATGCCTGACTTGTGAATAGCCATAAACTCATCATCGTTGACTATGCGATGTTTTACAAAGTTACTTTCCAACTTGACAGCCTTCTTCCAAAGCTCAGTTCCATTGGAAAGGTCAAGAGCCATGATCTTCTTGCTTAGGTTGCTACTATTAATAGTAACACCAGGCATGGAAGAGGAAGCTTGAACTACCAATACAATATCTTGCTTGTTGTTCAGGAAGAAATAACCAGGTTTAACTTCAGAAGTCCACTTTGTAGTACCCGATTTACCATCAAGCAACAAAAGGTTTTTGCCCTCTTTGTAGAGGATGTCGCCATGGGCAGTTGCTTTAGGAGTTGTAGGGGAAGCAAATGACATATCAGTTACGGCATTAAGCATTTTGCCTGCCAGTCCATTTTCTTTCAGGGTAATGTCCCATACGATTTCGTGGCTTTTAAGGTCAATGCAATAGAGTTTAGTGTTGCCATCAGCACTCAGTACTTTAAGAAGCAATGTATAAAGCTCTGGGACAATGTCATGACCAAGGATGTTTGTGTAATCATGTTTTCCTTCTCCCATTATGACCTTGCCTGAAGCTACATTTACTAAGGCTTTGTTGATTGAAACATAAGGAGTAAATGGGATTTCTTGAAAAGCTTCTTTAACCAATTCTTCAGTTCCAGTACTTACACCCGCCAAGCTAGCTACATTGTTGACTTTTTTAAGGGCTTCATTAGCTGCAGATTTTTCCAATTGCCACATTGGTTGCTGATCTACTACATTGATGCCATAATAATACTTGCTTGTTTCTACTACAGGAACACCAGTAAAAGAATGTTTGAAAATTTGTTTTACTGAACCTTCAAGTTGAAACTCCCAGTCTGGAGCTGTTTGAGAAAATGTATTGAAGACAGTAAGAAAAAGAGTAAAAAATAATAGTAACTTTTTCATGGTACTTATTAGATAAATAAAAAATTATAAGCGATGAAACTTAATGAAAAAAACGTAAAGATTATATAAAAAATGCAATTGCAAATATAGATGATACTTGAACAGTTACAACATGTTATTGTGATATAACCTTAAATTTATCTGTGATTTAAATATTAGTAATGTTGTTCTCTTGAATAGATTTATACTTGAAAAGTGCAATTTTTTAAATGAATAATTACAAAAAATAAAGAGCCCCGATTTTCAAGTGAAAATGGGGCTCTTTTATAATAACTTGGGGTTATTTATCTCCTAAATAATCGGCTGGATTTACATGTTTACCATCCTTCATAACCTCATAGTGTAGGTGTGGAGCTGTAGATGCACCACTGCTACCAACAAGTCCAATAACTTGTCCTTTTTTTACCTTTTCTCCCTCTTTTACTTTAATCTCGCTAAGCTGCGCATAAAGTGTGGAGAAAGTCTTGTCATGGTCAATGACGATATAGTTGCCGTAACCTTTTTTCTCTGTAGCAAAGTTGGTCTTTTTGATAATGCCGTCAGCAGTGGCTTGCACAGGTACGCCAGCTTTTGTGGCAAAGTCAATACCCCTATGGAATTTCTTTTCTTTTAGAATAGGGTGGAGGCGCATGCCAAAAGCAGAAGAAAGCCTGACCAAATAACCATCTTGTATTGGCGAAATAGAAGGTGGATTATCTATTGCTCTAGGGATCGCATTAGTTGGGATTGGAACTACTGTGGCAACCGTGGCGGTAGAATAATCTGTAAATAGTAGGGTAACGCCTACTACAATAGGCAATGCAATAATTAGTTTCCATAGGGAAACACTATTTTTAGTATTCATTTTAATTAATCTCTTTTTAAGTGTTGAACTGTGAAAGCCATTGCCCAGTCCAAGGTATTGGCTGGTTTCAGTAAGTAATAACTGTTGGTAAAGCAGCTTGTCAGTACCGTTAGACAGTACGATGGCATCGGCAAGGAACTCATGGTTGTCCTGTATGGCTTTGATATGAAAGAAAACAAAAGGGTTGAACCATAGCCATGCAGCCAGCAATTTTGAAAGAATGACATCAGCAGTATGCAGCTGGTTTGTGTGACATTGTTCATGACGTAGGATTTCTGAAATACCCGCATCCGTACATCGGGATTCGGGTACAAAAATCCATTTTCCCCATGAGAATGGCGGAAGAACTTCAGGCAGAAGGATAACTTTCGTGCCCTTCAGAGAGGCAAGCCTTCCCTTGTTACGAAGCTTTAATATCTGAAAAGTACCTGCTGTCATCCGGAAGATTTGAACAGCGACACCAGTTAGGTACAAAAACATCAACCAAGGAAGCGACCTGCCTCCATCATGGGAAATGTCTTGCGACCAGCCTTCTGTTTGAAGGTTGTCGGTAAATACATTTCCATTTGGAAGCAATGTTATTGGCTCAGCAGGTAAGCTTACTGATACCAAGGGAACTAGAAATGAGATGCCCAAAGAAAAGAGCAGGTATATACGGTTCCACTGAAAAGCGGATGATTGTTTGAGTAATACCCAAAAAAACAGGTAAAAGATAACCTGACATCCGCTTACCTTCAGCAGGTAATAAGAAAGTGCTGTAAACGTCATAAGATTTGCCTGATTTAAGCAGCCTACTGGTCTCCGGCAGCTTTTCTTTTTTCAATTTCCTGTTCTACAATACTCTTAATTTCTTCAAGTTCCTTCAAGTCCATTTCCTTGTCACCTGCAAAAAAGGAAGCGAAGCCTTTCAGTGAGTTGTTGAAAAAGTTTTTCACCATACCACTGAAGTGCGTCTTGAAATAAGCCTCCTTGCTTACGGCAGGATAATACTCGTTTACTTTTCCATAGGTGTTAAAACCTATAAACTGTTTTTTGACCAATACTCTAATGACAGTGGATACCGTCGTATAAGCAGGTCTAGGTTCTGGTAGCTTTTCCACAATGTCTTTTAGGAAAGCCTTGTCCAGCTTCCATAATACCTGCATGATTTGTTCTTCCGCTTTTGTCAATTCTTTCATGCTTCAAATGTATGACTATATTTATAGTAATACAACTATTACTATAAATATAGTTATTAATGAGTTTGAAAAAACTTTAATTGCAAGCGTAAAACTGATAACAGATTTGATCAATTACTAATGGAAGTTTATAGGAGTAGATATTTAGATTATTTCATGTAACATTGTATGTAATTATTAATGGAAACTTTCATTCAATATTTTTTTGATACAGAAAACAACCAGCAGACGGAAGTCTCACTTTTATAAAACCAGATACAATTCAATTACCCTAAACTTAATCCAGCTTTTTATGCAAGAAGTACATCACCGCCCCTTCAATCAAAACTAACTTCATTTTTATATATGATCTGTTAGTCATGCCAATATTGATGGTATGTCCATAACAGCGTGTCTACTTGTAAGTCTTACAGGGTTAGTCCTTGTACAGGTTTATCAATAGATGTCTGCTATCTAGTCATTCCTATACATTTTTCAACCTAAACCCAATTAAAACCATGTTCAATTATTTACTTGACAAGGAGACTGTCAACCATTTATGTTGGCGTTTCCTATTGTTTATAGTATGCTATTGGGGTGTTCAAACGGCAGCCCGAGGACAATGTACAGATCCTTCCAACATTACAGTTCTTGATTGTAATCAAGTAAAAGTGAGTTTGCCTTATACGCTGACTTTTAATGGTTCAGAAGGAGGACTTGTCGATCAAGCTGGATTAGGGACAGGATTTACAATGGTCGACCCACCATCAGCTCGTATAGCAGCGGATGACCCAGTTTCCAATATGACAGTGTCAGGTTATGAGTCATCCCGTTTGAGCGTTAGCGAAAATACATTGATTTTTAATGCAGCAAAAGGCATTGCCTATGTGGAACCAGGAACCAGTACAGACACCAACTCCCAAATCAACACCTTAGGAGTGGGGTTTGATGCTTCACAGAGTTTTGAGATCACAGCTACAATTACTGACCAGTTCTCTGATGATACTAATAACTCAGAGCAGGCAGGCATCTGGTTTGGTTTGGATGAGGCCAACTTTGTCAAGTTGGTGGTGAATAACAATAACCAGGTTGAAATCAGAAGGGAAATAGATGATGTTTCTGCCGGAAATGCAACAGATGGAGTGAGTGCTACGGTCGCAAACCTGAAAACATCATTGGTGAAATTAACCTTGAGGATAGATGTAACAGCACAAACCATGACAGGCTACTATAGTGTCAATGGTGGTACAGATGTAGAAGTTGCTTCATTGGAACTACCGTCAAGCTACATTAATGGGGCAACAGTCGGAGGAGAATCCATGTCATTTGCAGGTTTGTTTGCATCCAAAAGAAGAGAGGTTGCCGGAACAATAGTTGAATATGCATTTGATGACTTCCAGTTAGCAGCTATTGAGGCACCGACTTGTCCACCAATTTCAGTATTGGATTGTAGCGAGATCATCAAACCACTTCCATTTTCATTAACCTTTGATGGAACAGAGGGTGGATTACTGGATGGAGATATGGAAGGTGTAGGTTTTACTATGGTAGACCCGCCAAGTGCCAGAATTTCAGAGGATGGAACCATCAGCAATGAGGATGTTCCCGGTTATGAGCCAAGCAGGTTGAATGTTGAAGGTGGATTTCTGAATATAGATGCAGCAAAAGGAATTGCTTATTTGAAGCCTTCAGGAGATGGCAATACTTCTACTGAAACCAATTCCCAGATCAATACCTTAGGTGTTGGTTTTGATGCTTCCCAAAATTTTGAAATTAAGACCACTATTACCAACCAATTCTTTGATGGAAGTAACAACTCAGAGCAAGTAGGTATCTGGTTTGGTTTGGACGAAGGGAACTTCGTTAAGTTGGTAGCAGGAAATAACGATGCCATCGAATTAAGAAGTGAGGTGGGAGATGCGACACAGAACGCAGATGCAGTTAGTATAGGAGTAGCAAATATTGAAACATTTGATGTTGCGCTCAGATTGGAAGTGGATGTGACAGGTGGTACCATGACTGGTTTTTACAGCTTGGATGGTGAAGCAGAGGTATCTGTTGGTTCGCTACCTTTGCCATTGGCATATATCAATGGTGCAGTGGTTGATGGTCAGAATGTATCTTTTGCAGGAGTGTTTGCATCCAAGAGAAGAGAAGCGGCAGGAACTTCTGTTGTTTATGAAATTGCCGATTTCAGTATTGAATCAACCGTTGAGCCACCTGTAGGTTTTACAGTCAATGTTAACTTCTCTGATGAAGCATTTACGCCACCATCAGGTTATGAAAAAGACTTTGGTGAAGCTTATGGAAATAGAGGTAACGGTTATACCTACGGGTGGATAAGTACAGAAGATGGCACTCCAATTTCACTGGTAGGACAAGGCAGAGAAAGAAACTTTGATATAGATCCATTATTGAAGACGCTGATTCATATGGATCACCCTTCAACACCTCCAAGTGGTTTTTGGGAGATTGAAGTGCCTAATGGGATTTACCAAGTGACAGTAGGGGTTGGTGAGGCATCAGCAGGAAATGATCCAGAGGTGCATAGAGTAAATGCTGAAGGGGTCAACATCATAAATAACTTTGAACCGTCAGGAGCCAATGGTAGCCTGACAAGGTTTTCAAGTGGTTCGGGAATCGTTCAAGTAACTGACGGTAAGCTTACCCTTGATTATTTAGGAGGTGGGGAGAATACCAAACTAACGCATGTTCAGATAGCACCTAGTAATGGAACACTTAGGCCAGCAGTAGTCAGCATTCAGGACGGAACTAACAATGTCATTCCGGATGGGGCAACCAATGTTTCAGTGGAGATTAACCTATCAACATCAGCATTGTACTTGCCAAATGGAAGTTTGGATAATAATACAGTGGATGCTTCTACGGTCACTTTGACTAGATTATCTGACCAGACATTAGTCCCAGCGAATGTTAACTCGACAGGTGGTGGCGATGCCATTACATTGGTTCCATTGTCAAATCTGGACCCAAACACTTCATATCGATTGGATATTACCGATGGAGTGGAGGATTTGACTGGTGTCGCAATGATTCCATATGCACTCACCTTTACAACAGGTAATGCTTCAACAGGTGAAGAAACCAACCTTTCAGAGGTGAACTTCACAAAGGTTGATTTAAGTATAACAGGTCAGCACTCCAGTTTGGAAATTGGACCTGATGGCAAGCTCTATGCTAGTACAATCAATGGTGAAATTAAGTGTTTTGAAATCCAATCTGATGGTACTTTGGCTAATCAGGTGACTTACTCACCATTTGGAGGGCCTAACAACAAAATTATTGTAGGATTAGAATTTGACCCTTCTGCAACTCCAGATAACCTGTTGGTATGGATATCTTATGAGGATACCTTTACGTTCAGTGGAGCGCCTGATTGGGATGGAAATATTGGACGCTTGAAACTTGACCCTGCCAGTAATCAGGTATTGGAAAATGTACATGTAATTGATAACCTGCCAAGGTCATCACGAGACCACTTGTCTAACAGTTTGGAGTTTGGTGCTGATGGCAAGCTTTACATGGTACAGGGTAGTAACTCGGCCATGGGACGAGGTGATGGAGCTTGGGCAAACAGGGAAGAAAGACTTTTGTCTGCGGCTGTATTAAGTCTTGATGTTAATAATTTGCCAACGAGTTTGCCTTTGGATGTGAAAACGGATGAAGGAGGTACTTATAACCCATATGCCTTGAATGTACCACTGACTATTTTTGGTACAGGAGTACGAAATGCCTATGACTTGCTATGGCACAGTAACGGACAGCTTTATGTTCCTACCAATGGTTCAGCGGCAGGTGGTAATACCCCAACCAATATTGAAACAGACCCGCTTTACATTGCGCCTCACCCAAGTGCTCCTATCAATACAGACCCAGATGTGCCGGCTATTACCAGTGTAAACCCAACCCAGAATGATTGGTTGTTCAGGGTGGTTCAAGGAGGTTATTACGGACATCCTAATCCACGACGAGGGGAATATGTAATGAACAGGGGAGATATTGACGTTAACAATAGCGGCTATAATGGTATTGCTCCAGCCTCTAACTATAGGGGAGATGCGTTCAACTTTGAGCTGAACAAATCACCGAATGGTGTGATCGAATACAGAAGCAATGCTTATGGTGGCTTGATGAAGGGATTGATTATGGTGGTGCGCTACAGCCAGCAGGATGATATCATCATTCTTCAGCCAGGTGGAGCAAATCAGGACATTATCAATGACATTGATGGAACAAGTATAGGGTTGGATGGATTCAATGACCCATTGGATCTAATTGAGGATGTAAGAACAGGAAACCTGTATGTATCCGAATATGGAGGTGGAGGTAAGATTACCTTGCTGAAACCTGATGTTCAGGCTACAGATGAAGGAATCTTTGCACTAGATCAGAATGAGTTGGTAATGGAGCAGATTATTGCCAATGGAGCTACTACTCAAACTGTAACCATCACTAATGATGGTAACTCTACCATCTCCAATATGCAGGTGAATTTGGTAGGTAATACAGGCAATGCTTTTGCCTTGGACCTAAATGGCACCTTGACATCACTTACAGCAGGTCAAAGCACCACATTTGATGTAACTTTTGACCCTGCTGCTTTAGGAGGTTTTCAGGCGCAAGTCAATATCACAGGAGACAATGCTTATGAGAGTATTTCCTTGCCACTAAAAGGATTAGGTAAAACAGGTGAAGGAGGCAGTAATGAACCTTCTTTACAACATATATTGACTACTTTCTTTGGAGGAACGGCGCCGGATGTAGGAGATGATAATCCTAATACAAATATCATTCATAGTCAGGAAGCTCAGTATACGTCTGATTTGCTTGGGGAAGAAGTGGTAGGACAGCTTTTTGAGAAGGCAGGAAATGGAAATGTAACTTTGGAACTGTTGGCAGTATATGGTCCAACCGGAAGTAGCCCAGTGGTAAGTTTTGGTTGGTACGGAGAAAACAACTCAGCCAGCAAGACGACATTGTTCTCAGTGGATAACAGTCCAACCACAAATGGACAGCGCTTGCTTCCTGAGATCAACAGCGGTGGAAGCTTATCATTTGACCCATCAACATCCAAGTTTGGTTTCTTCAGTATATGGCCAGCATTTAGTAATAGGGAAGTCTACAGTGAGGACGTACTCAATACTTTTACAGGTGCTATTCCACACCACGTACGTGTATATAAAGTACCAGGAGAACTGAACAGCTACATCATAGCAACGGAAGAACATATTTCAGGATTTGACTTCCAGGATATAGTGGTCATAGCTCGAAACATAAAACCTGCGGACGCTATTTCAGAACCACCAGTAGCAGGAGGAATCAAGGTAAACTTCCAGAATCCGGCAGCCAATCCACCTACAGAGTGGTTAAAGGACTTCGGTCAGGCTTATGGAAGCAAAGGAGACTACGCCTATGGTTGGGTTGTACCAGGCACCAATACTCCGTTGGATCTTTCTGTGGGTGGAAGTAACCCAGGAAATGGTCGAGACAGAAGTGGTGGTACAGCTATAGGTGAAGCGCTTCTTGAGGAAACCTTGATGCACATGCAGTATGATGATGTAAATGGAGGAACTGCAACAAACGGAACAAGTGCAGAAGGGGCTTGGGAGTTTGAGGTACCGAATGGTGTGTATCAGGTAACCATTTCAGCAGGAGATACGGATGATGAGAACCAGATTGGAACACACCATGTCATCAATGCAGAAGGCGTGGAAATCATCAACTCAATTACGGTTAACTCGGATGCGGGAACGACAATTATTGCTGAGCAGGGAACGGCTACAGTTACGGTAACAGATGGTAGATTGACCCTTGATGCCATTGGTGGTTTCAATACCAAAATCAAAACCATCACCATTGTTCCTGTTGGACAGCCACTTGTTACAATGGAATTGTCAGGAAGTGAGTTGGGAGAAAACCGTTTTGGTGGAGATGTAACAGTAACACTGTCAGCTACACCACAAGGCGAAGCGACATCAGCTACAGTAGATCAGTACCAGATTAATGACGGTCCACTGCAAAATTATACAGGTCCATTTGTCGTAAGTGATATCGGGAGCTATACCATTAAGGCAGTAGCAACAGATAATTTGGATAGGACTTCAAACTTTGTGGCAACACCATTTGTGATAATTAACCCTACAGGGGCAATTGTGAGCCTTGAGAATATGACCAAAGTACCAGGTACATCCATAGGCTTTCCAGCGGATGATTTCTATGTATTCCATCGGAATGCAGTCGGTTCTACTTCAGCTACCGAATGGCATGATGACAATACCATGCGAATCCATAACGATGGTACAGGCGTGATGCAGCTAGTAGATATCCAGTTGCAAAGTGGCAGTAACTTTACCATCCTAAGTATTTTGGATGAGGGAGACGCAAATGTGACATTGCCTGTGGAAATACCAGTTGGAGGACATGTTGATGTTGCTTTTGAAATCAGTTCGGCTCCAGGTGGAAAAGGAATCCTACAGGAGCAGGTGGTGATTGTGACAAATGCAGATAATGATCCAGCTTTGGAAGCAACACTCAGTGCTTCATATATGGCAGGTGTAGAAGGTAATAATGAGATAGATGTGCAGCAGGTGATGAATGTTTTCGGTTTCCAGACTTCCTTGAATGGACAGCCGAGACCAAGCTCAACTTACCCATCAGAAGCATCTGTTAATGATGGTTCACAGGGTGACCTGATACTTTCTCCAACTTTTGTACAGGCAGACCCATCACAGCCGGTAAGTTATTTGAGGCTAGCGGCATTTCATGGTTCAGGTGGAGCTCCTGCGAATGTGGGCAATATCACTTCCAACCATGGTGGAGAATGGCACCAGTCTTTGCTTCCTCGAGCAACTAATTCTTCTAATGTGATTTCTGGAGGTTCGTCAGCTACGCTTAGCGGTCCATTTAATATTAGTATAGCGGGTTATACGACGGAAGGTACAGGGCTAGGTGGCGATAATCCATTGCTTGGCGTAAGGGTTTACAAGGTCGTCAATAGGATGGGTGAAGTAATGCCAAACCACTATATAGTGGTGCAGGATTATATCGGAAGTGGTTGTGGAGCAGGGTCAGCTAACTGTGATTGGAATGATAACGTGTTGTATGTCATGAATATCAAGCCAGCTGAAGAGCCTTCGCAGATTGCTACATTGGACGATCAGAATGTAATCGCTGAAACACCTTTCAGTATTCCTACATCGCAGGCATTTGATATAGGCTACCCAGGTAACAAGCTGAAGTTTGCAGCCAATATTTTTGGAACAACAGACCCTCTCCCTGTATGGCTGGCTATCAATGCGACAACAGGTGAGATTACAGGTACCCCGCCCGCAAATGCGCCTTCATCTATCGAGATAGCAGTAACGGCAACAGATGACAACGGTATTGATATTATGACCTCATTTACCTTGAATGTTACAGGTCAGACAGAGGTTGAGTTTGTCTTTACACCTAGCCAATTAGACTTTGTGGTCAATGAGGATAACCCTGCCAATCAGGATGCCGAATTGAGTGTCAATTTGGAAGGTCAAAGCCCATTTGTACAACTTTCCGCTCAGGATGCGCCATCGTGGTTAATTTTACCAGATCCTGCGTTAGGTACACTTAGTTTTGGCATTGATGCAACAGGTTTGACAGCCGGAACCTATCAGACTGTCGTGACAGCAAGCGATGCAGGAAGCAATGTAGACGATGGACAGTTGATCATTACCTTGGACGTGCAGGCTCCACTTAATCCTATCAGTTTCGAGGTGACTACAACAGAAACATCTTGTATAAGCGATACCGGTACAGCAACGATCACCGCTCTAACTAGTGTAGGCGATAATATTGAAATCTCTTGGAGCCATAATGCTTCGCTGAGTACTGCAACAGCTTCAAACTTGGCAGAAGGAGATTATTCGGTGACAGTGACAGATACAGATCTGGAAATTAGCAGGACTGTAGCATTCACGATAACCAAGTCTTTGGCAGATTGTCCATATATCGTGCGTATCAATGCAGGTGGACCAGCATACACTAATACAGATGGGGAAATGTTTATGGACGGAACATCCTCCAACAGTGTATTTGAGATGTCAGGAGCATTCTACACCATGATCAATGATGTGGATATTGAAAATGCTACGGATGATACCATCTACCTGACAGAAACTTCGGGCAGAGATCAGGGAGGTCAGTTCTTCTATAACTTCCTGAACATGAATGAAGGCGAGTACCTGATCAGGTTCCACTTTGCCGAGATCTATTTCAGTACTGGAGGTATCAATATTAACAATGCATCACCTCTAGTGGGTAGCAGGGTATTCAATGTGAATATTGAGGGATTGCCAGTATTAGTAAACTTTGATGTCAATGAGGAGACACAATCTCCTGCTCCACAAGCGGTTGTTCGGGAATTTATGACTACCGTAACAGATGGTACACTGAATCTGGATTTCTACTTAGGTTCGGAAGGTACTAACAACGCACAAGTTTGTGCCATAGAGGTGATTCAGGTGACTTCTGGTGGAGAAGAGACTACCTTGAATGTAGAAGTTGGAACACTTTCTAATATGGCATCGATATCAGTGGATATGAAGCTTTATGAGGAAAATGCAACAGGAAGCAGTAGCCCACTTTATGAGCGTTCGGTCATTGCAGATCAGGTTGGACAACAACCAAATGGTTTGATATTTAGCCTGAATGATATCCCAACAGGTAACTATGTGATGGCGCTGAAAGCAGCACATACCCTGACAGAGTTGCAAAACATCAATCTTCAGAATGGGTCGAACTATGTAGATGCAGGGGCACTGCGATTTGGTAATGCAGACAATGATGAGGATATAGGGATTTCGGACTTTTCCATCCTTTCAGGAACCTTTGACACAACGGACCCTAGGGCTGATTTCAATGAAGATGGTGCTGTAGATATTAAAGATTTCTCAATACTGTCCAGTAACTTTGGTCAAGAAGGGGATGTATTTGGTGAACAGCTTAACAATACAAGGCTGGCTGCTGCACCTGCAATACCTGTACAGAATGGAGCGATTAATCTGAAAATGAATGGTACCCTAAAAGCAGGTGAATTGGTAACGATGCAGGTACAGGTAATGACGGCCACTGAAGGCGTAGATGCAGCTTCGGTAGCATTGAACTTCGATGCTGATTTACTTGAAGTCATGGAACTGAAGGGGACAGACCTGTTGCCTGTAGCGTTGAAGGTAACCTACTCTAATGAAAACGGGACCTTACAATATACTTCAGGTACTTTAGATGATGCCGTTTCAGGTACTTTTGATCTGGTGACAGTAGTATTTAAAGTAAAAGAGAATGCTACGCAAGCAGCTGTACAGATTGCAGACGGAAAGTGGACAGACCTGATGTATGCCGGTTACTCAGTATTGGGAGATACTTCAGGAGGAGCATTTGCGGGAGCACTTGGTAAGTTCGAGATGTATCCAAACCCATCATCAGATGTTGTGTACCTCTCACTTCCTTCATCCGTGAAAGAAAGCTTTAGCGTACTGATCACAGATACAGCTGGCAAGCAAGTCTTCCTATCATCAGATACATCTATCCTGACAGAAGGTATATCCAAGTCAGCGATAGGTTCAAATGGCTTCTTTATGGTCACTGTCGAAGTAGATGGTATTCACTACCGCAAGAAGTTATTACTGAAATAAACCTCTTTTATTGAGCTGTCCAGTAAAAGGACTGGACAGCTCATGGTCTCATCTTCTAGTTCAACTAACCTTTAATCCAATTCAATAATGAAATTCATTACGCAACAGTATATGTCAGCATTGACTGTCATATTATTGATGCTGTTCTCGGGAGTAGCAGTCGCACAGGATGTGACTTTCGCCCTGCAAGCATCGGATAACAATGTAAAACCAGGAGAATCATTTACAGTTTCACTGAATACCTCAGCAGGCAATGGGCAAGGCTACAATGCGGCTGCCTTGGAAGTCAACTTTGATAATACTTACCTTCAGGTAACAGATATTGTATGTGCAATGCCTGTAGTCTTATCTTCTACAGAGGTAGGGGAGGCTAATACAAGTGGTAGTGTGGTATGTGAAGGCGGTAATTTGGATGGAGATATTTCTGCTACTACAAATGGTTTGTTGGTGATCACATTTACGGCATTAGCTGAGGTACCTTCAACAGCAGTTACTATAGGTGAATCGTCAGAAATGCTATTTGGTACCGCTGAATCCTTGAATGTAATTGCTCAAAATACTGCGGTAACGATTGAAATCCCTGTTTGGGAAATAGAAGCTTCGGCAGGGACTAATGGAAGTATATCACCCTCAGGAACTGTTCAGGTAACGGATGGGGAAGATCAGTCTTTTTCCATTACGCCTGCTGACGGGTATAAGATTGCTACACTTTTGGTGGATGACAACACTGTGTCAATCACAGCCAATTATACATTTTCCAATGTCACAGCCAACCATACGATTAGTGTAACTTTTGAGGAGATTCCACCTCAGACATACAATATACTGGCATCCGTTCAAGGTCTTGGAAGTATTACCCCTAACGGGAATGTCAGTGTAGTTGAAGGAGATGATCAAGAATTTACTTTTGTACCTGACATGGGATATGAACTTTCTGACGTGTTGGTAGATGGTGCTTCTCAAGGTGTTATTACGAGTTATACATTTACTAATGTAACACAGGGACATACGATAGTAGCTGTTTTCACTCCAACAACTTCGACCTCCTATACCATTAATGCTTCAGCAGGGGCTAATGGGAGTATCACCCCTTCAGGAGCAGTACAAGTGCCAGAAGGTGGAGATCAGGAGTTTGTCATTAACCCTAATGGAGGATTTCAGGTTGATCAAGTATTGGTAAATGGTGTTAATCAGGGACCTATTACGAGTTATACATTTACAGATGTCAATGAAAACAAAACAATCTCTGCGACCTTTAAAGCAATAGACCAGTTGGAAGGGGCGACACTTTCTATCTCACCTTCAGACGTTGAGGTTTTTAGTGGGCAGACATTTACCGTAAACGTATTTGCCAATTCAGGTGCTCAGCCATTCAATGCCGCAGAAGTGCATTTGAAATATGACCCGACTTATCTTTCGGTACAGTCAGCTAATGATGAGGGAAATTTAAACACCCTATTGATCCCGTTGACTTTTGACAATGGTGTAGGAACCGTGGATTATGCAGCAGGTGTATTGGGCGGAGAAGTGTCGGGTGATATATTGTTATTTACCTTGACCTTTGAAGCTGTTGCACCGATCTCATCACCTGGAACATTATTGACCTTCAATGACAGATCTGTAACCCTGAAAAATGACATTGCAATTAATGGTATTTCAATCCTTGAGCAGACTATAGGGAGCAGTGTGGTTATTAACAATACAGCGGAGCTGAACCTACAATTGAACTTGCAGGGCAGGGGAGAAAATAGTACACCATCTCAAATGGCAGTCCCTGTAAATGTAAAACTCTATAACGAAAATGATAACTCATTGGCGTATGAGTTCAGCAATGTTGTGGCAGATGGAACAGGAATGGTTTCGGTAAATGGCATTTCTCCAGGCGGTTATATGATGACGGTTAAAAACCACCATACTTTGCAGCAAGCACAGTCTGTTATGCTGAATACAGGAGCCAATAATGTTACTTCCGAAATGTTGAGAGAAGGTGATGCCAACAATGACAATATGGTTTCAATACTAGACTTCTCTATTCTGGCGGCTGCTTTTAGTACAGAGTTAGGAGACCTCGGTTTCAATGGGAATACGGACTTCAATGAAGATGATCAGATTACGCTTCCAGACTTTTCATTGTTGGCATTGAACTTTAGTGAGGTAGGGGAAAGTGCCTTGAGCAGTGGTGCAAGAATCAGTGAGAAGCCTTCCTATAGGGATATTCAGAAGGCAGTTACAGCAAGGTTGGTGCCTGCTCCTATCGAGGGCTTCAAAAACAGGTTTAAAGCTATTGTCACGTTGGAAACAGGCGAGTTGCCTATAGATGCGGCAGCACTTCACCTGAAATATAATACTGAGCAAATTCAGGTACTGGATGTCAAATACCTTGATGTGTTTGAAATGGATTTGGTGGAGAAGGTAGATAATGTCAAAGGAGAGATCACTTATGCGGCAGGGACATTAGAAGAAAGGCCGTCAGGTATTATAGAGGTGATGGAGATTGTTTATACATCCAACTTGCCTATACATGCACATCAGTTTCAGTTTGGTAAAACGTTTCCTGTAGCTACAGATGTAACCTATGCAGGATATTCTGTCTTGAATAAAGCAGTCATTGGCGCTGAAAATGGGTTTGTGAATGGTTTAACAGTTTACCCGAATCCATCTAGTAGTGAGGTCAATATTGTAATAGGAACTCATCAAAAAGAGTCCCAACTCAAAATCTATGACAGGACAGGAAAGTTGGTGGCAACTTATGATGTAGCTGCGGATCAAACCCAGATACAAGTGGTAAAAGGTAGGGAAAACCTGATCGAAGGACTTTATCTCGCTGTCTTTAGAGAAGGAGATAAGTTTGTGTCCAAACAGTTTGTAATCCAATAAATAAGTTAACCTTATAATAGTAGTGCCTCTTTCCTAACTATTTGGAAAGAGGCGCTTTTTGTTTAGTTGTAATTTTCAGGATTGTCTTCAAATACTCGCAAGAAGTACCTGCCTTTTAGCTTGTCATAATATCCTAGAATATAATCATTACCTTGCTTTACCAATGTCTTGGCAATAACTTCATCTTTCCAGTTTAAAGTATAAAACTCAATCCTCTCCAATACATTTGGCGTTGTGAATTTTGGGATATATTCTCCTGTTTGCTTATCAAATAACGATTTTATATAGTTGCTTTCTATATTTTTATTAGCTGTAATAAGCGCTATTGGATTAATATAAACACTTACACCTACAGATGGAGTTAATATACCAGCAGTGATAGGGGCAAGGACAGTTAGTTCTAATCCCGCACTTACCGTTGATAAAGCTAAGGCAGCAGTACCATCAGAAGACCTTTCATTATCTCTTACAAACTTGAAAGCACCCCATGTTGCTTCTATATTCTTTTGGGCTTCATAAACAGAAATTCCAAGATGTCCATCTAGTGTTTCTTCAATGAAATTATGATCTTTTAGTTGGGCTCCCCCTTTCTTCTTTTTACTTTTCCTTCTTATATGATGATTTGTATATGCACTATTTTTTATGGTAATCGAATCTCCTTTTTTTGTTCTGTATTCTTGAATTAGCTCATTGGTATTAAAGTCAGTAATACTCAAGCATGACTCTTTGGAAGATACAATCACCTGATAAAGTTTATTGTCATGATAATATGAGTTAGATGTATAAGTAGTGAACTTACCAAGCTCGATAGAAGGATGCGAAAAATACTTTACCTCATGGCTAAAGTCATAAAGATTTATTTTTATTGAAATGGTTTGTTCTCTAGGTCTATCAAGCGTAAGCAAGAGATTATTACCATCTATATATAGTTTATTATTTTGGGCACTCAGTAATAAAGGATTTACCTGTTGACTTTCAATATTGGTAAATCGGTGATTATTGGAATATAATGTTGAGTGTAGTAAGGCAGAGAATAGTGAGTCTTTTACTACCTCATTCTCCTCAAAAAATGACTGCAAACCTGTTTTTAGATCAATATCTTGAACTTGGTTGATATTAAGATCACCCACTTTTAAAATTCTTAATGTAGAGCTGCTATCTAGTAATGTTAACAGGTAAAAACTGTTTTGATGAGTAAAAGTCGAAAGCAGCTTTTGATCTGTTAAAGGAAGCGTCTTTGGGAAAGTAGTACTTTTTGATGTGCCTTCATTAAGGTTAAATTTTATAGAGCTTAATTCATCTTCATTTTTTGTAGTAAAGAATAATGTATGGGAATCATCATTAGTTACAGACCCTAGCGTCTTGATAAATCTTTCAGGCTTTTCAGCCTCCAAGATATTTCCTAGGTACTCGTCTTGATCCCAAATGCTAAGGTGTACCTTTTCCTTATTGATAAAGAAAAGCATATTGGGTAAGTAACCATTTTCTGCTACAATAAATGATTCCGCCTTGTCATCAATATTATAAGATCGACCAAAGTTAAATGCACCTAGTAATTGTTGTGAAAAAGCGTTTGAGGTAAAAAACAACAATAAGAGTAGTCCGATAAAAGATCTGTAATTCACAATAGTAAAAAGTTTGATAGTAGATACGAAAAGTAGCCTGAGGGATAAAACTTATATGTTTTTATCCCTCAGGGGGTAATATCATTCCAACCTGTTATTTGATCAGTACTTCTACACTGCCACTATCCTGATGGATAATGCTCAGTTCTGAACTGATTAGGTCTTCCATTTGGTGTTCTGCTGCAATATCAATCAAAAGGCGACCAAGGAACCTATAGTTGAATGGGTTGTTGTGAGCTCCTATAATATCATTCAGTTTCTTGCCTGATTTATTGAGGTGCTTTTCATATGTTTTGCCTGCTTCGATCGCATGCTGAAGGTCACGGACGTCTTTCTTGAAGCCATTGACTCTTCTCCATACAAAGTTGTGGGAAAACTGACCAGCCATTGAGTAGTAGCCATTATCAGCAGTACTTGGCGTTTCAGCATTTTGTGCTTCCCAATTACGAGTACGATCCGAAAGCGCAGAAGCCTGACTAAACCCATGTTGCAATACAACCAATACATCTCCCTCTGTTCTTGGGTTTTGCTTTAGTAGTAGCTGAGCATAACCAAAGTAGTTCAGGATACGGGTTTCAGGTGTAAGTCGGCTTTCAAATTCCGGCAGGTATGGAAGTGATGCAGCCAATGATTTGGCAATGGCATGGTCACTAGCATTGACAATCAGTGGGAAGAAGCGTTCAAAATCACCTTCCTCAATGGATAACTTGCAGAGGAACTGAATATTTTCTTTCTCTTGATGGCTTTCATACAACCGTGCTATGGTTTCATGGACTTTATGGGAAGGAAGCAGGTTCCAAGTCGCAGCCCAGTCTACATATTTAGCCACTTCGTCCTTGCTGACTCTCTTTTGTGTATCAGACCATTGGAGCATTAACCCATAATCCAGTTCCTTGCAGGAGGGTTGAGCTTCAAGAGGCATCGGTGTTTCAGCAGAAAACCTAAAATAGGCATGTCGGTCATTTTTAGCATCTACCGAACGGCCTCTTTCTATGTAATAATGGAGTTCATGAGCTCTTTTACCTGTCTTTGGGTTGAGCTGTTCAGTAGCCACTATCTCAGAGTCCTTGTATGCTAACTTGGCTGACAACTCGAAGTTTCCGACTGCAATACGGAAACCAAAAGAGTTGCTGATCTTGGTTGATGCCATTTTCAAGTAGGAGTGAACCTCAACGTCA
Source organism: Limibacter armeniacum (assembly GCF_036880985.1). Lineage (NCBI taxonomy): Bacteria > Pseudomonadati > Bacteroidota > Cytophagia > Cytophagales > Flammeovirgaceae > Limibacter > Limibacter armeniacum. Next base: position 285,038 of record NZ_JBAJNO010000008.1, read on the forward strand.
GGAGCTTCCTTACTCTCAATAGCTTGCCATACTTCCTCTAGATTCAATTTGATCAGGTTTCCGCTGAAACGTTTCCAGTCAGCCTCAGTCATGCTCGCATCAAAATAAGCCTTGCTACTGCCTGTTCTACTCATTTCGAGTTTCAAACCGAGTGACAACTGTACTTTTAAAACGGTTTCAATGATGGACTGCACCTTCTCTTTGAGTTGTGTAAGCTCCACCATGATGTAGTCCTTCCCTGCTTGAATGTCCCAACCCATTACAAGGCAGGCAATGTCTATGGCAGACTGGTAGTCAGCAGGTATTTGGTCTTCTGCATACTGTAGTCCCTGTTCAATTTTTTTGGAAGATGTTTTGAGTGCAGCATCCAATAGCATGGTTACTTTTTCTTCCAGCTCTTCAGGGTTTGCTAAAGACACATCCAAACCAAAGTTTCCATTTAGCTGTATCCCTTTTTCCTTGACCTTGTCAATTGTCACACGGATTTTATCAGAATCCTCTTTGGATACCAAGAATGTAAGGTTATCCTTGATTTCAATATGGGCCTTTGCTTGTGCTCCAAATCCTGTTTGAAGGTTGAGCGCCTCATCCAGTTTTAATACTTTACTCAGTTGCTTAAGGGCAATTGTCATGATATGTGCCCACTCGATAGAAGCAGCAGCTTTTAGCCCTCCGTTTAATTGGTAGCCCATCGTTTCACCAATATCCAGTGTAGAAGGATTTGTGTCACCGAATACAGAAAAGAAACTGGTTAAATCCCTCGCAGTAGCAGTCACTAACGTGGAGTTGATAGCATGTTTTCGGTAGATAAACATGGTGAAATCCTTGCTGAACTCTGTACCAAAGCCTAACTGTCCTAGAGCACTACTTCCACTTCCTTTCAGGTAACCATTAAAACGATAGCCAATCAGGACGTTTTCTTTTAGAAACTCCTCTGGATCATATCCTTTGAAGGCGATATCCTTTTCAGGTTCACTTTCCCCTTCTAGGTCATCTAGACTGTTAAACAGTTTGGCTTCAATAGTGGCATTGCCATCTACCAGAAAGTTAAAGGCATTGCTAGGAATGGAAAAAGGTTGTTTGAAGGCAGCTTCCTTGAACAGTATATGTTGGAAGTCTTTGTCTCCAAGTGCTTTGTCACCAACCTGTTTCAATATGTTGGCAAGGTCAAGATATTGTTGGATGTCCATTTTAGTTTTTAGGGTTATAAAAGTGGTGTAGACTAGTGTATTTATTAGTCTTAAAAAATGTGAATTCTATATTATGAAATTCGAAGAAAAAATAAGAGTAAATTGATTCTTTTTGAAAGAAAACAGGCAGCCAATTTTAAAAAATAGCTGCCTGCTGAATTATGTATAGACCTTTTCTATTAGAGGTTCAATGGGAAGTTGAAACCAAAGTAAGGCATCACTCTGTTTGAAGGTTTAAATTGACCTTCTCCCACTTGTTGCCAAGTCCACTGGTAATCCACACCAACAGTCAAGAAACGGTTCAGCTTGTAAGCAGCTCTTGCAACAGCCAGTGAGTTTTCGTCAAATGTGAAAGCATTATCCAATGAAAGCAGGTTGCCTTTGATATAGTGAGCATTCAGGATGATCTTATCAAACAGGTTTACTACTTCTGCATTAACGTTAACCATTGCTGGTGCATTCTCGCCGATTTCATCAGGAAGCATTAAAGCACCACTAAGTCTTACTTTCTCAAGTAAGGTAGCTGACACGCTTCCGTAGATACCTTTGGTAGGTTCTGTTACGTTTGCCAGTGCTAGGATTCTAGCATCCTTGTTGATCTCGTAGATAGAGTTGAAGAACTGAGGGATAAAGTTTCTCTCATAGTTAACTCTCTCGATTTTAGCTGAAGCTGTCAGTAACTTGAAGATAAGGCTTGCCTGAAGCTCAATACCGTAAGAGTAACCTTGTCCGCCTTCGAAAGCAGTATAACCGTTTTCAAAGTCAGCATCATCAACGCCTTCATATTCAGGTCGTTTTTTAGCTAGCTCGATCGCTTGGTTTCTTGCGTTAGTAGCAATGTCTTCTTCAGTGATTTGGTCTTCAGTCGGAAGCTCATTATTGGCAGCAGTCATATGCTGTACATTGTAAGCCGTTAACTCACCAATAGATACTTTTTTATCTAGTTTGGCAAACTGACCGTATGCTCTTAAGCGTAGGAATCTCAGGTTGATAAGGCTGATGCCTGCATCAGCACCGTATGAGTTGATGCCTTTGTTCTGCATCAACAGGTTGTGTTGTACCTCAAGTCCATTCTCAACAGTTTTGTCTCTGTCACCAACATAAGTACCACCAATCTCAAATGTACGGATTACAGGTACAGGTAAGTTGCCAAAAGGACGAACGTAAGGACGAACTGCTAAAAGGTTGAAAGATTTAACGTTGAAGTCAGAGTACATACCTTCAAGGCCTGCCACTTTACCGAAACGAACGTCCCAACCTAGACCAACTTTTCTTCTTTCAAAGGAGGTTGCATTGGTGTAGTTGTTTACGAGCATGCCATAACCGATGTAAGAGTTAGACATGTCACCTACTTGTATGTGGAATGGGTCACGTTTTTTTACACCATACCTAACGTAACGAATCATACGAAGGGCACCTACACCATTTTTAAATTCTTCTGAGCGGAATTTTCCATTTTCAACATTTACTGAAAGTGGAATATCAAGACCTACTCCCCATTTGCCAAGTGTGATTTCAGGCTTCAGTCTTAGGGTAACGTAGTGTTCACCACCGATATAGTTGTAACCAAGATTTCCTGCAAATTGGTTTACACTATCCATGGAGCTCAAAACGTCCAATGTGTTGTTGATGGCATTGGCTTCATCTGCCGAGCCAGTAGGGCCATCAGTTGTTTCTACAGCCGTGTTGTCATTGGTTGTGCTAGGCTCCTCCTGTGCCATCAGGCTGGCAGAGGTAAGCATAGCGAAGAGAAACAGTAAAAGTTTGTTTTTCATTTTAGCGATTTTTAACTAAAAAATTGAAATAGTTCTATTAAAAACGCCGTATTGTACAAATTATTATGGTGTAGAGAAGATGAAATTTACAGTTGTTTACATATGGTAAAGGCTACCATTTTTAGATGGCAGCCTTTTATTATCGGAGGATTAACTAAACTGAGTAAATTTATATGCTAATGCCCAAGACCAATAGGTCATCGATCTGAATATTGTCACCTTTCCAGTGCTCGAAGGCATTAAGCAAGTGATGTTTTTGTTTTTCCATAGGCATTCTATGCATCGCAGCCATAAGCCCTTTCATTCTTTTTATAGAATACTTTTTGTCACTGTCACCTCCAAACTGATCCTGAAAACCATCCGAGAAAATATAGAATGTGGTTGGTGTATCAAGGTCTATTGTGTGCAGGGTAAACTGTGACTGCTGCTTACCATGCATGCGCCCGATTGAAAGCCTGTCTCCTTTGATTTGGTGCAATTCATTGTACTGAATATAAATCAATGGACATTTGGCTCCTGCATAATGTAACTTATTTTCTTTAAGGTCTATGACACAAACAGCAGCATCCAAACCGGCATGGTATGTTGCACTATGCAAAAACTGTTCATTGACACTTTGCTGCAACTGGTACAGGATTTTGTCAGGTGTGTAAGTATGGCGTTCCAATACAATATCATTCAGCATATTGGAGGCACTCATACTCATCAAAGCACCAGAAAGTCCGTGTCCAGTACAGTCAACTGCCGCAATTATCAGCTTGTCTTCTGTCTTTCGGAACCAGTAAAAGTCTCCACTGACAATGTTTCGTGGTTGCCACAGTACAAACGCGTCTTTTACCTCTTCACGGATAACGTCCTCTCTTACCAGCATTGATTGCTGAATATGACTAGCAGCATTGATGCCGGCCGTAATATTGTTGTTCTTGATTTCCATTTCCATCTTCTGCTCATTGAGCAGGGTATTGGTAATGTTCAACTCCTCGGCTTGTTGCTTCAGCTCCTCTGCCAGTGTAGTCATTCCTTCTGCTTGTTTCTGGTTCTCTAGCTTGAGTTTTTCCTCTTCCTTAAATGAGGATGCAAACTGATGTGCCAGAATAAAAGACTGGGACAGTATAAACCCAACCATACTTAACTCAAAGAAATAACTGATAGCCGGAATCACATGGTAATGCACCAGTAAAATATAGAAAGCGGCAGAAAACAGTAATATCATTCCAATGAAAGCATAGAGTGCATTTTGACTCTTTCTGACTATGGCATATATCAGTATAGAAATGATGTACAGGATACTGACTACAGAAATGATATTATGAGCAGTTGTAAAATGTGTATAGGTATTATTATCCGTAAAAGTGGTCACTATTACAAACAGTAACGTGATGGTGCCTAATACACGAATGATAAATGGTGAAAACTTTGTAGGGAAAGCCTCACTGTAAAAGCAGACTGCAAAAAAGACTGCCAAATACATGGCGTTGTATTCCAGTGCAGAGGTCAGTTCAAAGGGTAAGTTCGGAAATACTCCCTTGATCAGGTAGAAGTTACTACCTATCACCCAATAACACTGAACCAAGCAGAACAGCGCAAAGTACAGTACGGATTTATTGTCTTTCCAGAATAAGAACATTCCCAAAAAGAAGAATCCCAACACCATTAGAGAGCCTGCAACAAAGATCTGTACAGCGATCACCTTGTTACGTTGGCCATGCAAATCCTCTGATTTACCGAAGTAGATCTTATCAGAGCCTCCTCCTAGTATATGGTGGAAATTGGAAACATAAATGACGATATCAGAAACTTCTCCTTCGAGATTTACTGAAGTGGTCAAAGGCTGATAAGACGGAATGGTCTGTTTTTTTGACTTGCCAGGTTTTCCGTTATGGCAAATTAGTTTGCCATTGATGTATAAGGCATAGGAAGACAGAAATGAATCAATGGTGAGTCCCATTACGGGAAGGTCATCATTGTGTTTGACACGCAGGTGATAAGTGGCATACCCATGTCCACTCATTAGCTTACCATCGATAAGCAGTTTGTGCCATTTTTTGTCAATAGATGCATAAGTATCAGGTTCTGGTTTTAGATCAGTATCCTGAAACTGTTCATGGGTTATAAACTCATTGGCATAGAATTCCCATTCACCATTCAGTGCAATGGGACCATCTTGGTGGAAATTCCATGAGGTTACATCAACCTCTCCTTTTTTAGCGAGGAGAGATGTCCTTTTGCTTGATGTACTCAAAGAAATCATTGCATAGACAAGAAAGCCAATCAGCAAAAAGAGTACTCCGCCAAAAAGGTAGCCACTGAGTTGTTTCTTACTAAGTGGATTTAACATGATATTTTGTTAGTAGTAGTTTTTAGCTAAAGCTGTACACTTGAAACAGCTATAAAACTTGCTCAGATAAGAATAATGATAAACACCAATTACTTAAAGCAAGTATTGCAATGTTAGTAAATATTATTAAAAGTCAAGGACAAAACTATGAACATTTTAAGATAATTACTGGAACTTACATTTGTCTTATATACTTTCTGGTGGTATTAACATATTCAAAAATGCCTTTCCTTATCTCTCCAATCAGCATTTCAGAGCCTCCAAGCAACTCAGGGGGCAGGTTATGAATATAGTTTAGCGTGTAGTTAACTTGTAATGTCTGGTTGTTGCCATAATCATAAATATTAGTGACAGACACAGACATCTTGTTTGTCTTGTGCATCATGACACGGCTAAAGTCATAGTTGTGCTGTACAACTGATATTTTTGGAGTGCCCAGTTCAGTATCTTGCCCTGCTGTATAGGCGATTAGCTCTTGGATCTGGGGGGATATATCTTGATCAGGACTGCTAAAGGTAAGGTCATAGGTGAAGTCGGGAGCCATAAAGCCACATGCTATTTTAAATGTTTTACCATTGTCAGACTGTACTTTATAATCAGGAAGGGTTTCTTGAATGTAGTTGACATCACTCAGGCGCTTTTCTGTAAAGAAACTCACAGGTGTGTTGACGATATAAGCCGCTTTAGTCAGCAAGACATAATATCTTTCGTCTTGTTTTTTGTCCCAGTAGTTAAGGTAATCCAACGGACGAATATCCTTTTGAAAAGATATTTGCTTGTCCTTACTGTAAACGGGCTTGAGGCTTTTATCAAGTAGCAGCATATAGAGTTGAACATGCTGTTCGGCTAGCTCGGAGCGGCTAATGGAAAAATCAAATGATGATTCTGTAATTACCTTGGCTGGTACAGGTTTGCCGTTATGGGCTAGTAACTGATATTTTGTTACAGGAAAAAGTATAAGTGAAAGCACTGTTGCTAGCAAGGTCAGTGTCTTGAGCATATTGTTCGTTTAGTTACATGAAAGTTGAATTAGAATAATTGCTTATATCCAAGATTCAACCAAATATCTCCATCTTACTACAAATTTTTTAACCAAAAGAGTCATTGCTAACATAGTTGTTAACTATTTGATTGACCTATAACGGGATATCTACTATGACAGAAGTTCCAGATCCTATTTGAGAATCAATACTGTAGTCACCTTTTAGGTAGTCAACTCTGGACGCAAGATTTTCAAGTCCAATACCATGCCTTTGCACTGTAGGGTCAAAGCCTTTTCCATCATCCTCAACAATGATATTTAAGCTGTCTTCATGGCGAATCAACTGCATGTTTAATTGGGACGCTTGAGCGTGCTTGATGACATTCTGAACTAACTCAAGACATATTCTGTAAACTGCAACCTCAATATTTTGTGAAAGACGCTCGTCCAAGCCATAGACACTGAAATCAATTTGTAGGGTAGAAGATGCTTCTACCTGCTGAAGAAAACTTCCCAGTGTCGCTACTAGCCCGAATTTAATGAGTGAGCTTGGTAACATATTATGTGAAATACGTCTGACTTCCTGACATGCATTATCCAATAGGGCAAGTGCTTTCTCATACTCCTGTTGCTTTTCAGGAATCTTTTCCTCAAAGTTTTCCTGAAAATGCGTGAAGTGCAGTTTTACACTTCCCAATAAGGCGCCAAGGCTGTCATGTAAGTCTTCTGCAATACGCTTTCGTTCGCTTTCCTGTGTCTCGACAATGGTATTGATATGGGTGTTTTTTTGCTCTTCAATCAGTTTATGCAACCTTTCTTTTTCAATCATTTCCTGTTTCAGTTCCTTGTTCAAGGCAACCGATTGTTGGTGAATACGTGCTTTTTCAAGATTGATACCACCCTGTCTGGCAATTAGTCCTGTCCAGAATTGTCTACCATGCGTGAATATATCTGTAGCGTAGTTATTCTCCAGATAGACCAGTCCCGTTAGTTCATCATGAATAATGATTGGAATACAAAGCAGGGACTGGATACCTTGCTGTAAGATATAGTCTCTTTCCCTGATGATATCATGATCGGAAGGATGAGAACTCATCAGCGTTTGCTGGCTTCGGATACAGTAACGGAGAACAGAGTGTGAAACCCGTTGAGTATCCTTGATAGGTGTAGGCTTTGAGATTGCTTTCAGGTAATGGTCTGTAGATCGGGCTTCACCCACCAGCATAATATCTTCGCCTTTTCGGAAAAAAAGTAAACACCTAGATGCGGCAGCGGCAGTCAGTAAAAGTGAAAGCATTTTCTTGATCGTACTTTGTTCATCAAGTTCAGCCCCAACTTCCTGTTGTACATGTTCAATTTCCTCCATACGATGCTGAGGTGGCTCAGGCTGGTTTTTCAAGAGGTAGGCATACTTTTCCTGTAACTGAGTAACCTTTGCTTTGGCTCCCCAACTATTGAAGCAGCGAATACTTTTGGTAAGCTTTTGACGGACCTGTTCGATAGGGTACTTCTCCGTTAGCATAAAAGTACTCATCCGCAGGTTTGCAATAGCTTCATGCTGAATATAATTGTATTGAAAAGCTTCTTTGGCTGCGAGCTTGTAGCTATGCAAAGCTTTCGATTTCTCACCTGATATTCTGAAAAGTTCAGCAGAGAGTATATGGTATTTGTGGCTGAAGTTTTCTGGCGCGTTTTCACTCCATCTCCACAACATACTTTTGTAGAAGTACAACTTTTCGAGTGCTTCCTCCCTTTTCTCACTTTCAATATTGATATAGTTGATAGCGGTGGAAAGCCCCATCATAAAAATATTTTCGGCATATCGTGGAGAGCCACGGAGCAAGGCACTGTTGGTATGGGCCGCTTCAAATTCCAGCATGGCTTGTTCATGCATATCAAAGAACAAGTAATAGAGTCCTCTGACATGGTAATAGAAAAACAGTTGCTCCTGAAATGTAAACCTTCCTCCTAATGGTTTGGGAGATACTTTTCTCAGGTTGAAAGAGGTACTTACTCCTGATAGCTTTCTGATCAGTTTACGTTCTGCTTCAATGATGTATGCATTCTTTTCCTGAAATACACTAGGAGATTCAGGGTTTGTATCCAACAGTTCAAAAAGTGGGTACCCAAACTGAAACTTGGTATCAAAGGCTAATTGCGTAAGCATATCTGCCCCAAAACCATCTCCTTGCTGCAAGCTTTTTTGAATACTGTTTTCGAGGTTTGGAATGGTTTTACGCAATGGCGCTTTCCAGCTTTGAACAAAGTAGGCATAGTGTCCCAAAATCTGACTGTATAGCGAACTGTCCTTTACCTGTTTTCCTAGCTTGAAACCAAGTTCGCCAAACGCCAAGGCAATGTCCATGCTTTGCTCTGTGCCAATCAGTGTCTTGCTGAGCGTTACGCATGCCATGGCGGTAATTCCTGTAGGACGTGTTCGGATGGCTAAGTTCAGGATAAACATTGCCTGCCATTTCAACAGGTTGGAAGAGTAATGGTGAATGGCTGTAGTACCTGCATGAAGCAGGTTTAAGATGGCAGACTCTTCCGCATTATTTTCTCTATTGGAACATGCTGCAATAGCATCAACACCATTTTCATCTGTAAAGCGATTCAGTTGTAGTTCTTCAGTTTGAAGTTGGCTAACGATATCCTTTTCACTCAAAGGCAGGGATATATCGAAATCACTTAAAGACTTCTGAAGAATCTCTATGGCATTACGGTAACGGCGTGTGTGAATGTTGATAGTAATCTTCTGTTGGTAAGCCCTTGCTCGAAGCAGTACATTGGTATTTTGCTGAAGAACCCTATCCAAGTGAATTTCAGCAAGGTCAAAGTTTCCATGTCGGTATTCACAGCGGGCTTTTTCGAGCTGAATTTGGGCTTTTAGTTCACTATGTTCTTCAGGCTTGGTAGTCTCTTTCAGCAAGTCAGCAGCCGTATTGTAGTACTTGATTGCAATCTCAAGAGCCTGGTTTCGGCGGGAAGCATTTCCTGCTTTCAGGTTCAGTCGTGCTATGGCTACCGATTCATTTCGCTGCTTGACAACCGGTAAGGCTTCATTGTAATGATTTGTAATGAAAATCAATTCTGAAGGCACAAGTTTATCCGCATGGCGCTTATAATGAAAGTCTGCAATATTGTAGTGAATTTTCACCCGTTGTTCGACCGAAATGGTATTGTAGATAATTTCAGCGTAATAACCTTCAGCAAAAGCAATTTCGCGGTTTCTATAAGCCAATAAACCCTTACTCATGGCTTCCCCTACAAGTTGAGTGACTAGTTTTTCCTTTTTGTCGAGTAGATGACACAACGTGGCTAAGTTGAACTGTCCCATGCATGACATGTACTTCAGCATCATCTTGGTTGGGTGAGCTACACTGACAAGTCGTTCCTGAACAGAACCGAATATATTCATGTCCTTGAAGCGAGATTGGATCGCTTCAGCATTGGTTTGCCAATAACCGTTTTCTACCCAAATGAAATGAGAGTTTTTCAACTCTTTCAGTAGTGCTTTTACATAGAAAGGGTGTCCTTGGGTCAGTTTGAATACAGTTTGTGCAAAGTCTTTCGTACACTTTCCTTCAGGAAAGGCAGACTCAATCAGGTAAATAATGTCTGCGGCATTCAGCGTCTTGACCTCTACCTCAGTGATGTCCATCTTTTCCTCCTTTAAGTCTTTGAGGATAAGCATCACGGGATGACCTTTACTCACTTCGTTTTTTCGGTATGCGCCAATTACAAGCACCTTATGTTCAAGTGAATTAAATGCCAAGTATTTCAGTAGGTTGGTACTGGATGGATCCATCCACTGGAGGTCATCAAATAGAAATACGCAAGGTCGTTCACTGAAATCAAAAAAGACGTCAAGCAATGACTTGATCAGTGGGTAGAGCTGGTTTTCTACACCTGCCATTGTAGAGGGTACTGCAGCGGGTGTATGCTTGATAAGCATAGAAAGTTCAGGAATGTAATCGGTCAATACCTGAAGACTGGAACCAAGCTTTTCCGTAAGTTTGCCTTCTAGCTTTTCCAAGGAGAGATTGTCCTGATGGGTAATCAGTTGATGAATATGGTTAGCCAAAGCTTCCTTGAATCCATAATAGGGAATCCCCTGATGGAGGGTGCTGAATTTCCCTTCAATGATCAAGGCTTCATGAGCAACTTCTTCCTTGAATGTTTTCAGAAGCGTACTTTTACCCATGCCAAGGTATCCTGACACAAATGCCATATGCATATGTCGGGTTTCGGACTTGTTAAGTTGCTGATAGGCTTGTAACAATTCCTGAAGTGCTTGGTCTTTTCCTGTCAGGTTTGTTTGTGTTGTTTCCTGATTCATGCTTATGAAAGGCGTACCTTGGTTCTTTTATTTGATTCTGAATAAATACAAATTTACATTAGGAAAGGATAGTTTTAAAAACGAATAACTGATACCTGAGATGAATTCGGGTTTCAGGCATAAAAACCTTACTATCGGGCTTCACCTGTTTATAATATTTCAACCAATACAGAGATCATTTTGAAAAAACTGAATAACCTTAACCGTTTCCAAACCAACCTGCTTCACCTCTCTTTGTTTATCATAACCATGGTAGGGACTACTTTTGCTGGAGCCGAGTGGATGTTTGGAAAGTCATTCGCTATCACAGGGATTACGACTGATGAGTTTTTGGCAGGATTGTCCTTTTCCATTCCATTTCTAGGAATACTGACGGTTCATGAGTTTGGACATTACTTTACTGCCAAATACTATAAACTGAAAGTCAGCTTACCTTACTTTATTCCTATGTGGTTTTTTGGGTTAGGTCCCAGCATAGGTACAATGGGCGCATTTATCAGTATAAAAAGTAGGTTAAGAACAAGGAAAGAGTTTTTTGATGTAGGTATTTCAGGACCAATGGCGGGCTTTTTGGTGGCATTGGGTGTTTTGTATTACGGGTTTACCCACTTGCCTCCGGCAGCGTATATCTTTAATGTCCACCCAGAGTATGAACAATGGGGCTTGGATTACGCTAAATATGCTTATGAAAATATTCCCGAAGGACAGAACTTTATGATGGGAACAAACCTGTTATTTGAGTTTTTCAAGGCTTTTGTCGTGACGGACCCTTCTTTGATTCCAAACCCGCATGAAATGATTCACTATCCGTTTCTGTTGGCGGGTTATCTGGCCTGTTTCTTTACAGCGTTGAACCTGATTCCTATCGGTCAGTTGGATGGAGGGCATATTCTTTATTCAATGCTAGGCTATAAAACACATAAGAAGATTGTACCAGTGCTGTTTCTGATTTTTCTTTTTTATGCAGGGCTAGGTATGTTTTCGATGCATGATGAGGTTGGTGATTTGTTGATATATGCTCCAGTCTATATATTTTTCCTGTATTGGGTACTGATCAGAACTTATCAGAACCGTATGCAGACATTGGTAATGGCAGTAGGGGTGTTTACAGCTCAGTTTGTCGTGAAATCATTTTTTCCAGAAGTTGAGGGGTATCAGGGATGGTTATTATTTGCATTACTGATAGGTCGGGTGATTGGAGTTTATCATCCACCAGCGATTTATGCAGAGCCGATCGGATGGAAAAGGCAAGTATTGGGCGTAATGGCGTTGGTAGTGTTTATATTATGCTTTTCTCCTATGCCTTTTATCGTTAAATAGGTAACAACAGAAAAAGAACAAAGCCAGTAGCAATAATCCCTTATCGCTGCTGGCTTATATATAGGTATGTGATGGTATGAGTTTCATGCTGCTGATAATGTAAGTAATAGTATAGAAGGTTTGTTAGTTAGGTTGCTTCCCTCTGTAATACAGTTATGGAGAAGCATTTTGAAGCAGCTAGTTCGCAATTACGCATCCGGCTCTTCCTCTCCAGATACAGAGTAAATCACTCTGCGCTCAGGTGGAGTGTCTTGTGGTACGTCCAGCATACCGAATCCATGGTTGGTCAACTCACCAAAGCCATTTTCAAAAATAAAGCGCTGTACTGTCGGGTCTGCATAGAACTCAAAAGGGAAAGTATATCCTCTGATTTCTTTGATGCTGCCATCAATGATCAACGTGTAGATACGCGCAAATTTTTTCTCGCTTTTGGTAATGCGTTCCAAGTATTTGCTGTCTGGAATAATCTGGAAACGGAAGAAAGATGAAATCTCTTCTGCTGAAAACTTCCCGGACTTTTCCATTCTGAACATGGTTGACTCATAGAGCAGGTCAGAAAACTCGTCAGTTGTAGGGAAGATAAACTCCTTGTTTCTCGTATTACTCCTTTCGTTACGGATTACCAATGGCGAAATGCAGAGGAACTTCATGTGCTCCTGATATTCAGGTGCCACTTCTTCTTCCACTTTTTCAGGAATCAACACCAGATTGCCAAGCGTCAGGTGTGGTTGTTCAAAAGTTTTTTGAATTAGAAGGTTGATAAAAACCTTGTCGGCACTACTGAATACAATGGTTACTCGTTTTGAAAAATAGTGTAAGCCCTCACGGCCTACCTTCGTTTGTCCTTTCAGTCCCGAATAACAAAAGCTTTGATCTTCTAGAGGGAAACCAGGGCCTAAAATTTCTTTGGCCAAGTTCCAGATCAGCTTTTGGTGATGGAAGGGGAGGACAGCTCCCTTGTTCTTCAGACTAAAAATTACTCGAATCCTCAAAGCAAAAAATGTTTTTAGATGAAAATTACCGATGAACCTAGCAATGATAAAAAAGCAATTTCCTTATAGAAGGAATTACTTACCAAAATCAATCAAAGTCAAGTAGTATTCTTGTTTAATTGCAAAAGCTGTAACATAAAATTAAGCTACATTTTCAGCTTAATGTAAATATTATAACATTATTCAGAATAGCGCAATAATTATTGCTATAATCTTTGTTCAGTCCAATTTCTCCTTTCATTAAGAATATTCACTAACTTGCTAATATCTCAAAATTAGTTCTAAAAATAATATTCATTTTCCGTGCTAAATGATACGTTTTGTAACCAATTACGGGTAATTGGTTGGGACACAATCTCGAAGTGTACCCATTAGGACGAAAACTTTTTCCACCAATGCTGGAATGCAAGTATTGCCCAAACCTGATTTTGGTCAAAATTGTTAGTATGAAATACCTGTTTCCTCACTTGTTCAATATAGTCAGGTGAGAAAATTTCTTGCTCACGTACAAAATCCAAATCGAGCATTTCTTCGACCCAAGGCTTTAGCTCATTTTTAAATCCTTTAGCCAAAGGCACCTCAAATCCATGCTTAGGACGGTTGTAAATCTCGTCCGGCAAAAGAGGTCTCACAGCATCTTGCAACAGGCGTTTTTTCATATTGCCATTGATCTTGTAAGACGCCGGAAGTGAGAATGCAAACTCTGCAATTCGGTGATCCAAGAATGGAACTCGCACTTCCAAAGCATGTGCCATTGACATTGAGTCCACTTTATGTAACATGTCGTTTGGCAAGAGCATTTTCATATCAGCAAAAAGCATGTCATTGATGCCATTTCCAGTAATATGCTGCGTGAAATATTCTTTTCGAGCTTCATACTCACTGTCTATAATCAGGGATCTGGTTTTACCAGTGAACATGCTGTAAGCTTCCATTTCACTTCTCCAGCTGCTCAGGTACCAGTACCTTTCCTGATCGCTCATGCCCATTCCCTCCGCAAAGCGATGTAGCTGTCTTACTTTATTCCCTAAGTATGAGTTACGGCTTTTGGGAAGTATTTCCAGTACAGGTAATGCAGCACCTAGCATTCTGGCTGCGGTTCCTTTTTCTCTTGCTTTGAATTCCCCTTGGTACTTGTTGTAACCTGCAAAAATTTCATCACCTCCATCTCCAGAGAGTGCCACTGTAACATGCTTTTTGGTCAGTTCACATAACATATAGACAGGGATGGCTGAAGAGTCAGCAAAAGGCTCTCCATAAAAGTCCAGTAACTTGAACAAGTGTTCGTAAAAGTCCTGAGTGGTCAGCTGGAATGCAGTATGGTTGGTCTTGTACTTATTGGCAACCATTTCTGCATACTTGGTTTCATCAAAAAGCGGCTCATTTTTATAGCCTATTGAGAAAGTATTCAGCTGGCTGGTGTATTTGGATGCCAAGGCAACCACTGTAGAGGAGTCGATACCTCCACTGAGGAATGCGCCTAAAGGGACATCTGCGATCATACGTTCCTGAACAGACTCATCCAGCAACTCTAATAACCTTTTTTGTGCTTCCTCATAGCTGCAAGGTGCTTTAGTTGGCTCATCAGGACCTTGCAACTGATAATATTTCTGAATTTGAACTTCCTTGTTTCGGACGGTCATATAGTGTCCTGGCTCCAGCTTGAAAATATTTTTGAAGATGGTATTGGGAGCAGGAATATAACTTAATTGAAAGTATTGAAGTACGGATGTCCAGTCAGTTTCCTGTGGAATATTGTAAGCAAAAAGCGACTTGATTTCAGAGGCAAAGATCAGCTTGTCTTCATCTTTATAATAAACCAAGGGTTTGATGCCAAAGCGGTCTCTGGCAACGAACAGGCTGTCATCTGATTTGTCAAACACGGCAAATGCAAAGAAACCATGCAGTTTGTTGAGACACTTTTCACCTTCATGTATATATAGCTGTAGAAGCACTTCTGTGTCAGACTGTGTCTGAAAAGTGACCCCTTTGGCTTCCAATTGTTGCCTGAGCTCTCTATAGTTGTATATTTCTCCATTGAAAACAATGGTAAACCTTTCGGAAGGGTCAGACATAGGTTGGTTGGCCTCTGTAGACAAGTCAATGATGGAAAGGCGACGATGTCCTAAACCGACATAGTAATCCGTGAAAACATTATCGGCATCAGGGCCTCTGTGTTGAAGCTCCTTGTTGCCTCTGGCGAGGTGAATGGAAAAAAGTCTGCCAATTTCATTGAATGCATAAATGCCTGTGATACCACACATCTGTCTTTCTAATTTGGTGTTGAATTTAGCTTTTGAGCAAGTTTGATGCCTTTCTAGGGTTTGTACAAGTTATGCTAGGGCATTTTTGTTGCTCATTCTTTGTACTTCCTTAATATTGAATATAATAAATAAATGGTTATAACACAGCTTTCAGTATAGTGGGCTGTCTCTTTTTTGGGGATTGACTTTTAATTCGATACCTAAATATGTATTGGTTTATTTAAATGTCGAATTGGATTTTATAAAGGTAAGGTTCTTTTTGACTAAAAGACAATATCATATAAAAACAAAACAGACGCAGGGCAAAGGTCCTGCGTCTGTCAAAGAACTGACATGAAGAACTGTATTTCTGTGCGTAAACAGTTCTCGAAAGATTGTTTTCAATACCCGTACAATCAGCCAATGGGTACCTGTCAGTTTCTCGCTATTATCTCATCTCATAACTTAGTTACAAAGGTATAGGGATAGGTCTTACCAACTTGTGATGGCTATTACCCTAATTTGGAGACTATTATCACTTTTGAGATTTGTAGATCAAGGCAACACTATGTACTGCCATGCCTTCTTCTCTGCCCACAAATCCCATTTTTTCGGAAGTAGTGGCTTTAATAGAAATCTGATCCTCATCTACATTCATCACTTCTGACAAACATTGTTTCATGGCAGGAATGTGAGGATTGATTTTAGGACGTTGGGCTACGATAGTATTGTCTACATTGGATAATTCATACCCATTGTCCCTTAATAGTTTCATCACTTCTTTAAGCAATATCTTGCTATCAATTCCCTTGAACTGTGGGTCTGTATCAGCAAAGTGGTAACCAATGTCACGAAGGTTTGCAGCGCCTAGTATTGCATCACAGATACCGTGGATCAGTACGTCAGCATCCGAATGTCCTACCAGCCCATGTGTATGTTCAATGCGGATTCCTCCAAGCCAGAGCTCTTCATTTTCAGCCAGCTTGTGTACATCATATCCTTGTCCGACTCTTATATTCATTGATATGGTATTTTATTTCTGTAAAAATTTTGTTCAGCAAAAATAATTGTCACAATAAAAGATACCAGCTACTTATTGAAAAAGAAGAATTGTGATAGAATTCAGCGTGATAAAACCTTCATGCTGATAGATGGTTTAAGCAGGATAATGACTTGGGTTGAATAGATTTACTCAAGAAATTTGAATAAACACCATAAAGGAATATGGATGGCAGGGCTTTTGTTTTTTGAAATGAAAATATTAAAAATTAGATAAGTACATTATCTTGCCTGTTTGCGCTAAACTTATGCGTGATTGAGAATCACTGTTTTTAAGGATAGCAGACAGAAAAAAATGACATAACTTGCTGTCAGTAAAGGCACAAAGCAAAATCCAATAACATTTTTTCCTAAATTTGTCCCGTTATGAAAATAGGCATCTTTTTCGGAGGTCAGTCAAGAGAGAGGGAGATATCTTTCGCTGGCGGTAGAACAGTATATGATAACTTGAATAAGGGGCTGTTTGAGCCTGTTCCCATTTTTGTGGACAGTCTGGGCAACTTTATTCATTTGAATTGGGAGTATATATATAAGGGGACAATCAGGGACTTCTATCCACCGATGTCAAAAATTCCTGCAACACTGCATGAATTCCAATTATATATCGAGTCGTTAGGTGCATTAAGCACAGAGGAACAGGAAGCAATCATTGCTGAGGTCGGGACTAAGGTGCAACCGGAGTCATTTGCTTCATTGATGGACTTCGCTTTTTTAACCCTGCATGGACCCTATGGAGAAGATGGGAGCCTTCAGGGTATTTTGGAGTGGTATGGAATTCCATATGCAGGTGCAGGAATCTTATCGGCTTCAATAGGTATTGACAAATCTGTACAGAAGCAGTTGTTCGAGAATTTTGGTATTCCAACACCAAAAAGTACAGTGTTGACTGCTGATGCTTGGCAACAGTCTGATAAAGCAGCACTGTTTGCTGATACCAAAAAATCATTGGACTTTCCGTTTGTAGTGAAAGCACCTCATCAGGGTTCATCTCTTGGTGTGGCAGTAGTGCAGGAAGATACAGTTGAAGCATTTGTAGATGCGGTAGAAAACGCCTTCTTCATAGAGAAAGTGACCCGTACACAGTGGGAACAGTATACTGCTGAAGACAAAAAGAAATTTGTAACTGGTCTGATCGATATCAGACAAGGAATCGGTTTGCCGCTGATTCTTAACAATATACCATCACCGGTTCATAACCCTAAACAGCTGGTCTCAAAACTGGACGAGTTCTTTGCTGTGTCTGATGCTGAAGTAGCTGAGCTGAAAGCGGTGGATTCAGAAGAAATGGTGCTGATCGAACAGTTTGTGGAAGGACGTGAGTTCTCTTGTATCGTCGTACAGGACGAACAAGGTAAACCACTTTCACTGCCTCCTACAGAAATTGTAAAAGGTAAAGACCTGTTTGATTACCGCTCTAAATACCTGCCTGGTATGAGCCGTAAGCTAACACCGATCAATATTGAAACAGAGAAAATCAGACAAATACAGAAGGCTTGTGCCGATTTGTATGCGAAACTGCAATTCAATGTTTATGCACGTATTGATGGTTTTATCATAGCATCAGGTGAGATTTTCCTGAATGACCCGAATACAACATCCGGCATGTTGCCTTCGTCATTCTTTTTCCATCAGGCAGCAGAGATTGGACTGACTCCTTCACAGTTCCTGACGTATATCATTCGTACGTCTTTGGCAGAAAGAGCCAAGAGCGGTAAGAAGTCCTATGCGATCAAAGAGCTGATGCATCAGCTGGATGAGCAGATTGCGTCACAACAGCAGCAGGAAAGTGACAAGACAAGGGTAGCGGTCATTATGGGTGGTTACTCTTCAGAAAGACATATCTCTGTAGAGTCAGGTAGGAACATTTTTGAAAAGCTTTCTTCTTCAGAGAAGTATGAGCCTATTCCGGTATTCCTGACAGGCAGTGGAGAGCATCATGAGCTTTATCAGTTGCCAATCAATATTATGCTGAAAGACAATGCGGACGATATCAAAACCAAGATTCGTGAGGCTTTGGAGCAGCCAAAACATGAGGTGATAGCGGAAACCATTGAAAATGCTTCAGCTATTACCAATAAATATGCGGGAGAAGTGAGTTTTGTTCCGGTTCCACTGACGTACGAGCAGTTGGCAGAGAAAGTCGATGCCGTGTTTATAGCACTTCACGGAAGACCAGGAGAAGACGGTGCTGTTCAGCAAAACCTAGACAAGTTGAGACTGCCTTACAATGGCTCAGGTGTGCAAAGTTCACAGACCACCATTGATAAGTACATGACTAAGGAAATCCTGAAAGAGCATGGCTTTATCGTGGCAGATCATAGAATGGTTTACAAGAATGAATGGCAGGAAAAAGGAGACGCATTGCTGGATGAAATTGAAAGCAAGTTTGAATATCCTTTGATTGCAAAACCATCGGATGATGGCTGTAGCTCAGCGGTGATGAAAATCAAAAGCCGCCAGCAGTTGGCAGATTTTACCCGTACGATGTTCCGAGAGACAGAATTGCCTACGGAAGAGCAACGTAATGCTTTGGGATTGCAAAAGAATGAGGAATTCCCTCAAAAAACATATTACCTGATAGAAGAACTTATTGACCGCAAAGGA
The DNA here is from genome assembly GCF_036880985.1 of Limibacter armeniacum. Lineage (NCBI taxonomy): Bacteria > Pseudomonadati > Bacteroidota > Cytophagia > Cytophagales > Flammeovirgaceae > Limibacter > Limibacter armeniacum. The sequence continues at coordinate 303,880 of NZ_JBAJNO010000008.1, forward strand.
GCAGATCATTTCCTGGAAATTACAGGAGGAATGCTTACCAAGTGGGAAAATGGGGAGAAAACCTATGAGGTATTTGAACCTTCAGAAGCTTTGGCTACCAATGAAATTTTATCTTTGGAAGAGAAGTTTTTGGCTGGTGAAGGACAGAATATTACACCTTCTAGGTTTGCACCAAATAAGGAAAGACAAGCAGAAATCTCTGCCATTGTAAGAGAAGACCTTAAAAGGGCTGCCAAAGCGCTGAATGTGGAAGGATATTGCCGTATAGATGCCTTTGTCCGAATTTGGGAAGACAAGGTAGAAACAATTGTTATTGAAGTGAACTCATTGCCAGGAATGACACCTGCAACGTGTATTTTCCATCAAGCAGCGATTAATCACTATAAACCGTATGATTTTATTGATAAGATATTAGATTACGGAATGAGAAAGGCACAATATTTAAGTGTATAAATAAAACTGAAAAGATAGCGATATAGTAAAGCCAAAATGAATGGCGATATGATTATCAAGTAGAAATGGATAAAGTAAAAGAAATAATTGCAGGAAATAACTCCCGCTCATTGCTGATCAACATTGCTTTGATGGTATTGCTGGGAGGACTTTTAGTAATCGGATTTTTTGTACTGTACCTGCCAATGGCTACACAGCATGGAGAAACTATTACAGTGCCTAATGTGACCGGTATGACTTATCAGGAAGCAGGAAAGGTTTTGGCAAAGAAAGGTTTACGCTTTGCTGTATATGATTCAGGTGCAGTAAACTACCGTAGTGATCTGCCTCCGAATACTGTACTTTCGCATACACCAGTTGCTGATGAGAAAGTGAAGGAAAATAGGAAAATCTATTTCCGTATCAACCCTTCAAGACCACCGGCAGTCAATATGCCTGATATTATTGACAGTTCATTGAAGAATGCCTACATCCGCTTGAAGAATATTGGCGTGAAGATAGGAGAGGTTGAGCGAGTACCAGATCCTAAATTCTCACAAGTAGTGAACTCAGTACTTCAAGTGAAGTACAATAACCGTGAAGTAACACGTGAGATGATAGAGCAAGGGTTCAAGATTTTGAAAGGTACAGAGGTGGACCTTGTGGTAAGTGATGGACTGGGTAATGCAACAACAGAAGTTCCTGACCTTGTAGGAATGCCTTTTGATGAGGCTGAATTTACATTGGTTGGTATGGGACTAGGTGTTGGTAGTATTCGTTACGTTAAGTCTGATACGATACCGGGAGTTGTCTTGAGACAGACACCGGATGTTCGTGAAGAAGAAACAGGTAGAAAGTCTATTATTCGTTTGGGTAGAGTCGTTAACCTTTGGGTTTCGGAGCACTCAATTGAAAATTGATTTCCTATATACGATATTGAAAAAGGGGAGCTGAAAAGCTCCCCTTTTTTGTTGATGGCTAATGTTATCATTCTTTGAGCACCTTTTTGTAGATGATCTCATTTCCATAATAGATTTTCATCAGTAACATTCCCTTGCTTAGGTTGTGAACAGGGATTGTTAGTGCTGGTTTTACAGCTTTTCCAACAGCCTCATATACTTTTTGTCCTGCAAGATTGTAGAGTATGACTTGAGTGGGCATTTCGTAGGCATTGAACTTGATTGAAAGTAGGTTGTTGACAGGGTTGGTATAAAGCTCATACCTAGAAGCATCCATTGATTCAGCTATTTCCCCTGTTGCAATTCGTGCATTTTGCCCATAAGTAGAGGACGTAGTGAAAGAATAAGTAGGACCAAATGGACTTCTGAAGCCATTGACGTAATACCTTATTGTTACCTGATAGGTTCTGTTCGGTCTTAGTCTGCCTGGTAGCTCATAAAGCCCAAAAGAGGTTCCCCTTTTCATAAGAGCCCCATAATAACGGAATCCTGATACCCTTATTTCATACATTTCAGCCATGTCTACCTCCTCATAAGTCAGCTCAGTGGAGAGCTGTGCATTTTGGATATTCTGACTTTCGGATGACAGAAATGACATCGGTTCAGAAGCAGTTCTGATGCGACATGCCGTACCATACCTGTTGGCCAATTCATCAGCAATTATCAAACGTACCCTAATCCTGTAAGACCTTCTATACGATAAAGGAAGTCCCTGTACTTCATTAAGCTTGAAGAATGGGTCTGCTGTTTCATGATAGTACCTTACTCGACGGTAAGTCACTTCTACTAAGTAGCGTACATCGCCTTCTAGTGGTTCTATGGCAATGTCCTCTGTAAATGAAATATCAGTGGCGTCACAGTACGCTTCTGTGAGTTGGGTACGAGCAGAAAGCGGTGGATTCTCAACAGGTGGGTCTTCATCTCCTGGATCTGTAGGGGAGTCACTTGCTATATACTCCATAGCTCCGATATCATATGCCTCTCCTTGTGGACGTAAAGTGCCAGTATAGTCATCAGTAATTCCATAGCTGCTGGAGTTGAATCCATTGTCTATGGCAGGAGAACTTTCTAATAAGCTGTAATCACCTGATAAAGGTGCATTGAATCCACCATCTGCTATTTCAGTACCAACATGATTATTGAAATTATCAATTGGTGTTGATACAGCAGAGTTGGTACTGATTCTGATTTGTGGGTCAGCATCTGTATCGCAGACAAGGTTGTTGATCATGGCGTCATTGCCGTTGGTTGAGCTATGGAACCGCAAGATGTAAATACCGTGTCTGCCAGTGTTGACCACTGTATTGTTTATAAACTGGTAAGGTGGTCGATCTGTACTAATGTTCTGGTCATTGCAGTAAATCCCATCACTACCTGTATTGACAATGATATTATTGAATACTTTGAGTCCTCCAATTCCTTTGATTTCCAATCCCAATCCGGAGGTTCCATTTATATAGTTATGATGAATATTTCCACTTGTTTCCAATCCTATATGGATACCAACATTTTGGGGAGAAATATTGGCAGTACCAGCGTTGAATACCTTATTGTGATGGACATCCAAGTTTTGATCAGCCCTGTTGATTTGAATGCCACACCAGCCTGAGTTTCGAATTTCATTGTTGAAAACCTTTAAGTTTTCAAATAAGTGAGGATAAGCAACCTCTTCTCCGCAGTTGATTTGAAAGCCAGTATAGCCTATGTACAGTCCTTCCCCTTCACTTTCGGTTACTTCACAATCATGGATAGAAACATTACGCATATTGAAATTGCGCCGCCACTCATCCGGATAATCGCACTGTGGTGGAGACTGGATCAGCATCCCAGCAAATAAGGAATTGTCAATTTTCAGTCTTTCAATTTCATAGTCAGATGAAAGCCCTGAAATCACTAAGCCACTTGGAGCATTGCTGATGGGGCGGTTGTAAGTGCCTAGTGGCATGACAATGCCGAACCTGTCAGATGAACCACTGCCTGAGAGCGTAAAGTACCGACTATCCAGAATGGTAAAGGCATGGAACCAAGGATCAACGCCAATTCTTACAATACCACCACAATTGATGATACGTATTGGGTTGCTGCTGCTGCCTTCAATGTTGCGGATATTGAATTCAGGATAGTCACCTGCTTCTAGACAAATTACATCACCTGGTTGAGCATTGATGTATACCTCATCTTGTCGGACATCATTGGGGTCGCCACTGATGCCAAGAGTTCCAGAAGTAATGAAATGATCACAGTTGCAGTCTTGTGCTTTGGCTATGGATAGGCAAAACAGCACTGCAACTATGGACATCATAGTAGTTTTCAGTGTCATGATAAAACGGATTATGGGAGTGTGTGAAATTTAATGGTAACCAGTTGTATCACTTAGTAGGTGTAGGGTGCCTTTAAGATGGGATTGTAGTGTGAGTAGCGTGAATACTGGTTGGAAATAATTTGGGTGTGGTAATTAGTTGAGGGTGTGATGATTATCTTATTTATTTTTAAATTATTGTTGTTTCAATGTGTTTATGCATTGTTATTGAGTTTTGCTTTTGCTTGAACACGATAAAATGGAAAAAAATTCTGCACACTCTTGTTATTAGGATAAGTGTCCAAGTCTCTCAATAAATAATAAAAACCAACTTAAAATCCTGTCGCTATGAGTAACAATGCTGCTATAACCAAAACGGCTGATAATATTAGGGTCCTTTCTGCTGCTATGGTGGAGAAAGCCAAGTCAGGTCATCCCGGAGGACCAATGGGAGGTGCTGATTTTATGGCTTTGCTTTATACGGAGTTCTTACGTTATGACCCTGATAATCCAGCGTGGTTTTTTAGGGACCGATTCTTTTTGGATGCAGGACATATGTCTGCCATGATGTATTCAACCCTTCACTTGGTTGGTTGGTACAAAAAAGATGACCTAAAGCATTTTAGGCAGTGGGGAAGTGTCACACCAGGACACCCTGAGGTAGATTTCAACAGGGGTATTGAGAATACTTCCGGACCGTTAGGGCAGGGACATACCAATGCCGTGGGAGCTGCCATAGCAGGGAAGTTCTTTGCAAACAGGTTTGGAGATTGGTGTGACCATATCATCTATGCCTATATCTCTGATGGAGGGGTTCAGGAAGAAGTTTCACAGGGAGCAGGTAGGTTGGCAGGACATCTAGGGTTGGATAATCTGGTTATGTTCTATGATGCTAATGACATTCAGCTTTCAACAGAGACAGCTGTTGTATCTTCAGAAGACACGGCCAAAAAGTATGAGGCATGGGGCTGGAAAACCTTTACGGTAGATGGACACGATATAGATGAAATAAGGAATGCTTTGTTGATGGCAAAGCAGGAAAAAGATAAGCCCACACTGATTATTGGCAAGACAGTAATAGGCAAAGGAGCTATAGATGAAGATGGCAAGCCTGTAGAGCGAACACACAAGGTACATGGTCAGCCACTATCAAAGGCTGGTGCTTCTTTGGAAAAAACCATTACCCAGCTAGGTGGTGACCCGAATGACCCTTTTAAGATATTTGATGAAGTGGAGGCATTTTTTAAGAAGGTAAAGGATCAAAAGAAGAAAGAGGTGGAACAGTTCAGAACTGTGCAGGAGAATTGGGAACGAGCCAATACATCTGGAGCAGCGAAACTGAAAATGTTTGTCAGTAACAAGTTGCCGGAAATAGATTACGAAGCCATAGCACATAAAGTAGATATAGCAACGCGGGATGCTTCAGGGGAGGTGTTAGCTTATTTTGCTGGAAAAATCGAAAACATGATTGTCTGTTCGGCAGACTTGGCAGACAGTGATAAGACCGAAAGGTTTTTGGCGAAGACATCAGCCTTTAAGAAAGGAGACTTCAGCGGTTCATTTTTACAAGTGGGGGTAGCTGAGTTAACGATGGCTGCGGTAGCTAGCGGCATGGCTTTACATGGAGGTGTAATCCCTGTTTGTGCAACTTTCTTTGCCTTTTCTGACTTTATGAAACCAGCCATTCGTTTGGCGGCATTGATGGAGTTACCTGTGAAATATATATGGACACACGATGCCTTTAGGGTAGGTGAGGATGGTCCAACACACCAACCTATTGAACATGAAGCTCAGATACGGCTTTTGGAAAAGCTGAAGAACCATAGTAAAAAGAATAGCATGTTGGTTCTTCGACCTGCCGATGCAGATGAAACAACGGTAGCATGGAAGATGGCATTGGAAAACAAGAATTCTCCTACTGGGTTGATCCTATCAAGACAAAAAGTGAAATCATTGCCTGACCAGAAAGGGAAGTCCCGATATAAGGCTGCTTTAGGAGCTCAGCATGGTGCCTATGAAGTAATCCATGAGAGTAAGCCGGATGTTATTCTGGTAGGGAATGGGTCAGAGGTTTCTACCCTTTATGGTGCTGCAGAAATACTGATGGCGGAGTATAATATCAAGAGTACGTTAATATCGGCAATTTCAGAAGGACTTTTTAGGAGTCAGCTATCAGAGAATCAGCATAAGATTATTCCTAAAGGAGTGCCTGTGTTTGCACTGACAGCAGGATTGCCAGAGACCATGCATGGATTTGTCGGTCCTGAAGATATGGTAGTAGGGATGGAAAGCTTTGGCTTTTCAGCTCCAGCAGAAGTATTGGATGAGCAGTTAGGATTTACAGCCGAAGCTATAGCTGAAAAGATATTAGCATTCTTGGAATTAAGAGGTAATAAGTTTTAGCCCCATCCAAGAAGTTATATTTGAATATTTAATCACATAACATTGAGGTGTTGCTATTAAGGTAAGATAGCAATGCCTTATTTTTTTGTGAAAATGCAGTTTCGTGAAATAGTTATACACAATGTTGAGAGATTGGTTAATTTTATTTCGGTTCAGCTATTTTTATTGGATAAAAATTCTGTATCTATTTGATGTTCAGGGGTGAGTGATTTTGATTAAGGTGATTTTTTTCTAAAAAAAGTTATAAAACGTTAATGAGGTGAACTAAATATTAATATTTTTGTGACAGATAGCTCTCTGAGCAAATAATCCACAATAGCTTTCATATAACTAACAAACTGAAATAGTGCTTTTCAGAGGAGATGCTATGTCTTTACCTGAAAAGAACTATCACGATTACTTATTCAAACAAACTAAAAGCAAATTTTGTATGAACGCATTGATGGGGTTGATACTGGCAATTCCTTCTATCATTTTGCCAGGAACAAGCAATGAGATCGGGAAAGAAGTACTGACAGATGATGGTCAGGTACTTTGCTATTACACGACAGAAGCGCCAAAGCTACTGAAGGTAGACAACGGTAGAATCATTTGGCTGTATACTGAGGAGGAAGCTGTGCTGTATAAGCTGGATGCTTCAGGTGACTACGAACTTTTGGAGACATATAGAAGGAGCGAGGAAGGTTACCAAAAGGCAGAGATGGAAATGGTAGAAGCCAAATGGAAAAAATAATCAATAAAAAAACCGGACTGATCAGCTCCGGTTTTTTTATGCCTACAAGTGTCCCGTCCTAATTTTGGGGTACACTTAGTGGTAACTTCAAGTATCGCGTTAGATCTTTTCTATCTTACCGTTACCGTTGATATAGAAGTTCTCATTGATTTTTTCAACTGAAGCGTTTCCTTCTTCATCTACCACATTTCGTTCTACCTCTTTGATAATACGGTTACGAACAATCTTACAAGCTTCGACATTATGGATGTCTGCTACAGATTCATACTTGGCAAGCCTGCAAAGGTCAACAGGTTTACCCTCCTTATTATAGGTTGCAAAAAACAACAGTTTCAAATCACCATCTACAGCTACTTCTTTTGGAAACTGAGCAAATAAGATTTTTCCTTGCAGTTGCTCTGAAAGTGGCATGGTTTCTACTTCATAAAACTTCAGCTTGGGTTTTACGAGACTGTAAACATCTTCATTTTCTGAAATCTGAAAAGAAAAAGGTTGTGGTACTTCAGCAAATTTTCTGTTTTTGAATCTCTTGATCTGTCTCGCACTGATTTCATATGCTAAATTGACATCAGGAGTTTCTGTGACAACAGCCTGTTCATTTCCTTCTGTTGAGGAAGTGTTTTCAGAAGAGCAGGAAAATGATATGATAGTTACTGATAGTAAGAGTATAAGCTTTTTCATTTGTTAGTGATAATTATTTGAAATGATCTTATTTATAGACAAGACTGTGCGCAAATTTCACTCCAATATACTTAGTGTATGCTAGATGTTTTTTAATTAAATTGTTGAATGATTATACAGTCTGTAAAAGCTTAAAATTAAAGGGATTCTTTTAGGATAAGCAATTCTTTAAACTATAAAATAAAGTGAAATGAGATACAAGGCTTTTATGAATAACCCAAAGGGAGAAATAGTTAGTAGAGCAAGTAGGTTTTTTATGGGATTGTCGCTGCTGGTGGTGGCTAGTTGTACTTCTATGCCGTCACAGAATCAGACGCAATCAACAGAGCAAGTGGCCAACGCAAGGGAGATTTATAATACGAATTGTCGTAGTTGTCATGGAGAAGAAGCAGTGCGTTTAAGAAGTGAGCCTTTGAAGCATGGAACCTCTTTGGAAGAAATTAAAAATAGTATTGTCAATGGTTACCCGGATAAAGGAATGCCAAGCTGGGGGAATGTATTGGAGAATGAAGAAGTTGACCTGTTGGCAACTTACTTGAAGGACTTGTATGATAAACCATTGGAAAAAGAGTAAGAACTGGTGACTTCTGAAATTATTACAGAAACTGTGGTTGATGGTTTGGGCATTATCTGGGGGATGACATTTCTGCCAAATGGAGATATGCTGCTGACGGAGAAAACAGGTAAACTTTATCGACTTTCAGGGGATAATCTCCAAGAAGTTAAAGGCGTTCCTGAGGTGTATGTGAGAGGTCAAGGAGGGCTGTTGGATGTAGCTCTACATCCTGACTATGAAAATAATGGATGGATCTATATCTCTTATGCAAAACCAGCTCTCGAAGGAGAAGGAGGTAATACTGCGATTGTAAGAGCAAAACTTCAGAATGATGAGCTGGTAGAACAAGAAGAGTTGTTTAAAGCCATGCCTAACAGTACAGAAGGGAGACACTTCGGCTCCCGTATAACCTTTGATGAGGATGGTTACCTATACTTTTCAGTGGGAGAGAGAGGTAAGATGGAAAATGCCCAGAACCTGAAGAATGATTGTGGCAAGATTCACCGTTTGCATGATGATGGACGAGTTCCTGATGATAACCCATTTACGCAAGAAGATGGAGAGAAGTCATCTATTTTTGCGTACGGAAACAGGAATCCACAAGGACTGATTTGGCACCCTGAGTTGAAAGAAATTTGGGCACATGAACATGGACCTAAAGGAGGTGATGAGTTGAATGTAATAAAAGCGGGAGCCAATTATGGCTGGCCTGTCATTTCATATGGTATAGACTATGATGGCAGTATTATTACTGAAGACACAACAAAAGTTGGGATGGAGCAACCATTGCACTATTGGACACCATCCATAGCTCCATGCGGTATGGCACTTGTAACATCCGATATCTACCCGGGATGGAAGAATTCACTTTTGGTAGGATCACTGAGCTTTAGATATCTGGAAAGGTTACAGACTGATGGAAGGGCAGTGGTAGGACAAGAAAAATTGCTGGAAGGTATTGGCAGGGTCAGAAATGTGAAACAGGGACCTGACGGATATATTTATATTTCAGTTGAGAGTCCGGGAAGAATTTTAAAGTTGGTTCCAAAAAGCGAAAACTGAAATAGAAGGCAGTAGTTTATGAACTACTGCCTTTTTTATTTTAGTGAATCTTTTTGTTTTCAATTTCTTCTACCATAGTCTGCAGGTTGAGTGCTTCATCATATTTAGCACTAAAAGCAAATACCTTCCCCTCCATAATATATTCATAAATATGCCAGTCTGTAATAGGGGTGGGAACATCCAAGACTGATTCAAAATTAATCCAACTCAAGGAGCCTTCATTGCAGTAAGGAGGTTCTAGCCAGTCTATCTCAGCTAAATAAACATAACTGCACCAATTGTAGCCTGTAGGAGCACTTTCCGTCAACATACCACAAAACTTCATTTCTTCTACCGTAATACCTGTTTCTTCCTTTGTCTCACGGATGGCTGCTTCAAGTGGCGTTTCAAAAGGGTCGAGTTTTCCCCCAACAGGAGTGAACATATCTTTATTGGGTTCTTTAAGCCTTTTAAGAAGTAAGAATTTGGATTGGTGTTTTAGCACACAAAGCACTGCTGTTTTCTTTAGTCCATGTGGTATTTTCATCTCAGGTATAAGTCTGATTTAACAATTTAGCAGGTAGCAATATAAGAGGAGCAAAGTATTTATAAAAAGCATTATTTAAACCGAAAAAGTTTTGGTGATGTTATACAAGCAATCATAAAACTTTATTGTTATGAAAACTTACCTAGTGCTTTTCTTAATACTATCAACTTTTGTAATGAGTGCGTTTATGCACCAAACCTCTACCCCAAAGAAGGACTCCAATACATTTGTTGTGGTAGAGCTATTTACTTCTGAGGGATGTTCAAGTTGCCCTGCAGCTGATAAGCTTTTGTCAAAGCTGGTCAAACAGGCTGAAAATTCAGGTGAGCAGATTTACCCTTTGGCTTTTCATGTAGATTATTGGAATTATTTGGGGTGGAAAGATCCCTTTAGCCAAAAAGAATTTTCAGTTAGGCAGCGAAAGTATGCGAAAGCATTACAATCAAAGGTTTATACACCTCAAATGGTATTCAATGGAAAAGCCGAGACAGTAGGTTCCAATACCTCAAAAGTAAAAACCAAGATGGAAGAGGCCGCAAAACGAATAACAAGCTATACCATTGAGGTGGATCCTGTTCTGGATAAGTCTGAAAGTGAAATAACGGTGGCGTTCAAGGTAAGTGGTGATACTGAAGGGAAAGTAATCAACTTGGCACTTGTAGAAAAAATGCTGAAAGTTGAGGTAAGTAGAGGAGAGAATGGGGGCAAGACATTGGAGCATGATAACGTAGTAAGAGCCTTCAAGACACTGCCACTGTCAGATGGAGATGAGCATAAAGAAACCTTAGCATTGCCCTCAGGTATTAGCCTAGAGAATGCCTCAGTAGTGGCTTATATACAGGATATGGAATCGTTGGAGATCCTTGCAGCCGTTCAGGAAGTATTGTAAATCCAACAGTATTGGTAGGGGAGTACCAATACTGTTGTTGATGGCTACTACAAGTTAGCGACACCCTTGAAGAACTGAACGGCGCCGAAGAGAATAGCTCCCCAGAATATAAAGCCAATATCAGCTACTGTAAGTATCGTACCCCCAATACACCACAAGGCACCGTAGAGCATATCTTTTTGGGCTCGCTCTTTTTTGGCAGCTTCAATTTGTGATTGGAGTTTGTCGACGATAGCACTCGCCAATTCTAGATTGACGCCTTCATCAACTAAAATTTTTTTGACAACAGCAGGTCCTTTGTCTTCTTTTATCAAAAGGTGAGCAGCATAGTCGTATACCTTATTGATAACATTTTGTTGTTCCTGTTGTGTAGCTTCCATGAGAAAAAGGGTTAAAAAGTGAATACAAAAAATTAGGACCTTAAAAAGGTGGAAATCCACATCATAATTATAACTAAAGCACCTTGAATAGTAGATAGTGACAAATTGTAAATAATGGTGTATAAGTTGTTACCTGCCATCTCTGACGTTATTTGTTATTCGTCAGTACTTTACCATTCCAATGAGAAAGAGTAGATGTGGATAGTTATAATTCACTCAGGTGAATTGTTTTTAAATAACAAAAACATGAAGATTATTTCAAATAAAACCTTTGAATAATTCAATAATAAATAAATCCTACGTGTTTGAGCGATCAGCTTTGTTTCTTTAAAAGTAGCCAGCAAGACATAATGTGGGACTGTTTGTAATGTCACAACCTATCCTTTGATTCCTTTTTGCTGTACTGGTGAGCGATGTTCTGCTATATGTAATAATGATACGACTTTTGGGTGAGTGGTTGACATATGGTTAAGTGGGGTTGTGAGAAAATGATAATGGGACTCACAGCTACATCCACATCATGTGCAACGCACTCACTCATTTTGAAAACAGCTAGCCTTTTAGCCATACTTTGGCTTCCTTGATTGTATTGAAAATAGAAAACTTAATCATCGTCCTTTCTGAGGGAGCCACCATTTCAATAAAAAGAGTATTAGCAAAGTCAATTACTGTTTGGTTTTCTTCAATTACATAGGCAACTTTTTTTAACTTAGTGAAATTCAAGGTTGAAAGACCTTGTTTGCTGTCCAGAATTATTTTCTTGGTACTGAATACTGTTTTTAAGTTTAAAAGATTAATCAACCACAACTGTGGGGCGAATTTAAAAAGGCAGTAATTGGTGTACTCAATTTCACGCATCATTTCTATTGAAGAAGGAGGGTAAGTACCTGAAATGTTTTTGCTCACCATCATAGCTGTTTTCTTGTCATACTGGTGAATCGAATAGTCTGTTATTACTTTTTGCATTAGATAGGTGATTGAATTAAAAGTGCTATTTAGATTAAAACATCTTAGGTAAGATATGTAAAAAATGATTAAAAAATACCTTCTGTTTGAGGTGCTAAATTGATGTTGCACGATTGATTTTTTCGTTTTTTTGTCAAATGATAAAAGTGTTTGATTTTTTATTTTGTAAGGATGTGTGAGAGGTGGTTTTAATTATTTAAATTTCAATATATTTCAAACTGTTGCTTTCATATGCTAATTACTTATGAGTTCAGGTAAAACTAATTATAAATGGATGATGAAGGCGGCTTTGAAGCAAGATGCCCAATTGAGCTTTGATGAGATGTTAGAGATCGTAAGAGGCTGTAAGTCTGTGTTTAATTCATATGAAGGGATAGGGAAGATAAAAGGCATGATCGCTTTTTTGGATGAAGGGAATGCAATGACAGTAGTCCGTGGAGAACAAGCGTACTTCATAGACGATAAGTATCAGTTAGCAAGACTTATCATTACAATTGACCCTTATTTGGATATTGTTTCTGATCCCTCTTTTGACGGTTTATATTGAATTGTAAATTTTTATAAAGCGTTTTAATGAGTTGTTAAAATAGTGAAAACGTATGTGAGCTTATCTCATAAATACTTCTGTTCGTCTCAATTAATTTTCTGTGAATAATACTTTCCCTTGTTTTAGACATCACCAAAAAATGTTTTAAAATGGAAAGAAAGGAATTTATCAAAAAAGGTTTCTCTGCATTGGGGCTGGCAGTAGTGTCTCCTATCTTTATAAGATGTGATGATAGTGATGATGATCCGACACAAGAAGTTGTAAGCGGTGGGGATGGTAGCTGTGAGGTAACACCAAGTGAGACAGAAGGTCCTTTCCCTACAAAGAATCCAACCTCGTTGGAGCGTGTAGACATCAGGTCTGACAGGGAAGGTATTGAGATGGCTATTAACATCACAATCCTGAATGGTAACAATGATTGTGCTGTCTTGAAGGAAGCTTATGTAGACATCTGGCATTGTGATAGAGATGGAAACTACTCAGAGTACGGTGGTACAGGAATGCAGATGACGGATTATACCAGTGCCCACTTTTTGAGAGGCAGACAACAGACAGATGTAAGCGGTCTGGTTACCTTTACTTCAATCTTTCCGGGGTGGTATGCTTCTCGAGCCCCCCATATTCACGTTCATATATATGACGCTTCTGGAAAGTCGCTATTGGTTACACAGATAGCCTTTCCTGAGGAACTTTGCAATACCGTATATACAACAGCGACACAGTACTATACCAAAGGAACACAGGACACAAGCAACGAGCGTGACAATGTCTTTGGTGATGGATATGATTTGGAGTTGGCAACAGTAACGGGAAATATTACTGATGGCTTTGTATTAACACATTCAATTGTAGTAAATGCATAAAGTAAGTCAAAATACAGGCTATAGGATATACCCCTCTGCAAGCTGGTGCGTTACGCAGTATCAGAACCAGTATAAGGAGCTATATATGACCTTGCCCGAAGGCACTTTTATAAGTGCCGTTTCCTATCATATACTAAAGTATGGGTATGGAAAGCGGGTAGGTGCCGATAAGCCGGTATTGGTTATGCCAATAGTAGGGGGGCTAGAAGTGAAATCGAGTGCTAAAGGAACCACATTTATTACGGCAGGTAACCTGATCTATCTGGAAGATCCTAGGCACCTGTATAACCCTTATGAGGACAAGTGGGTGAGCTTTTTTCTGTTGGAGCTAGCGTCTCCACTGGAGATGAGATCGGGAAGTGTCGTCGATTTTGATTTGGATAGAAATCTTAACAAGCTTATTACTCCTTTGGAAGGTGTATCCATGGGGCTATTTGAGGGAAGGAAACATGGAAGCTTTGAGAATGAAAAGGAGCAATCAGTTTATGTTTATGTGATAGAGGGCGTATTTGAAGTAGAAGACAGGCTACTCGAAACAGGAGATGGGTTGTTTGTGGAACAAGCAGATTGTCTCACCTTTGAGTCACTGTCTTCTAATGCCATTATTTTATTTACCAGGGGAAGTTAGTGTTATAATTCCCACAATTCATCCAACCTGCTCTTGTAGCCTTTACTGACCGGGATTTCAGTTCCTGAGATTTGAAGGCTACTTTTTTTGACTGATTCTATCTTGTCAATAGAGACAAAGTAACTGCGGTGAACACGCACAAAAGTATCAGAAGGCAGCTTCTCTTCCATATTCTTCATGGTCATACGGGTAACGACAGGCTTGGCATCGGTTAGGTGTATCCGCAGGTAGTCACTCATGGCTTCAATGTAGCAGATATCCTGATACTCTATCTGGTGCAGGCTGTAATCCGCTCTGATGATTAGCTTGTTCCGGGTATTGTTGGTAGCAGGTTGCTGAAGACGCTCTTTGGCTCTAGCAATGGCTTTTTCAAACCTGTCAAACTTGATGGGTTTGAGCAGGTAGTCAATGGCGTTGAGGTCAAAGCCCTCCACTGCATATTCGCTGTAAGCGGTGGTGAAAATAACTGCTGTATATTCGTTGACTGCTTTATAGAAATCAACTCCTGAAATGGCAGGCATGTTGATGTCCAGAAATATCAGGTCAACAGGGTATTTCATCAGGAACTTTTTGGCTTCACTTGATTGGGTGAAGGTTTTTACCAATTCTATATCTTCTACTCTTGAACAGAAGTTTTCAATTACCTGTAAAGCCAATGACTCATCGTCAAGTGCAATTGCTTTAATCATATTTTCAGAAGCGTTAGTGTAATGCTGAAATTGTCTTCGTTTTCGGTGATTCTAAGCTTGTGGGCATCAGGATACAACATGTGTAGCCTTTGTGATGTGTTCTCAATACCAAGTCCGCTATTGCTTTCCAAGCTGTGTTGTACTGCTACCTTTGCATTGGATACTTCCATAACAATTTTATCCTCCTCAATATTGATTAGAATCGTAATGTATGAGTGTTTGCTTTCAGTATTGATTCCATACTTGAAGGCATTCTCAATAAATGGTTGAAGAATCACGGGTGCAATCTGGTGTCCAGCGGCTATTCCCTCAATCCTGAAGTTGATCGGGATGTCCTTTCCCCAACGTAACTTTTGCAAGTAAATGTAGTCTCGGAGATAAGAGAGTTCCTTATCAAGCGGTACAAAGTCCTTGACAGTATCATGTATGGTGTAGCGCATCATATCCGACAGCGTAACGATGGCATTGGCGCTTTCGTCCGCATTTTCACGGATAGCCAAAGAATAGATGCTGTTCAGTGTATTGAACAGGAAGTGAGGGTTGACCTGTGCTTTTAGGTACGAGAGCTCAGTCTTGAGTTTTTCTTTCTCCGTGTTTTTCAGTTTTAAGGTGATCCTGATTGCCATGGAAATAAAGAACACCACAAAAAACAGGAACAGGTTGTGGTTAAATGGACGCAAGAGTGGATTGAAAAATATAAACCTTCTTGGGTTCATCTCCATTGGAGGAGGCCCCATCTTGGAATTGGGAAATGGCATCGGGCCAAACTTAAAGTCATGATGGAATGGTATCAGCCACTCAGGCAGTAGCGTAATGAAAATGTAAGCTGCCAGTACCGTCAAGCCAAAGAGCCAATACTTATTGCTGAAATACAGTTTGGGAATCAGTATATAAAAGTTGAGGTAGAAAAAACCTACCATCAGGATATACCTTATAAAGTTGCGGTAAACTTCATTGGTGAGGTTATCATCAGGAGGACTGAAAATAAAAGGAAAGGAGAGAAACACCGCTATCCCAAGCAGGTGAACCAGTATTTTGATAAATCTACTTTGCATATGAACATAATAAATAATTCTCGCAAAGCACGCCATTATGTATAGGCTAGTCAATATGTTGAGACGAAAATAGACGATTTTGCGGTAAAACAGCCTGTGCTGGTAGGGAGCTGTGGGATTTGATGGAGATGATCTTTGTCGTTATTCTTTTCTTGTAATGTCACGCTCCGTAAAGCAGGTGTAACCCCGAGTGAAAACCCGAGGCTATTCTCACTGAGTGCAGTCGATGTTTTCTAATCCATAACTTGTCGTTCCAACCATTAGAACCTATTGTTTGGTCATTATAGCAACCCAAGTGTTGATTAAATTCTCCCCGTCGTATAAAGCACCATTGGCGTAACACAAATCATGTTCTCTTCTGATGATTTCAAACCCATTTAATTTTGTGTTTTCAATAGTGAATTTTGAGTAGATAATATTTCTATCAATATTGAACTTCCCTTTTTGGATGCCTAATTCTGGATTGAGTGATTCAAAGGTCAGCTCATTTTTTGAAATGACTTTGATAGCGTAATCGTTAACCCTCTTTAACTCTCCAAAAGATGCCCAACTATTGTTTTTGATTTCGTTGGCTTTTACGATGACTGAAGTTTCACCAAAGGCCTTTGAGATTTTACCGTCAGGTGAAATGAATTCTGATGCTGTTTTCCAAATTGCAGATTCTGAAAATAAGTGCATTGTTTCTCTGTTATTATTAGTGCTAAAAAATAAAGATTTAATGGGTTTTAGCTTCCGTGTACCTCCTAGTGCTTCTATCAAAGTTACCTATTACCTTTCCTTTGGTGATTGTATGACCAAGGTATAAAATGATAAGGTAACAGTGAAGTTTCGCTATATTGTAGTGCTTTTTTACATTCCATCTTCTCGGTCAGAAAGCCAGTCCTTATATTTTACTTTGAGTCTATCACGTATTTCAGTTGAGTCGACGATCATATCGACACCGCCATCATAAGGAGCAATGATACATTTCTCTGAAGGACTGATGAACATGGCTCTTATTTCGTCATCAGCTATAGCTTTAAGAAGGTTGTTTCTGCCATCTTTTTTCCATTTTTCGATCCTGACGAAAATATTAAAGTACATTTTATCATCATATTCTTCGGGCCTTTCCTTGTGTAAGTCAATAGTCAAAACTTTTTGAAATTGACCAAAGTCAGGTAGTTCTTTATAGTTGTCATTTGCGATGTCATTCTGATAAAGTCCAAATGATATTGCCACCTCTGCTTCTTTACCAATTAAATCCTCTATCAGTCGGTTTTGACGTGCCATGATCATGTTGTACTCTTCCTCAGAATCAGCATATCTTTTTGCCTCAGGAAGACTATGAATTCGAAACCACCTATCTGGATATACCCATTTCAGTTCGTGGCTGATTGGAAACGTTTCAGGATATGCTGTATTCCAGAAGTCTATAAATTCCTTTTCTGTCATTTTTAATGTGCTATAACATCTAGCTATCGTTTATTCAAGCTTAATCCCTCTCAATATAGTACTAAGCAGAGATATAATTGAAATCGGAAGTTTTAAACTCATCGATGGTTTATAGGTTCAACTCCTTTGGAGTTGGATAAATGTAATTTACTTATACCTCAGGCTTACGCCTAAGGCTACTATTGTTCAATCCCTTCGGGATTATTTTTTCATACAGCAAACACCGTTTCCGAAGGAAACAAACCATATTAGCTCCAGGTGGCAATCTGGATTTTACAGCAATCAATATATCATAACCCTGAAAGGGTTGAACAGGATAACATCATTTAGTAGATCATAATATGTGAAAGGATTAGAGTAGGAAATCTCTATTCCAATTCAATACTTGCTTAAATCCAAGGTTAAATAAACGGATGATGATGGAGGTATGACCCGTGATTTATTGAGCATAAAAAAACATGAGCCATCACCGAATTATGAATTCGAGATGACTCATGCTGCTATGGCGGTAATGGTTAGTTCAAGACCACGGAGCGCTTCAGAAACTTGAAAGTACCTTGAAAGCCAGTACTTCCTGTTTCTAGCCAATCAAGGATGGCATTGCCTCTTTCTTCTGCACTTTCAGCTAAGGCACTGGCAGCAGCAGATGTCAGTTGCTCATGTAGTACCTGCCCTACACTTGCCTTTTCGAGTCTACTTTCCAAAGTCTTGATACGGTCAGTTAGCTTTTTTAGTTCGTCTTTGCGTAACTCAATAACATCAGGGTCTCCATCAGCCTCTGCTTGTGTAACGGCAGACTGGGCACTAGGGAGTTGGCGTAGTTTGAAGTCCAGCTCTTCTGCATCTTTTAGGGCTGTTTGGGAACGACTGAGACGACCTTTTTCATAAGAAGACTCCTTGTCTTGATTTTCATGGTAGAGTATTTCTATGGTGGTTAAACCTTCTGCTACAGCATCCGCATCAGGGAAACGCTGAGCAAACTCTTCATCAGGGAAACTACTTTTGTAGATACTCATGGTTGTTTTAAAGAGATTGAAAATAATTTAACGATATAGGTAAAAGTAGGGGGCAGGAAGTCAATATGTTGTTAGCAGATATATAGGACATTACATGGGTAAGAAATAAGAGGAGGATGAGTGTTGTTGCAGTGCTCCTAAATCAACGTCAGTTAATGGGCATTACCATTTTTTAGCTTCGGGTTTGACTTCGCTCAGGGAACATCAAGCGTATCTTTTAATTTGTTTCAACTATTACAACTCCGTTGCTACCACTTGCTCCATAAATAGCTGTCTGGTTTTATGACTTCGAGCTTAGTAATAACGCTGTTGTTATATTTATTTAAGTCTGAAATATTAGCTGAGGTGTTGTTTGCAAGAATTAATGGGTAATGTTTTTATGAAATCATCGATTGTCTCGCTTTTAGGAATGCTAAGCTGTTTTTTGCCCAAATGAGAAACTGAAAGTATGTACCAGTATTAGGATAGCTATAATTTGTTTCATATGAGTAGTTCGGTTGTGTTGATTATTTTATAAAAAAACTGCTGTGTGAATTCAGTTAAAATATTTGTGTTTTGTTTAGTGATGTCTGTTTAGTGTTTTGTTTATTCGTTTGCTAAGTGGTTAGAAATGGTGCTGTGTTTTAATCTAAATTTGTCATGCTGTTATCAAAAAAATAAAAGCAGCTAGCTTGACCGTGGTTTCAAAATATAGTTAACTGTAAGCTTTGCAGGTCAGAAGCTTCCCATTCTCCCCAATTTTTTGTAAAATCAGTTACCCTATAAGAACACTCTCCAATCTATGCGTCTACATAACGAACACCGCAGACAGATCAGCCTGATGCTAGCTGAGGGTAAATCGCTGGCAGCGATCGCCCGCAAGCTTGGTGTTCACCGTTCTACGGTGAGCCGAGAGGTGGCGCGCAACAGTGAGTCGGATGGTGACTATCTTCCATATCGGGCAAGCCGCAAGGCACACCTACGCAGGGTAAAAGGGGGAGTGAAGTCCTACTGGAACCGTCAGCAACAGTCAATGCCTAAAGGTGGTGTCTCCTACAGGAAGCGGTATTACAGCTTCAGTTCTCGCTACATAGGTTTGGCATGTTGGGGTTGGATGGAGCGTGGCGTACAGCGTCAGCGCAAAAGAATCTGGTGGAGACATGATATACGCACTTATCGGAGTCGTGTCGGGTGGGGCTATAGGCAGCGAAAGGCATGGCTGAATAAGCACCGCAACCGCAATGAGTGGGACATGTATTGCGAAAATTCTTATCGCTACCTGCATGGGCTGCTTAACTTTTCACCTTGTCCTTCTCTTTATGGTGATGGGGCATCTATCAGGCAGAAGCCTTACAGTGAACGTCCTTACGTCAGGTATACCAAGTACTGGTGGTGGTTATATAAGGGTACCAAGGTCGTGGTACAGGAAGTACTTGAACAGGAACCAGACCAGAGGAGGGGTGTACAGGTAAAGCCAGATGGGGGGATGTTGTTAAGTTGGCGTAATACTTTGTCAAGGCAAGCTGTTTCTGATTTATTACCGGTTGGTGTAAGGTGTCGTAGTGGTCCTGATTGGGCTGCCTGATACATTAGCACTGTCTAGTAACTGTGCTTCGACTGCTTCGATAGACTCGGCATAAGTACGCTCAGCATCAGGTTTAGATTTCTGGGCGAAGACAAATGACTTTTTGAGCTGCCTTTTTCATTCACTTCTCTTTTCCAATCCAAAAATCAAGCTGGCTCTCGTTGCTTCCTGTTGGGGGTGTTGCGTTTACTCCTGAATGGGCTAGGGTCTCCGTAGTAAGCTTTGCTGATTTGCTTCTTCTCTAATTAAGGATGACTTTCTTTCCGTAACGTGAATTAGGGTCATGCTAATCCATCACTTGCGTTCCGTAGGTAAATGGTTGAAATAAATCAGCAAATGACGTTGAGTTGTTGTCAAACATTCAGAAATTAACCAACAGCTTTATTTCTTGAGGTAAGCACTAAAGTGGGTGCTTATGAACTTTTGTCGACTTTTTTAAAATAACTAAGTATGGAATGTAGAATTGCCACATTGGAAGATCTTGAACAGATTGCACAACTGTTTGATGCTTATAGGGTATTTTATGAACAAGCGTCTGACATCAAAGCGGCTGAAGCTTTTTTGGCTGAAAGAATAGCGCATAAGGAGTCTGTTATCATAATCGCAGAAAAAGAGGGGAAGTTGATCGGTTTTACGCAGTTGTATCCTACTTTTTCGTCTGTGTCTATGCAGCGTTTTTATATATTGAATGACTTATATGTAGTGCCTGAAGAAAGAAAAAATGGGGTAGGTAAGGCGCTTTTATTAGAGGCGCAGGCATTGGTAAAACAGAAAGGATGGAAGGGGTTGGCATTGGAAACAGCACCTGACAACCCTGCTCAGTTCCTTTACGAAAAGCTAGACTGGGAGAGGGATAGTGAGTTCTACCATTATTTTTGGCGTAACAAGTAACGTGAACTATGATTATGCCGTCCTTTCAGGGGTGAAAATATCATTTGCATGACAATGGACTAAAGTCCATCGCTGATATATTTTGTTCCTTCAGGACTTTTGACATGAAAGGGCCTTATGCAATAGCGATATTTCCATCCATAACTCACGTTAAGTAATAAAAATAGAAGGACAGGTTTGTACCATTTTATCTTTATGGGGTTTTGAGAATGTGTTGGTTAGTTCAATCCTAAAATGGTTGTAACCAATAATTCATTAAGCAAGGGTACTCACGTAGGGTTGTTTCTCTATGTGGGTACCCTTGGTTATTTTATTTAAGTAGCGGTATAATTGAAATCGGAAGTTTTAAGCGCTTGAATGATTTATAGGTTCAACTCCTTTGGAGTTGGATAAATGTGATTTACTTATACCGCAGGCTTTTGCCTACGGCTACTATTGTTCAATCCCTTTGGGATTATTTTCTCTTACAACAAACACCGTTTCCGAAGGAAACAAACCATATTAGCTCCGGATGGTAATCCGGATTTGACAGCATTTATTATCTTATAACCCTGAAAGGGTTGAACAGGGTAACGTCATGATTTAGTACCTCATAATAGGTGAAAGGAGTAGCGTAGAAAATCTCTATTCCAATTTAGTTCTTGCTTATATCCATTTACCTCTATTTTTTAATTCTGAAGAAGTGTTATCCTCCATCATTGACGTTATTATAAAACCTCTTTAGTCGAAAGTATCTATTTTGCTGTGCAGTTTGTAACAACCTTTCTATTTTTGGAACTGCATTTTTTGACTAAAAACATTACCATAAAATGAAGTACCTATATCACGTATTGACGTCTCTGCTGCTGTTGGGACTTGTGGCTTGTGGCACACAAACAAAAGAACAACAGGAAGAGAAAACAGAAGAAACACAGCAGGTAAGGGACCCGCACAGTTTTGCTCGCCCAAATGAGGTAGTGGTCAAGCACCTAGACCTGGATCTTAAGGTAGACTTTGATAATAAAGTACTGAATGGTGTAGCTACACTTGACCTTGAACGCAAGGAAGGCAATAAGCTAATGCT
The DNA here is from genome assembly GCF_036880985.1 of Limibacter armeniacum. Classification (NCBI taxonomy): domain Bacteria; kingdom Pseudomonadati; phylum Bacteroidota; class Cytophagia; order Cytophagales; family Flammeovirgaceae; genus Limibacter; species Limibacter armeniacum. Next base: position 325,513 of record NZ_JBAJNO010000008.1, read on the forward strand.
GGACACCCGTTTGTTGACTATTGAGAAAGTAACAGATGGTAAGGATGAGTTGGTTTATACCCTGCATGATGAGTTGCCGTTTGTGGGTAGTGCTTTGGAAATTGACCTGAAAGACAATACTTCGAAAGTAGCGGTTTACTATAAGACTTCTCCGGAGGCACCTGCTATCCAGTGGTTGGCATCTTCGCAGACTGCCGGAAAGAAGCATCCATTCCTGTTTACACAGTCGCAAGCGATCTTGGCGCGTTCTTGGGTGCCAATTCAGGACAGCCCTGGCATTCGTTTCACTTATGATGCAAAAGTGACTGTGCCTACTGAGTTGTTGGCTTTGATGAGTGCGGAGAACCCTCAAGAGAAAAATGTGGAAGGGGTTTACAATTTCAAGCAGGCAAAGCCAATTCCTGCTTACTTGTTGGCTCTGGCTGTTGGTGACATTGAGTTTGCTCCAATCGGTAAGCGTACAGGTGTATATGCAGAGCCTTCTATGCTTAAGAAAACCAAGTATGAATTGGAAGGCATGGGTGAAATGCTGATAGCGGCAGAGAAGTTATACGGCTCGTATAAGTGGGGACGATATGATGTATTGATGTTGCCGCCAAGCTTTCCGTTTGGAGGAATGGAAAACCCAATGCTGACATTTGCTACCCCGACGATTATTGCAGGTGACCGTTCGCTGACATCCCTGATTGCCCATGAGTTGGCACATTCATGGTCAGGCAACTTGGTGACTAATGCAACTTGGAATGACTTCTGGCTGAATGAGGGCTTTACGGTTTACTTCGAGTTGAGAATTATGGAAGAAGTTTACGGAAAGTCGTTCTCAGATATGCTGGCGTTGATCAGTCGCCGTGATTTGGACCTTGATCTGGAAGACTTGAAGTATGGTGATGATACAAAACTGAAGCTGGACCTTGACGGCAGAGACCCTGATGAGGGCATGAACTCAATTGCATACGATAAGGGTTTCCATTTCTTGCTGTTGATTGAGCAGACAGTGGGGAGAGAAAAGTGGGATGCTTTCTTGAAGCAGTACTTCAATGAGTTTGCCTTTAAAACTGTAACAACAGAAGCGTTCTTGGCATACTTGAAAACGAACCTGTTGGATAAGGTAGAAGGAGCGGAAAACACCATCAACCCTGAGGCTTGGGTGTACAATGGTGGCTTGCCTGACAATTGTCCGGTTGTTGCGTCTGAGCGCTACAACAAGGTAGATGAAACAGTGAAGAAGTTTGTAGGTGGTACAAAAGCTGCTGAGTTGGAAACCAAGGATTGGATATTCTATCAGGAGTGGGAGCACTTCTTGTCGGAGTTGCCGGATGACTTGACTACTGAGCAAATGACTAACCTTGACAAGCAGTTCAAGTTTACGGAAAACGGGAACAATGAAATCCTATTCCAATGGCTGATGCATGTGATCCAAAGTGAGTACAAGCCTGCTTATGGTAAGCTGGAGCAGTTCCTGATGACGGTAGGTAGACGTAAGTTTATTGCACCACTGTACCGTGAGATGGCAAAGAAGGAAGTTACCAAAGAAATGGCTAAGAAGATCTACGAAAAGGCTAGAGGAAACTACCATTATGTTTCAGTGGCTACTATTGATGAGATTTTGAAATAGTAGGGGCTATTTTGGTCGAATGAAATATGTTTTGATGACTAATGGTCAATAGCTTGCTCTCAGGCTTTTAATTTAATTCTTCATTTTTTCCTTGATGAAAAAACGAAGCAAAAAAAACAGGAGTCTCCCCGACTGAATTATCGGTGATGACTCCTGTTTTTTTGCGCTTATATAAGCCTTTTCTTAAACGAACTTCCTGATATTCATCATGAGTCCAAGGTGTAAACCTTCGTGATAATTATTGAACTCAAAAGCATCTTCTATAGAGCTTAGGTAAAAACCTGTTCCTGTCATTCGTTCGTTGTAGGTAGTGAATTTTCCTTTGTGAAAGTCTAGCTCTGTTTGCTCTATTACTGAGGTTAAAAGCTCTTTTAACTCATTGACTTCTTCTTGGGTGGTTTGTCCTGTGGGTTTTGTGCCGGGCTTGTACAGGGCGAAGAGCCTGTCTGGAATATATCCTTCCAGCCCTGACCCTTTGTAGATCAATGCCTGTTGTGCCACAATTATGTGCCCGAGGTTCCAAATCAAGTTATTGCTGAAGCCGTCTGGAGTCTTATTCAGTTGAGCTAAAGAGTATTGGTCAAAAAATTCTAGGAGCAGACTTCTACTTGTCTTCCATGTTTTGAATACAGCTTCCATAATGGTCTCCTTGATAAAAGGGTTTGTTTAGTTGATAGCGTTTTATCAGAATTTGCTTTTGAAGAGCATGGACTCTACAGGTTTCATCGTTCGTTCGTTGTAATTGGCAGATTGCCTGATATGATACAGGTCACGAATATCACCTTCTACCTTCATGTAAAAGAGCTGCCCGATAGGCATGCCTGCATAGATGCGTACAGGTTGTACTACAGAGATTTCTAAAGTCCATGTATTGCAGAAGCCCACATTCCCTTTATTGGATGTGGAGTTGATGTGAATGCCAAGACGTGCTACACTTGACTTACCCTCTAAGGAAGGTACATGTGCCAAGGTTTCGGTATACTCACGTGTTACCCCCAGATAAATCCTGTTGGGATGAAGTACAAAACCGTCTCTTGGAATCTCAAATAACTCAATCTTGTTATGGTTCCGAGCATCCAGAATGTCATCCTTATAAACTGCCAGATACCTACCCAGATGTACATCATAGGAATTAGTGCCCAGACAATTCATATCGAATGGCTCTATCAGGATATTACCCTGCTCAATTTCCTGTAAAATCTGTGTATCTGACAGTATCATATATCTTTTATCAAAAGTGGTTGATGCCTTTCAGCCAACGATCAAAATCAAGGTGACATTTTCAGCAAGACTGCAAACTTACTGAGTTTTATCCATTTTTGTAAATTAGTCTTCTATCTCCTGCAACTTGTCTTTCGTCGGCAAGCCTTGCACCTGACAATACCGGAGCCGGAATGCCATCTCCAAAGTATTGTTTACCAATGAATATGCGGGCTTCATCCCACATTTTGTGCTCTACAAATGCCTTTAAGAGCATGGCTCCACCTTCTACAATTAATGATTGCAATTTTTGTTCACGAAGGTCTGCCAGCATTTCTTCCATCCAGTTGTTTGGTGATACTTTCACCAGTTTCAGTTGGTCCTGTTGGCGACTCTCCTTGAAATTGTAACATATTGTGGCTTGGTCTCCATCAAAGAGAGACAGTTTTTCCTGAGGTAACCTTAGGTTGCCATCCAGTACCACACGGGTAGGGTTGGGGCCTGACCAGCTTCTGACATTTAGCTGGGGGTTGTCATAGTAAGCGGTGTTGGTTCCTACAAGGATGGCATCTTCTTCTGCTCGCCATTTGTGGACCTGTTTTCTTGACATGCTGTTGCTGATCCATTTTGAATCATAATTGGCACGAGCAATAAAACCGTCTTCAGTCTGTGCCCATTTCAGGATGATGTAAGGACGTTGTTTGCGCATGTAGACAAAGAAGCGGGCATTGATGTCTTCCCCTTCCTCTTCCAGCATGCCGGTCTCTACAATTATCCCATTTGACTCCAGTCTTTGAATACCCTTACCGGCTACAAGAGGGTTGGGGTCAAGGTTGCAAACATAGACTTTCTTGAGCTTGTGTTTTACGATTAGGTCCGCACATGGAGGTGTTTTGCCATGGTGACTGCATGGTTCCAATGTGACGAACATCTCTGACTCAGGCAGGAGTGACTTATCTTTTACAGAAGCAATGGCATTTACCTCTGCATGAGCCTGACCGCATACCTGATGGTAGCCCTCACCAATGATGGTGTCATTATGAACAATCACGCAACCGACCATAGGGTTGGGGCTTACATTTCCTCTTCCTAGTTGGGCAAGTTCAAGTGCCCTGCGCATATACAATTCCTTTTCGACCATCTACTGTTTAGATTTTGATCTTGGACAAAAAACAAGACTAGTCATGCTGTCTTATTGGTACTTTTGTAACCCCGAAGATACAAATAAAGCCGCTCTTAAAAGCGGCTTTATATAAGATCTTGAAGTATGTAATGCTTAATCTGGTTCGGAGTATAACCTCCTATATCAAATCGTCAGATTTTTTTGATTAAGCAATCTCAACTAGTTCAATCGCAAAGTTCAGGTCTTTTCCTGCCATTGGGTGGTTAGCATCCAGTACGATGTGTGTATCTGTCAGCTCCTTAACAGTAACTTGAACTGGCTGTCCATCAGCAGTAGTCAGTACAAGCTGATCACCTGGTGACGGGTTCATGTCAGCAGGAATTTGCTCTTTAGGGAATTTTACCATCTGCTCTTCACGAACAGGACCGTAAGCTTCCTCTGAAGGTATATGAACATTTTTCTTTTCGCCTACAGACATTCCTTCAACAGCTTTATCGAAGCCTGCGATCATTTGACCTGCGCCAACTTCGAATTCAATCGGCTCACCTCTTTTTACTGATGAATCGAATTCTTCCCCGCTGTCCAATGTACCAACATAATGGACTTTTACCTTATCTCCTTTTTTGGCTACTTGCATGATATTCTTTTTTTGAGAAGCAAAATATAAAAGGCAGGACTTTCCTGCCCATATGCACAAAGGTAATATTTTTATAACGCATGAAAAGTTAGAGGTCTTTTTGTGAACAAAATTCTTCAGATAGTGATATGAAAAAAAGAAGCGTTATGGCCATAATTTGTGATTTCTTCCAATCTGAAAATTGTATTTAACCGTTTGTCCTGCTTAAAAAGCCTGTTGTTTTTCTCATCCATTTCTGATTGTTAGGATTTTATCTTAAGGGTGCTATCTCTATCTTTGAGGCTTGCGATAAAGGTGCGGGATAAAATCCATCTTTTTCTTTTAACTAGCTCTGATCATAACTTAAAATAATGCGCAATCACGCTGATATGACTACTGATACGATAGAACAGCCTTCTATCTATACTTTGCAGTTTTGGCTGCTTTGTTTAAGCTCCTTTCTGTTTTTTACCAGCTTCAATATGATCATTCCGGAGTTGCCGGACTATTTGACCAAGCTTGGAGGAGAAGACTATAAGGGACTTATCATTTCATTGTTTACCCTGACAGCAGGACTATCAAGACCATTTAGTGGAAAGCTGACAGATAAGATAGGACGTATCCCTGTGATGGTAGTAGGGGTACTGGTTACTTGTGTGTGTAGTGTATTGTACCCATTGGTGGCTACGCCTGCTGCATTTTTACTTCTTCGTTTCTTTCATGGTTTTTCGACAGGTTTTAAGCCTACAGGAACGTCAGCATATTTGGCGGATGTAGTGCCGTTTAACCGTCGTGGAGAAGCTATGGGGATATTAGGCTTCTTTGGCAGCTCAGGAATTGGGGCTGGACCTGTGATCGGTAGTTATATAGCTGCCCAAACAAACCTTGACTTTATGTTCTATATGTCAGGTGCTTTGTCTTTACTGTCAATCCTGATTTTGTCAGGAATGAAGGAAACGTTGGAAAACCCACAACGGTTTAAGCTGGAGCATCTGAAAGTTGGACCTCATGAGGTAATAGATAAAAGTGCTTTGGCTCCATCGATTGTGATGGTATTAAGTGTTACTGCTTATGGTGTTATGCTGACAATCATACCAGATTTCAGTAAGTATTTAGGGATTGAAAATAAAGGGATTTTCTTTCTGTTTTTTACCCTAGCTTCTACGGGTGTTAGGATTTTTGCCGGAAGAGCAAGTGATAGGCACGGACGTGTGATTGTACTGAAAATATCGACTGTTATATTGGCTTCAGGGTTAGTGCTTGTTGGTTTTGCATCTAATATGTACCTGTTTATGGCAGCTGCTGTTTTGATGGGGTTGGGAGCTGGAATGAACTCCCCTACAATTTTTGCTTGGACGGTGGACCGTTGTAAGGCTGAATCAAGAGGGAAAGCTTTAGCCACCATGTATATTGCGCTTGAGGTGGGAATTGGCTCAGGAGCATTTGGCGCAGGTTGGATTTATGCTAACGAATCAGCTAGGCTTGCTTACCCGTTTTGGGTTTCAGCAGCTTTGTGTCTGTTGGCTTTTGTTTACCTGATGGTTTGGCACCATAACAAGAAACCTGTAACGAGTTGGGAAATCAGAAAATAAAGGATTGATCATTTTTTTACTTTTTAGAACGACAAAGTTGTGCACTGGAAAGATGCTATATATGAATTTGAGTCTTACCTGAAACTGGAGCGTAATATGTCTCCAAGTACAGTTGAGAACTATTTGAGGGATGTAGATAAGCTGTTACAGTTTTTACGGTTGAATGAGTTGGCCTGGATGCCTGATAATCTGCCACAGACTACAATTGAAATGTTTCTCAGGTACCTGAATGAGCAGTTCTTTTTGGCGCCTAGTTCTCAAGCTCGGATTCTGTCAGGATTGAAGGCATTTTATAGGTTCTTGAATATTACAGAGATAACAGAGCATAACCCTGTTGAACTGATCGATACACCAAGGTTAGGTAGTAAGTTACCTGATACACTGAGTTTGGAAGAAATCGAGGCAATGCTGTCTGTAAATAATATGGCTACTGCGGAAGGTAGAAGGAATAGGGCAATTATTGAGGTGCTCTACAGCTGTGGTGTCAGGGTTTCTGAATTAACTAACCTAACGATCAACAACCTGTTTTTTGATTTAGGCTTTATCAAGGTTACAGGTAAGGGGAATAAGGAGCGTTTTGTTCCGATCGGACAAGATGCGATCAAGTATACCTTACAGTACCTTGACGAAGATCGTAGTGTAATGGTAGCCAAAAAAGGAAGTGAGTCTTATGTATTCCTGAATAGGAGAGGAGGACAACTTTCAAGAGTGATGATCTTCAATATTGTCAAAAAGCTGGCAGTGCTTGGGAACGTAAAGAAGTCAGTCAGTCCACATACATTCCGACATTCATTTGCCACACACTTGGTAGAAGGAGGCGCAGACTTGAGGGCAGTGCAAGAAATGCTCGGGCATGAATCTATTACAACCACTGAAATTTATACCCATTTGAATACGGAGTATTTACAGTCGGTAATTAAGGACTTTCACCCAAGGGATCGTCTAGCAAAAGGAGAACAATAAAAGCCTTGCAGCAATTTTTATAAAGCTGCAAGGCTCTGTTATTTCTAATTGGTTTTGATGTCCTGAGGCTAATTAGTAAGCAATCAGGTTGAATGTCAGTTCAACGTCATCTGCATACTCTTCACCGCTTTCCTGCATATCAACATCATTTTCCTCATAATACCAGTTCACAGTCACATTACCACCTTTGTTGTTCTGATACTCTTCCAACAGGGTAAGGATTTCCAGAAATCTTCTGGATGAACTGGTGTTGAAGTAAGACATCTTGAAGTTCATCGTAATGTTCCTGCCCTCTTCTTTCAAGTATTCGTTGATCCAATCAAAAATAGGCTGGAAGAACTCCATTGTGTATTCGTGATACGATTCTCCCTCGATTTCAAGTACGCCAGTAGATGCGTTAAAGTCTATTCTAGGGATGTAAGTTGATCCTTCTATATGGAAATTTTCCATGTGTTAAAGCTCTTTATTAATTTTTACATTGAGAATAAAGAATGAAATATCATCGTCGACCTCCTCGATTTCGATGAGTACCGGATTGCCAGATTTTCTCACCATATCAATCAGGCCAAGGTTTGCACCGGGCTTGTTGGCACGCTGAGGAGCTTTACGAACTTCTCTATAGAAATCTCTAAGCTCTTCCTTATCAAGCTCATTGATATAGTCAGCTCTTTCCAGCAGTGGAGGAACTTCACTTTTCTTGATATAGTTGCCTGAGCAAATATGGAAATACTGGTCGTCGCTGCCGATGGTAATCACCCCTGTACCAACCTCTTTCTCGTCTTTTTCAGAATAGGCCTTGTGGGCAGAGTAGTGATGAATGTTTTGCGCCATCTCGATAACAATGGCAAAAAGTCTTTTGCTAATCATCTGGCTGTTCGGCGTCGACTGTAAGGTTTTGCCGATCAGGGTCAAGACCTCTTGTGTAAACATTCCGTTAAATGCCAGCAAGATATGGTTAAGCTCCAGCTGATCCTTAAATGTTTTGACGCTGAAATGTTCCAGATATTCCTTTTCCTGTAGCATATTGGCTTTAGTTACTTTTGATATCACCTTGAATAAGGTGTATTAGTAAACTTATATAAAAATCTTCCGATATTAATAAAAAATCAAAACAGATGACAAGATTATCCGTCATTTCTACTTTAAAAAGTGGGAATATGTTAAGAATTATTCCTCTTTCAGTAGCTAAAGCTGCGACGAGATAAATATAGACAAAAGTTTGTTAATGACTTCAACTTCGTTGCTAATCAAATGTACAACGCATGATTATCACTTTTATGATAGGGAAATAGATTTTCCGTGGAAAACTTTATAAAAAAATGTTGATAGTGTCCCTTTTAGCTGAAATAGGCCCTAAAACCTTACGCAATAAAAGTTAAAAAAATATAATATACCTTCAATAGACCTACCATCCTGCAATGAAGCTGGATTAATTACAGTTCATTGCAAACTAGGCGTAATGAATTTTAGTAATATTGTAGCTGAGGATGTTAGTAGCATGAGACTATATCAAAAGAATGAAGGTTTGTATATTATCTCATAACCAATAAGTATGTTTGGTATAGGCGCTCTTTTGAGGGACTTACATTCTGATTAATCAAGAACCATATTAGATCATTGAAAAATAAACCTTTAGCGATGAGAAAGTTTATTTTACCACAACTAGCTGCACTGTTTTCTATCATAACTTTATTGGCAGTTAGCGTACCGGTATTGGCCCAAAGCAGAATCGAGTTTGAGAATGATGCTCACGATTTCGGTAAGATACAAGAAGAAGGAGGACCTGCGGGTGTTGTATTCAAATTCAAGAACACGGGTAATCAGCCTCTCAAACTAGAGAGTGTAAATGCTTCATGCGGTTGTACAACACCTGAGTGGAGTAAAGATGCTGTATTGCCTGGCGAAGAAGGCTATGTAAAGGCATCTTATAATCCTAGAAACAGACCGGGTGTATTTCATAAGTCGATAACAGTTAGAACTAACGGTCAGCCGGAAGTTAAAGTGTTAAAGATTAGCGGAGAGGTGATCCCGAGACCTCAAGGTCCTGAAGACTTCTACCCGATGGAAAGTGGTAATGTCCGCTTTAAGACTTCGCATATTGTCATGGGATCTGTGTTGAATGACCAAAAAGAAACTGGATCAACAATCCTTTACAATCAGGGGAAATCACCTATTGAAATCAACCTGAATGAAACAGAGACTCCTGCTCATATCAAAACATGGGCAAGTAAGACAACGTTGGCACCAGCTGATACAGCAACATTGTTTGTGGAGTATGATGCAAGCCAAAAGAAGGATTGGGGTTATGTGTTTGAGTACTTTATGCTCAAAACCAACGATACTGAACAGCCAGATAAGCGAATCAACTTGAGTGCTCATATCAAAGAAAACTTTGAAGAGGCTCAAACAAGCGGTCAGCTACCAAAGGTTGTGTTTGAAGAAACAGAACATAACTTTGGAGACCTTAAGCCAGGAGAGAAAGTGACTACAGCATTTAAGGTAACGAATAATGGTAATGCTCCTTTACTGATTCGCAAGACGAAGGCTTCATGCGGTTGTACAGCAACTAAGCCTGAGAAAACAGAATTGCAACCAGGCGAAGAAACTTCGATCAATGTAACCTATACAGCAGTAACTTATCAGGGAGAACAACGCAAGTCGATCACAGTGATTTGTAATGATCCTGAAAATGCTGAAACTACATTGTGGATTAAGGCAAACATCACATCAGAAGGTAAATAACAACCTTACAGGTCATATAAATAAGAAATCCCTAAGGAGTAATTAAGCAGAGGAACAATTGAAAACGGAAGTTTTGTTGTGATATCATGAAACCACAACTGACTCTGACACCAGAAGATCGCAGCAAGCTCGAAAAGCTGTATAAGTACGATACCTCCTCACGGGTACGCCTCCGTTCTCATGCAGTCCTGCTTTACGCCCAAGGCTTTAACTTTACACAGTTAACTGAGATCTTGCAAGTGAATAAAATCGAAACGGTTAGCCGTTGGATTCAGCATTGGCAACAGCACGGCTTTTCAGGTCTGTATGATAGCAAGCCACAGCAGCATCCCCGCAAAAGTTTCAAGGCGTCAGAGGAAAAAAAATCATTGATTTCCTAAAGGATGGCGTACAGCGCTTGTCAAGAGTTCAAACCTACATCAAGGAGCATTGTCAAAAGTGGGTGAAAGTCTCAACGCTACGACGTTGGATGAAGAAATGGGGTTACCGATGGAAAAGAAGCCGCAAAAGCTTGCTGCATAAACGGAATCAGGAAGACTTTGAAAAAGCCCACCAATGGCTGAATACACTTAAGAAAAAGGAGGAGCAGGGAAGAATCGATCTTTATTTCTTTGATGAAATGGGCGTCAACCTTATCCCAAGTGTGCCTTATGCATGGCAACTAAAAGGTAAAAGGATATTGCTTCCTTCCGTGCCAAGTGCAAATCTGACCGTACTCGGGTTTATGAGTAGAACACAATCATTCAAGTCTTTTCTCTTTCAAGGGGCTGCCAACTCTGAAATAGTTATTGAGTGCTTTGATCGCTTTGCCAGTGACATAATTCGTCCAACCATTGTCGTGTTAGACAATGCACCTACACATCGAAGTCATAGATTCAAGGAACAAATCGAAAAATGGAGGGATAAAGGACTTATACTCTTCTTTATCCCTCCTTATTCTCCTGAGCTTAATTTGATTGAAAGACTCTGGAAAGAAATAAAATATACATGGTTGCCTAAGTATGCTTATACCTCTAAACAAGACCTAGAAAAACAGATAATCTATATCCTTGAAAACATAGGAGAGAAATTCTCCATTTCATTTCAATAGTTGCTTATTAACTCCTTAGGGATTTTTTGATGGAAAGTGTTTTCCTGAATTTATTGAGAAAGCTGTTCCAGTAGCGATAGTGCTTTCTTTTGTCCGATCAGTTGTGAAAGCTCTTCTACGGAAGCCTTTTTGATATTGCTGACAGATTTATAGGTGGTCAGTAACTTCTGTATGGTCTTTGGTCCAATACCTTCAATGTCTTCCAGTTGTGAGTGGATACTGCTATTGCTTCGCTTTTGTCTGTGAAACGTAATGCCGAAACGGTGCGCCTCGTCACGCAAGCGTTGAATCAGTTGCAGTGACCGAGATTTTTTGCTGATATGAAGCGGTAGTTGATCACCCGGAAAGTAGATTTCTTCCAGCCTTTTGGCAATACCAATGATAGGAATCTGTCCATACAGGTCCAAGTCTTTGAGCGCGATACATGCTGAGCTGAGCTGCCCTTTACCACCATCAATGATAATCAGTTGAGGAAGTGATTGTTCTTCTTCCAAAATGCGCCTGTATCGGCGGTATACCACTTCTTGCATGGATGCAAAGTCGTTGGGACCTTCTACTGTCTTGATATTGAAATGGCGGTAATCCTTTTTGGAAGGTTTTCCATCCTTGAAAACGACACAGGCAGCTACAGGATTTGTCCCTTGAATATTGGAGTTGTCAAAGCACTCAATATGTCTTGGCAGTTCCTTCAAGTTAAGGTCAGCCTTGAGTTGAAGGAGTGTTTGGTTCTGACTTTTCTTTTCAGAAAGCTCTCCACGGGCAGTTTCTCTTTCCTTTTTGAAGTAGAGGACATTCTTGACAGATAGCTGTAGCAGCTTTTTCATGTCACCGATTTTCGGAACACTGAACTCTATGTCTGATTGTTCGATGGTCGGAACTTCAATATTGGTAATTACCCTGCGAGAAGAAGAATTATATTTTTTCCTGAAATCCATGATGGCAAACAGTAGAATCTCACTGTCATTTTCCTCCATGTTTTTCTTGATTTGCACAGACTCCGTATGGGTAATGCAACCGTCAGTAATTTTGATAAAATTGACGTAGGCAAATCGTTCATCAGAGATAATTCCATATACTTCAAGTTCTTTGACCGAAGGAGTAGTGACCAAAGATTTCGCCTGAAATTTGTCAATCAGGTCGTACTTGGCTTTCAGGACTGCGGCTTCTTCAAATGCCAGTTCTGCTGCTGCCTTTTCCATTTTGTCCCTAAGGTAATTTTTCACCGTAGTTACGGATCCTTTCAGGATATTTACAATCTGGTCTACATCTTCCTGATAGTCAGCTTCACTTTGAAGTCCTTCACATGGACCAAGACAATTTTTGATATGGTATTCAAGGCAGACTTTGTACTTGCCTTGGTTGATATTTTCTTCTGATAGATTGTAAGTGCAAGTTCGAATTTTATAGAGGTTTCGGAATAGTCCTAACAGGGTATTCATTGTCCGTAAACTTGCATATGGCCCATAGTAGCGGTGGTGTTTGTCTGTAGTGTTGCGGGTTGGGAACACTCTCGGAAACCGCTCATTGGTTACACATATGTAAGGGTATGTTTTATCGTCCTTGAGCAGGATGTTGTACTTGGGTTGGTTTTCCTTGATCAGGTTGTTTTCCAACAGCAGTGCATCATACTCAGAATCAACTACTACATACTCTATGTTCGCAATTTCGGAAACCAGTTTACGTGTCTTGCGGTTATGCTGTGCTTTATTTACAAAGTAACTGCTGACACGTTTGCGAAGTGCTTTAGCCTTGCCTATATATATGATTTCACCTTCCGCATTGAAGTATTTATAGACCCCCGGTTCCAGCGGTAGGTTACGGACGATGCCAGTTAGTTTCTCCTCCATTGATATATGGTTGTCGGTTTTAGAGTCCTATTCAACAGGAATGAGAACATTAAAAAACTCTTCCTAATTCTTTTCCAAGCATTGACTTTTGGTTGTTTAACTCCATAAACAATAAAGTCAAGTCGTTTCTTTCGTTGTCATCCTCTGTTTTGGATAGCCTTTCGAAACACTCACTCAATAACTTCTCTGTCTTTGTCAGTTTCAATCTAAGAATGTTTTCTCGGATCATTTTAGGTAAGTTTTCATCCTTGTCAGGTACGTAGATCTGAAACCTTTCATCCCAGTTTTTGCTGACATTCCCCTCTCTTTTCAACAATTCCTGTACTTGTAGTCTAACGCTTTCATTGTCGGAATTCAGGAAATAATTAACGTCAGGAATATTCCCTAATGCTGCTTGGTTCTTATAGTTGATCACAATTTCATGAAGGACGGGAGCATCGAAGCTGATATCCCCAATTTCATCAAACATAAAGTGATACAGCTTTGTCGGTAATTTATCTATTTCAACATCTGTATTTCCATGAGAAATCAGCAAGCGGACAAACTCCATTTCTTGTCTTTGAATGCTGTCTACATGCTTTTTCTCAGCACTATAACCCAGTGGACTTTCTTTTGGCTTTGAAGGAGCTTCTTTATCCCCGATAATATAATCCTCCATTGGAGCTTCCTCTTCAGGATATCCAGTTGGGATATCTTCTGGAGGTGGAGGTGTCTGTTCCCAAGGTCTTCTTCCACGAGTGATTTCTTTTTCACGGCGCTCGATTTCCTTACTTTTCAGTTTGCGCCCTTCGTCTACCAGAATCTCTTCCTCAATACCCAACAATCGGCTACACTCTTTGTAGAATACAGATTGTTTGATTGGGTCAGGAATTTTAGAGATGCTCTGTACAATATCCCGTGTAACATTGGCTCGCTTGATTGGATCGTTTTCGGCACCTTTCAGTAGCGATTCAGTCTTGAAAAGGATAAAGTCTTTGGCGTTGGCTTCCAAGTATTCGCCAAACCTTTGGCTACCAACCTCTCTACAATAACTGTCAGGGTCGTGTCCTTCAGGGAAAAGAACCACCCTAACGTCCAAGCCTTGTTCCAGAATCAGGTCAGTACCTCGAAGAGATGCATTGATACCAGCTTCGTCTCCATCATACAGAACTGTAATGTTGTTGGTAAAGCGTTTGATCAGTTTGATTTGCCCCTCTGTAAGGGCTGTACCAGATGAGGCAACCACATTTTCTATGCCTGCCTGATGCATAGCCAAGACATCCGTATAGCCTTCTACAAGGAAGCAGTTGTCTTTGAGCCTGATCGGGTTTTTACCTTGGAAGATACCGTAGAGAACATCACTTTTGTGATAGACCTCTGTTTCAGGAGAGTTAAGGTATTTGGGCTTATCGTCCTTTTTGAGAGTTCGGGCTCCAAAAGCAATGACACGTCCTGAAAGGTCATGTATCGGGAACATTACCCTTCCTCTGAAGCGGTCATACTGTCGGTCATTTTTTTGCATGATCAGACCGGCAGCAGCAAGGATATCTGCCTGATATCCTTTTTTGAGCGCATTTTGCTCCAACGCATTCCACTCATTCAGGCTATAACCCAAGTCAAATTTGGAAATGATTTGGTTGTTGAAACCACGTTCCCTGAAATAGCCCAACCCTACAGCATTTCCTTCCTCATTTTTCTGCATGGTCTCCACAAAGAAGTCCTTAGCATAATTGAGGGCAATCATCATACTTTCCTTGCGTTCCTGCTTTGCCTTTTCCTCATTGGTAAGTGGCTTTTCCTCTACCTTGATGCCATATTTCTGTCCCAGCCACTTGAGTGCTTCGATATAACCGACGCCTTGTGTTTCTTCTACAAACTTGATGGTGTCACCTGCTGCACCACACGAAAAGCACTTGTAGATGCCTTTGTTTGGCGTTACAGCAAATGAAGGAGACTTATCGTCATGGAAAGGACAAAGTCCCCACCAATATTGTCCCTTCTTTTTAAGTGACACAACACCCTCCACAATCTCCACAAGATCGGCGGTGTCTTTAATCTTTTGTATGGTTTCCTGACTGATTGACATGTAAATGATATTAGAGACAAGAAGTAAGATGATCAACATCCTGTCAGCAGCGTTGTGACGCCAGACTGAATCAGAAAGCAAATTTAGCGAATAGAAGTTCGGTTAACAATTTCTCAGGAGTGCAAACAAGAAAGGCATCCCACAAAATACCTTTGCGGAATGCCTTGAATTTGAAAGTAAAATAAAGTGGTTAATCCAATACAGGTATGACCTCTTCAGTTAGCTTCTCAATATAGTTTTTGTAGGAAGGTGTAAATTGTCCCATTCCCTTCTTATTCTTTTTGATATAATATTCCCACTCCATAATACGCTTACGGTGGATTTTGATGCATTCATCTGAAAAAGCACTCAGTTTTTCAGCGGTTGGATATTGTCCTAGGATCTCTTCATTCTTGGAGATAAACTGCTCCTGTAGCTCCAGTCTTTCCTTATCAACATACTCTTTGTTTTTCTGATAATTGATAGAAAGAACACGATGGAACACCTCAGCTTTCCACCATAGTGAGTCATTTTTAAGGAGTGCAGGTTCCTGAATAATTCCTTGGTAAATGTTATTGCCCGGAATATAGAACGGTTTAAATAGCGATACACAAGGAAGCGATGTGCCAGTCAACCAGCAAGTGAAAAGTTCATCACCTGTCCTGAGTTCAGCAATCATGGAACCGTTTGTCTGAACAGGGAACTGCTTGTTGGCATGTTGGCATATATCAGTGTCTTTTCCTTTTGCAGGGTTGAAGTTCTTGTCCTTCTGATGGAGTCCTAGCAAGTCAATGGCATGCTGTAGCGTAAAGCTTCCAGACTTGTCACTGACAAAGGTATCAACCAGTTTTCTTCTTTTGCTACCTTTATCAGTTCTGAAGAATGACTTCTTGCTATAGGCATCTTTGAAGCTGAAGCCTTCCTTGCTTTTGATCCACTTATTGTTGTAGGCGTAGTCAATCAGTCCATCACTGAACAAGTCAAAGTTCTTGTCAATTTGTGGCGTTCCTGTCAGTGCACAGAATCCTGAGGTTAGTTTTACCGCAGCCCATTCCCTGTCAATGGTTTCAAGCAAGTAGCTGTCTGTTGCATCTGTGATAAGGAAGCTGTTACAACCCCATTTTTCTTCTGAAAGGTATCCACTGTTAGCTTGTTGACCATATTCCTGAAGCAGTGATGTAATGACTTCCAAAGCTTCTAGCGCATTGCCACCTCTTTCCAATCCAAGTCTCACCAAGTCGCCACCTGTCAGTCCGTTATTTTGTTGCTTGACCTTGAGTTTTGTTTCCGTAATGGTATGACCAATACAAACACCGTTGGAATTCATGCCCATTTCAGCCCCAAAAGCATGGTAGGGTTTGGTGAGTAAAACCTCATATGTATGCTTTACCTGTGGAATTTCAATGTGAGTGCATTCAGCAATTTGCCATTCATGGTCAATTGCCGGAATTCGTACAATGGAAAGTCCTTCATTGGGTGCATTATCGGCGTTTTTGCCAAAAATGGTATGACCTTGTGCGGTGAAATCGGGTTTAGCTATAAAAATATCACTCATCTTAGAAAAATGTGGTTGCTTAGTATCTCAACTTGGCTTTGTTTAATCTCACCTTTACCATACAAAAAACTAACCATCATCTGCCGCATTGCTATTATTCGATATAATTATGAGGTAATATTGAATTAACAATGCATACTTTTTCAGTTGAGGTTTTTAAAATATGAGATTGTACATTTTCTTTAACTCTTTAACTTTCGGAAAATTATATTTTTAGGAATATGTTGAAGATTTTTAAGAAAAAAATTCAATAAGGAGAGGTGATTTTTTTGATTCAAACACTTTTCGGGTAATTTTTTAAATAAGAATTCATTGTAGTTATAATGATTTAGTAAAGAAAATATAACTTTGAATCTTATACCCTACGAATAACAATATACTTAATTAGATATAGCTAAGAACCACCTTAATATGAGAAGATTGCTACTGCTTTCCCAGTTGCTTTTGGGTGCACTTGTGTCGCACGCCCAAATGGCAGGGAGTGTGTTTTCTGCCGAAGGACGCGGAGGAGTAGGTACTACGATGGTAACCGATTATCATTCAATTGGTATCAACCCCGCTAATTTGGGCGTGAAAAAAGACTTTAGAGACCCTGACTATGTAGTAGGGTTAATGGAGTTTTCAGCATCCCTATCCTCCAAAGGATTGACAAGAGGAGACTTGTGGAGTGCAATTGTAGGAGGAAATAAACTGTCAAGCTCAGACAAGGAAGCAGCTTTGCTGAAGTTGTCCAATGCATCGATTGCTTTGAATTTGGATGTGACCTTATTGGGTGCTAGCATGGTACTGCCTAAAAATTATGGTGGTGTAGCTTTCAGTATCAAAGACAATGTCAAAGCCCGTTTTCAGATGAACCCTTATATGGCAGAATTTGCACTGTTTGGGGCTGAGTCGTCATACTTTTCTCACCTGATGCTAAATACAGGTGAGATCATTGACAACCCAAGGTATCATGGTGAACCCGGAGTGGATGAAGAGACCCGACAGCTTATCAACAAAGGGATGTTGCCGGAGTCAGAGGCAAAAACTTTCAACGAGTTATTAGATGGAATGGTAATGACCATGACTTGGTACAGGGAGTATAATGTGGCTTATGGAGCTAAGCTCTTGGATCGCTATAACTTCTCACTGTATTCAGGAGTCGGGTTCCGTTACATTCAAGGGTTGATGGTGATGGATATGCGAGTGAACCAACAAGGTAATTTTGATCCTGTATTCTCTTCAGCATTTGTGGATAGTGATCAGATACAGGTAGGGACGGAAGTTTCGGCTGATGCAGGCTTAGACAATCGTTCTCTCACAAATAAATGGGCTTTCCCTGATCCAGTTGGTAGAGGCTTTGGAGTAGATGTAGGGTTGACAATGTTGATAGGCAAAAACCTAAGGGTAGGGGCTTCGGTCAATAACTGGGGGTCGTTCAAGTGGACAGGTGATGTCTTCAGAACCAACTTGGATGCGCCTATGACAGAGCTTTACGGTCAAGGTTTTGACAATTACAATATGAGTGACAGTGAAGGTGGAATCTACTTGGCAGGGGAACGTTCGCTATTGGAGTGGACTATTGAGGAGCAGGAAAAGAATGTAGAACTGCCTTGGACTGTGAGATTTGGAGCAAGTTATGAGTTGTATAAATTGTTTCATGTTGGATTTGATGTAATTTTGCCGCAAAACGAAGTGCCTGGTAGTCTTGCAGATCCATTGTACGGACTAGGAGGAGATTTCCAACTGAATAAGATCATAAAGTTGTCATCTGGTGTAAGTTGGGGTGGCAATGGCGGAACATTGGTACATATTCCGGCAGGTATTACACTGACCAATCGTAAGAACTGGTTTGAGGTAGGGGTAAGTACAAGGGATATCCGTACATGGTTGTTTAGCCTTGACCAAGGAAACACGATATCCCTTTCGGGAGGGTTCCTAAGGGTGAAACTATAAGGCGACAATGCTTTGTTGATTTCAAGCTAACTAAAAGCACATCATGAGATTTCATGTAAACGATATACTTTTCGAGATAAGAAGCAGCAATGATAAACACCCAAAAGAATCTGGTTATGTGGTGTTTGGAAATATAGGGGCTTCAGGGATATGGCAACATTATTGCTCTGCAAGAGATGGTCAAATACAGGGGAAACCTAAATTTATTTTCTATGTAAATGACTATCAAAAAACGGTGTCAGAACTTGAAGGAAAGTTCAAGGTTGTACATGCAGCAGGAGGTGTTGTAAGCAAAGGAGATGACGTTCTTTTCATTTACCGGTTAGACAAGTGGGATCTTCCAAAAGGACATGTAGAAAAAGGTGAAAAGCTGGAAGAAACAGCTGTTCGTGAGGTAGAGGAAGAATGTGGTATCAGTGTGGAACTTGGTGAAAAGCTAGGTGAAACATGGCATACTTATGTACTGAAAGGACGTGATGTCCTGAAGTGCACGCATTGGTACAGCATGGAATGCAATGACGATACCGGTATAAAACCTCAGGAAGAAGAGGGAATTGCAGAAGTGAAGTGGGTTAAGAAAACGGAGGTTGCAGCATCAGTGATGCGCAACACTTATGCGTCGATCAAGGAGATTTATGAAGTTTTTGAAGGAAATTAGCAATAAGGCTAAAGTGGCATGCCTGCTGTTGGTTGGAGGAGCAATTCAGCCAGTAATCGGACAGGATAATCTAGTACCACTTTTTTCAGAAGATAAACAACAGTACGGATACGTTTACGAGCACGATAGCTTGTCATATATCATTGATGCCAAGTACGAAAAAGCATCAGGTTTTGATAATGGGAAAGCAGTCGTAAAGACGGACGAAGGTTATCTGATTATTGATGAGCGGGGGCGTAAACTGACCCGTAAACCTTATGATTATATAGGTTGGAGCAATGACCTGGAAGGTACTTTACCTACTTTTTATCATGGGGAATTGATGGCCTTCCAACAGGATGGCTATTGGGGACTGCTCAATAGCAAAGGCAAAGAAGTAATAAAACCTCTCTATCATTCATTCAAAAAATTTGTTGGCGGCATAGCAGTAGTTGGGATTGATAATCCTAATCTAGGCAGAAAGCAATATGGCGCAGTCAGTACGGACGGTAACGAGGTGTTTCCATTGGTTTATGACTTTATAGAGCCCTTGCTGATTAACCCGAAGCTTTACAAAGTGGGGCATTACGGTGTTGGAGGTAAGCGTGTTGAAAGGTTATTTAGTGCTGACGGCAAAGAACTGATCGAGAGTGACTATGATAAGATTACCGCATTTTCTAATGGCTTGCTTTGTGTCGTAGATAAGAGTGGCTTTAAAGCAGTATTTGATCAGAAGGGAAAACAAGTTACACCGTTCAAGTTTACGGATGTTTCAGAGGTGAGAATGCCTCGATACTTGGTGACGAACCGCCATGGGCGTAAAGGTATGTTGGATGTGTTGAGCGGTAAGGAAGTTTACCAACCAATACATAAGCATATCTCGTTTTCAGATAGTAGCTATACAGTTGAATCATTTCCAGAAGTAACTGTCGCAAACCAAACTGGTAAGGCTCTTTATACTTTGCGTTATGATAGCTTGAGAAACGTGGGAGAAAACCTTTTCCTGTATGAAATAGAAGGGAATCAAGGAGTAGTAAATGCAAAGGGAGAAGTCATATTTTATGATGAGTATGAACATGTAAGTGACTTTGTAGGAGGAAGAAGCATTGTTCAGAAAAGAGGAAGGTATGGTGTGATCGATACGGAGGGGAATGTGGTTATTCCAATCGTCTATAACCGTATCGAACGAGAGCAAGAAAACTACTTTCGAGTGACCAACGGCCATATTGATATTTTTGATAAAAACGGTAATAACATAACAAAAGATCGTTACCCGTTTATTGGTAAAATTTCATCTGACATGTACTTGGTACAGCGGGACAGAAAGTACGGATACTTGGATCGTAATTTCAATGAGATTGTCCCTTTGAAGTTCCCTGATGCAGAACCATTTTTAGGGGATTACGCAGTTGTCAATACAGGTGATTATTACGGAGTTATCAATAAACAAGGTAAGTGGGTTATCACACCAATATTGGATAAACTTCAAAGCGTGTCAGAAGGGTTGTTCCTATTCCACGATAATGAAGCTTGGGGTACGCTTACAGCAGATGGAATTGAAATGTATCGTTCCGAAGGTGTAGAACTTCAAGTTAGAGAAGGAGTGGTTTTGAGTCGTTTCAGAGGGAAATATGGCTTGATCAATGACCGTGGGGATGAATGCCTGCCTGCTATTTATGATTCAATATCTGAAGTAAGGGATGACCATACAGTATTTATGTACAAGGATGGGAAGCGCTATTTCAAATACATTTATGGTAAAGGAGTTCCTAAGCCCGATGCATACAAGCAGAATGATTGGATTGGAGAACAGACGGAAGGGTTTGCACCAGTGAAAATGTATGGTAGATACGGTTTTGTTGACTTTTTGGGGAGATTGAGAATATCTGCTCGTTATGAGGCTGTAAAGCAATATTCAGAAGGCTTGGCACCAATCAGACTGGGAAACAGGTGGGGATACCTTAATAAAGAAGACCAAATCATTTTACAACCTTTTTATGAAGAAGCTCAGCCATTTGAAAATGGTATGGCAATCATTAAGAAAAAAGGGAAGTACGGTGTGATTCGTCAGGATGGCTCAGAAGTGTTACAAGCCAAGTTTGACAAAATTGTTCCATTACCAACAGGTAAGTGGTTGGTTTGTGAGAAGAAAGACAGAGTAGGGATTTATGCCAGAAATGGGATGAAAGGTATTTACGGAAAATACGATCAGGTTGAAGATGTCGGAAACGATATGGTGATTACCTTGCTGGATCACCAGTATGGTCTTGATAGGATAGATGGTTTTTCGGTGATTTTCCCGAAATATGATCTCATCAAATTCAACTATTTTGACAATACCTTTATGCTTTATAAAAACGAGGAACCTGAAACGGTCATGATAGGGGTAGAATAGCAATCAAATTTTGAAAATGATATAGAAAAAGGCATTGGAAGCTTATAGTTTCCAATGCCTTTTTTGTTGCCATGATAGGCCATCTTAAAGGTTTCCTACCATGATTTTTTTGGTAGCCGTACCATGTCGGTTACTGACTCTTAACAGGTATATGCCATCTCGAAGGGCTGAGACATCCAATGTTTCATTTAAGAAAGGAGTATCGCTGTTACTGTATTGACTAAGGATAGATTGTCCTCTCAGGTCAAATATCTCAAGCAAGCAAGCCTCTGTAGTCACAGCATCAGATATTATATTAATAATCTTGTTTGTTGCAGGGTTAGGATACACCTGAATATCCTTGGATGAGATCTCACCATCTTCAATACCAACGATAACATCAGGTACTCTACCAATAACATTGGCAATGTTTGAAGACTTTGAAAACCCATTCTGATTTACTGCATAAACCCTGTAGAAGTATTGATCTTGATCAGCTTCAGCAATAGCATCATTGTAAGAGGAAAACCCTTTGCCGAAAGTTACGACCTCAAAATCGTAGTTGTTCAAGCTCCTTTCCAATACATATACCACATTCGCTTCGGTAGAAGTTGTCCATGAGAGTTCAATAGTATTTCCACTGGCATCGATTGTAAGAGCAGGAGTTTCCTGAGGTACGCCTGCGCCAATGGATGGGCGGGCAAATTCAAGAACATCCATCATTCTAACGCGTTGGCAATCAGTGAACAGGTTCATGCAGGCATCTCCAGTATAGTCCATGAAGTTTTGGAACATGGCACTCTCAAAGTTAGATTCTTCAGCACAAGTGGAAGCACTTACATTACAGTTGGTTAAAATATTGGAGTTGCTTTCACTGATTAAAGGTGTATCGTCACAGTAATCATCATTGTTACAACCATTGCTAGCACCCCAAGTATGTAGCAAGCCTAGCCAGTGCCCTACTTCATGTGTAGTGGTTCTGCCAAGGTCATAGATGGTTCTTAGGTTCGGGTATTCGCCGTCACGGTTATTGCCAAATACTTCATAGTGGATGATGACGCCATCTCGGGTACTGGTACTGAAATCCAATCCGTCATTTTGACCAAGGCCTTCAATTTCTTCTGATGTAGGATAAAATGCGAGACCCAAGAAATTCGGATTACTCATATTGACAACCCATATATTGAGATAGTGGTCTGCATCCCAATTATAATTAGGCATTAGTTCACTTTCGACAGTACTTTGCCCCCAATCTGCTCTCGAACCTTTCATTCGGTGGATGCCAGGCTCTGAGAGCAAGTTACCATCAGGATCTATTACAGCAAGCTTGAATTCTATTCCTGTATTGGAAGCAACACTCCTGAACTCAGATGGTGTTTGTGTAGCATCAGGATTTAGCCTGTTGTAATCCTGATTGAGGGCATGTAGCTGAGAGATAACCTGCTCTTCGGATATATTGCTACCTTGTCCTACTGACTCTCCATTGTGAACGACATGAACAATAACAGGAATGTTTTTAATGAAATTAATTGGCTCATTTGTCGTTCGGAGATTAGTGCTTTTTTTGGATAGCCACTCCGAGAAGAGCTGCATATCTACCGCCTGTTTTTTATCGATAAGTTGTTGATGAACTTCATCAGTGATACAACGTTGGATTTGCTGGCTGAAACTTGTAGAAGTAATTAATAAGCAAGCGAATACAAACAGTGAGCGGGAAAATGTGTTTGTCATAGATATAAGGAATCCTGATAAAATTGAATCTCAAAAAAGAATCATTAATTCTAGAATTAATGGAGAAATAAGTTATAATAAAAAGTTATTTATTTTAACTTTGTAAAGGAATAATGCAAGATTTTTGTTGATATACCCAAAGTAAAACAAATGCTATTTTTTATTATGTAAGACAGAACCAAATGGTAGCTGCTTATATAATTCAACGATAAGATCAACTTTTTTAAGTATAAATAGTAAAGGTTAATTTTTTCTTTTAAGCATTGTTAGTTTGTAACTAACACCAAATCTGACAATTATAAGGTGTAATACCTTAGTGATTTTTTAATAATACAGTCAGGACTTTTTACTAGAAATAATCATAGAAAAAGAAGACATACCTGATTGGTAAATGTTAAACCTAGTTTGCTTTTTACAGCATAGGGATAGACCCTAGAACTTATGTTGCAATTATCGGATCATAACCTTAATATTTCCAGGCTAATAGATTTGTCTGATAGGTATCATAAAGGTATTGTCATTATGGATGAAACCCTCGATGAGGTAGTTTATGTCAATAATGCCTTCAGTGCTTTATGGAGAACCTCTGCAGATTATCTAAAACGCAACCCCTTGTCTTGGATTTCATTTTCCAGTCACGCCACCCAGCAATTCACCAAAGCAGTAAATTCAGCACTTCTTAATCAGAATAAGGGCAGTATCACAACTGTTTTTAAGGGGGAGCAAGAGGTGCAGATTGAAGTTTATGCAATCCAGCATAAAGGCCATTCAGCGAAAAATATTCTGATTATTACAAACCTGATGCATACAGCTTCATTGCCATTACCACAATTAAACCAGTTGGGTATAGGCAGATGGGAGTTTAGTATGTCCTCTTTATCTCTGGATTGGACAGGTGAGTTGTTTGACTTTTTGGATGTACCTTCTTCTAAAAGAAACAGTCAGTTAGAGGTGTTTCAGTTTATGGAAAAGGGCACGATGAAACGCCTGAAACAATGTTCTCTAAAGGCACTGAAAGATAATACTGCATTTAGCTTTGAGCTGAAAGCTAAAACAGCATCGGGAAATGAAAAGTGGGTGAGAATTGTAGGGGAAAGCTACCTAAAGTTGGAAGGTCTTCTTTGGAAAGGTTATTACCAGGATATCAGCCATGAAAAAGCCATGGAAGAACGGCTTGATATGGTGATCACTTCGACCAATATTGGAACGTGGGAGTGGAATTTACATGATAAAACCATTTCATGTGACCAAAGAGCTCAGTATATTTTAGGTATAGATCAAGAAAAGCTCACTTTGGATGAGCTGATGCTTATACTGAAGTCAACGCCACCATGGAAGTCGGCGGCAGTACAGCCTAACGGAAAAGGTACCTTTGAGTTGCGAATAGCCCATCAGAAAAAGGGTGAAAGATTGCTTGAAGGGAATTTTCTAACCAAACCAAATACTGGAGAAGGCCCACAAAAGATATTAGGGTATGTGCAGGACATCACAGATAAGCGGGAACAGGAACAGAAGCAAGAACAGGCGATGACCAATATAAAAGAAACCTCTCAAGCTAAGGAAGACTTTTTGGCAACGGTCAGTCATGAGTTGCGTAATCCGCTGAATGCTGTTTTGGGGATGACGTACCTGTTGATGAACGAACCTTTGAGTACAAGTCAGTTGGAAAAACTGAATGTACTGAAATTGTCTGCTGAACAGCTGATGGGCCTGACTAATGATGTTCTTGATTTAAATAGGATAACATCAGGTAAGGTGAGTCTGGAGAAGGAGCCTTTTAGTATTAAGGAACTTTTTGGTGGCATAAAGCAAGGAGCCTCTTTAAAAGCCAAAGAAAAGGGAGTTGACCTGAATGTAAGATTGGTTGGCACTGTGCCTGAGTTGGTAGTTGGTGATCAGGTGAGGCTTAAGCAGATTTTGGATAATTTGGTAACCAATGCGATAAAGTTTACAGAACAGGGGAAAGTAACTGTAGAGGTAAAAGTATTGGCTGACCATGATAATACGGTTGAGCTATTATTTTCTGTGACTGACACTGGTATTGGGATTTCAGCATCTCAACAACAGCAAATATTTGAAAGGTATGTTCAGGTGTCAGAAGAACGTACCCATAAAGTAGGAGGAGCAGGGCTTGGCTTGGCCATTACCAAACAATTGGTTGAGCTTTTTGAAGGCTCAATTGAGGTAGAGAGTCAACTGGGAGAAGGAACTCGTTTTGACATTAGGCTTGAGCTGGAAAAAGGAACGGTAGACCAGGATTCAGACGATACATACAGCGATGATATTTTGCTGCTTACCAAGAGCCTGAATGGGGTGAGAATCCTAGTGGTGGAAGATAATAAGATGAATAGTCTGGTAGTTACCAGTTTTCTTAATAACTGGGACGCTGAAATCGACTATGCATCCAATGGTAAGGAGGCTTTACATAAGATTAGACAAAAAGATTTTGATATAGTTCTGATGGACTTGCAAATGCCCGATATGGATGGCTATCAGGTGACGGAACATATCAAGAATATGGAAGGTGGAAGCTTTTCTAACCTTTCTGTGATTGCATTGACTGCATCCTCATGGACAGAGGTGGAAAAGCGCCGTAAGTCCACAGTTGGGTTTGATGACTATTTGCAGAAGCCATTTGTGCCGGAGCAGCTTTACAACAAGTTAGCTAAATACGCGGCACATAAAATCAATAAGGAAACACAAAAGCGGAATGGCTCTGTCAAAGAGAAAACCCTTGAAATGATTAACCTTCAGGGTGTTCTCGATATGTCAAATGGAGAACCTACTTTTCTAAAGCACTTCCTTGATACGATGCCTCGTACCTTGGAGTACTTTCTGGTAGATTATCAGCATGCTGTTCAGAACCGCAACTATGATAAGCTACTGAAACTGGAGAAGAGAATTCGTTCAACCATTGATTTGCTGGAATTCCATAGCTTAGATGAGGAGATTGTAGCTACGAAAATTTTGCTGCAGAGCGAGCATTCAAAAACGAAACCTTTAAAGGTCATTCAGGAGCGGGTTGAGCATATATGCAAACAGGTAATCGCCTTACTGAAAGAAGAGAGCAAGCACTTCTGATGAAGTGAATTTTTCATGAGAGGAATTCTTTTGGATTTTAAGCTTTTATTTTGTTGAATATGTGTGAATTGTGAAAGAGAGTGCTAATCCTGTCGCTGCTTTAGTATAGACAGGGTTATGTTTTAGATACGATCTTTTTATATTTGCGAGAACTTCAAAAAATCTATCCCACAATGAAATATAAAAGGATCCTTCTGAAACTTAGCGGTGAGGCGCTAATGGGTGATCAACAGTACGGTATTGACCCAACACGTCTTGAGCAATACGCAAATGAGATCAAGAAAGTAGTAGATAAAGGACTGGAAGTTGCCATTGTAATTGGAGGTGGTAACATTTTCAGGGGTATGCAGGCTGATCGTATCGGCATTGATCGTGTACAAGGAGACCACATGGGTATGTTGGCGACTTGTATCAACGGTATGGCACTTCAGAGCTCTTTGGAGCAGCAAGGTGTTTATACAAGATTGATGTCTGGTATTCAGATGGATAAAGTCTGTGAACCATTTATCAGAAGACGTGCTGTACGTCACCTTGAAAAAGGTAGAGTAGTGATTTTCAGTGCTGGAACAGGTAGCCCGTTCTTTACAACTGACTCTGCAGCAAGTTTGAGAGCTATTGAAATTGAGGCAGATGTAGTATTGAAAGGAACAAGAGTGGACGGTATTTATACAGCCGACCCTGAAAAGGATCCAAAAGCAGTGAAGCTGGAAGAGCTTTCATTTGAAGAAGTGCTGAGAAAAGACCTGAAGGTAATGGATATGACAGCCTTCACACTTTGCCGTGAAAACAAGCTGCCAATTGTTGTATTTGATATGAACAAGCCTGATAACCTGATTAGATTGGTTGAGGGGGCAAATATCGGTACAACGGTATCATAAGCATTAGGAGCACACATACAGCCATAACGAAATTTGGTGAGTGGCCAAATTTACTCAAAGCAAAACATTCGGTATTTACTAAACCTATAACATAAGATGGAAGAGGAAATCTCAATGTATCTAGATGACGCCAAAGATCAAATGAATGGTGCTGTTGATCACCTTCATAACGAGCTTGGTAAAATTAGAGCAGGTAAAGCATCTCCAGCTATGCTGGACGGTCTGAAAGTAGATTACTACGGTACTCCAACAGTGATCTCTCAAGTAGCTTCAGTTAGCACACCTGACGCACGCTCAATTGTGATCAAGCCATGGGAGAAAAATATGCTGGCTGAGATCGAAAAGACAATTAGAGATTCTGATCTAGGATTGAACCCAGTAAACGATGGTGAGGTTGTAAGACTTGCTTTGCCTCCACTTACTGAGGATAGAAGAAAAGACCTTGTAAAACAAGCAAGAACGGAAGGTGAAAACGCTAAAGTAAGCGTTAGAAACATCCGTAAGAAAACAAATGACTCGTTGAAGAAGCTTCAAAAAGACGGTGCTTCGGAAGATGCAGTTAAAGATGCAGAAGGCGAAGTTCAAAAGCTGACTGACGCTTTTGTTGCTCAGGTAGACGAGATTTTGAAGAAGAAAGAGACAGATATCATGACTGTCTGATTCATTCAGAAGGATAGCATATATTTATTAAAGCCCCACAGAACTGCGGTTCTCGTGGGGTTTTATTTTATGCAATGAATTCAAAAAAAGTCCATTATTTTACACTTTAAAATCTACTGGAAGAACCAGTTTCAGGGAACTTTTTGACGGTGCGAATATCTCTGTTATCTTACATTTGATAGCTATCAGCTAATCAGCTTTCTCATTACCCAATAACAAAACTGAACATGAACTGGCTTTTTAGGATGGCATGGCGTGACAGTCGTAAAAGTCTGCCCAAGCTACTGCTTTTTACTTCCTCCATCGTACTTGGTATTACTGCTTTGGTCGCAGTCAACACCTTTTCCACTAATCTTCAAAAGGATATAGATAACCAAGCTAAGGAATTGCTCGGTGCAGATATGGAAATCCATGATAACCAACCTGTCCCAGATTCCATCCTTCAGTATTTTAGTGAAAATGCATCAGCTTCTGCCAAGCAATATAATTTTGCTTCAATGGCAGCTTTCCCTGCATCCAATAGATCAAGACTAGTAGATGTGAGAGCACTATTTGGCAGGTTTCCATTTTATGGTGAATTGGAGACACAACCTGCTGAAGCTGTTGAGCAGTTTTATCAGGGCAAGGGAGTATTGATAGATAAGACTGTACTTCTTCAGATGAATGCCGCTGTTGGAGATACTGTCAGGTTGGGAAATGTCTCTTTTGAAGTATTAGGTACGATTGAGAAAGCACCTGGACAGAATACCTTAACAGCTGCAGCTATGCCTGTCGTATACTTTCCGGGAGCGTATGTTGAGCAGACGGGACTTTTGCAAAAAGGTAGTCGTGTCAATTACAGATACTTCTATAAGGTAGCTGGGGATAGAGAAGACCTTGACAAGGAAGCGGAGGCATTTGAGGAAAGGTTTGAAGATGAAGGTGTTCGTACGACCACTGTCAATGAGCGAAAAAGGAGAGTAGGAAGAACCTTTCAAGACCTTAATCGATTTCTTAACCTTGTAGGTTTTGTAGCCTTGTTACTGGGGTGTGTCGGTGTTGCAAGTGCTGTACATGTCTATGTAAAGGGGAAAGTTGAGATGGTGGCATTACTACGCTGTTTGGGAGTAAGTGGTAAACAATCATTTCAGATTTTCCTGATTCAGGTAGCAGGCATGGGGTTAGTGGGAGCCTTGATTGGAGCAATTCTAGGATCTTTACTACAGCTTTACCTTCCTGTACTGTTTAGGGAGTTTATGGTTGTAGAAGTGACGGCAGAGCTTTCATGGTTAGCCATATTGCAGGGTGTCATTACTGGGCTGGTCATTTCGGTGCTATTCGCCTTGCTGCCTTTGCTTGCCATAAGAAAAATATCTCCGCTGAGAACACTTCGAGCCAATGTGCAGGAAAATAACGATCCTGATTGGTTTATGCGTAGTATGTATTTGGTCATCGCACTGTTTGTATTTGGCTTTACATATTGGCAAACCAATAACTGGGGTATTGCAGCAGGGTTTACAGGGGGGGTAACCGTTGCTTTTGGCATACTATCACTTTTTGCTTATGGCTTAATGTCAGGAGTAAGAAAGTATTTTCCCACTTCTTGGAGTTACTTGTGGAGGCAAAGTTTGGCAAATCTGTTTCGTCCCAATAACCAGACGTTAGTCCTGATTGTGACTGTAGGACTGGGTACTATGCTGATTGTAACATTATTTGCTGTACAGGGAATGCTGTTGAATAGGGTAGAGCTTTCAACTTCAGGGAAACAGCCTAACATGATTCTATTCGATATTCAGGATTCTCAACATCAGAAGGTACGTGAGATGATGGCCATAAATCAGTTGCCTGTCATTCAGGATGTGCCGATGGTCACGCTCAGATTAGAAAAGGTGAATGGAATGACAAAGGCAGATGTCAGGGAAGACTCTACCATACATGTACGCTCAAGGACTTTCAACCGTGAGTATCGTGTTACCTACCGCAAAGAGCTGGAAGAATCTGAAAAAACAGTCGCAGGAGAGTGGAAAGGAGCTTGGGAAAAAGGAGAACCAATTGGTATTTCATTCTCGGATGGTTTTGCAAGGTCATCAGGAATTGAGTTGGGAGATACATTAACATTCAATGTACAAGGAGCAAGATTGGAAACTGTTGTGACACACTTAAGGGAAGTGGATTGGAGTAGGATGCAGGCTAATTTCGTGTTGATCTTTCCAACAGGTGTACTGGAAAAAGCACCAAAGTTCCACATTATGTCCACTAAAGTACCTGATAAGGAAGTTTCGGCTCAGCTACAAAGTCAAGTAGTGAGTGCTTTTCCGAATATTTCCATGATTGACTTGGACTTGATTTTAAGGACGCTAGATGATGTACTAGATAAGGTCGCATTTGTTATACAGTTTATGGCATTGTTCAGTATTGTTACAGGACTTTTGGTGCTGATTGGTGCAGTGGTCATTAGCAAGTACCAACGGATGCATGAAAGTGTCCTTTTAAGAACCATTGGGGCGAGCCGTAAACAAGTGTTGGGTATTAATGCTTTAGAGTACTTCTTCTTAGGAGTGTTGGCTGTATTGGTAGGAATTATTCTAGGTTATATAGCTACTTGGGCCATTGGGTATTGGGTATTTGACATGTTTATCTTGCCTGATTTGTTACCTGCTTTAGTAGTTGCAATTGGAATAGTGGCTATTACAGTACTGATTGGGGTACTGAACAGTCGGGAAATAGTAAGTAAACCTCCATTAGCTATCTTGAGAGCCGAAATATAAATTTAAAAGCACTTTGAGTTGATTCTCAAAGTGCTTTTACTGTATTGACCTAGTACCTAGCTGTTTTTGGTCCAAGATACCTGCTGTCACTAAACCCAAGAATGGGAATCATTATGATAGAGAAAAAGACATTGAGAATACAGAATAAAACACCTTTTCCATACCTTCTAGGAAATTCATAATTGACGTAAACAGCAAAGATAATATTCACAAGAGGGATCAGGAACAATAGCACTAGCCAAGGGGAATGACCGATTAACTTGATCATAATGGCAAAGTTCAAAATAGGAATAAAAGCCATCCATCCTGCTTCTCCGGCTTTTCTAAAACACTGGTATAGCCCAAAGGCAATCAGTAAATACCCTATAATACCGAGACCTGTAGATTCAGGCGATACTGGTACATAATCATCTTCAAACATATTCTATAGCTAGTTAAAGTTAGTGTTGTATCAATTCGATTAAATATAAAAATACGAAAAAACAGAGATAAACTCTTTTTAACTAGCTATTGGGAGGGGGTGGGTGTGAATTTTCTTATACGGCCTGTTCAAAAGCTATATAATTGGCAAGCTTCCCTTCTTTATTCAGAATAGGAAAACCTTTGATATGACATTTGTAAGTGCTACCGTTTTTCTTGTAGTTGGTTAGGGTTACCTCAAAAGGAGTTTGGTTGCTTAGGGCATTTCTGATGACGGCTTTGGCGTAATTTTCGGTTGCTTCGCCTTGCAATACTTTTGGAGATTTACCTTCCAATTCTTTGGGGTAATAGCCCGACATGTCATAAAGGTTCTGACTGGCAAAAATGACCTTTTCGTCTTGGTTTACCACCAGTATAGTGCTGTTGTGGTCAAATAGTTCCTTTTCAAAGTCCCATTTCACATCCCATTGATGGCTACATGACAGTGCTTGTAACAGTTCTAAATCCTTTTGCTTTTGTCTATGTTGCATCTGTTCCATTTGGTAAACATCCCAACACAGCAGCGGAGAGGTTTTACAGTCCTGAAACTCTTTTTTTCTTATGTCAAATGCTATCATATTGAAGTTACTTTTATCAGTTGAAAGAAAGTGGTTTGTGTAGGGCGAACTCCGTGTGAAGGGAAATCGTTTTCAAAAATGTGAAAAAAATATTCTAAAGTCTGGCTACAATTGAGGTAACAGGGTTTTAGGGCATAATAAAAGAGGCTGAAACTCATTTGTTTCAGCCTCTTTTTATAGTGATACTACTTTTACAACTTGAACCTAAGTCCTGCATAGGTCATACGACCAAAGATTGGTCCCCATACAATAGAACTGTCAAAGTGTGGATCAAATGGATTTTCAGCAGAGATTATCGGATACTCCTGTGTTACATTGCCAATATTCTCCATACCTAGATATACTTCGAGCCATTGATTTTTTAATGACTTGGTTACCTGTGCATTCATCAGGAAAAAATTGGGCGAATAGTTGTCCATTCGAAACTCTTCAGGGTTACTCTGTGTGTTAGGTAACCTTTTCTGTCCATTCCATTGGACAGTATAGTCAAATAGCCATTTTCCACCTTTCTCACCTTCCCTTGTTTCGTAGGAAAAGTTTGAAAATGCACGGTGCTGGGCTGTGAGTGGCTTTTGCAAGCGTGTTTCACTATAGTCAGTTTTTACATCTAGCCAACGGTACGCCAACTTCACGTCAAACCTACGCAAAGGACTGTAGGTTAGCTCTGCTTGGAGACTATTGGAATAGGAAGTGCCATTGAGGTTGTAAAACAGGATTTCTTGTGTATTATGATCAAGGTCTACCACAATTTGGTTTTGGAAATTGGTGTGGTAAAAGTCCACATTTAAGCTACCATCCTTGTAGAAAAGCTCAAACTCATGTTGCAGTCCTAAACCATAGTTCCATGCAACTTCGGGGTTCAAGCCATATGCCTTTTCCTGTATATTGTCAGCTAGAATATTGACCTCTCTGGCACTGGCAAATACAGCCATATTTTCTGCAAAAATATTTGCAGTACGCTGCCCCCTACCGGCTGTAGCCCTTACTGCTGTACGTTCAGTCAGCGCATAGCGAGCATGAAGCCTTGGTGTAACAAAAGCACCAAACATGTTGTGATAATCTCCCCTTAGCCCTGCAATCAGCTGGAATTTATCCTGAAGGTTCATGGAGTATTCTGCATAGGCACCAAATACTGCTTCAGTACGTCTAAAGTTCGTTTCCTCAAAGGTTGTACTGCCAAATGTTTCATCATAGTCATCATACAGGAACGTCAGACCAGTTTTGAATTTATGGTCTGTCGTGCTGATGATCGATTGATAGATCAAGTTGGTATAAACACTTTTTTGCTGTCCCTGATAAACTGTATTGCCAAAATAGGCGTCTTGATCGTGGTAGGTTCCCGTCAATTGAAAACCGATACTTCTGTAAGGCTTTTCTGGAAATACATAGCCTGTTTTTGCAAAAACTTCAGCATGATCAGTGTTGATTTCTAATCCATAGTATTCAGTTCCAAACTTGTGTACTTCAGGATCGAAATCTACTTGTCCTCCTTGTTTTCTGTCTTGGAGGTATTTAATTCCTACCTGAGCCTCGAGTCCCTTGCCACTTTCATATTTCCATCTATGGATGCCGTTGAACTGACTGGCTAATGGAAAGTCCAGAAAACCATCATCATTATGGTCTTGCTTGGTCGTCCTGCCACTGGCATGTAGAAGAGTAGCAGTTGACCACTTTTCACTGATCTTTTGCATGGTGTTGACATTCAATTCCAGTCTTCCACCTTGGTTGGCGTAGGCATTGACCATCAGCTTTTCACTGATAAATGGTTTCTTTAACTCAGCGTTGATTTGCCCTGTGATGGACTCGTACCCATTGACTACCGAACCAACTCCTTTAGAAACTTGAATGCTTTGTAACCAAGTACCTGGCAAGTAGGTAAGCCCAAAGTTCGAAGAAAGCCCCCGTATGGTGGGTAAAGACTCAGTAGTGATCTGTGCATAACGTCCTGCAAGACCTAGCATTTCGATCTGTCTGGTACCGGTAATGGCATCTGTAAAGGATACATCTACGGATGGGTTGGTCTCAAAACTTTCAGATAGGTTGCAGCAGGCAGCCTTAAAAAGCTCCTTCTCTGTCATGTTTTGGACTCCCACTGTTTCCACAAAATCCATGTAGCTGCTTCCTCTGTCACCTACTACTTCCACTTCTGATAACTGGTCATCAGCATGCAAGGTGATATCAACAGAGGTGTTAGAAGCTACAGAGACCGTATCACTCAGAAACCCAACATAACTGATAACCAGCTGACTTTTTCCTTTAGGAATAGCTAGCAGGAATTTACCATCAGGCTTTGTTGTCGTACCTGTGGTCGTATTGAGCCAATATACATTGGCCCCTGCAAGTGGTAATTTATTTCCCTGCTCATTGATTTCAGACACAGTTCCTTCCACTGTTTGGCCGAACACAAATGCAGGAAACATCAAACAAGCTATCATTAGCTTAATGATATATTTCATAGCGTCATGTTTTGTCTGGGCAGTGGTTTCCTGCCCAGATATATCTTATCGGAAAATCAGTGAAAGCTTAGTGTGTGTGATTGTTTTCTACATAGCGGCAGCAGTGTGGCAGCTTCTGGTAGCTTTCCTTTGTAGGCTTGTTGGTTTCAGTTTCATGTCCCACCTTGGCGACCAAGGCGTGTAGCTCTTCTTCAGTTACCTTATTGGTACGGTAAGTTACTTTAAGCATCTTGGTTTCTTTGTCCCAATATGCGAATGACACTCCCGGAACATCCAAGGCAGTTTCGATTCGTTCTTTACACATTTCACAATTGCCAAGTACCTTAAATTCTGTGGTGACTTTTTTCTTGTCTTGAGCTTGTGCATTGTTTGAAATTGTAGCTATTGCGACAAAAAGGATAAGGGCGAATGTTTTTATAATTGTGTTCATAGAAAATCAAATGAATTACTTTATTGAAAATTGAAAAATAAAAGAAGGGTTGCCCAAAATGGTGTAAGCAACCAAAGCCTAATTACAGAGTTGTAAACTGATAGTCAGTTACAGAGTAAAAGCCACTTTGTAAAAAGGTGAAGTTTGAAAAGTCAATTTCAATTTCTAAGAACACAGAATAGTATATGTAGGGGCGTTTTAGGCGGAGGCAGGTTAAACTGCTGAGGTAAAAACTGTACAATTTTTTGCGAGAATGACAGGATTACTTCCTTGTAGGAAGGCGTTTCTGGTAAGCTGGCAATAAATTGTACTGGTGGAAGCTGTATCAGGTCTGAAGCACGATGTGAGTCCTGAATCTTAATGATTGCCGTTTCAGTCTCGCAGCAACTGTTCTCGTTAGCGCCATGTTCACAGTTTTTGTGATCAGGTTTTTCTGTGATGTGACAGTTTGGGCATTGTGGAGCTTCAGTATGACAAGTGGCTTCCGTTTTTGAGAAAACAGAATAGCTGGTCATCTCGCCTTGGCAATAATGCTGGCTGACCCCGATTCCAATAAAGAGAACCGTGTAGATAGTGGCTACGGCTATGTGCAAAAATTTTCTCATTGAAGCAAAGGTAAGAAAGGAGGGCTTTATCTTCAAAATGTGTGGAATAGATATCAGAAAGAATGTCTTATCAGCAGGATTATTTTAAGATAATTAACATCTTTGTTTAGAGCTGGTTTCAACAATATACTTTCATTTTCAATCACGAATAAACATGTCAACAAACCAAACCGAAAAACTAAAATATCCTATTGGAAAGCTTCAGTTTCCTGATGAAATTACACGAGAGATGGTCAACTTGTGGATTAAAGAAATCGAGGGATTGCCTTTGAAATTGAAGAAAGCAGTTTCAGAACTGTCAGAGGCAGAAATGCAAACACCTTACAGACCAGAAGGGTGGACTGCCTTGCAGGTTGTTCACCATTTGGCAGATAGTCATATCAATGGCTTTATGCGTTTCAAATTAGCCCTTACCGAATACAAACCAACCATAAAACCTTATTACGAGGATCGTTGGGCAGAGCTGCCTGACAGCCATTTAACCCCAGTTGAAGTTTCTCTTGCCTTATTGGAAGCATTGCATCAGCGTTGGACAGTTTTGTTGATGGCTTTAACTGATGAAGACCTGAAAAAGACAGTGATTCATCCAGAACATGGAAAAGAAATTTCGGTAGAAGAACTGATTGCCACTTATGCTTGGCATGGTAATCACCATTTGGAGCATGTCAAGTTGGTAAAGCGACCTTAAAGGTATTGCCCCGACCTAAGATAGGAGTCGGGGTTTTACTATTAGTCTATTTGATTACTCTTTAGCTCTTAGGTGTCTTTTTTTTAAATATTGGGTTTTGTATGCGATCCTTATTCATGCACCCTTACATTCGTTTTTGTATTACCTAATTTTTACAGACACTTATTGACCATCAAATAAGAGGTAGCTTGTTGTATGAGTGATATTATTAGTTAAAGTGTGATAAAGATGTCTTTAATTCTTAATGAAAAGACGCCAACTTACATTAAATTTGTACTATTCAAATTTTAGGTTTTAAAATATATAGTCCAATTACTTCGTTTTTTTGACAACAGAAACCTACAGAAAGGGACTTTCTCATTTAAGAGAGCTCATATTTTTCAACTGAACTTAACTCAACAAGCGAACCTCTAGCATGAAGTTAAAGATTTTTAGCTGTACCTTATTGATTTTCATTTGTATGGTAAGTAGTCTGGCTTTCAGTCAGATTGAGCCCATGATACAGTTGGAACAGGATGAGCGTTTCCAACGGACTAGAGTGGACGGAAAACTACTGTACAGGCTGAAAGAAATACCTGAAGACAGGTCTTTTGTGTCGTATTTTATCCATGTGAATAAAGGAAATGCAGAACTTGGAATTGAATTCCAGTATTTGGGGGATGTGCACCATAATTTGGTGGACGTACAACTAATGCTGGGAGGAAGTCGAACACCAATCAAGCTTTCAGCCGATATGCCAGAACTTTTCGGTTTCGAGTATTGCAATGACACACTGATGGCAGACCTAAATGATAAGCACCGGGAAGTAGTCAGGGGTTATGGTTTAAATGCTTCGTCATTTTTACCTTATTGGAAAGAGATCCAGCTTTGGTATCAGGACTATCAGGTAGATCCATCCTCTATGCAAAACAATAAAGTGAGATTTACTTTTGAAGTAGGTGGAAAGGGGAAGCCATTGGAAGTGACAAGGAACCTGTCAGAGGGTGAAATGGAACAGATGGAAACTGTGATAGTGAAATTTGCTGAACTTAAGGACAGTTACAATAGTAAATCCGTTGAAGGGGAAAGCTATCAGGTGAACTGGTAAAATCCTTATTGGTATACATGTAGAGGAGGTTACACTTAAATGATAACAAAAGTGTAACCTCTTTTTTTTGTAGGA
This sequence comes from Limibacter armeniacum, assembly GCF_036880985.1. Taxonomy (NCBI): domain Bacteria; kingdom Pseudomonadati; phylum Bacteroidota; class Cytophagia; order Cytophagales; family Flammeovirgaceae; genus Limibacter; species Limibacter armeniacum. The sequence goes on from NZ_JBAJNO010000008.1 coordinate 362,321, forward strand.
AACTCAAATTTTTTTAAAAGTCTTTAACGCTGTCATGAACAGGGAGTTTAAGGAAACCTTTACAGTTGTTCAGACTTATTTTCAAAACCCATTCTAACAAAACGAACTTTTACTGAGTTCATTCTTCGCAATTGATGTTATTATACTAAGGCCAAATGTTATGACTGTCAGTGTTATAAGTGCAATTGCTAATGAATATTTATAAGAGGTCGTTTTTCTCAATATTACTAAACGCGGGGACTGGCTAGGTGGAAAAGATGGTGACTGTGCCGACTAATTTGTTAGATTAATAGTTACAGCTATCCACATAAGACCAATCAATCAAATTTCACTCACTATGATTAACAACAAGTTTACTACCACCGAAAAATTTATTTTTTCGATAGTGCTTGTGCACATCCTGATCGGTATTTACACATTCTTTTATGATAGCACATTTTTCAATCAATATGTTGTTGAGGATGGTTACATAGAGAATTTTACAGCCGTTATGCTGTTATTGTCAGCAGGCTTTTTCTTTGTTGCCGCCTTCAAAAATCAGAAACAGCTTCGAGCTATGATGATTGTCTTCGGAATGGTCTTTCTGTTTGGAGCGGGAGAAGAAATATCCTGGGGGCAACGTATCTGGGAATTGAATACGCCAGAAGAGCTAAAATCAATCAATACACAAGCTGAGCTCAATTTTCATAATATCAAGGTAGGTGAAGTGAAGCTCAACAAGCTTATATTCAGTACAATCATGTACAGTGGTATTTTTACCTATTTGCTTGTCATTCCATTGCTCTATCAGTTTAGTAGCAAGGTAAGGAACTTCAAATACCTGTTCATTCCAATTCCAAGACTGACACAGGGTGTGTTGTATTTGGCATTTTACCTGTTGATATCAGTTATTCAGGATGGAAAGTTGTGGGAGCTTCAGGAGTTCACTTTTGGTGTTTTTCTGTTTGTAACCTTGCTGTATCAGCAGAATACGCGCTTTGATCAGCTTGTAAGCGGGAGACTGCAACTAAATCAGATATTAGCCTGAATAGTATTATAAAACAAAGGACAGCTTCTGTACGAGAAGCTGTCCTTTGTTTTATTCTTTAGTAAATACTATTACTGAATATATTGAAGGAATTCACTCTTAGCGCTTTCTTCCTTAAACTTGCCACTGTAGTGGGCTGTCACTGTAGAACTGGTTACATCTTCTACACCACGCATTGATACGCAAAGGTGTTTAGCATCAATTACTACAGCCACATCTTCGGTTCCAAGTGTTTTCTTTAGGTCTTCAGCAATTTGAACTGTCAGCCTTTCCTGTACCTGAGGACGTTTGGCATAGTACTGTACAATTCGATTGATTTTTGAAAGACCAATCACCTTTCCATTAGAGATATACGCTACGTGCGCTCTACCAATAATCGGAACAAAGTGATGCTCACAGTTTGAGTAGAAGGTAATGTCCTTCTCTACAAGCATTTCATTGTATTGGTACTTGTTTTCAAACAGCTTGATATCAGGACGGTTTTCAGGGTTTAGTCCGCTGAAAATTTCCTTTACATACATTTTGGCAACACGATATGGTGTGCCACTCAGGCTGTCATCAGTAAGGTCAAGTCCAAGGATATCCATGATGGAACGGAAGTGTTCCTCAATCTTGGCAACCTTAGTGTCGTCATCCATTTCGAAAGCATCCTGACGCATCGGTGTATCATGAGAGGTAGCTACATGCTCATTCCCGATCTCTTCTATCTCAGAAGTACGAGAAGACACCGCAGCCACATCCGTTCCGTTTGAACCGTTTCCGTTAAGATGCTGGGTATTCCACAAAGTTTCGTTCTGTTTCATATAGAATCACTTTTAAATCGAATTTCGGGTCCAGTTGTTCCCGGAGTATATTCCAAATGACCACACAAATGTTTTCCGCAGTAGGGTTGAGTGTCTTAAACTCCTCCACCTCAAGGTTCAGGTTTTTATGATCAAGCTTTTCGAGAACATTTTCATCAATGATTTTGTTCAAGATCTTCATATCGATCACGTAACCAGTCTCAGGGTTTACTTCCCCCGTTACCTTGACTGTCAGGTTGTAATTGTGTCCGTGAAAATATTCATTATTGCATTTTCCAAAAATGAACTTGTTCTTCTCTTCGGACCAATCAGGATTGTGTAGTCTATGTGCCGCATTAAAATGCGCCTTTCTTGAAACTGTAACTTTCATCACAAAGGTTTATTGATAATTGAAGCGCAATGTGTTTATATATAATAATCAGTGTGTCAGTTTAGTTTGCTTAGGTTACCTTTTACTTATGAATTAGTCACGCTGAACCAAAGGACGCAAATTTAACGACTCTTTAGCTAAACTACTAACGATACTGAATCAGACTACTTTTGGTATCAGTAAATATATAGCCAAGGTGAGTTAATCCTTGTTAAATACTGTAAGCTCCAGTTGTACAACACTATTGTAGTCCTTTTTCCACTCGTAATATAACACTCACAGTATAAATTCTATTTATCCGCACATATACGCTATCAATGTCTCGCATATTTTAATTGTCACTTAAACAGGAAAGATACTCTAATTGTTTAATGTCTGAATTAGCAGGTTAAGTAAAATAATCTGAAAGTCAGCGGCTTGTGAGTGGTGATATTTTTAAATGAATTACTTGAATTTCAAAACTGGAACACATTCAGATTAGTAATAGGATAAATCTCTAAGATGAGAAAATTTGATGTTTGTGTAATTGGCAGTGGCATGGCTGGACTAACTGCAGCCTGCCTTCTTGCAAAAGATGGAGTGAAAGTGGGTGTGCTGGAGCAAAACTGGTTGCCTGGTGGGTGTGTCAGCTCGTATTCACGAAAAGGGTTTGTATTTGAGAGTGGAGCTACCACTTTGGTTGGGCTTGACCAACATATGCCATTGCGCTTTTTATTGGAAGAAACCGGTATCAATATTAATCCATTGCACCTGAAACTACCCATGCAGGTTTGGTTGCCAGATGGTACGCTTGTCAACCGCTATGAGCCTTTGGAGAAATGGATTGCGGAAGCGGAACGAGTATTTGGAAAGCAAAGCCAACGGGCTTTTTGGGAGTTCTGCTACAAGGTAAGTGAGTTTGTATGGGAAACATCTCTCAAGCAAACGGCTTTTCCTCCCAGTAATGCATCAGACCTGTTGTTTGCAATGGGGAATGCAAGCCTGAAACAATTTAAGTTTGCCCGATATGCCTTGACTTCAATGAAATCCTTATTGAAGTCCTTTAAGCTTGATAAGCATAAGGAGTTTGTTCGTTTTGTCAATGAACAATTGATGATCACGGCCCAAAACAGGATGGAAGAGGTAAATGTCTTGTTTGGGGCAACGGCACTTTGCTATACCAACTATGGGAACTATTATATGAATGGGGGGCTTATCAACCTTATCAATCCTTTGGTAGATTTTATAAAAGTCAATGGAGGGGAAGTGCTTTTAAGAACTGGTGTAGAAAGTATTGAAAGGGAAAACGGTCACTATACTATTCAGGCAAAGCATAAAACGGAGAAGGAGGAATTCAGTTGTGGGTATCTCATTTCAGCCATTCCGATCAATAATACCTTGGAAGTGTTTAGAAGTAAGCCACGGAAGGTATTTGAAGAAAAGCAGATGGGCTCTGAGAGGTTGAACAGTGCATTCCAATTGGGGATAGGTTTTAATACTGATAAAACGTTTGACGCTATTCATCATCAAATACACTTGAAGACCCCTTTAGCGGAATGTGGAACAGATAGTATTTTCCTGAGCCTGAACCATCCTTCTGACACTTCCCGAACAGAAGCAACAGGACAATGTGTAGCCTCAGTTAGTACACACCTTCATGATCCAGAAAGAAACTATATAAAAGATATTGAGGCTGTAGAGAGTGCGATTGTTGATAAGTTGGAAAGTTTGGGGTTTCTGACTCGTAAGGATATAGTTTACCAGCATTCTGCGACTCCCAAAACATGGAAGAAGTGGACAGGCAGGGCATTTGGGTTTGTAGGAGGATATCCACAGTTTATGAAAATAAAGCCTTGGCAGATGTTGGATGCAAGACTTGATGGAGATAAAGCCTATATTTGTGGTGATACGACGTATCCGGGACAAGGAATTCCGGGAGCGACATTAAGCGGTATCATCGCATATGAAAAAATGAAAAGAGATCATTTTTAATAGAATAGTCTGAAAGAAGCCTGTTTTAGGCCTGTTTATTAATTTTTTGATTTATACCAATTCAAGATGACGTTAACACAACTGGAATATATTGTGGCTGTTGATCAATATGGAAGCTTTTCGCAGGCAGCGGAAGCTTGTTTCGTGACACAGCCAACTTTGAGTATGCAGATCAAGAAGCTGGAGGACTATCTTGGTGTAATGATTTTTGACAGGAGTAAGCAACCTGTTATTCCGACTGAAGTAGGTAGGCCTCTGATTGAGCAGGCTCGTGTGGTTTTGACGGAATCCCGTAAGCTGGATGAGATCATCAAAACCCATCAGAATACAATAAGTGGAGAACTGAAGGTTGGAATTATCCCTACATTGGCTCCTTATTTACTGCCTCGCTTTGCTGGAGAGTTGGTTAGAAGTTATCCGCAAGTTTCACTGATAATCCGTGAATGGCAAACGGATGAGATCGTAAAGGCTCTTCGTAAAGACCTTATTGACGTTGCGATTATTGTCACGCCGCTTAATGAGGATGGCTTAGAGGAGTTACCGCTCTTCTATGAAGAGATCTTGGTGTATACCAACCCGACTTACAAGTTTGAAAAGCAGTTGGAGGTGAAGATTCAGGATATTCAGTCTCCTGATATTTGGCTGTTGAGTGATGGACACTGTTTCAGGGATCAGGTGATTAACCTGTGTTCTTATAATAATAAGGTAGAGCATAACTTGCCTATCACATATAACAGTGGATCATTAGAGACCTTGCGTAAGTTAGTGGATAGAGAAGGAGGGTTTACGTTATTGCCCGAATTGGCAGTCGCTGAATTTGATGAGGATGCCTTGGAGCGTGTGAGAACCTTCAGTGACCAGAAACCTGTAAGGGAAATTAGCCTTGTATATGCCCGCAACTTCGCAAAAGCTTCATTGGTGAAGGCACTGGGAGAGGTGATCCGTAATAATGTACCACAGGATATGCTGCAACGAGAAAGAGGTAATGTTGTGGGGTGGAAATAAAGAGTTGTAAAGAAATTATAAAAAATAGAAGATTTTGTCACAAGTTGTTTTTCTGCCAGTCTGAGGTTGATGGGACGTTATGTCCCGATTTGTTTAAGAACAATGTGTTGAAGTAAAAAAAGACCTGGAATGGTAAGATTGATATTTAGATTATTGTTTTGGTTAAAAGGGTGGAAAATCAAAGTTCATCCAGAAGTAGATTTAAATCAAGCAAGGAAATCGGTTATTTTAGCAGCTCCACATACTTCCAATTGGGATATTGTATTTGCAGTGGAAGCATGTAGGCAAATGGGAATAAAGCTTCGTTTCGCAATCAAAAGAGAGTGGATGCGTTTCCCTTTGAATATTGCAATCCGTCCGATGGGAGGGATTGGAATTGACCGTCGCCCAAAAGATAACCGCAAGAAAAAACTGAGTATGGTGGAAGCCATGGTAAACCTGTTTGAGGGCAGGGATGAATTGGCTGTAATGGTTCCACCTGAAGGGACACGCTCAAGAACCGAAAAATGGCGTACCGGCTTTTATTATACAGCGCTTGAAGCAAAAGTGCCAATTGTATTGTCCTACCTTGATTATAAGAACAAGGAAGCAGGCATTGGCAGAATTTTGCACCCGTCAGGAGATTTAGAAAAAGACATGAATGAGATTATGACATTCTATAAAGATATCCCTCCGAAGTTTCCAGAAATGTTCGCTTTGGATCCACGGTATGTGTAAAATAAAAGCTTGTGTGAATTGAAAACCTCTTTATAACAAATAAAGAGGTTTTTTTTATGTCTCAAGTTCAATGTATTTCTCCACAACGGCTGCCAAGTCATCCAACTGTTCTTGTCGGTGCAAATGCTCATGAAAGTCGCATAAGTACTGAAATTTTTTCATCAGGAATAGTTTGTCCTGTGTTGTCAGGTTCGCATAAAGGAGCGTGTTCACTGGAGAGAAAGCAATTCTGGAATCTCGCATGACAACCTTCCCTTGTTCGGTTAAGGATAACCTTTTGGAACGCTTATCTTTTGTGTCCGCAGTTTCAAGTAACAAACCATCTTTTTGAAGTCTTTTGATCATCTCAAAAATGGTAGTCTTCTCAATCATAGCAGCTCGCATAAAATCCGATTTCAGGAAATCTGACTTGATCGGGTTCCCTTCTCTTTCTACAAAGCTCAGCAGCAGAAATTCTTCCACAGTTCTGAGGGGTAAGTGGTCAAGTACCTTTTTCATCAAGGTGTTTTTATATCGCTCCAAATATATAAACAGGATGCTGAGTCGAATATTCAGGAGGTTACTGTCTATTGGTGGAGTTGCTGGGACAGTCTGTTCCTGTGGTTCATCTTTGGTGAGCCAATTTCCAAAGCCATTAAGCCCTTTTCCTCCTTGCTCTTTGAACGCTTTCCATTTTTCTAGCAGAATGATTACCTCGTTCAGTTCGTTCACTGTTGTAATAGTTATTGATGCTGTTAAATAGAAGTATTACAGTTATTTATAAAAAATATGCCTGTTAGTTAAACATTTTTTAATCCAAAATGTTCCGTTATTGTTCTAATTTATTTCGCTATTGTACTAAATTGGATCCCTGAAAATTATTGAAACCGAAATTGAGAAACAACTTAGCATCGCATTAACAGAAAATGTAATGAAGCAGATCATTGTTATTTTTTTGCTTTTAATATGTCTTCAGCCGCTATTAGCGCAGACAGGTATTATTAAAGGACGTGTCTATGATAAAACTAGTAATGAGTCAGTTCCGCTAGCCAACGTACTGATTCAAGGGACTTCTTCAGGTGTTACATCAGATTTGGATGGTAATTATAAGCTGGAAGGATTAAAGCCTGGGCTTTATAATGTCATTGTCAGTTATGTAGGTTATGAACCCCTGACACTATTTGAAATTGAGGTAACCAATGCCCGTCAAGCTATTGCTGATTTTGGGTTGGTGCCTACAGCCAGTGAACTGGAAGAGGTCGAAGTGGTAGCAGAAGGCTTTTATAAGTCAGAAGAAAGTCCTGTGTCGGTTAGAACGATCGGTTTGGCGGAGGTAAAGCGAAACCCTGGAGGAAATCGTGATATCTCTAAAGTGATTCGTTCATTGCCAGGTGTAGCATCTACTGCGTCTTTTAGAAATGACATCCTGATTCGTGGTGGTGCACCAAATGAGAACCGCTTTTACCTGGATGGGATAGAAGTGCCAAATATCAACCATTTTGCAACGCAAGGGGCTTCTGGAGGTCCTGTCGGAATGATCAATGTAGATTTTATCCGTGATGTGGAGTTTTACTCTGGTGCCTTTCCGGCAGCAAGAGGAAATGCGTTAAGTTCTGTGATGGAGTTTAAGCAAAAGGATGGACGTAATGATAAGTTGACTGCCAACCTGATTTTGGGAGCATCTGATGTAGGTGCGACATTGGAAGGGCCATTGACTCCAAAGTCTAGTTTTATCTTTTCAGCAAGAAGGTCTTACCTGCAATTTCTTTTTAAGGCTTTAGGACTGCCATTTCTGCCTACTTACAATGACTTTCAGTTAAAGTATAAATACAAGTTTGATCAAAAGAATCAGCTTTCAATTATTGGTCTGGGTGCGATTGATGATTTTGCAATCAATGACGATCCTGGAAGTCCAGATGATGAGGACTATGAGCGCAACTTGTATATTCTGGATAATATTCCGATACAGAAACAGTGGAACTATACTTTTGGGGCGAAGTATGAACACTTCCGAGATAATTCTACGATTACGTTAGTTGCAAGCCGAAATATGTTGAATAATGACCAGTTCAAATATCCGGGTAATGATGAGTCAATGCCGAAGTTGTTTGATTATGAGTCTCAAGAGATTGAAAACAAGTTCAGAGCTGAAGTGTTGACTTATCTTCCGGCTGATATGGTATTGACATATGGTGCAGGATATGAATTTGCCAAATACAATAACCGATCTCAAGAACCTCGTTTTGTACCGGGAACGGGCATTACGGATTTCAATGTTTCCAGTCTTTTGGAAATGCATAAATGGGGTGTATTTGCTAACATCAGTAAGAAGTTTTTTGATCAGCGCCTGACATTGTCAGCAGGTTTCCGTACAGATGCCAATGACTATTCTGAGTCTATGAATAACCTAGCTGAGCAGTTTTCGCCAAGGTTTTCGGCTTCCTATGACCTGACAAAACGCTTTAGCTTGAACTTTAATACAGGTATTTATTATCAATTGCCGACTTATACCACATTAGGATATCGTCCTGAGGGAAGTGAAGATTTTCCTAACAAGCAAAATGAGCTGACATATATCCGAAACCGTCATATTGTAGGTGGCGTAGCCTATACAGTCAATGAACGTAACTTCAAAATATCCTTGGAAGGGTTCCACAAGAAGTACAGTAATTATCCATTCTCTGTGACCAATCAAATTGCGTTGGCAAACCTTGGAGCTGACTTTGGAGTAATCGGTAATGAGGAAGTTACATCTACAGCAGAGGGTAGGGCTTACGGTTTGGAGTTTTTGGCACAGCAAAAGTTCTATAGAGGGTTTTATGGTATTTTGGCTTACACCTTTGTAAAGAGTGAATTTACGGACAACACAGGTGAGTTTGTGCCGTCTTCATGGGATAGCCGTCATTTGGTTAGCCTGACGATGGGTAAGAAGCTAGGTAGAAACTGGGAGATCGGTGGACGCTGGTTGTTCTCAGGGGGTACACCTTATACACCATATGATGTGGAGGCATCTATGCAAAAAGAACAATGGGATCAGCGAAACCAGGGAGTCTTGGATTATACTCAATTAAATACAGAGCGTACAGCTAACTTCCACCAGTTAGACGTTCGAGTAGATAAGAATTTCTACTTCAGTAAATGGTCCCTGAATTTGTATTTCGATATACAAAACCTGTATAGCTATGAGGTAGAGCAGCAACCAATTCTGAGTGTGGAACGTGATGCCAACGGTACACCAATTGTGGCAAATCCTGATGCTCCGGTAAGCGAGCAGCAGTACATTCCTAAGTTTATAGAAAACACCAGTGGACAATTATTGCCAACTTTAGGTGTGATTGTGGAGCTATAATAAGTGAGTACATTTTAGGTGCAAAAAGAGCAGAAATCTGAGAATAGGTTTCTGCTCTTTTTGTTTGGTCTTATGCGAAAGAATAAGTCAAAACGAAGTAAGGAATTAAAGCCCAAGGCTTATAAAGATGATGTGTTCTTATTTTCTTGAGTTGAATGATCTATGGAGCTAATGTTTAGGTTCTCAATCCTGCTTCAATACAATCGCTCTACTGGTAAAGGCAAAGCTTTTGTTACCTAGGTTATCGATCATAATAGCTTCAACAAGAGGTTCATGTACAGTTGTGTCAGCATGCCACTCCAACAGCATATTAGCCCCAATACCTCCTTCTGTATCGCTTTGCCTGATCACGATTGTTTGAGACCCCAAAGGGCCCAATTTCAAAGGTTCTTCTAAATAGTTACGTAGAAGCTTGCCGTCATTGTCATAATAGTCTGCAAAGGCAATTGAAATAGGGTGGTTCATATCCGTATTACGGATGCTGACTTGTACATTCAATAGCTTGGAAGACTGGTCTTCCATCGACCTTAACTCAGAGTATATAGGTACATACAGCAGTTGTCCTTTTGATTCGCGAAGACTGCGGGCAATCTTGGAAAATGACTTTTCGACAATGGTTCTGTTCTGCTCGGTTTTCTGGACAGGAGTTGTTTGCTCACAGCCTATCAAAAGGCTGGTAACTATGATAAAAAATGCACAGTATTTCATAATCAACTTGAAAGTGTATTGCTAAACTTGTGAAAATTCATTTGGATAGATAACAGTTCCTTGTACGTTTTGAAGTGCTTCAGGAACGAGTTCCATTGCCATAAAATACTTATTCTCTACAGGAAATGGAGCCTGAATATTCCACTTGCTGGCAGGCTCAAAGCCAAAACGTGGGTAATAGGTATCATGTCCTAATACAACAATAGAATCAAACCCTTCCAGTCTACTAGCTTCTATTCCTTTTTTGATAAGCTGACCTCCAATTCCTTTTCCCTGTAGTTCAGGCAGAACGGATACAGGGGCCAATGCCAGACTTTCATGGCAATCTCCCCGCTGGTTTTCAATATTTATTTTGGTGAAAAGGATGTGTCCTATAGCCTGTTTTTCTTCTTCGGCTACGAGTGATAGGGCAGGGACAAAAGCTGTACTCTGGTAGAGTGCTTCAACTAGTCTAGCTTCATTTGCTTGATTGAAAGCAGCAGTTACAACTTTGCTGATTTGTTGCAGGTCCTCTGTATTGGCAGTTCTGATAATAGCCATTCTTATGTGTTTTTGATTTTAATGCAATATGGTATTGAAGGATTGATAGTCCATTAAATAGGTCTATTATTTTGCTGTAGTATTCATAGTTTTAACATTGTTAATTAAATAAACTTTTATTGGTTAATAAAATTGACATTTATAAAAATAGGTTTAAATTTGTAGCATCATTAGAGTATAACAGATGAAATACAAGGGAATTTTAACGCAACAAGTATTTCAGTTATAATCATTCACCCAAAAACTACCTTAACAATGAAAACTAATGCGGTAAACTGGTTTGAAATCTCTGTGAATGACCTCGAAAGAGCTGTAACGTTTTATAGCAAGCTCTTTCCTCAGAACAGCTTTGAACGCTATGAAATGGAGGAAACCCAAATGGCGATGTTTGATGGAAACCCAGACATTCATGGGGCAGCTGGAGTCTTGATTAAGCATGAACACCTCAAACCCTCAATGGAGGGAACTACAGTGTATTTTCACTGCGACGATGTAAACAATCAATTGGCTATTTTGGAGGAGTTAAAGGCAGAGATTTTGATGCCGAAGACTTCTATCGGCGAACATGGGTTTATTGCTCAGTTTGTAGACTGTGAGGGTAACAGAATATCCTTACATTCTATGAAGTAACACAGCCGAATACTATTGTAACAGTAATAGTGGTTCTACCAAATCTGAAAAATACAACTTCTTAAATGAGTTGGCTAAGGTGACTTAAGGGGCAAGCGATATTCGCATGTCCCTTTTTTATGCAATAAAAAAGAGGTACATATTATTGTACCCCTTTAATGCCTTACTGATTAATTAGGCTGATGATATTTCTAATATTTTCTACTGTGTGGTATTCTTTTCCTTCCAAGGTTTTTTCATCTACCAACTCATGTACCCATGTAGTATGGAATGGAATATGGATGGCTTTTGCTCCTAGTGCAACCATCGGCAGAATGTCTGACTTTAGTGAATTTCCTATCATTAAGACATCTTCTGCTTTGACCTTGTAACGGTTGAATATCTGTTGGTAAGTAGCTTCATCCTTTTCGCTGACAATCTCTACATGGTCAAAAAATGCAGCCAGTCCTGAGCGGGCAAGCTTGGCTTCCTGGTCAAACAGGTCACCTTTGGTCAGTACCATCAATTCATATTTTCCTTTCAGTGCAGCAAGTGTTTCCTCCACCCCTTCAAGCACTTCCAAGGGATGTTGGATCAGGTCTTTGCCGAAATCAATAATCTGTTGGATTTCCTTTCCAGTGATTTTCCCTTCAGAAAGCTCAATGGCAGTTTCAATCATCGACAGCGTAAAGCTCTTGGCTCCATACCCAAAGATGGACAGGTTTTTCTTTTCAGTAGCATAAAGGCGGTCATGCATGTTTTCTACTTCAATGTAGTTGGCAAGCAAGTTTGTAAACCTGTCTTGTGCATGGGTGAAAAACGGTTCGTTTTCCCACAGTGTATCGTCAGCATCAAATGCTATTAGTTTAATGTCAGTCATAATCATTGTGATGAGATAATTCGGTTAAACTCCTTCGTTCAGTAATTGTTGAAAACGCTCAAAGAACTTTCCTACGTGTAAGCCATCAGCCAGTGAGTGGTGTACTTCAACAGATAAAGGCATCTTGACTTTGCCATTTTCCTCAAAATATTTACCAAACACAATTTTAGGTACACAATCATCATTGTTGTACCTGCGGGCATGGTTAAAAGCCGTGAAAGATACCCAAGGAATAGAGGAGTAGTGTAGGGCAGAATCGTCCCGAAGTTCTAGACCTTCCGTTTGTTTGGTTTCTTCAATACTCATCTTACCTGCCTTATGAAACGCCTCAAAGCTTTCTGTCATTGGAAAATAGCAGAAGCGAAAAGTTTCATCATCAGCTAAAATGGTGGAACCGGCATGAACTTCATCCAATACGACTACTTGTTCTCCTCTGATACGGTAGCGAAATTCTTCAATTTCATTAGCCGCTTTCAAAGACAGGTATAGTACAGCAAGAAAATAGGAATAGCCTTTTTCTTTCGTCTGCTTGTGTAGTTGTGTTACATCCACATTCGCTGTAATGCCAAAAAATGGATTATCACAGTCTTTGAAAAAATCAAAATGCACTTTCCGCTTCCAAGTGTTAAGGTCAATTACCCGTGCCATCTGTATGTTTTGGTTATGAGATCAATATTGGAGGACAAAGAAAAATGATTGAACATAAAAAAAACAGGACATTTGTCCTGTTGTATTAGCAAGATCAAGAGGTTGATTATTTTATGCTCAAATCTTGATCTTTATATCTGAAATCAATCTCCTTATGCACTTTTTGCTTTTCTTTTTCGGCTACTTTTCTGTGGAAGTTGAGCAGTTTTGGTATGTCCGAAGCGTAATTGTGAGAGCCAAAGGATAACAGCTACCACGATCATTTGGAGAGGTAAACCAAAGAACATTGGTTCAAGATAAATCCATGCCTTGTGGTTCATATCGCTATAGTGTTGCCAGTTCCACCACACGGAACGGTACTCAGCCCCTACAAACCAGATTGGAATAAATAATAAAACGGTAAGCCAGAAAAGGGTTGAGCGTTTAGGTCTTACTGATTTGGGGAGCAATTGTAGCCTTGAAGAAACCACCATAGCTAGACCAGAAGAGACAAATGCCATTGTATTGTAAATCCATCCGAAATCTGCTCCGTGATTTTCCCAGAAGTATCGTAGTACCTTATATACTTCCGAAAAGTACATAACTGACAGCTTGCTGAAGAGAACCATAAAGGCGACAAACAGTACCGAGTAAGCCAATGTTTGCGTAAACAACGGTTTTTGAAATAAGTACTTTAGAAAAGGAGCCATCTTGAGTGGCGCATTGAACAATCTGTAAAATTGTTTTCTGAACTTATATCCTACTTTCTGCTCACTGTTGTGGGAAGGGATATCAGGCAGTATGTTTTCATCGCGCTCACCTATAGCGTGTGGAAACACCTCGTAATAAGCATTATTATCGCCGTCCGTTACCCAAATAAATTTAGCCATCGTTGCACTGGCATAAGAAAAGCCTTGGTCAACAGCCCCTTCAAACACATTACTTGAAACACCTTTCTTTTTACACTCCACAATTAGATAAGGGGCATTGCAAGCATCATCAGCATAAACGATGATGTCAGCTTCCTTAGTAGCAGACCCCATCTTGACAGGTTGGCAGACACTGATTCTTTCAGCAGGGTAATGATAATCATATACCAATGAAAGGTAAGTGTCCAATTGTACTTCTTCCTCCGGATTGTTTAGTGATCGGGTTTTTCCCGAAAGCAGGTAGGTTACACTGTTGTTTTTTTTGTTAAGGTAGATAATCCTGTCCTTGGTTGCTTTGGCTATTCTCTTCATGTCAAGGGTATTGCAGTGATTGGTAATGTTTCCAGCAAAAGGTATATAATGACAAATATATTAGATAATGAATCTAATTTTGCTCAAAAAATGCTCTTTAATCAATAAATGATTATATAATTCACAAATATGCGGAAAGAAAATGGGTTTTGCATAAGAGGTTAGCAAAATATGTGCAAGAGAAAACAATACTTTAACCTATTTATTAGTTTAGTATTATTGGAAAGTTTATTGACATAGGATGTTTTAATTTTCTAACTCAGAGAGAAAATTAAGACGTTAAAAAAAAACAATAAAAGTTTATAAAAGTTAATATTCTTTTTCCTATAATTGCGACTGCAACATGGTACACACATTTTGTAACATTGTTGTTTTATATTTTTTGTTGGGTATGAACAGGTGTCATTAATACACTGTTTGTATTCTATTTTATAGCATATTTATACCCATCAGGGTGTGAAATTTTTAACATTAATTTTTTATGAAAAAGCATTTTTTACTACTATTCGTTTTTGTTATTTCTCTATTGTCATCTTGTAGCAGTGATGATGAGTCAGTAGACTGTTCAGCTCATATTGCTAAGATTGAAGCATTTGCTGCTTTGGAAGAGGATGATATCACTTGTGAAGAACTGACAGAGATCTACAATGCTGTTGTAGCGGCTAAAGACTGTGAAGATCTGGCAGCTGCATTGGAAGAGGAAGACGTTACTTATGAGGAGTTTGTTGGACAAATCCAATTGGCTCAAGTTTTTGTTTGTGCATTAGAAGAGCAAGAGTAGTCTTAACAGACTCTTTAATATTGAAAGAAGCCATAGATGTATTTCTATGGCTTTTTTTGTTTATAAATTAAATAGAAAGAATAAGTACCTTAAATTTTATTTTGGAATAAAAGCATCAAGTATGGAGCCTGCAAATATACTGAAAATCAACACACTTGATCAGCAATGGTCTGATAAGGATAATGTGATGTTACATGCTTGTTTTCAGCTATTGGTAGATTGTGTTGAGAATGAACAGCTTTTAGATGGACATATTGATTGGTCAGTAGATCAGCTTCATATTCATGCGAGACAAGAACTTTTACAACTGTATAATTGGTGGAGAAAAAGGGTAGAGGGTGAGAAACAAGGGGAAATAGTTCAGACTATGGATGAAGTACAGTATCAGATAGATGATGAAATGCTGATTAGGTTGATCAAAGTAAGGAGATTTTTATGGACATGAAAAAGGAGATGCCGTTCAGCATCTCCTTTTTATGATTTATGCTTTAGAAGCCAACTCAGTGCTATATTCTTTTACCGTCTCGATAAAGACTTTCACCTTCTCAGGATCAATATCAGGATAAACACCGTGACCAAGGTTAGCAATATGCTTATGCGGGCCGAATTGGTCCAGCATCTCTTTGGTTGCTTGTTCCACATCCTTAGCAGAACCGTAAAGGGCACAAGGATCAAGGTTGCCTTGCAGTGTACGATCCCAACCAATGATTTCACGAGATTCCTTGGCGTCCATGTTCCAGTCTAGACCAATGGTATTACAGTTCAGTGCTGCCAGCTCTTTTCTTGCGAAGAAGGCACCTTTTGCAAATACTGTAACAGGTACTTCATTGATGGCATCACAAATCTGCTTGATATATGGAGTAGCAAATGCTGAATACTGAGCAGGAGAAAGAATACCTGCCCATGAGTCAAAAATTTGAATCATATCTGCACCTGCCTTGATCTGTTCTTTCAAGTAAAGGATGGTACTGTCTGTGATTTTTTGTAACAGCTTGTGTGCCAACTCAGGTGCCGTATACAGCATCTTTTTGGCTTTAGAGAAAGTTTTAGAACCACTGCCTTCTACCATATAACAGAAAATAGTGAAAGGCGCTCCAGCAAAACCAATCAGTGGAACGCTGCCGTCTAACTCTTTCTTGACTATTTTGATTGCATCTGTTACGTAAGCAAGGTCTTCAACTGGGTTAGCAACCCTTACCTTATCAATATCAGCAGCAGTTTTAATAGTCTCAGGGAATAGCGGTCCACGTTTCTCCACCATTTCGTATGGGAGTCCCATTGCTTCAGGGATCACCAAAATATCCGAGAAAATAATGGCTGCATCTACACCTAATAAATCCACTGGCTGAATAGTTACCTCAGCTGCCAGTTCCGGCGTAGTACATAGCTCGATAAAACCGCTTACGCTACTGCGTACAGCACGGTATTCGGGCAGGATTCTGCCTGCCTGACGCATCAGCCATACCGGCGTGCGTTCTGTCTTTTCGCCTCTAGCGGCGCGGAGTATAAGGTCGTTCTTCATATTGAAAGATATAAGACAAAAGACATTAGACGTGAGACTGTCCCAAGCCTCGAATCTAATATCTTATATCTAGAAAATTTATTTCACTGGCTGATAACCCAACCCTTCTGCTACATCCAACATATAGGCAAAAGCCTCTTTGTATTCGTTTCTAATTTTGCCATCCAAAATGGCATCACGGACTCTGATCTTGATGTCACCAACGGCTCGACAAGGCTTTAAACCAAAAGTTTCCATAATGACTTCACCTGTAATCACAGGCTGGAAGTTTCTGACTTGGTCCTTTTCCTCTACTTCAACCATGCGTTCTTCTACAAAATCAAAGTTGGAAAGGTAGCGTTGCACTCGCTTATGGTCCTTAGAAGTGATATCCGCACGGCAAAGTGCCATAAGGTCTTCAATGTCATCACCTGCTTCAAATAGAAGTCTTCTGATAGCGGCATCGGTGATTTCCTTTTTCACCAAGGCAATCGGACGAAGGTGTAATCTTACCAACTTCTGAACGAATTTCATTTTCTCGTTCATTGGAAGTTTCATGCGGCGGAAGATTTTAGGAACCATTCTAGCGCCCTTGTCTTCGTGTCCATGGAAAGTCCAACCGATTTTCTTGTGAAAACGTTTGGTCGCGGGTTTGGCAATATCGTGCAGAATCGCCGCCCATCTAAGCCACAGGTCATCAGACTTTTCAGCTACGTTGTCCAATACCTTCAAAGTATGGTAGAAGTTATCCTTGTGAGCCTTTCCATTGATGACTTCCACACCTTTCAGGTCCATCATTTCTGGGAAGATCAGTTCCAGCAACCCAGCATGCAACAGAAGGTTGAAGCCATAAGATGGCGTTGGCGAAAGGACAATCTTGTTCAGTTCATCAATGATACGCTCTTTTGAAATGATCTTAATACGCTCCTTGTTGCGGATAAGTGCATCAAATGTATCAGGTTCAATATCAAAACCAAGCTGTGAAGCAAACCTGATGGCACGCATCATGCGTAACGGGTCATCTGAGAAAGTGATGTCCGGGTCCAAAGGCGTACGGATAATCTTTCTTTCCAAGTCCTTGATGCCATCAAAAGGGTCCACTACTTCGCCAAAATTATCAATCAGGTCTATTGCTAAGGCATTGATGGTGAAATCACGGCGGTTCTGGTCGTCTTCCAATGAGCCGTCTTCCACAATTGGTTTGCGGGAGTCTCTTCTATAGGATTCCTTTCTCGCTCCTACAAATTCTACTTCGCAATCTTCAAGCTTAACCATAGCGGTACCGAAGTTCTTGAAAGTGCTGACAGTTGCATTGCCCTTGGCATTTTTGGCAACCTGTTCAGCCAGCTTAATACCGCTGCCCACACATACTACGTCTATGTCTTTGGATGGACGTTTGAGAATAAGGTCCCTGACATAGCCTCCAACGATGTAGGTAGGCACTTTTAGCTCTTCCCCGCTTTTAGCAATCAGCCCAAAAATTTCATTTTTCTTAAGTGTCTCCGAGAAATTCATCGTATTGAGTGTTCCGTCTTTTAGAATCCCGCAAAATTAGCAAAGCTTTTGCCTAATTAAAAATGATGGAAATATGTATGTTTGCGACATGTCTTTTGCATAGGTTTTGAACATCAGGCAAAAGACAGGACGATTTAGGAAAGAACAGATTATTGAATATAACCGGAATGACAGTGTTAGTCACCGGATGGAGATCAAACCCTTAGATTTTTATGAGACAAAGGAAGTGGGAAGATATCCTGACTTTTTCGGCTATTGTTTTGGCTGCTATCCTGCTCAATATTTATGCAGGTAAATTCTTTTTCCGATGGGACCTGACTGAGGAGAAACGCTATTCAATAGCCCCAGCAACAGAGCAAATGCTTAGTACATTACAAGATGTGGTGTATATAGAGGTGTATTTGGAGGGAGATTTAAATGCAGAGTTCAAAAGGCTTCAGGAGTCGGTAAGGGAAACTTTGGAGGAATTTCAGGTTCGCTCAGGCGGAATGGTGGAGTTCAAGTTTGTTGATCCTAATGAGGCCGTCAATCCACAAGGGCGGCAACGTTTTTATCAGCAGTTGGCGGCAAAAGGCATTCCTCAGACCAACCTTTTTGATGTAACACCTGAAGGTGAAAAAATTCAGAAAGTTATTTTTCCGGGTGCTTTGGTAACCTTTAGAGGCAAAGAAAAAGGCATTTTATTGTTAAAAGGCAATAAAGCAATGTCTCCGCAGGAACAAATCAATCAGTCATTGGAAGGGGTGGAGTATGAATTGGCTTCTGCGGTTCAACAACTGTCAGAAGATGAGAAAAAGCGAATTGCTTTTATCCAAGGGCATCAGGAGTTGACACCTCAAGAGACGATTGATCTAGGGACAACCTTGAATGAATCTTACCTGTTAGATTATACCACTTTGGATAATCCCCAATTGGATGCTTACGATGCCTTAATCTTGGCACAGCCGAAGACACGCTTTTCTGATACGGACAAGTTCTACCTTGACCAATATATCATGAAAGGTGGTAATGCCATGATGCTGATGGACCGTATCCAAATGAATACGGACAGTATTCCGATGGGAGGAACCTATGGTTTTGCATATGACCTAAACATTGAGGACCTGATATTCCGTTATGGCATTCGCTTGAATACAGACTTGTTACAGGATCAGCAAGTAGGGTTGCTGGAAGTTGTAACGGGGAATTTTGGAAACCAGCCAAATGTGCGTCCATTACCTTGGCCTTATTACATTTACCTGAATAATTTCAGTGAGCATCCAGTTGTCCGGAATATGGATGTGGTGTATGGTAAATTTATCAGTTCATTGGATACGGTAAAGGCGGATGGCGTGAAGAAAACACCGCTGATTTTTACCTCACAATATTCTCGTGTGAGAAATATGCCGGGCATGGTGACACTTGATGAGATGCAGGATGTCAAAAACCGTGAGCAGTTCAACCAGCCGAATATCCCTGTCGCATATTTGCTGGAGGGGCAGTTCAAGTCATTATATGCCAACCGTTATGTACCTAAAGGAGCAAGACCGCAAGAAGTTGTCAAGCAAAGTAAGCCTGCCAAACTGATTGTTGTGGGGGATGGAGACATCATTCGAAATGAGCTTGATCGCCAAACAGGCAGAGTGATTCCTATAGACTTTGATAAGTACAGACAGGAGACATTGTCTAATAAGGAGTTTATCTTGAATGCACTTTCATACCTGACAGATGAAGATGGGCTGATCAATGCGCGAAATAAACGAGTGACATTACGCCCGCTAGACCAATTTAAATTAAGAGAGGAAAAGCTTTTCTGGCAAGTGCTTAATATTGCAGGGCCTGTGGTACTGGTGTTGCTGTTTGGTGTATTGCGATATTATTGGAGAAAAAGAAAGTACGAAAATAAGGGACTGTAGTCGATTACTACTTGAGAAAAGAGAACTGACAATGATATCCAAACTGAAAATACTGATTGCCTTAAATTCAATACTGTTGC
Organism: Limibacter armeniacum; assembly: GCF_036880985.1. Classification (NCBI taxonomy): domain Bacteria; kingdom Pseudomonadati; phylum Bacteroidota; class Cytophagia; order Cytophagales; family Flammeovirgaceae; genus Limibacter; species Limibacter armeniacum. The sequence goes on from NZ_JBAJNO010000008.1 coordinate 381,919, forward strand.
TGTTGATAGTAGGAACATTACTGTTTGAGGGGCAAAAGACAGAAATAAAGCATGAAGTAGCCAATGAGTTTGTATTGCCTGATACTGCATCTATCAATAAGATTGTATCTGGTAGAAATGTATTAGAAAGAAAGCCGGATGGCTCTTGGGTACTGAATGGGAAATACAAGGCTTCTCCTGCCAAGGTCAAGACTATGATGGCTGTATTGCAGCGGGTAGAGATCAAGCGACCATTGGAGGGAGCATACCGTAAGCAGGTGAAAGAAGTTGCCAAGCAGCAAGGGGTTCGCACACAGATTTACTCCAATGATATATTGGTGCGGGACTTCCTGATTCATGCCGATAATGAAACTGAAGCGATTATGATGCGTGAAGGAGGAGAACCATTTGCGGTTTATATTCCGGGTTATTTCATTAATGTGGATGAAATCTTCAAAGTAACAGAAAGTAGTTGGAGAGATCAGAGATTGTTGCCAACTTCATGGAGAACGCTTAAGAAGCTAAGTGTGAGATATGGAGGACCGATGAAGCAAAACAGCTTTGATATTCACTTTGATGAAGAAAACCAGTTTTATAAGGTGGCTGGTATCGCAGAGATGGATACAGCTGCTCTTTACCAATATGTCTCAAGTTTGGACCGACTTAGGTTCAATGATGTAGTAGAAAGAACCACGCTAAGAGATTCATTGGAAGCTTTCAGTCCATTCAGTAAGGTGACCTTGGAAGACCTTTCTGGGGAAAAATCATTTGATGTTTATCCAACGGACAAAAATGTATATGTCTGGTTGAAAAACACCGATGAGATAGTCACAGTAAGCAGGCAGCCTATGCAGGATGTCTTGGTGACTCCTCAGCTCTTCAGTGCAAAAAAATAGGATAGACATTTAGGTAGTAGGCATTAGATACGGAATAAAGGCAAACTTTATATTTTACTTATCTGATGCTTACTCTCTCAAAATCTTATATCTAAAACCTAAACCATGATTGGCGTATTTGATTCGGGTGTTGGTGGACTCTCTGTCTTGAAAGAGCTGGTGAATATGTTTCCGCAAGAGTCAATTGTCTATTATGCGGATAATGCCAACTGCCCTTATGGAGAAAAAAGTGCAGAGGAAGTGAGCCAACTTTGTGACGATGTTGTGAAAATTCTTTTGTCAGAAGGTTGTACACTTATAGTAGTAGCTTGTAATACAGCAACAGCTGCCGCAATTGATTACCTGAGAGAAAAATATCCAGATATACCTTTTGTCGGAATGGAGCCAGCAATCAAGCCTGCTGCAAAACTTACTAAAACAGGTGTGGTTGGGGTTTTGGCTACTGAAGGGACTTTTAAGGGAAGACTTTATCAGCAAACGAGTCAGAAGTATGCATCCCATGTAAAAGTGGTTGTGCAGCCAGGTTGGGGTTTAGTAGACTTGGTTGAGCATGATAAGATTGAAACAGCAGCTGCGGATGCTCTATTAAGGAAATACATAGAGCCTATGATGGCAGCCAAAGTGGATCAGCTGGTTTTAGGATGTACGCATTATCCTTTTCTTTCGTCTGCAATCAACCAAATAACAGGTGGGGTTATTAATTTGATTAACCCTGCTGAAGCCGTATCTAAGCAAGTGGATCGGCTATTGGCTAAGTTTAACCTGAGAGATTCAAAAGAAGTGCCTTCCTATAAGTTTATGGCTTCAGGTAATGAGGTAACCTTGCTGGAAATGGTAGAGCGAGTGCTACCTGAGTTTCAGAAGCAACATCTCAAAAGGCATCCTTGAAGTGTGTGATTTCATGCTTCCCGTTACGAAGCATAACCGAGACAATGTCAAACCTTAAAAACAATTGGGTGGGGCTTTTTGAAAGATAGGCTTCGGCAGCTTGCCTGATGTGCTGCTTTTTTGATTCCTTGACACTAGCCTCTGGGAATCCGAATTTTGAACTACTTCTTGTTTTGACTTCTACAAAAACTAGAAACTGCTTATCACAGGCAATAATATCAACTTCCATTCTACCTGTTCTGTAGTTTTGCTCAAGAATCTCATATCCTTTAGCTGCTAGGTACGCCGTTGCCAATTGTTCTCCATGTATACCTGTTTTAATGTTATGTGCCGTTTCTTTCATTTTTGAATATTGGGTTTATTCATCAAGACTGTACCGCCGCAGTGTCCTGTTCCATGACTCTCGACTGATATGGTCTACAAGAATAGGGTTTAGCTTTCGGTGAAGTGAACTGTTTTTAGGCATCAGTAAAGAAAAATAGTGCCTATTGAAGGTTGCAGGGAGCATTCTGATACTGTTTTGCCAATTGTTTTCATGAATTAGGTACCGGATAACAGGCTTTTCATGGGCAAAAACTTGTATTTCACCTTTTTGAAGGGCTTCGAGTCCTTCAGTCGGGCTATCAAAATGTTTACTCACATTGATTTGTCTGTCAAATAAGAAATCAGCACTGCTAGAATGTTTGACGGCTCCAATCCTTCCAAATTTTTCCAAATCCTTTAGCGTATTTACTTGGTTGCCTAATTGATCCAAGGTTAGTTTGGACGTGATGGTAGCTGTGAAGCTGGAAATCAAACTGATAGCTGCAAACATCCATACCATAGAAATAATTCGTCCTAGAACTGTTTTGGGAGTTTTATCTCCGTACCCTACAGTTGTGATGGTTACGGTGGACCACCATATTCCATCAAGAATTCCCATTGGCCCATCCCGAAACTCGCTGTGATTGGATTTTTTTTCCACAAACCAAACGATGGTGCCAAAAGTAAATACAATGACAATCAGCAGTGAAATCAGTTTTAGAAACCCTAATGAAAAGAGGTTGGATATGAAGAGTTGAATCTGATTGTTTTCATCATTGCGTATGGCAATCCCCATACTTGATGTCAGGAAAGGGTGGGAGACATCGAGCTGACGTAGTCTTGTTCCACTCACAGACATTGGGTTTAGAACAATATCAACTTGTTTACGGCTCAAAGCAAGCATCAGTCCAGGTACATGCTCATATTCCTTGAACTCATAGACCAAGTGCAGTTTGTTGCTGATGCTTTCCCAAAGGTCAATGCTGATACCGTAAAATGAATCTTTACCGTCTTTGATAATGAATGGAGGATCTTCTTTGATGCCGACTATCAGTACTTTATCCTGCTGGTCATTCAAGTATCTTACGAGTGCGGCTTCATTTGTCTGGTAAGCATATATAGGGCTTATCAAGATAAACAATAGGCTAAAGAGTAGCAGCACTTCCTTCTTCATATGGTAGTCGTTCACGGGTTTGTTTAATCAATAATTAACCTAGCTGCTTAATTGATGACGCTAACGGGGTACCTGCTATTGGTTGAATTAGGTTGCAGTACATTAGTGACAGTATGGCTTTATACTTAAAGAATAAAGCGATCGCAGTTGAATATATCTTGTATATTCATAACAATCCTGCCATTGCAAGGTTAACACAGGCGGAAATTGTATCAAGAAAGCAGAATAAAGGCAGGAATATTCCTCAACAGCTAATAAATATATAGAAAATTGATATCAGAGTTGGAAATTAGCGTAAAGTATTTTTGAATTGCATGCCGGTTAGGAGGGATTGACTTGGAACTGGATGAATGCACAAGAATTTTTTGACATATAACAAAAATTAAAAAATGAACTTTGAAAAAATCTACACAGGGCTAACACATACACATAAGCTAGTGGTAACTTTGTTTTTACTGATCTATTTGATCAAGACGGTTTTGTTGCTGCTAAATAAGAAAGAGGCGCTGCGATCTTTCTCCAAAAAAGTCAAGGTGCCTGAAATGATCATTTCATTCCTGTTTTTGGCAACCGGTATTGCAATGATTATAGAGTTGCCTCAAGCAACCACATTTTTCATAATCAAGTTGGTGGCTGTATTTGCATCTATTCCTATAGCAATTGTTGGTTTCAAAAAGGAAAATAAAGGATTGGCAGCACTTTCTTTAATTTTACTGTTTGGAGCTTACGGAATGGCTGAAGCACACAAAGGTAAATTGAGAAAAGGTGGTGAAGTACATATTGAGGCAGGGCAAGATGTAGTCACTGTAGGTAAAGCTGTCTATGAAGTGAAGTGTGTAGTTTGTCATGGTGAAGATGGAGCAAGAGGTGCTGGTGGAGCAAAAGACTTGACAGTGAGTGAGATGTCTCAAGAAGAAGCTCATGATATAATTTTGAATGGAAAGGGGCTAATGGCTTCTTACAAAGATCAGCTTTCGGAAGAAGAGATTCAGGCGGTTTCCACATATGTGATGACCCTGAAAAAACAATAGGTAACGGCAAGTTGCATTAGCAATGCCTGAACTAATTACCAAAGGACTTTTATTTAAAAAGGCATTTTGGAAAAATGAAGAAAAAGGGTTTTATTTGCACCATACATGGGGCAAATAAAAACGGAAAAGGGGGCAAACGCTCCCTTTTTTCTTTGCCTATTGAACAAGACAGCTACTGAAAAGACTTTATATTGTAAAAGAATTTCCAAGCAGAATACCAATGAATTAAAAAAGGTGGTAGCTTGTAAAGTAGCAGTAGCTATTGGGTAAAAGCTTCAAATCAAAAATAGATTCGCTGAAATGGAACTAGCTCAGGAAGTACAGGAAATCGTGGAAAGACATCTGCCAAGCGAAGAGCTGTTTGTGGTGGAAGTACAGGTGACCGGCACAAAAAAACTGGTAGTGAAAGTAGTGCTTGATGGCGACAAAGGTGTCACGGTTGAGCAATGTGCGAAAGTAAGCCGTGCAACTGGCAATGAACTTGAAGAAAGAGAATTGCTGAGTGATGCTTACAACCTGGAAGTCTCTTCTGCTGGAGTAGGTGAGCCGTTGTTGCTGCATCGCCAGTACACAAAGAATGTAGGCAGAAAGGTGAAGGTTTTCTTGAAGGAAGGAGACCCGTTGGAAGGTAAGCTGGAAAATGTGACGGACGAGCACATTGAGGTGGCTGCTGAAATACGAGAGAAAGGAAAAAAGAAGAAAGTAACGATTGAGCCAAAAACCGTTGCTTTTGATGATATAGATAAAACTGAAGTACAAATTACGTTTTAAGTGGTAAGGACTTCCGAGCCGGAAAAGGAAAGACTTTTCCGGTTCGGAACACCTGATAACCTGATAAAGAATTTTTGAATATGAACAGTTCAGAACTTATTGAATCGTTTAAGGAGTTCGCAAAACTCAAGAACATTGACCGTCCGACTATGATCCGTATTCTGGAGGATGTATTCAGAACGATGATCAAGAAGCAATACGGCGAAGACTCCAACTACGATGTAATTATCAACGTAGATGCAGGTGACCTTGAAATCTGGAGATACCGTCAGATCGTGGCTGATGATGCGGAAGACTTTGATGAAAACACGCAGATCAAGCTGACTGATGCCAAGAAAATCGAGGAAGATTTTGAAGTGGATGAGGAAGTGGCTGAAGCAGTACAAATCGACTTCTTTGGAAGAAGAATGGTTCAGACTGCAAGACAGACACTGATTCAGAAGGTGAAAGACCTTGAAAAAGGACTCCTGTTTGATAAATACAAAGATCAGGTAGGTGAGTTGGTGAACGGTGAAGTTTATCAGGCTTTGGGTCGTGAACTGATCATCAGAGATCAGGAAGGCAATGAGTTGAGTCTCCCTAAAAATGAACTGATTTCAAAAGACCGTTACCGTAAAGGTGATTCTATCAAAGCAGTTATCGCTAGGGTAGAAATGGTGAATAACAACCCTAAAATTATTCTTTCTCGTACTTCAGAAATGTTCTTGGAAAGACTTTTCGAAAATGAGGTGCCTGAGATTTTTGATGGACTGATTACGATCAAGAAGATTGTAAGAGAGCCAGGAGAAAGAGCGAAGGTAGCGGTAGAGTCTTACGATGACCGTATTGACCCAGTAGGGGCATGTGTGGGTATGAGAGGTTCAAGAATCCACTCTATCGTAAGAGAGCTTCAGAACGAAAATATTGACGTTATCAACTATACGGATAACTTGGAGTTATACATTGCTAGAGCTTTGAGCCCAGCAAACATTAACCGTATCTCAGTTGTTGAAGAGAAGAAACGTATTTCTGTATTCCTAGATCAGGATCAGGTATCGTTGGCAATCGGTAAAAACGGTCACAATATCAAATTGGCAAGCCGATTGATCGGTTATGAGATTGACGTGTTCAGAGATCTCGGAGAAGGAGAAGACTATGATGATGATGTAGAATTGGATGAATTCTCAGATCTGATCGAGCAATGGGTAATTGACGAGTTCAAAAAAGTAGGTCTTGATACAGCTAAAAGTGTATTGAGTATGAACCGCAGTGACCTAATCAGAAGAACCGATTTGGAAGAGGAAACCATAGACGGTGTTCTAGAAATACTTAAAACCGAATTTGAATAAAATAAAGAAGGTCAGGTGAAAACCTGACCTTACTTTATGGATCAATGAAAATTAAAACACTGTGCTTATTTAGATAAATTAAGACTTTTTGAAGCGAAAACATCATAAAGTTTAACTTTTATCAACATAAGTAATATCTTTGTAACTCAGTTTGGTATAGTTCAATATTATAGAATTCACATTTTCAAACTAAAATACAGGACGCATCAGACTATTGCTGTGAAGCAATATCGTCAACACACCTAGTAGATTATATATGGCAGATCAAAAGATGGTCAGACTTAGCCAGGCGGCTAGAAATTTTAACGTAGGTAAAGATACCCTTATAGATTATCTTGCCAATAAAGGGCATGAAGTAAAAAACTCTCCCAATACTAAACTTACAGGGGAGCAATACGGCTTGCTAGAGAAAGCCTTTGCCTCATCGAAAGCAGATAAAGAGGAAGCCAAGAACATATCTATTGCCACTAAAGTAGGCAATACGGTCATTGATAGTTCGACCAGAAAGCACGAGGAAGGTGAAGAGGAAGATTATATCCCAGTAAAAGAGCCTGCATCGGCAAAAGAAACTGAGTCGTCAAAGGTTGAGAAGAAAGTAGAGGAGCCTGAAACTTTTAGTGCAAGACCTGAACTGAAAGTTGTCGGTAAAATTGATTTGGATGAAGTAGGCAAGGCCAAAAAGAAAGAAGAAAAGCCTGCTGAAGAGCCAAAAGCACCAGAGCAAAAAGAAGAAAAACCTGCTCAGGAAAAAGAAGCTACGTCTCAGCCAACCGCTACTGCTAGCACAGAGAAGAAAGAGCAAAAAGAAGAACCTGCTCCTAAAAAGGTAGAAGAGAAAGAACCGCAACAACAGCAACCTGTTGCCCCTGCTGCTAAGCAAGAAACAGCCAAGAAAGAAGATAAAACTGAAAATAAATCCACTGCTGATGTACCTGCTTCAACCAAAGCAGCTGCACCAAAAGAGGAAAAGAAAGTAGAAGACAAACAATCTGTAGAGCAAACAGAGGGTAAAGTAGAAGCACCTGAAAAAACAGTTGCCTCTGAAGAGAAGAAACCAGCCGCTGACCAACAAACTAAACAAGTTGACCAGGACAAGGACGTTAGCAAACAAACCCCTCAGACGGCTGCTCAAGATAAAGCCGATAAAATGGAAGTAATCAATAAGGAAGTAAAGCCTGAACAAAAATCTATTGAAACTTCGGAGAAGCCGGAGTCAAAAACAATTGAGGCAAAAGCTGACAGTCTGCCCGGTTTGAAAGTGCTTGGTAAGATTGAGCTACCTGAGCCAGGAGGAAGAAGAAAGAAAGCAAAACCGATTGCATCTTCTGATGATACCAACAAAGACAAAGGTGGTAGAAGGAAGAAGAAACGAGGTCCTAAGGATCAGCACGACAAACCAGCTCATGCTAAAGCTGGTGGACCTGGAGCAAGAGGAAAAGATGCTGCTGGTACAAATGATAAGAAGAAAGAGGCAGCAGGCAACGATAAGAAGGACAACAAAGGCGCTACTACGACAGCAACTTCTGGAAAACAGAAGACTGGTACTGGCGGTGGACGTAACGACCGCTTCAACCGTGGAGACCGCAACGATGGTGGCAACAGACGTAAAGACGGCGGCGGAAGAAAGAAAAAAGAAGAAATCACGGATACAGATATCAAAAAAGGTATCAAGTCTGCCAATACACGTATTGGTGCTAAAGGCAACAAGGCTAGCCGTGGTAAATACAAGAAAGAGAAGCGAAGCGCTGCCCAAGCTGCTGAAGAGCAAAGAATGCAGCAGGAAATGGCAGAAGCAGCAGTATTGAGAGTAACAGAGTATATCTCAACTAACGAGCTGTCAACGCTAATGGGTGTAAGCGTGAATGATATCATTGCCAAGTGTATGCAACTGGGCATGTTTATCTCAATTAACCAGCGTCTGGATGCTGAAACGATTGAACTCGTAGCAGAAGAGTTTGGTTTTGAGGTGAAATTCACTTCGGCAGAAGAAGAAACAGATGTACTGATCGAAGAGCATCAGGACAAAGAAGAAGAACTGGAGCACAGAGCGCCAATCGTTACAATCATGGGTCACGTTGACCATGGTAAAACATCCTTGCTTGACTACATCCGTAGTGCAGACGTAGCAAGTGGTGAAGCTGGTGGTATCACACAGCACATTGGTGCTTACGATGTAATGACTAAGAACGGAAACAGGATTGCATTTCTGGATACTCCAGGTCACGAAGCCTTTACAGCGATGCGTGCTCGTGGTGCGAAACTGACAGACGTTGCGATTATTGTAATTGCAGCTGATGACCGTATCATGCCACAAACAATTGAGGCAATCAACCACGCACAGGTTGCAGGTGTTCCGATTGTATTTGCATTGAACAAAGTAGATAAGCCAGCTGCTGAACCTAACAAAATTAGAGAAGGTCTGGCGAATATGAACATCCTTGTAGAGGATTGGGGTGGTAAGTATCAGGCTTACGAAATCTCAGCTAAAACAGGTATGGGTATCGACGAACTATTGGAAGGCGTATTGCTTGAAGCTGAAGTATTGGAACTGAAAGCAAACCCTAACAAGAATGCTATCGGTACAGTGGTAGAGGCATCCCTTGACAAAGGTCGTGGTTACGTAAGTACTATCATGGTACAAGCGGGTACTATGAGCGTAGGTGATGTAATGTTGGCAGGTCCTTACTATGGTAAGGTGAAAGCCATGACTGACCACAGAGGTAATCGTTTGGAAAAGGTAGGACCATCGACACCAGTACAGGTATTGGGTCTGAACGGAGCACCACAAGCAGGTGACCGCCTGACAGTAATGGACTCCGAGAGAGAAGCAAGAGAACTTGCGACCAAACGTGAGCAAATCCAGAGAGAGCAAAGTATCAGAGCTACTCAGCGTACAACGCTGGATATGATCGGTAAGCGTATTGCTCAAGGTAGCTTCGAACAGTTGAACGTAATTGTAAAAGGTGACGTGGACGGTTCAGTAGAGGCACTTTCTGATTCACTATTGAAACTGTCAACTGATGAAGTGGAAGTAAGAATCATCCACAAGGCAGTTGGTGCAATTTCAGAGTCGGATATCATGTTGGCATCTGCCGATAAAGACAGTGATGCGACGACAATCGTAATTGGTTTCCAGGTTCGTCCTACAGCCAATGCGCGTAAGATTGCAGAACGTGAAGGTATCGAGATCAGAACTTACTCTGTGATTTATGATGCAATCAACGAAGTGAAAGACGCGATGGAAGGTCTACTTTCTCCAGATATTGAAGAGGAAGTGGTTGGTAACATCGAGGTTCGTGAAGTCTTCAAGATTAGCAAAGTGGGTACAGTTGCAGGATGTTTCGTAACAGAAGGTTATGTGAAACGTAACTCGAAAGTACGTTTGATCCGTGACGGCATCGTAATCTACGGTGGTGAGCAAGGTGGAGAAATCCAAGCACTGAAGCGCTTCAAGGATGATGTGAATGAAGTGAAGACAGGTTACGAATGTGGTCTGAGTCTTGCAAACTACAACGACATCAAAGTCGGAGATAATATTGAGGTATTTGAGGAAAGAGAAGTGAAGAGAACACTTTAATCGGACCTTATTCACATAGATTAATGGCTATCACTTGCTTTGGCAGGTGATAGCTTTTTTATTAGGGAGATTTTTTATCGTTATACCTATACAGTAAATAGAGGAGTGAGACCTTTTATAGTTGTTAAAGTATAGGGAAATTGCTTGAAAAACCCTTTTAATAAAAAATACTGAATCACCAATGTCAGATATTCTTTATCATAAACTTAAGTTAATCCAAGACCAGTCTGCTATGCGCAAGTTTAAGATATTTATAAGCCGTTTGCAGGTGGCTGTTTTACTGATTAGCCTTGCTGCTTGTACTACTAGCAAAACCGGAAAACAAGCACAGGTAATTAAACAGGAACCAACTCTCATGACTGTAGGAGACCGAGAGGTACCAGTTTCAGAGTTTAAGTACCTGTACAATAAAAACCACCAGAATGATGACAATGCTTACTCTGAGAGTAGCTTGAGGTCATACCTTACCCTTTTCACCAACTTTAAATTAAAAGTTGAAGAAGCTTATGCTCAGCATATTGATCAGGATGAGGAGTTCATCACTGAGTTTGAGCTTTATCATAAACAGTTGGAAGAGCCATACCTGACAGGGAAAAGGTTTTCGGAGAAACTGGTAGAGGATACATACAATAGGCTAAAAACTGAAGTTAGAGCATCCCATATCCTTATTCGTTTTCCTGAAAAGATGGAAAATAAAGCCGATACCCTAAAAGCATATCAAAAAGCCTTGGAGGTAAAAGCAAAAGTGGATAGTGGAGAAGACTTTGCTTCCTTAGCAAAGAAATATTCAGAAGACCCATCAGCAGCTGTAAATAGTGGTGACTTAGGGTATTTTACTGCTTTGCAAATGGTTTTTCCATTTGAAGATGCTGCTTATACTACACCTATAGGAAGTGTAGCTGGTCCGGTAAGAACCCGCTTCGGATACCATTTGATAAAGGTGTTGGATAAGAGGGATGCACGAGGAGAAGTGAAAGCGGCGCATATTATGTTGAAGCTATCACCTGAGTTAAGTGCAGAGGAAAGAGAACAGGTAAAGCAAAGAGCAGAGGAAATATACGTTAAGGCAAAAGCTGGAGGAGATTGGGAGAAGTTATGCAGACAGTATTCTGAAGACCCAGGTACGGCACAAAAGAATGGAGAACTACCACTGATTGCTACAGGAAGAGTTCCTGAAGAGTTTGCAGCGGCAGCTTTTGCTTTGGAAACACCAGGAGATGTAGCGGCTCCTGTAGAGACTTCTTTTGGATGGCATATTATCAAGTTGATAGAGAAAAAGCCGTTACCTCCTTTGGATGAAATGAGAGAAGATCTTTCCGCTCGTGTCAATAGAGATTCCCGTTCTCAGATGTCCACAGCGATGCTTATAGACTCCTTGGTAGTTGAAAATCAATTTGTGGAAAATCAGAAGGTAATTGACAAGGCTTTCGAACCGTTGGATACAACGCTTGTACAAGGTAAGTGGACTGTACCTGAAAATGAGACAAAGCTGAAAGAGAAATCAATTTTTACAATAGCAGGTACACCTATAACGGTTGAAGCATTTTGGGACTATGTACAGCGTCATCAGCAGGCTAACCAGAATACAATAAGCCAAAACAGGGAACAGCTTTACAAGGCATTTTGGCAACAGTCTTTGATAGATTATGAAAAAGCGCACCTTGAAGAAAAGTATCCAGAGTATAAATACTTGCTTCAGGAATACCATGATGGTATAATGCTTTTCAGAGTAATGGAAAAAGAAGTTTGGGGTCGTGCCTCCAAGGACGAAGTAGGTTTACAGGCTTTCTTTGAAAGTCATAGGGATCATTACCTGTGGGGAGAGCGACTGTGGGCAACGATTTATGATGCGGGTAATCAAGTTGTCTTGGATAAGGTGAAAAATGCCTTAGACTCGGGACGTTATGAAATCTTCCCTTCAGAGATTGTAAGAATCAAATTTAATCGAGATCAGCAAAGCCTGAACAAATACCTCCGTCGTGATTTGAATAAGGTAGTTGAGTTGCTGCAAAGTTATAAAGCAATGCAGATTGACTTGACAGGCCAGTATGTAGGAAGGGAGAGTAAGCAGACAGCAGATAAACGCTTGGTATCCGTAAAGAATTACCTTATCAGTAAGGGTATTGAAGCGGAGAGAATATTTGAGAACCCTTCAGAGAAAACAGAAGGAGTAGGAAGAGGTTATAGAAGGGGTGGTTATGTAAGGTTGAGATATTATTCACAAGACCTTGATAACCTTGAAAACAATCTTAACCGTGAGAGTGCTTTGGCGCTGAAGGTAACAACAGATACCTATGATAAAGGTGATAATTATATTATAGATCAAGTGCAGTGGAAAGAGGGACGTTATACTGTACAGTCTGATGACCGTGTTAGTTTGGTAGTAGTGAAAAAGGTTATTCCACCTACACCAAAGTCACTGAAAGAAGCAAAAGGAGAAGTGATTTCAGACTATCAGGAGTTTTTGGAACAGCAGTGGTTGGAAGAATTGAGGAGTAAATATCCTGTAAAAGTAGATGAGAATGAGCTGCTTAAATTGGTCAGTAAAAAGAGTTAATTGAAAACTGAAAAGCTGTTGTCTTTTAAAGACAGCAGCTTTTTGTATTTTAGTGCAATAATTATTAATTATCTGATAATGTTTTGTAAATCAGTAAGATCAATCTTATTGTGAATGGAGTGTTACAGGAATATTAAGAATTGCCCGAAAAGATAAATTGCATTTTTAATAGCTTTATTATAAGAAAAGCATGGTGTATTTTTGGGTCGTCAAAAACAATAGATGGATATGAGCAACGAAAACTACAAGGTGCTAGTCGTAGATGACGAACCGGATATCGTAGAGATCCTTACTTACAACCTAAGCAAAGAGGGCTACCAAGTAGCATCTGCCAATGATGGCAAATCAGCTGTGAACAAGGCAAAAGAGTGGAAGCCAGATCTGATCCTAATGGATATCATGATGCCAGGGATGGACGGAGTGGAAGCTTGCCGCCAGATCAAGGATGTATACAAACTCTCTGAGACCCATGTTATTTTCTTAACCGCACGATCGGAAGAGTATTCCGAAGTGGCAGCATTTGAAGTTGGTGGTGATGATTACATTACCAAACCTATCAAGCCAAGAGCTTTGATGAAGCGAATTGACGCGATCTTCCGCAGGAAATCAAGAACGGTTTCTGAAGACAAGAATGTGATCAAGATTGGTCCATTCGTGATCGACAAGTCAAGCTATACACTTTTTGTGGAAGAAGAACCAATGTCGCTTCCTAAGAAAGAGTTTGAGTTGCTTTACTTCTTGGCTCAAAGCCCTAACAAAGTATTTAGCCGTGATGAACTGCTTCAACATATTTGGGGTGCTGATGTATATGTATTGGCAAGAACTGTCGACGTACATATCAGACGTGTCCGTGAGAAGATTGGTGAAGGTTTTATCAAGACGGTAAAAGGTGTTGGCTATAAGTTTGAAGCCAATAACTGAGAGAATTAGCTTGAGTTTTACAATTCTGAAAATACCCAACCCTGCAGGTACTTAAATCTTGCAGGGTTTTGTATTTTTGCAGAGTTGTTACCATTGCGACAACGGAAAAGCAAGCCTGTTTAAGCTGTGCTTAGAAAGAAAGGAACAAAAGATTAACTATAATAACGGACCATGTTTTTTAATTCAAGAGCAGTGGCATTTCTGCTTGCCGCATCTACTGCCCTTACTACAGTGGCATTCTTAACCTTGGTAGACGATATACCAATGGCAGGATATATTGTTGGTGGTGGTATTGCATTTTCAGCAGCATTCCTACTAACTTATTTTACATTGGAGTTTATGATCTTCAGGGAGCTTAACAAGATCTACTCAAAAGTGGATAAGCTAAGACAGAAGCAACTTTATCCAACCAACAAAAAGTTAGGTGATGATTATGAAGTGGACCTGTTTGAAAAAGATGGAAACCCACTGAAGAGGATCAACCAAGAGATTACGGAGTTTGCTGTAAAGACAGAGCAGGAGATTGACAAACTGAAGAAAATGGAAATTTTCAGAAGGGAGTTTATGGCAAATGTATCTCATGAGCTGAAGACTCCTATCTTTGCAACCCAAGGTTATATCCTGACACTCTTGGACGGTGCGATGGATGATGAAAATGTGAGGGAGAAGTTTCTGAGACGAGCAGCCAAGAGCTTAAATCAGCTGAATCACTTAGTGGAAGACCTGCTGACACTTTCTAAAATAGAGTCAGGACAGATCAAGATGGAGTATGAGTACTTTGATCTGCAAACCTTAATGGTGGATGCCATTGAGCAGGTAGAGCACAAAGCTTCCAAAAAAGAGATTTCAGTAATGTATGAGCCACCGCACGATGAGGTCATTGCAGTACATGCAGACTATAACCGAATCATGCAAGTAATGCTAAACCTGATGACCAATGCCATCAAGTATAATGACGAAGGTGGTTGGGTGAAGCTGCAGCTGGAAGATGATGAGGACTCAGTGAAGGTAACTGTTAGGGATAATGGAATGGGAATCCCTGAAGAGGACCAGCGTAGAGTATTTGAACGCTTCTATCGTGTAGAGAAAAGCCGTACCAAAAAGCAGGGAGGTTCAGGATTGGGACTTGCAATTGTAAAGCATATATTAAGCGAACACAATTCATATATTACGCTGAAGAGTAAATTGGGAGAAGGAAGTGCCTTCAGCTTTATACTGGAAAAAGACAATCAGGCTAATGAAAGTACCGAATTTTAAAAAACTGATCGTATTTGAAAACGATAACTATATTCTGATTAATAAACCACCTCATATTTCTACGCTGGAAGACAGGGATAAAACCCAAACCAGTATCTATGAGATGGCCAAAAAGTATTGGGAAGAGGCACAGCTTTGCCACAGACTTGATAAGGAAACTTCAGGGATGTTGGCGATTGCTAAGAATCCAGAGGCATATCGTAACCTTTCCATGCAATTTGAAAATAGGGAAGTAGATAAGGTCTACCATGCTATAGTAAATGGCGTACAGGAATTGGATAGGATTCTTGTAGACAGAAATATTGCTGTGTCAGGTAGAGGCAATGTCCGCATTGACATTGAGGGGAAGCCAGCACAGACAAAATTTATGACTTTGGAAGCTTTTAAGTTCCATACACTGGTTGCATGTAAACCAGTTACAGGAAGGATGCACCAAATTCGTATTCACTTGGCATACCTTGGGGCTCCAATCGTAGCAGACGAAACTTATGGCGGTAAGATGGCATACCTGTCACAAATCAAAAGGAAGTTTAATCTCAAGAAAGGAACGGAGGAAGAACCGCTGATCAAGAGGGTAGCATTGCACGCTTATGAAATCACATTCAAGGATATTGATGGATCAGAAGTAAATGCAATAGCAGATTATCCTAAAGATATTAGAGCGTTGCTGACACAGCTTAGAAACAATAGCTAGGCAAGATATGATAGTTAAGTTTGAGGCAGGAAAATCACTTTCCTGCCTTTTTTTTTATCTTATCAACTAAAAAAATAGTTGATAAAATTTTTAAACTAAAGTTTTAGTTATACATTGCTTTCACAATCAGGGAAGCAGTTTACTTATTGAAGAAACCCATAAAGGCCCAAGGCTTTTTTTAGACTAATAGATTCCTAAAATCAACATTGTTATGGTTGCATATATCTTAAAAGTAATCGGGAGTCAAACACTCTTTTATTTATTGTATTACTTGCTGTTTAGGAAAGAGCCATTTTTTGAGCGAAACCGTGTTTACTTGCTATTAACTCTTTTAGGAGGGTTTATAATCCCATTATTACCAATACCATCATTTCAGGTTGAAGAAAGTATTGGACCTGTGTCAGACTCTGTATACCTCTTAAAAGGTATTACAGTGAGTACAATGCCTATAGAACAGACCATTCACTGGTGGGAAGGCTGCTATATATTGATTACCGGAATAATGGTTTTTCGCTTCTTATCTAGTTTGGTAAAAGTAATGAACCTGATAAGGAAAAATACTAAGCAGGTTTTATACGGCTACAAGGTTGTACTTACGAATGGGAATTATCCTTCAGCTTCATTTCTGAATAATATACTGTGGGATGAGACAGTAAAATTGGACAGGGAGGATGCAATTCGAGTACTTCAGCATGAACAGGCCCATATAGCAGGGAAACATTCGCATGATATTTTACTCATAGAAGCACTGAAAGCAATAATGTGGTTTAATCCATTAGTGTACCTCTATGCAAGTGCATTGAGAGATCAGCACGAATATATAGCAGACAGGACGGTATTGCAGGATACACCACAGCAAGCTTATCGCCGTCTGATCGTAAAGACACTGTTTAACGAGTTAGGCCTATCAGTTGTACACAGTTTTAATCAATCTCAAATCCAAAAACGACTGAACATGATGAAGAAAACCCATAAACCCAAATACTTGAAATTAAAAATAATGACTGTAGTGCCATCCGTAATCATGTTGTTGTTTATGTTTTCCTGTATGGAAAATATAGCAACAGAACCTTTACAGGAGCCAATAAGAGAGTTAGAAGCTATAGTAACCATAGGTGATGTGGAAAAAACGTTTACTGATGAAAAGGAAATGACTACATGGATGGATGAATATATGTCAATGCACCCTACAGAAGATGTTACTTTCCATATTGAGTTTATCAAAAGTAATTGGAAGTTAGTCAGTCCCTCAGGAGAGACAAGGGTTTTAGCTGCTGAAGGTATAGATGCAATGGCAGAACCTAAAGAGGACATTGATGAATGGTTCAGTACTTTTACTCAAAATCTAGAATACCCTGAAGAAGCAAGATCAAAAGGAATTGAAGGAACCGTTGTAGTGAAAATACTTATCAACGAAAAAGGGAATGCAGAGAGCTTTCAAGTACTAGAAGGAGTAGATCCAATTTTGGATGATGCTGCTATAGCAGCATTGGAAAAAAGTATCAAAGGATGGAATCCGGCTATGGAAGACGGAAAGCCTATACAGCATATCCACTTATTGCCAGTGACATTTAAACTTTAATAAGCTAAAGGGTAAAGGTTGGGGGTAATGCTTCCTCAGCCTTTACTTCAATTGAATTTACCACTCAAGAAAATCAGATTTGAATATGAAAAAACTAACTGCGGCAGAAGAACAGGTAATGCAAATTTTATGGAAGCTAGAGAAGGCATATGTAAAGGAGATTATCTCAGAAATGCCAGAGCCAAAACCTGCGTACAATACCATCTCTACGATTGTGCGAATACTGGAGCAGAAAGGTTTTGTTGGACATGAACCGATAGGGAAATCTCATCAGTACCACCCTTTGGTAGATCAGGAAACCTATAGCAACAATTACCTGAAGAGCTTTATCGGAAGTTACTTTGGTGGTTCATTTGAGAAGATGGTATCCTTCTTTGTCAAGAAAAACAATATGACAATTCAGGAAATGGAAGAGTTGATGAAGGAGCTGGAAGACCAAAAAGAAGATGATAATAACGATGAGGAAAAAGCGGACAATGCTTAATTCCAAATTAAACGATCCTTGTTATGACTATGTACCTTTTAGAAGTAGTGGCTTGTCAGCTGTTGTTTTACCTGTTCTACTATATCCTGTTGAGAAAGGATACCCTTTTTGAGCGGAACAGGATTTACTTGTTACTGTCTCTGGGGACTTCATTTGTATTGCCTTTTTTGCACTTACCTGAGTCCGTTGAACTTCAAGGTAACATCATGAAGCCAATTTCTGATGCGACATTGCTGATGTATGACCTGATGTGGCAAACAAATGCAACGGATACAGCAACAAGTGGAGGTTTTATAAACTGGTGGCAACTTGCCTATTCTCTGGTCATGATTCTGATGATGTTAAGGCTGCTGGCAAGTTGGAAAAAGATAGACAAGCTGATTAGTAGTAACCCAAAGACAGAGCTGTACGGCTTTGAAGTTGTACTGACAAATGGAAAGTATCCGGCTGCATCTTTTATGGACAATATACTGTGGGATGAGACAACAAGCCTGAATAAAGATGATGCAGTCAGGATACTTCAGCACGAACAAGCGCATGTTGCAGGAAAACATACTTATGACATTATGTTGATCGAGGTGTTGAAGGCACTAATGTGGTTCAACCCTTTAGTGTACCTCTATGCAGGTGCACTGAGAGATCAGCACGAATATATAGCAGACAAAGCGGTATTGCAGGCAACACCACAGCAAGCTTACCGACGTCTGATCGTAAAGACACTGTTCAACGAATTAGGCCTATCAGTTGTACACAGTTTTAATCAATCTCAAATCCAAAAACGACTGAACATGATGAAGAAAACAAATCAATCCAAGTACCCAAAACTGAAGATGCTGACTGTTGTGCCTATGTTGGCTGTAGCACTTTTTGTCATTGCCTGTGTGGAAAACCAACAAGAAGATGCTGAGCCTGAAATCCAGAAGACAATGGAGATAACAGTAGGGGAGCTGAAAAAGAGTTTTACCGACGTTGATAAGGCAACAGTTTGGCTGGATAATTATTTAGCGGAACATCCTGACATGAAATCTCAGGTGAAGGTTAACGTAATCAATCCGAATCTAGAAGATCAATTGACAAAAGATACAGTATTTGAGATTGTAGAGAAGCCTGCAGGACCTAAGGAAGGAATAACAGAGTGGATGAATGATTTGGCGCAAGACATTCATTACACAGAAGAAGCCAAGCAAAAAGGAATTGAAGGGAAAGTGTACATTCAATTTATAGTGGATAAGGAAGGCAATGGAACTGACCTCAAAATTTTGAAAGGAATAGATAGTAATTTAGACCTTATAGCATTGGAAGCGCTTAAAAAACATATCAAGGACTGGAGACCTGCTTATCAAAGAGGTGTTCCTGTTAAGCAGCGAATGGTTATACCGGTCGCTTTTAAACTCTAAATAATTAAATTGCTACGGTAGTTGAAGTCCTGTCATAAACTGGCAGGGCTTTTTTTGTTTCTCCCCATCTAAAATTTTCCATCTCCCGTCTCTCATCTAATATCTCAAATCTTTGTGCTATTTTTAGCTAACCAAAAATCTTTGACTGAACAATACCACAAATGGCTGAAATAATTAAACCTGGAAATAGCTTTCCGCTTGGAGCGTCGGTTTCGGAAAAAGGAACGAACTTCTGTGTTTTCACCAAGAATGCAACAAAGGTAGAGCTATTACTTTTTGACGATAAGGATGCACCACTGCCTAGTCAGGTGATCGCACTGGACCCGAAAGTAAACAAGACCTTTTATTACTGGCATGTATTTATTGAAGGGATTGGTCATGGGCAGGTATATGCCTACCGAGTTTATGGTGATTACAAACCGGAAGAAGGAATGTACTTTGACGGGACCAAGGTGTTGCTGGATCCATATGCAAAGTCTGTTTACATGGGAAGCAACTACAACCGTAAAGCGGCGATGCGTCCTGGCGACAACTGCGTACATGCCCCAAGGGGAATTGTGATTGAAGACCATTATGATTGGGAAGAAGACTTGCCTTTATGTCGCCCTTTTTCTGAAACAGTGATATATGAAATGCACGTAGGTGGCTTCACAAAACATGAATCGTCAGGTGTATCTAAAGAGAAGCGAGGAACATACAGCGGTCTTGTCGAGAAGATTCCATACCTGAAAGAGTTAGGAGTGACCGCAGTGGAGTTGTTGCCCGTTCATCAGTTTGATATATACGATGCTCCGGCAGGCAAGATCAATTACTGGGGGTACAGCACAATTGGTTTTTTTGCACCACACTGTGGTTATGCAACCAATACGGATGATCCTACCGCTGTAGTGAGAGAGTTTAAGGATATGGTCAAGGCACTGCATAGGGCAGGGATTGAGGTGATTTTGGATGTGGTGTATAACCATTCGGCAGAGGGACCTGCTGAAGGACCTACACTTTCTTTCAGGGGTTTTGAAAATGAAGCTTATTACATGCTTGACCGTGAAGATAACTATGCTTACCGTAACTATACAGGTTGTGGGAATACAGTCAATGCCAATCATTCTATAGTCAGGCGTTTAATTATGGATTCACTCCGCTACTGGGTTTCTGAAATGCATGTGGATGGTTTCCGTTTTGACCTTGCCTCTGTGCTTTCAAGAGCTGAAGATGGTACGCCGTTAGATAACCCACCAATTCTTTGGGAGATAGAGTCTGACCCTGTGCTGGCAGGAACCAAGATGATTGCAGAGGCTTGGGATGCTGGAGGACTTTATCAGGTAGGAAGCTTTATCGGTGATAAATGGAGTGAGTGGAACGGAATGTTCCGTGACATAATGCGGAAGTTTATCAAGAGTGATGGTGGAATGCTCGGAGCATTTAAGGATAGCGTGGAAGGTAGCAGAAATGTCTACTACCACAAGGATGGCTGGGATCCCAACCGAAGTATCAATTTCATTACTTGCCATGACGGTTTTACCATGAATGACTTGGTAAGCTATAACAGCAAGCATAACCTGGCCAATGGAGAAAACAATCAGGATGGTAGCAATGACAACCAGAGTTGGAACTGTGGGGTAGAAGGACCATCGTTTAACCATGATGTGGAGTTGCTGAGAAAGAAGCAGATCAAAAACTATTTTGTGATGCTGTTGCTGGCGCAAGGAACACCAATGTTGTTAATGGGGGATGAGGTAAGGCGCTCACAGCAAGGCAACAATAACGCTTACTGTCAGGATAACCATATCAGTTGGTTTAATTGGAAGGATGTTGAGAGAAACAATGATACTTTCACTTTTGTCAAGAAGCTGATCAAGTTTAACCTTTCTCACAAGTTATTTCAGAAGCAGGAGTTTTGGAATTCGAAGCTGAGAGCTAAAAAGTCTATTATTTCTTGGCATGGAGTGACAGATGTAGATGAGCCGGACTTTTTGGATGAATCAAGAGCCATCTCTTTTATGCTCACTGACCCCGAGGAGAAAGAGCAACTGTATGTGATGGTAAATGCTTTTTGGGAGCCATTAATGTTTGAGCTTCCTGAGCCTTCTATCCAAACTGAGAGAATCAAATATGGGAAAGTGATTGATACATCAGCCTCACATCCTTATGATATTGTGGAGGAAGACCAAGCTAAAATTATAGAAGAGGACAGAATTATATTGGCACCTCGATCGATTATCGTATTGAAGTCAATGTAAGCAGCAGGCATTGAAAACCCTGAAAGGGTTAGAATAGAGATTTCCTACGCTAATCCTTTCTCATATTATGAGGTACTAAATGATGTTATCCTGTTCAACCCTTTCAGGGTTATGATATATTGATTGCTGTAAAATCCAGATTGCCATCTGGAGCTAATATGGTTTGTTTCCTTCGGAAACGGTGTTTTCTATATGAAAAATAATCCCGAAGGGATTATTTTCCAAATTTTAAATTACTAGATGTCAGAAAGTTAAGCGAGCGCTTAACTGGGGTGATACCAGGACTGTTACCAAAAAGTGATTAAATAACCCTAGAGTTACACAATCCCGCCGGATTGTGTAACACATCCCGCACTTTTTTGGTCAAGTTTTAGTATCCTGAACCTGGGGTTAAGCAGCAACATTGTGGTTACGCTTTGGGTATTCTTCTACCCAATAGTTCAAGGATTCTATCTCTTTTTCAGCCTCTGACATATCAGTATCACCCGCCAGCTTTCCCGACTGCCTATTAGCAGGCTGGTCATCCGCATTAATGGTCAATTTCATTCCATTATTCTTCGCCATCTGATTTAGCATCTGGAACATTGCCAAAAAAGGGTCTACACCTCCTGAAGCTAAATTAGATGTATCATCCTTAGTTTTAAGAAGTTGATCAATCTTATTCTCTAATTCAGATAATCTATTTTCAACTGAAGATTCATTATTTGTTACTTTTTCTGCTTTATTTGAATACATCATTTTCCCTCTCCCTGTAATTAACCAATCCATGTTTAATTCTGGATGAGCTTCTGAAATTTTCATCAAATAATTAGTATTAGGGACTTTTTTTCCATTTCTCCAATCATAAATAGCTGATAGAGAGGTTTCTGTTATTTTAGAAAGTTGATCTACAGATAGATCTTTTTCTAACATGAACAATGTTAATCGTTTACCAAATTCCATATGGATATTAGTTTTAAGACTAATTTTTAGTCTTTAGATTTGTGTATTATTATTCAGTTTAATATCATTGTACAACTTAAAACGAATAAAAACATATTTTCACATCGTTTTACATTGTAAAACAAAGATATACAATTTAAGCTGAATTTTCTAACCTACATCTATAATGACTAAACCACAAATACCAAAACCTAATAAGGTTCATACAGGATTTAAACTAGAGCTTCCATTAAAGATGTATGTAGAAGAAGCTTCAAGTGTATACGGGAAGGAGTCATTGACTGGATACATCAAATACCTAATTAAAAAAGACTTAGTGAAAAATAAGGATAAGCCTTTTGCTCAAGAGTTCTTCAAAGAAGCTCAAGAGTTCGGCCTACTTGGATTCGATGTATTTGATCCAGAAGAATCTGAAGAAATGGATGTAATCATTTCTTCACCCCCTAGAGATAGAGTTTACTCGGGATTTTAATATAAGCACAGCAAAGAGAGGAACCATGTTGTTCCGTGGGAGCGTTTCCTGCCTGTGCGCAAGCAATTGATAGGTTAATAAATTAGGTTAAACATATTACATACCCGGGCTTTTGCCCGGGGCTTGTTTCCTAATCAAGCCCACTCAGAAGAAATCAATTTAAGGTTCATAGTAGAAAGAAGACAGTCAGTTTTTTGGGTTACTGACTAATTCAACGAAAGCCAACGGCTCTGAAGTTCTGAGCCGCTGCTTCAGCACCGAACAGATCCCAGAGCTGGGGGCAGTACCCGGCTGGTGCTCATAAACTATACACTAAGATTGGATTGAGTTCCGCTACCCTCCCCCAGTTTTGGGGGAGGTTTCAAAAACTGATATAAGAATGAACCCTACAGAGTATAAAAGGACCACAAGGGCAGCAAATGCATTGGTACACAAACTCAACGAGTTTCTAAGCAGCTTCGATATTGAAAGTAGAGAGCATAATCAGGTTTTCAATGATAGGGTTATGTTCCCTGAAGAAGAGACATTCAATTGTACCCTGCAGGATAAGAACAGTTGGAAATTCCATATCCACCTTAAGCGGAATCAAGGTTACATCAGATTTAAGCTTTCAGTTTCAATCGGAAACGGAGACGTATTCAGCAAGACGCTGTTTATACAGAAGATCGAGACGGCTCAGGAGGCGATCAGCCTACTCCAAAACGAGAAGCTGTTTAATCAGCAGTTTATAAAGCAGGTACCGGTAATCACGAAGCCGAACCGCAAAAAGCTTAAGAAAGAGGTCTATCAGTACCTAAGAAAGCATTGGCAGAATAGGCACCTGATCAGCAAGGACAAGGACCAGGTAATGGGCACATTCAGGCTAGCGGAAGGGCAACTATATATCATAGCCAATTTCCCATCGATAGAATACCCAATATTGAAGGTAGTCCTATTATCCGGGAAATGCATGCTTGAGATTATCGAAGGCATTCGGTTCACAAGCCTTGAGGAGATGATCAAGCTGATCGAGACAAGCGAAGAAGTTTTCTCAAACCATCTACTGTCCTTTATGGATCCGGAGGCAACGGACTTCAGCCAAATGTCCAACCAGCAACTCGTTGATTATATATTCAAGCACAACAAGCGACTGGCGGACATTTGCTCTAAAGACCAGATAAATAACCGGATTTACGATGACCGGGCTGACCTGATCAGATTGGCTAAGTCAACAGAACACTCAATTAAGCCTAAACTGGTCGGTGATATCGACAACACGGTTAATGGAGCGAATAAGCCCTGCTGAATCCGTAGCTAAATCAATTTGCTGACGTTCTTCCTCAATAATAGCCCGTTCTTTATCGGTCAAATTAAACTTGAGGAATTTGTCAGCAGCCTGCAAGAGGTTCTTTTTAACATTGGCAAAAAGCACAGGAGTTGGTTTAAGAATTTTAGCAGCACTTTCTCCCTGCTCTGACCAAATAAGGTTTCTCATGGTAGACATATCCAATTTCAAATTGGAGCCATCATAACGTTTACGAAAAGCCCTGGTCATAAAGGCTTCATAGTTATAACAAGCTTGTTCTTCAAGTTCATTCATAGGTTATCTGTTTTGTGTGAAAAATGTGTTTTAAGTGGTTTTAAATTACACAATTACAGGATAATCTGAAACACGGAGCGGGGCGTTTGTCCTGCTCCATTTCAAACCCGAAAAATAGCAATGAACGATTTTAATTCTGTCAAACTCAAAAACCTGATCCTGCACATTGTAGGTAATAAGGTTCAGGAAGAGCCACTCTTTCTTCAAGAGGAATTGCCATTCAAGGAGTATGAGCTATTCTACAAGGAAATGCTCCATTACTTCCTAAGGCCAATCAACTCTAGTGCACGTTACCAGTTTTTTGATGAGTCTGGCGACCTCAAGTTAAACGAGATGTATGGCTTTGCTAAAAGGATTTTTGAAAACCCTGAAGAGTTTAAGGTGCAGTCAGAGAATATGGCCAAGCACCTCTATAATACTTCTACCCATCCCCGTATCAAAGGCGGTGAATTATATATCGTGTATCTGGAAGATTTCATCGTGGACGGCGATGTAGTGGATGGTATCGGGATTTTCAAGGCAGAGAAAAAAGATGGGTTTATGACAGTAAACCCTTGGACTGATGGCATAAAGCTACTCTATAGAAAAGGCAGCAGCAAAATTGATAGAGCCTGCATTATCCTAAATGACCGAAAAGAAACTGGATTTAAAATCCTGCTCAAGGAGGAAAGCAAAAAGTCAGTCGAATCGGGATACTGGAGTGAAAGCTTCCTACGGGTGGAGCAAATCGCTGATAGTCATTTGCACACAACCAACTACCTGCAGCTTTGCCGTGGTTTTGTAGCAGATGTTTTCAATGAGGATCATAATGTAGAGAAGCCAGAACAAATAGCTTTCCTGCAAAGAAGTTTGAACTACTTCGGTACTCGAGATGAGTTCAATGTAGTGGAGTTCGAAAATGAGGTACTGGAGGAGCCGGATGTGATCGATTCTTTCATAGAGTTTAGAAAGGACATCAGCGAAAAATACGATATCGAGGTATATCCCGAGTTCCATATATCAGCCGATGCAGTCCGAAAGGCAAGGAAAGACTTCAAGTGCCTGATCAAGCTGGACAGCGGCAAGGTGCAGATTGCAGTGAAAGGCAACGAGGAGTACATCGAGAAGGGCTTTGACAACGAGCGGAACATGAACTATTACACGGTGTATTTCCACGAAGAAGACTAGAAAAAAAGCCACCCCATGGTAGGAAGGTGGCTTATAGATCATCGTCTAGGTTACTAACTAAAAAGAAGAATTTCAAGATAAGAAACTGATAACCAAAAGGCAATAAAAAAGCCATCCAACAGATTTGGATGACCTTAGTAAGATAACAACGGTCAATATCAGTCGATATATTCATTAACCACTCAAAAGATAATAGTTTTCTTTTCCCACAAAAAAAGGCGACAGCCAATTTGGGAGTGCTGTCGCCTTAAAAGAATTTTGAACTATGCGCAATTTAGAACAAAACCAAGAAAACGCCAAAAACCTTACACTGATCAGGGAGCAATCCCGGTTAGGTGCCGTACAAAAGCTCCGGCAAGACCTAGGAGCCAGCATCAAGGAGAGTCAGGGGCTGGACATCCTCACCGGCAGGCAAACAGGGCAATACATAATGCCTAGCCTGCTGGCCAACAGCATCTACCACTTCCTTGGACAGATTGAATCAGATACCCAAAACCGACTAGAGAAACTATGAAACCAAATCAGTCAAGACATTTCATTACGCATGTAAGCGAAAACGATAAAGTGAACCTGATCAGGGAGCGTTCACTGGAGGCATTAAGAGCCCGACCAGATGCCCTGGTCTACAAGCCATTATACAACCTCGCAGGAGGCTTCTCATACCTGGTGCAAGGTATCAGTGCATTGCTGGCTGCCATATTTGTCTACTACCAAGTCTCGGAAGTCGTGGGCCAGCATTTGGATAGTGAGTACTTAACGCAAGCAATCGGGTATGCAGCCGCAGCGCTACTGGTATTCTTTATCGAATACATCAAACGTGAAAGTGCCCAGATCATTCAGGAAAAGCTTTTCAACGAAGGCATAGCGCCGATGTTTTTTTCTGTGTTACTATGTGGGTTTATTGTCCTAAGTATCTCCGCCTCTTTCCTAGGCGGAGATTACTGGGGAGAAAAGATCCAGAACCAAGCCGAGCAAATCGAAAGCGATTACCGCCGCCAGCGTTCGGAAGTCAACGGCATGTACCAACAGCTGATCGATGCAGAGCGCAAAGCTCTCGAGGACTTCAAGCAGTCAGTGTCCTATAAGGGTAAGATCAATATGTATAACAAGACGATCGCCCAGACTATCCGCAACCACGAGAACGAAATCATAAGACTCCGACAAAAACAGGATAAAGATTTGTCCTCCCTCAATTCAGAAGAAGCCACCACATTAGCAACGAATAGTTCTTCCGTTCGCAGCAATTCAAATAAAGCTGGAGCGGTAGCCATTATCTGCGACATCGTTTTCCTGATCTGCTTTTATGCCCGGTATCGCTACCAGACCAGCAGAGCACAGGAAGCCAAGGCAGAGCAGGTATTGCAAACAGGGTATTA
The DNA here is from genome assembly GCF_036880985.1 of Limibacter armeniacum. Taxonomy (NCBI): domain Bacteria; kingdom Pseudomonadati; phylum Bacteroidota; class Cytophagia; order Cytophagales; family Flammeovirgaceae; genus Limibacter; species Limibacter armeniacum. The sequence continues at coordinate 408,531 of NZ_JBAJNO010000008.1, forward strand.
CGATAGCCGACCACTTGACACTTATACTTGGAATCAGTATCCGGTTTTCAGGCAGCCGCACCAGTTGACTGCTGAGAAGCAGACACAGGCTCCCGGACCGGAACCCTCCAAGTTGCCACCTCCACAAGAACAGGAGGAAAAAAGGCAAATCGGGTTTCATGCGAATCTGGAACGAATCATTTCAGAAAAGCAGCGACTGGAAGAAATGCTTGAAAAGTACAAAAGTGTAGAGTCAAACCCGTACCCGCAGCACCAACACGATGACACGGTAAATAACACGGTGACACGGTCTGATAATCAGCAAGTACACGGTAACTCGGTAAAGTTACACGGTAGTTTACACGGTGACACGGTAGGTTTACACGGTAACTCGGAAGCAGAAGACGGCGACGGAAAGTACAAAATACATTGCAAGTGCTGCGGCAAGGAAGCTTGGAAGCGCAGCCCCCGGGCAGAGTTCTGTACAGACAGTTGTCGCTTCAAGTACAACAACGAGCACCGACCTAGCAAGCGATACGGTGACACGACAGAAAACGGAAGAATCAACTTTGAATCAGCAACGAGTACACGGTCCATCAGGCCCGATACTCGGTAAGCAAGAAAGGTTTGAAAAATGGCATCACAATACAGAGCACCGCAAATATTAAGGGAAGGCAACTTCACCACAGCCAAGGTGGATCGCCCAACCTGCAAGGTTTACATCCTGACAGCAAAGCTGCTGCGTGGTATGTCAGCCTACCTGGACAAAAAGGTAGTTCGCAACCAGTTTGAGTCAAAACTTGAATACATGTCTGTACAGGAGATGGAGAAGGCCCTGGAGCTGATGCAACAAAGCGAAGAGGCTTGTCACAAGTTTGTCTCAAAGTATGGATTCAGTAAAAACTAATTGCATAAAAAAGACCTCCGTTCTCGCCGACCAAAGCAAACGGAGGTCATAAATAAACTCATATGAGCTTAGTAGTAAGAATTTTTACGCCCGGGGACGTCCCGCAAAATAAGAAAGGGAAGTATCAAAAGCCAAGAAATTTTCACCAAAACAGTTACCATATCTTCTATGGGTATGTCAACAAGCACAACGAGAAGTTTGATTACGAGACCCGCAAGCTCAAGATACGGGGCGGTCTGCTGGCTACACTCAGAGCCTTGAATCAGCGTTTCCTGACCATCTACGAGGCCAGTACCACGCATGGCAAAATGCGCTATAAAGAGCCTGAAATTGATCACGGTTGGTTCGAGACTTCCAATGCCTTGCTGGGCAATGCTACCCATCAGTCTCCCCGAACAGTTGCCCGCCATATCCAAAGGCTGGTAGAGATGGGTGTGATCGAAAAGAAAAGGATTGGCTGTGAACAATACCACAATTACTCCATCAAGCTTTGTGACGACCTGATCCGTGACGTGATCCAGTTTGCCGAAGCCGAGCTGGAGGTAAGACGTGAACTGGAGTTGGATGGACCTCTTAACAAGGAGCAGGAAGAACGCATCCTGGACAAGACCGAAACCAAGGCTAAAACGCATTTCCCTGAGCTAAACGAACACACCGAAAAGGATGAAAATACCATCGAAAATGTTGTGAATAAGTTGGCCAGTCGAATGTTGATAAACCGCCGGGAATGATGATTTTTTTACAACACTAGGACAAAATGACCTATAAAATCTATTTAGTCTCTTAAGAAACAGAAAAGACAGAAAAGACAGAAGAGGTCTCTAAAGGGCAAATGTGAATATGTGGATAACTCAAACCCCAGCAGGGCAGGCAACGATCAAATTGAAATGTTGCAATAACGCAATGGCCCACTCGCTCCGCTCGAAAAAAGGCTTTAAATGTGGCGTAGTGAGTCCCCAAAAGGGAAGAAGCCAACGCCCAGAGGTCAGCAAGGTCAAAAAGTTCCTACACGTGGCTACAACGGCAAGGACAAGGGTGATCTGACACAGCAGTGGTCGTCCAGCTATATGCACTGCCGTGGGTATCTGAGAATGGAAACGAGAGGGAATAGCCCGTGAACTAAAAACTTAGTTGATAAAGCAAAAAAAAAAGAGGGTCAAGCCTGCAAGCACCCCTCTAATTTCAAAACAATGATCCCGCCAAAGGATCAACAAACCAAAAATACAAAAAAACAATGAATATCGCCAAAACTCAAGCAGTTAGACAACAGGAGGTTCAGAGAATCCTGATGAAGAGAAGTAAAAGGGACAGCCTTTTCCGCATGTGGGTATTGAAAAGAAATGGAGAAAAACAGGTTTTCTACTCCTACGACTTCAACACCGAGCGCCGCAAGGCCCTCCATTCAGCCCATAGACCCAATGAATTCAATGGTTTCAACCAACTGATCAAGCTTGCTGAAAAGATCCACAACAAAGACGGCGTAGAGGTTGCCATCATCTACCACAACCAACACCCATCACGCCCGATGCTCGCCGATATCCGCAAGGATTTCTTCCAACCGAAGCTAAACGGGAACCAAAAGAAAGACCTGCTCGAACAGCTGGAGAAGCAGAAAGCCAAACTCTGGACAGACTACCAGCAGCTACTCGAGCACGGAGCCCCAGACGAGAAGCTCGACGCTTTGATGGAGGAATATGAGAAGATCAACCTCCAAATAGATGATATAACAGCTTAATACTCACCCAAAATAATCGCCGACCATGATTATCAACATCGAAAATAACCTGAATTACATCAAGCAACTGTCTGACGGAGTGAAACGCTTCGACAGTGTAAAACCCTTTGACAGTGCCTTCCATATGTCCATGTGGATGGAAGAAAATTGCCTCAAGTGCCAGAAGTGCTTTACGGCACACCACCCAGATCATGAGCTGCCGCAATTTGAGGAAAGTAAGGAGCTGGTCCGCAAAGGACAGGAGTGTATTGGAAAACTGGCCATGGATATGATGATCAATCAGCCAACCATTCCGGAGGAAATTGGGAAAATGATCGGTTACGAAAAGCACATACCCTCGAAGTGCGCCGCCTTCAAACAACTGGAGGAGGCCAAGGAGCAGACGGATAACCCTAACCAAATGACGCTTTTCGGATGAGCAAGTTAAGATTCCAACTCAAGCTAAAGTCTGGCGACATCATACTGATACGCCAGATGCTTTCCCCGTTAGCCACCATCTATATGTGGAACAAGCCGGAAAGTCTGGACGATGCCGTACTGCTGGAACTTTACCAGCAACTGGTTCGGGTTCCTGCAGAACAAAAGCAGGTAACCATCCGGCACAGCGAAGCCATAGTGCTCTATGAACATATGCGCTCTTACCGAATGACATCTGGGCCACTTAACCAGGTACGAAACGATATTATTAATCGAATTGACAAAACCCTTTAGAAAATGTACTACATCATATCCCTTTGCCATACCTCCAGACATGAGAAATTCCTTACACTTTGGAGACCAAATAATGCAGGTTATTGCTACTCCAAAGAACAAGCTGGAGTATATGAATCACCCGAAGAAGGCTATCACGATTCTGATAGCAACATGCCTATTAAAGTTGAAGATGCCGAAAAACTATTCCAACACTTGCCATACGATAATGTAATGAAATACATGATCCCGAATACAAGAGAGGTTTGGAAATCCCTCAATGTAAAAATGACCAAACACGGCCTTGTGAAATCTTAAACTAAACGAATAAACCCTTTAGAATATGGCTCAATACATTGATGAGCAAGGTACAATAGGAGACATTGAACATGAATTCACTGACAGTATTATCTGTCCATACTGTGGGTTTGAAGAGCAAGAATCATGGGAATATCATCATAATGAGGATGAAATTAATTGCCCAGACTGCAATAGAAAGTTCGCATATGAGCGAATCTTCTCTTATTCAACATACCGTATAGACGATACCAACGATGAGCAATAACACTAAGCACTATATGAAAATAGCAATCACTTCCGAGAAAGAAATCTTCACACTAAACGACTTCCTTACCGAACTAGAGAACTTAAAAGATGAGCTTTACTACCATGATTTTGATAGGTTAGAATTAGATGAATCCTTCAAGGTATTAAGTAAGATTAAAGCTAGTTCAGAAGATGCTGAAGAGTTCCTTAAAAAGATTTGTGACAAGATCGACGAGATCCCATTTACAAAAATTCTTTTCAACTGTGTAACCATGCTGCAGAACTGTGCAGACCTTACACAAACGACACTGGACTTCCACCCAAACATCAAAAAAGGTCTGGAGCTACTGGAAAGACAAACAGAACTGGAGCATTGGGAACAGAGATGTAAAGCTGCAGAAGCTTATTTAAATGAAATCCATCACGGTACTGGAGATAATAAATCAAAGCTATACAGTGAATGGGTACAACTTCGAGATCAAACCTTAAAAACCACCAATCAAAATGACAGCCATTGACATCATTCTTTCCGTAATCGTGATTGCGTTTTCAGTAAACACCTTGGTATTGACCTACAAGAACCAACAATATACCAGGCAACATAAACGGGAGGTACTTGAAAAGCTTAAAAGGGAACGGTTTAAACTGATGCTATTTGAAAATGGAGTGATCAAACTGATGCGTGCCGCCCCATACCAAACAAACTTTCAGGAAGTGGAAACTTTCAGCGACTTGAACACTGCACTGGAGGCTAAAGTACAAGCAGAAATGCAACGTGACCTTCGAGACGGCACCGGTGATATTTTCACTATCAACTAAACGGTGCTATGCTCCCCCACACCGCACCAATCATAAGGTGCGGTGTTAATACGCAAGTATAGCAGCCAATAACGTATCACTCAGTTAATTAATCATTTCACAAAACAAAGATCAATCAAAATGAACGAAACAACAGCCGAAGAACTAGGCATAATCACTGACGAGCTGGAGTCATTAGTGCATGCCACAAAATTGCCAATGCCCAGTGATTTCCACCTCGAGCAATTGAAGCAATTGCTACCTGAAAAAATCAAAGCAATCAGGGATATAATTGTGAAAGAGACTGGAGAGAATCCTTGGGAATAGGAACTGTAATTTTCACTAAATACAATACAATAATGAATATCAATCAAGTAATTGAAGCACTGAAAGAAGGTAAAATGCTGAGACGCCCACTTTGGGAAAAGGACTTTTTCATATTCAGACAAGTACCATCTGAAATCCCGCAAGAGATTGTACCCAAAATGACCTCACTACCACAACCTGTAAAGGATGAATTTGTAAGGAGGTTCAATGATTTGGATAACCACCAAATCAACTCTATTTCCTACAATGACCAAATCGCACATGTAGGTTTCAGTAACCTAATTACAGGTTACAATTTTAGCGTGGAAGACACATTTGCTGAAGACTGGACAACTTACCAGCCATAGACTGAATTATCTTCTGATTATTAACCGGGCGGTGTAAAGCCGCCCAGTTAAAAAACTAAAACTGATGAAAAGACCGAATATAAAAGAATACATAGATTCCCTAGAATCAAAGCAACCAAAATGCGTAGCTGGATGTACTCATTATACAGGTGGAGAAATCAAACATCATAAAGATTGCCCTTATTACCCAGACTCATTGAGTAGACTATATGATGAAGCTATAGCTAAAATTCAATCTCTCGAATCAGAGCAAAGTAAGTTCACCAATTCAAATGTATTCACCCATCATTGGTTCATTACAATAATGGGAGAACATAAAAGACTAGGAGAGTTTTTAATGAATTATGACTTAACAAATCATTTGGATGAGATAAAGAGATATGGAAAAGGGTTATTTGAGACTTCGGTTGAAATGATTGAAACCTATAAGAAAAAGTAAAATCAAAAGGGGGTTTTGTCCTTTTTGCGGGGGTTTTGTCCATCTACTATGGACAAAACTCCCTTCTCCGTAAATTGTAGACTAAGGGGTAAAAAAATCAACTTTATATGACAGCTGTAATGAGAAGTTTTGATGTGATCGAGCTGCCAGTCGAGAACTATCTGTACCGCTACTACTGCACCATTTACAATCTGGCAGATAATGAGTTTGTCAAGCTTTCGCCGACCATCGGGCTGACAAAGTTCTACAGTCAGGATAATTCCGCATACCAGAAGTATGTCAAAACCCTGACCAAGAAGCAGGACCAGTGGACTTACCTACGGGTACAGATACCGCAGGTAACCGAAAAACGCAAGTATGCCTTTATCCGCTTGCTCCGGGCCAAGTTCAACAAGTCGATGATGGCCTATGTAAAACAGCATGCCATCTATTCGTTAGGTGAAAATGTGAAATCTATTATTCTCTCGTTTCTTCACCACTATGGTATCTCCGAAGATGAGTTTAACCTGGAGAGAGCCGTCCGCCGATGGCACCGCAGCGATGAGTACCAGGAATACCTCCGGCACCTTTATATAGAGGAAGGCAAACTGGAGCTGCTAAAAGGCTCATAAATTACCGATAAAAAGCAATCAAACAGCGAAAAAGGGGCAAATAAGCCCCTTTTTTCGTCCTTCAACATCCCCTCCAAATGATACTCCTTTGAGTCCATTACAATGCTGAACAGCGAAGGCTTAACAACGAGACACAATGAGCATATGAACCAACCTTATAAAATATACTATGGTGTAAATGCGGCAGGCAAAAAAGCCCCAAAAGAAGCCACCATCAAAATCTATGGAGATATCGGTGGGTTTGATTGGGACACATGGCGAAGCACCAACACCTTCCAGCAGTTTACAAAAGAACTTGAAAGTCTTCCGGAAGATATCACCAGAATCAATGCGAGAATCCATTCTCTCGGAGGAAGTGTGTATCACGGTATTATGATCATTAACTCAATGCGTCAGCACAAGGCCGAGGTACACACCTATATCGATGGTGTGGCTATGTCAATGGGAGCATTTACAGCCTTCTCCGGAAATAAGGTTTATGCTGCAAATAATTCGGTGATCATGATTCACTCCGGCTCCACTAGCGCCTTTGGAAACGCAGTAAAAATGAGAGAAGTGGCAGATACGCTTGAAAAGTGGGACCGACAAATGGCGCAAACCATAGCCGACAAGACTGGTATGTCTGTCGATGAAGCCATGGCAAAATACATGGACGGCAATGACCACTATCTCACAGCTCAGGAAGCATTGGAATTAAAACTTATTGATGAGATCACCGACTTCAATAATGATGATATGCCAGAAGATGCTAAAGCACTTGGAGCCGAAGGTATTGCGGCACACTTCCAGAAACACGGCTGGAATGGTAAAATGGTAGCCACTGGCGGCAGTGAACAGGAACCAGGGCAAACGCCCGAATCCTTTGCCGACTTTATGGCACAAATGAAAGATTTCTTCTCAAGGCTGACGGGCAACATTTCGCCTGCTGCCTCATTGCAAACAACGGCTAAACATACAGATGATATGAATCTTGACAAATTGAATTTCCTGTTATCAGGAGACTTGAGCAAAGGGGTAAACCTTTCCAAAGAGCAGGCGGAAACGCTGAAGGACAGCCTAAACGGGTACTCAGGCGAGTTATTCTCCGCCGAGGAAAGAGACAGTGCGGTGACTGCTGCCACTGCAGAGAAAGACACGCAAATCACGGCACTGCAACAGGAAATCGCAGACCTGAAAGCGCAACTGGCAGATGAGCCGGCTACACGCCCAACAGTTCAGGTGGAAGACCCGGACAACGTTACAGCAGCTGGAGGCACTGAAAAGGTAGTGACTGCCGATGGCCATGAGCTGGCAGCAGCTCCTGACTTTATTTAAGTAATCACCAATAAAAGCGAAAGAAAATGGCAGTAGATGTTTCAAAATATGCATCCGAGCTGAATGCCGTTGTCAGGATGGACAAGGCGCAGATCTGGAACAAGATCTTTCAGAACTCGGTTTCCACTTCCCATTGCCGTACCGTTTCAGGTATCAAGGTAGGTCAGACGCACGTTGACCACTTTGCTGATGTGGATGAAGTGGTACAAGGATTTCAGGAGGGCTTTACCGGCAAAGGTACTGTTCGTTTTGAACCTTCTCCAACGGTACAGAGAGGTCATAAGATTGACTTCGACTTTAACCCGTACAAGTTCGTCAACAGCTGGCAAGGTGACTTGACTGTATTAGGCAGAGACCCGAAGTCTTGGCCACTTTCCCGTTATGTGATCTATGAGATCCTACTTCCGGCTATCTTACGTGACCGTGAGAACAAGCAGTTCTACAAAGGTAAGTATGTAGCGCCAGTTGCCGGCACCCCTACGACTGCAGCTGCAGCTGTGGACGGTATCGGTCAAAGACTGATTGAAGGTGCAGCCACCGGTCTATCGGCTGGCGTGAATGGCATTTCTGGTATTGGCCCATTGGCTGCAGGTACTGTGTATGATCAGTTAAATACTGCAGCAGCTCAATTACCTACAGAATACCGTTTCTCAACGCCATTGAAATTGTACCTAAGTGAGGATCACCTAAATGATTATTACACAGGAAGAGAAGAGGCGATCGGTACGCATGTCAACACCGATGATAAGAACCGCAATAAGCTGGTCAACACCATGATTGAGCTAGCTGGGTTACCATCCATGAACGGCTCAAACCGTTTCTTTATCACCACGCCTAAGAACCTGGTACGTACCATTGATGGACCAGACCCAAAAGCATTGCCGATGATTGTGGAGTTGGCAAAACGTGTGATTTCGGTGTACGGTGACTGGGCAGAGGCTTACGGCTTCGGCTCTAAGGAACTGGTATGGGCCAACTACATTGGTGCAGCTCAGAACGGTACAGATGACGAGACCGAGGTATTCGCATAATTGATTTCTCAATAAGGGACAAGGCTCTCCTTGTCCCTACAAAAGATATTGGATATGGCATTTGACCAAATTACAATCCCCACCGAACATATGGTGGATGACGATTTCGAGAATGTTGGTGGTATCGCCCGTGAGATCGCCTGGGCATTTCTGGCCAACGTCAATACGCTACCTAAACCGGTAGTGGATAAACTTTCGGATACAGGTAATCTGGAAGATATTGCAACGATTTCGGATGATATCGTGATGGAAACCGGGCAGGAATTCCAACGGCTGGAAATCACCGAAGACACAGGTAATATTGTAGCGGCTGGTGCGGGTGAAAAAGATGGAAAGGTAGCGGAAGAAACGTTAACCTTCTTTGTGCCAGGCAACCGAAAATACATCAAGGCGCTGTTCCGTATCTGGAAAAATGCAGATATGGTATTCCTGGTACCTGATAACGATCCGGAGGAAAACGTGCAGCTCTATGGTACAAAAAGATTTCCAGCAAGATTGGATACCTACGAGTACAACTCAGGTGCTGCTAAGACTGACAGAAAGGGTGCAACCTTTACGTTCAAGCGTACGGACGTAATGGAGTCCCCAATCTTTGAAGGCGGCGTAATAACCGACGAGACTGGGCCTACTTACCAAACCAATTTGGAATATCTGAAAGTAACTTCTGGTGTATAATGCTGAAATCGATCATAATTCAAGGGGGTGATCACCTTGGTGGCATAGACCGCTTCTGGTTTGCTGAGGCAGACAGCGTGATTTTTTCTGAGCCAAACGAGAGCGGGGTCTTAACGGACCCCGTTTCTTTTACTGGCACATCATGGCTGGAGATCCAGCTGCAGAAAGGTTCGGGCGGTTTTACAGCGCCCATGTCCCACACCAAGCATGGGGAAATCTACACCCATGCCATGGCGGGTATTGTTCCGGAAGTTTCAGAGGAAGTGGCGGCAGACCTTTCCTTGATGAAAAAGTACCGGTATATACTTTGTGTAAAAGACAATGATGGCAACTACTGGTTGGCGGGCACACCCGAACAGCCTCTGACTTTCTCCTACAAGAAGGACAGCCTTCGAGCACCTGGAGAGCTTGCCAACCACAGCATTGAGTTTGGCGGGAAGGTCTACCATAAGCCGATCAGCTACCAACCGGAAGAGAAATACCTGCCTGACTTTGAGACCGAAGCGGTAATCGAAAACCTGACGGCCATCAATGTACAGGGTGGCGTTCAGCTGGACTGGACACTGACACCGGCATCTGAGCCGGGCATACTGGAGATATACCGAAAGATGGACGGGGGCAATTACCAAAAAGTGGGAGAAGCGGCAGACTTTGCCACCACCTTCACGGACACCACCATCGCAGACAATACCCACTATACCTATGTGGTGAGCTGGCTGGCTGCAGTAGGCCTGAACTCCAACGAGGCAGACGTCACCACACTGGATGCTGATCTTTCTGCCAGTTTCTTGGGCGATACGGTCACGGTTACCTTTGGGGCAGCTAGCACACAAGAGATCCTCTATAAGATTGGTGCCGGGGAAGCGCAAAGCTTCAATACTGGAGCGGCAGAAGTCATTACTGGCGTTGCCGGCAAGCAGCTGCGGTTTTACGCCACCAATGCAGCACTAATCACCTCTGTGGTATTTGACGACACCGTCAATCCGCAGGCATTCGGTAACCTGCTGATCAAGGGCAGCTTTACGGCACTACAGATCTTCCAGCTAAAGGATGGTAACCTGACAGGTTTTGCCTTTGGTAGCTGGGTACAACAGGCTGGCTATACGCTGGACCTTACGAACTCCATTGTAAGTGTGGCAGATGCAGACAAGCTGGTCAATGCGTTGATAGAAGCCAATGGCGGAACGGTCACCGATGACGGCGCCGGCAACTATACCGGTGATCCGGGCATTGGTACCAGCGCCAATACTCGAAGCATTGATATCGGAAGCCTATCAGTAAACATTGCCGTTAGCCAGAGCCAGCCCGACAAGCTGCTGCTTAGCAAGATTCAGGCATTGGGTACACCAAGTATTGATGGTGTTGGTTTTGAGGTAACCACTATCCGGACGGTTTGCGACTCTGCCATGGATTTTGATTTTTCGGCCATCGGCTCCACTGACACCGTTTCACAGCTGAGTAACTGGATTGAGCAGGCTACTGAACTGAACCTCGAAAACATGAGTGTCTCAGACTTCCTGAACTTTACTTTTGAGTTGCGTTTTGATGATCCGAGTACAGGAATAGAAACCAAGGCTACAGGTTTGCAGAATATCGATACCTACCTGAAGGGATCGGAGTTTCAAAATTACTTCAATACCCTGTTTGACAATGGGCAGTATGAGGATGAGGTGGAAATGAAGCGCTATACAGTTGTAGCAAAGCGGGCACAGGAGTCTAATGATAGTCAATGCAGGTTAAGTTACCTGAAATACCCTACAACTTTGGAGGGCAGGACATGTGGAACTGTTGTGGATGTTACTAAAGTGGGTGCTTTTGCGCTTTACTCCATGACCAAAATGCAAAGCAACTACAACGGGCCTGTCTTTCAGGACACTGACTTGAATGATTACGACTTTGCCAATAAGCCTACAGTTGTTGTAACGATTGAGACGTTGTACAGCCAAACCAATAAATGTGACTTAGAACGCTTCAATTCAGTTGATCAATACATACCTGAAGAGGATGCAATACTGATAGGTTATGGCGGTGGAGATCCGCATTACCTATCCGACTTGACAGGGGTAAATGAAGATTTCTCAGATATCACAATTTGCTGTAACGTTAAGTCATTAGGGCAGTCCGGTACCCAAAGGGTTGTTGCCTTTTCATGGTATGACAATGATGGGAAATTGAATAATATTCAGATCCTAAAGAGTGGTCAAGGTCTCACTGGAAATGACCGCTATGACAATGGAACCATCAATGCCTTTTCTTTTACATCCAGCCTCAGCCAATCGGAATATTCCCTTGCCTTTTTGACTATCAATACGGTAACTGGAGAGATGAAAGGATATTTGAATGGGTATAATGAAGTTTTAAGTACCGTCTCGGTTGTAAAAAAATATGTCAGTGGCAAGAGTATATATGCAGGATATACTCAAAACAATGATACGCTATGTGATTTCATTGCTGTATATCCCAAGATATTGAACCAAGCTGAAATGGAGGACCTATATAACAGATTACAAAATTAAAATCAGTTGACTTATGAGCCTAACAGATCAAATCACGAATCTATCAGCATTGGAAGACACTACTGCTGATGTAAAAAAAGCGCAGGAAGCTACCAGTTTTATGACTGGAGCTACGACCTACAATATCCAGCTGTTTACTCAAGGGCCTTCAGGTCACGAGATGGTAATTGTACTGGAGAAAGGAGGCGTCAAGAAAACGCTAACACTCAAAAAGGATGATAACTCTGGAGCTTATGCAGCTGCTATAAAGGACGCATTGATGACGGCTATTGAGGATGCTTTTATGGCAGCGTTTGATGCGCAGTATATGACCTGCTCCAATGCTGGGTATATGGTACCGACTAAGGAGGAGATATTGGGACAGAGCTAACCAAAAATTTAATCTTGTAGATATAGGGCTGAGAGGTTATCTTTCAGCCCTAATTTTTTGACTAAAACCTGATTCTATGCTTTTTGAAACAATTGACTGGACAACTATTATCACATCTCTTGTTACTTCAGGAATCGTAACTTCGAGTGTTGGCTATTTTTTCAAGAGATATTTTGATTGGCAGTCTAAAAAATCTGAGTTAAGATTTAACTCCCAGCTTCAACAAGAAAATAAAAACCTTGAATTAAGGCTAAGTAATAAACTTCAAGTTGAGAAGTATAATTATGAGATACTTGTGGTTTCGATAAAAAAGATATGGAATAGCTTATGTAAAATAGAACATATATTAGCTCTCATGAAAGTTGAGAACTTGAACATGTCTGAAATACAAGAGCAGATAATTCTTGAGTTTGCTTCAATAGAGGAAGAAAAATTATTCCTACCAGATGAAATTCACGATAAATTAGATCAGTTTCTTTATGAGTTTGCAGGTAAAGAGTTTCCTAACTTCACAATTAGTGTTCATAAAATTATAACTGAAAATAAAATTGATGTAAAAAACATTACTACTGCTAATGAACACATACGTTTAATTTGGAGTGATTTCCAAAGAATTCGAAATTACTTTATTGAAAATAAAAAAGTGTTAAGGCCATTGATTAGGGAGAATATAAAAGAAGTAATCACCCAATCTTAGTGGTTTAATTTTGTCCTTCCAATTACCCACTTCCCATTGCAATTTCCCTGAAAAAGAAATTGCACCATGACAATTGAAAAGCTAGAAAAGGAATATGAGCGTCTTTCGGGACTGCCTGCAGATAAGTTTTATCCAAAAGTTACTCCTGAAAGACGGCTCAAAAAGTTGCAGTTTAAGGTTCGTTTTCTGACCCATACTGCAAAGGCGGCCACCACTGCAACTCTTGCAACCAAGCAGGCACCTACCACCTCCAAAAATCCCACACAGGAAAAACTGCTGAAGCTGTGGCGTGAACTCAAGGCGGAGTTTACGCACCTGCGCCACACTAAATTGATTTCTAAAAAAAAAGTTGAGCGGGAGTATGCGTCTTTGCGCATTCTTCAGATCCAGAAAGTGGAACTTCCCCGAATTTCTGAAAAACTGGATCGGGTAAAAGAAGGCAAGCCAGCCGAACCGGAGCGCCCAATCACGATGGTGGATATCTCCAGCAAGATTGAGGTCAAGAAACGGATCGATACGGTGGAGACTTACGTCAGCCGCTACCGTGGCAAGAAGGGAAAGGAGCAGCTTTTTGATAAGTACCTCAAGGAATTGGAATACCTGAAATCAACACTCAAGTAATGGGAAAGAACCTGATAGAACATAAGCAGATGCTGGCGAACATGTCGGATCATGGCACGTTAAGGGACAGGATTATGGCCAGCTATCTTGATCCGGATATGGTCAGTCTTACTGAACGGGAAGAGAGTGTACGGATGCGTTGGGAACAGGTCAATGCCTTGTTGCTTAAAGGACACTCAAAGGAGCAAGTCAGCATCAAGGTATCAAAGCTATACGGAATATCCCGCAGGATGGCTTACAATGATATCCGCAATGCCATGAGCATGTACGGGGATGTCACCAAAAGCACCCGTGATGGAGAGCGGGCCATACTGAAGGAACTATCCATGAGGGTGTACCGAAAGGCATGGAAAGATGGTGACCTGAAATCTGCCAACGTTGCCTTGAAGAACTATTACCTGTTTGCCGGACTGGATAAGGACGAAACCGATATGCCAAATGCTGAGACCATCGAGCCACACGAGTTTGTCTTCAAGCTTCCGACCAGTGACAAAGGAAAGCAACTGACCATTGACATTACGGACATTCAGAAGTTGCCAACTGAAATGCAGGAGAAGCTGATCAATGCGGTGGAAGATGAAACCATCACGGAAGAGATGCTAGATGAGATGTTGGACAAAGCGGAAAAAGAACATGAGCAATAAGCCGGTAAAGGAAATCAAGTTCAACAAGCCACAGATGCGACTGGTGGTACAACCCTGCAAAACCTCCACTGCCATTTGGGGACGTGGCACAGGAAAGTCTACCAATATCGCATGGCGCATAGACCGCATTGTCCGGGACATGCCCCGGTCGAAATGGGCATTGGTTGGTAACACCTACAAGCAGATGCTTACCCGTACATTGCCTTCCACCATTTCAGGTCTGGAAAAACTGGGTTATGTCAGGAACTACCACTTCTTTATTGGAAGGAAAGCTCCGGAAAAATGGAAGTGGCCTGAGCCTTACCAGCCACCACTTTCCTATGAGCACTGCCTGCACTTCTGGACAGGGGCTGCATTTGTACTGGTCAGCCTTGATGGGGGTGGTGGTTCCTCCCGAGGCCAGAACATTGACGGAGCCATTACGGATGAAACACTGCTGATCAACAAGGAAAGGTTCGATACGGATGTAGACACAGCAAACCGTGGCCATTTGGAGGAATTCAAGCACGTTCCGTATCACCATGGCATTTTCCATTTCTCCTCCATGCCTTATCCCGGGCAGGCGGATTGGCTACTGCAGGAAGGAGACTATTACAAGAAGGATTACAACCAGGATATTATCATCATTCGTGAGCAGCTGACCGAACTGCAACTCAAGTTTATTGACAACAGGGACAAGGCGACCAGGAAAGATATTTGGAAGGAAATGCAACTGCTGGAAAAGCAATTGAGATACAGGCCCAGCAAGAAAGGACACCTGTATACAGAAGCTAATGCTTTCAATAATCTGGAGAACTTGGGCATTTCCTATCTGGAGCAGCAGCGGGAAAGGGTAATCGACTACCTTTTCAAGGTGGAAGTCCTAAACAGGCGACCGATTGAGATTGAAGGTGGATTTTATCCACTCCTGAAGCTGGATTATCACGCAGAGCAAGACTCCAATGCACACATCAGCCTTGATGAGATCGGCTACGAGGCAAAGGAAACGCTGAAAGACTGCCGTATGGATGGTGACTTGCTTCCCAATGAACCAATTCGGGTGGCGGTGGACTGGGGAGACCGGATTTCCTGTCTCGTTGCTGGCCAGTACAACCAGGACAGGAACGAATACCGATTCCTGAAGAACTTCTGGGTAAAACACCCAAAGCTGGTGGATGACTTGGCGGACGAATTGCATGCCCATTACAAGTATCACCGCAGGAAAGACATCATTTTCATTATTGACAATGAGTATGGCAACCGGAAAGGTCCCAATTCCAACATCTCCTACAATGATGCATTTATGCAAAGGCTCCAGAAACAAGGCTGGAATGTCATCCAGTATGATCTTGGAAGGGTTCCCGACCATCAGGACCGTTACCTGCTTTGGTACAACCTACTCAAGGAGGAGAAAAAAGAGCTGCCGCTTGTCCGGTTTAACCTACTTAACTGCAGTGAACTACTCTTTTCCATGAAACAGGCGCCAGTGAAACAGGTAATGGGAAAGATCAAGAAAGACAAGAGCAGTGAGAAGTCCACAGGAGACCAGGTGAAAGCCACGCACCTCTCCGATGCTGCCGACTTGCACGCCATCCATCTCAAGCGGATAGCGTTTATTCCAAACATGAATTGGGTCGATAATGTGATGCCAAACCTCGGAAATAAGAAAAAGTAAAAAACGTCATTTCTGTATAGCTGGCGCCTGAAATCCCCTTCAGGCGCCTTTTGTATGGAAATAGAAATCCGACGATTAACCCCGCCGCGTACTGAGCTTGCAAACGCAATTCTGCCTCAAAAAAATGGATAAATCGGTCCCTATTTTTTGTCCTTCGATCCACGAGTGCAAGTCAGCTAATTGCACTCATGAAACAGACGACAGACACCATACACCTATCTAAAGCACTGGAACACATGGACACCGGGGCCGAAGTGGAACTGCAGTTCGTGACTGGAGACCTGAAGCGCAAGACTGGAGGAGACATCAAGACCATCAAGGGAGTGAAGGTCGGCATGGACTATGAGAATGCCACACGCCGCTTTGAGGTGGAAGGCCTACCCCATCCAGTAGAGGTAAGCGTATGGCTGATGCTATCCCTAAACGGCAAACAGATTATAGTATGAGTAAGATCAAGCGATCAGGTAGACATGCATACATGGCAGAGGTTGGTACATTGGTTACGCTCCCCTCTGCCGCTGTACCGGATGAACCAAAGAAATACATACCCAAGGTAGAGCGGGACGAGGATAGCCAATTCACCAACATATCCCCATGGGGTGAGGACAACCTATTCCCCCAAATGATTGAGGGAAAGATCAGGGCAAACACCATCCTGTCCAGCACATTGGACTTTATGGGCCGATTGCTATATGGGGGTGGTATCACCTATGGCAAGATAGAAGGCTATGATGCCGAGGGTAAGGAAATCTTTTCCCCAGTGGATAAGATAGAGGACATAGAGAAGCTGCTTAGGCGCATGCGCTACAGCAACTACCTACCCTATTCCTGCAGCTCCTTTTACCGCTTCTATAACATATTCCCATCCGTGGTCCTGAATAAGGACCGTTCCAAGGTCATCAACATTATCCCCAACAAGACAGGCTTCTGCAGGTGGGGCAAACAGAACAACAAGGGCATCATTGACAAGTGCTACATCAACTCAGATTGGGAAAAGAAAACCGAAGCAGAAGCAAAGGCCATCCCGGTAATTGACAAATGGATGGACCCCGTGGAGTTTGTCAAGGAAGGCAAAGACCCCGAATACATCTACCCAATCACCTACCCCTCTGAGAACTTCTTCTATGCTCAAGCTCCATGGCTGGCCGGCATTGAAAGCGGCTGGTACGATGTAGCCCAAGCCATCCCGGAGTTCAAGAAGATGATGTTCCAGAACCAGGTCACCATCAAGTACCATATCCAGATCCATGAGAAATGGTGGGAATGGAGATGGCCCGGCTTCAGCACCAAGCCGCAGGAAGAAAGGGACGCCATTGTAGCGGAAGTACTGGAGAGTTTCGAGGAGAAAATGAAGGGCAACGAAAACGCCGGCTCAGTCCTGATGAGTACCGACTTTATGGACCCAGCAACGGGCAAGACAGTCGAAGGCTGGAAGATCATTGCCATTGATGACAAGCTCAAGAACGGCACCTACATCGAGGACGGAAAAGAGGCAAACCAAAACCTGCTTTATGCCCTCGGAATTGACAGCGCCCTGGTAGGAGCAGCACCCGGCAACATGAACAGCAGCGGATCGGGCACCGACAAGGAAGCCGCCATCCGGATTTACCTCAAGTCCCAGCAACTGGCACAGGACATCGTGCTGGAGGTGGTCAAGTTCGCCTTCGATTTCAACGGGCATCAGGACATCGTGCCACGCTTCAAGCATACCATCAGTACCACTGTAAACAAAGGAAAGGAGGTTGAACATGACATTAATTAAGACCACACAGGAGATTCTCGACTACGTCCCAATCGATCGGACCATAGATTTCCCACGTCTAAAACCCTATGTGGAAGAGGCACAGGAAAACTGGATCAATGAGGCGTTAGGCGCTGATCAGTTAGCGGAACTGGAGACCCAGTACGAATCCGACACCCTAACCTCAGACAACCAGAAACTACTCAAGCAATGCCAACGGGTAATCGCTTGTATGGCGGTTCCCGAGTTTATGGACTTCAACCAAATTGAGGTATCCGATGCCGGCAACCAGATCCAGACCGACGACAACCACAAGACCGCTTTCCAATGGCAGAAGGACACCTCACAAGGATCACTCCGCCAGCGTGGTATGATAGCATTGGACAATATGCTGGCCACCTTGGAGAATTTCTTGGACCTGTATCCACTATGGAGAGATTCAGAAGCAGCCACCATCCAGTTGCAACACCTGATCACCAACACCACCGATTTCGATATGCAGGTGCGGATCGGCAAGTCAAGATCCATGTTCCTGGCATTGATGCCATTGATGAAAAAAGTGGAGTGGATGTACATCCGTGAGCATATCGGCGAGGCGCTGTATGACGAGATCAAGAACGAAATCCTGACAAGATCAGTGTCAGCAGATAACCAGTCACTGCTGGAAAATTACCTGATCCCGGCGACGGCTCACCTCACCGTTTTCAAGGCCATGATCCCGCTTTCCCTCAAGGTAAGTGATAGAGGTGTCCTGATCCATGAGATCATGAACTCCGGCGACAACGTCCGGAAGGAATCAGCCGCCAATACGCAGCTGATGCAAGGACTGATGGACCAATACGAGACAGAAGGCCGCTACTATCTGGAGGAGGCAAAGAAGTACCTGAACGTAAACGCCTCCGATACCAAGTACAACGCCTTCTTCAGCTCCAGCCTCTATCAGGGAACCACCAAGACACCATTCCAGAACCATAAAACAAAAATCTTCTTCGCATGAAAAAAGTCTATATCGATGCCGGCCATGGCGGGCTGACTGCCACCGGCTATTACTCGACCGCCCCAAACTGGAGACCGGGCAAACCCGAGACATGGAGGAAAATGTTCGTGCATGACCACTGGCCATTTTTCGAAGGGCAGTTCAACCGCATCATTGCCGAAAAGCTGGCCAGAAAGCTGGAGTCAAACTTCGAGGTAATAAAGGTCTATGATGCCGTACTGGATACCCCACTGGATGACCGTTGCCAAGCCACCCAAAACGATGGCGTACTGATTTCCATCCATGCCAATGCTGCACCTTCACACCTGCAGGGAAAAGTGAACGGACTGGAAACCTTCCATTTCAAAGGATCAACCAAAGGAAACAAGCTGGCAAGGTGCATCCATGACAATGTCGCTTACCAAACCAAGGCAAGGAACCGAGGCGTAAAGGAAGGCAACTTACAAATGCTCCGTGAAACACGCTGCCCTGCTGCACTGATTGAGTGCGGATTTTTTGATAACAAGGAGGAAGCCATCCGTCTGCTGGATGACGATTACCAGAACAGGATCGTCTCCGGAATTGCAAAAGGCATTCACCAGTATTTCAACTGATTTTTTGTCCTCCCATTTCAAAGCAGGCAAGATGATATTCACTCAAAAAAAGGACATGGCAACTTTCATTATCGCAATACAAAAAGTCTGGCAGTTCAGGAGCCTGATACTGCTGGGGCTACTCATCGCACTTGGCTCCTACGCCAGGCACCTCCATAATGGCAGGTCCCAACTCGGAAACCAACTCGAGGAAACCGTACAGCTGCTGGACGGGGCAAAACAGGAAGTACGCAAGTACGAAACAGACAACAGGCAACTGATCTGGAAAGCCCAGACACTGGAAGTAGACAAGAATACACTCGAGGACATTGCAGACACCAAGCAGTATGAGTGGCTCAAGAAATACGAAAAGCTCAAGCGTGACTACCGCAACCTACAAAGTGCCCTCGAGCTGCAAATGGAGGTCAAGAAAGTCATTGATACTGTCATCCATGACACGACCATTATCCTGATGCACGACACGGCATACGAGGAAAAGCAGTTCAGCAAGATCTCCTATAGCGACGAATGGGCAAATATTGAGTTTGTCTTCGACAGTACAGGAGCCGTCACCGGCACCATCACGGAAGACATTCCACTCGAGGTCGTGGTCTATTGGGACCGCAAATGGTTCCTGGGCAAGAAAACCTATTTCGTGGAAGCACACAGTCCCAATCCCAACGCCAATATCAATACACTGGACAACATACAAGTAAGACGAAAATGAGTCAGCTATTGGAAAAGGTTCAAAAGGAAAGCAAGTCCATCACCGTGACCTTGCTGGTGATAGGCATTAGCAGTCTCGGCACATTCACTTACAAGATGGTAGATAAGCTATTCGTAGTGGTGGAAAACAATACAAAGGTCATCGAGCGCAACAACCTCATCATTGAGAACTCAAACAAGATCATCTTGGATAAACTGTCAAACATCAAAGACAAAGTAGAAGACAATGGAAACAAAATCGACAAACTCATCGACCGCCACTCAGGTAACTGAGAAAAAGGAAACTAAAAAGAAGGTCATTGCTATGGTAGGCTATACAGCTGTAGAATCCCTGAAGAAGTTGGCAAAACGGGAAGTGATGGAGCTAACAGTTACCGCCAATGAAGACCTCAAAACGGAACTGGCAGAAAAGAAAAAGATCGGGAATGCGACCATTACGCTGAAGCCAGACCCATTTTCCACACAACTGGTAAAGCTTCGTGGCACAGCAGAACCAGTAAAAGATGACCAGGTCAAAGTCACGGTAAGTAAATTGCTCGCAATTCGCAACATCTAAAGCATGAAGCCAATCAAGGTAACCATTCCCGAAAAATGGGACGACATACCGGCAAGCAAACTTCCACAAGTGCTGCAGCTGCTTTCCCGATCTGACCTTACGGACGTGGACAAGAAGCTGCAGCTTTTTTTGCTGCTGTCCGATATGCCCAGAAAGAAATTCTTCAGGCTCACCACCGAACAGCAGGCAATCCTGATCCAGAGCAGCAATTTCCTGCTCAACTCCCCAAGGCTCTACCAGAACCCTCACCCCGAACTCTCTGGGCTAAAAGGTCCTGCAGACAACTTCGGGAACATGAGCTTTATGGAGTTTATGCACGCCGATACTTACTTCAATGCCTTTCGCCGCAACAAGCGTCCGGAAGCGCTGACCTCATTCCTTGCTGCCATGTACCGCAGCGACCGGGACTTCAACGCCGAAGACTGGCAATCAAGCAAGGTAATGGAGCGCAGCCGAAAGCTTAGGAAAGTGCCCAATATGCACAAGCAATCGCTGGTGGTATGGTTCTCTTCCTGCAAGCGTCAGCTCTCCAGCCGTAACCCAAATGTTTTCTCTGGAGGTAACCAGGAGGAAAGCAACAAGAAGCCAACCTCACCCAACTGGCACAACATCCTGTTTGAGGTGGCAGGCCCCAAGATGGGCGACATCCATCAGGTAGCCAAGCAAAACATCCACACCGTTTTTGCCTACCTCGATAGGGAAATCAAGGATGCAAAACGGAAAGCAAAAGAGCTAGAAAAAATCAGATCAAAATCCAGATGACACACAGCGAATACGTAGCATTTTTCCGAACCATAGCCCAGCAGCATGTGGACATTAGGCACTCCGAAACAGAGATGCACTTTGTCCGGACGGTCGTCAGCGCCGAGCCATTCCGCCAATTGCATATGGAGGAACTGCTCAAGTCGCTAAGTAGCAAGATCAGGACACCATTTATGATACTGGAGACCTACGATGCCCAGTACCTTGACAATGGAGCCGATGCAATATTCAAGCATACGGACGCCGCATTTATCATTGTAGACATAGCAGGGAAAGATGATTTTGATAGTGAGGAGCAGATTCTGGACAAGACCGAACGCATCGGGGAAGAAGTGCTCGGTTATATCCGCCACCATTACCGTGATCCGGCCAACAAGAAACGGGGCACCTTCAAGCTGACACAGGCAGCCTCCGAAAAAGTTGGGCCATTCAGGGATAAGTATTTCGGCACCCGGTTCGACCTGCGCTTTACGCCAATTGTTAGCAAAAATCTAAAATACAATCCTGACAAGTTCATTCAGCCATGACCTACTACTACCTTTCCTACTTCAGGACCTTTATAGCACCATCCACTGAATTCTGGACGGTAAAGCGTTACAACTACGTAACCCGTACCATGCAGTCAGTGACCTATTACCCATCTGACCGGAATGTGGACACCAACGGTTCCTTTGACTTTTTTGAGTTTTACGAGGAGCAGTCAAACCCAAACAACTACACCGTAGCAGATGGGATCGCCATTGATATGTATGAGGATGGCGGGCAGTCTTACAAGGTGCTTACCCAAGTGGAAGACGGCATCGCCAATATCGAGACAGTAGACCTGACCGAAGATCTGGCCAACTCCGTCACCTTTACAAAGCAGGATGTCAGCACCAACGGCGGCAGTGACGGCAGCGTAGCGTTTAGCTCCCAGTACAAGATCTCCAGCATTTCTTGGGTACAAAACAGTTTACCGCAATCTGCTACAGGCGCAGTTGCCACTGGACTTTCGGCAAACACCTATACCTTTACCATCTATATTTGGTCGGTAAGCACCACCAAGGAAGTCACCATCAACGAGCCGGCGGACTTCTCCGTGTCTGGCCTTGTAACCAACAACCTATGCCATGGCGCCAGCAACGGAGCCATTACCCTATCCATTTCCGGAGGTACTGCACCATTCACTTACCTATGGTCAGACGGGGACACCAACAAGGATCGCTCCGGGCTAAAAGCAGGAGTCTATTCCGTTACGGTTACAGATGATACCGACAACGAAAAGACCATTGTATTCCAACTGGTAGACCCGCCAATACTGGAGCTGCAGATCCGCAGGGAAAGCAACGAGCTGATTGCCTCCGTTACGGGCGGCACACAGCCATACGGTTATACCTGGAATACCGGCGAAACCACCAGCCGCATTACCATCGATACGCAGGTAACGGAATACACCCTAATCGTAACCGATGGCAACGGTTGCCAGATTACAGGTTCCTTTACCATAGAGCAAGCCAAGTTTTACTTCAGCCGCAACCCGCTGCCTTGGCAAGTGCAGACCGATCCAACCGGCAAGCTGGACCTGCAATTCCAGCTAGACCTCTATGTGGAGACTGAGTACCTGACCAACCAGTATGAGAAAATCATCACACTCATACAGCCGGCAGACTCGGACGGTTCCTCTGTATTTGACCTTTCCCGACTGGTGGACCGCTATATCGAGGCACAGCCACCAAGCCTGGAGCAAACGGAAGTCAACCGGGAAGACCAGAACTTCCTGCGCTTTTACGTAGAGCAGCGGGAACGGTACGGCACCCCGACCGTGGAAGGCGTGATCACCAAGTCCACTGTATTTTATGTACTGCAGGGAGGCGGAAGCTTTGAGGCAGTGGCAGCGCAGCGTTTTCAGGACTATATCAACAGCACCGACCGTTTCTTCACATGGGACATCAACCCACGAAAGACAACGCCAACCACCCCGCAATGGCTCTACTATATGAGCAAATCAAAAAGCGGTTTTGAGGTACACGTCGAGCTGTTCTATACCGATGGCAGCAGCAGCACACAGAAGGTACTTTCACAAGGCAATACCCGGGTGTTTGAGTTGCACAGCATCCCATCCGGATACCAGCAGCTCAACATCGACACCCTGATCCAGAGCGGAAAGACCCTGAAAGCCTATGAGGTATTGGTCAAGAACACCCAAGGCATTACCGTATCGGAGCGGTACCGCTATGTGATGGACAACAATCACCAGCAATTCGAGCTAACCATGGTCTACCAGAACAGCCTAGGAGGGTTCAACGCACTGCGCTGTACAGGTAAGTCAGCCTACAAGGTCCGCACCCAAACCGATGAGATCGAGCGCAACCTTAACTATGACTACAAGGTAATCGACGGGGAAACAGAAGTGGTCCAAAAGATGGGCGAAAGGTCCATCACCTTTTCAACAGGCTACCTGACCAAGGCAGAAGCTGACAGCCTGCAGGACTTTATGCTCAGCAGGAAAGTATACCTGATCCGAGACGGGGAACTGCTGCCAGTCACCATCAAGGACAGCACCTACAAGGTGGCCGAAGATGACGACTATGAGTTCTATATCGCCGGCACAATGGAGCTACCGAAGATGTACCACTACACCCCATCGGGTTTATTCAATTCAGAGATATGATCAGCATCAAGATAGGAGACCAATACCTCGACCTAGCCAAGTCCGGCACCGTCAGCATGGATATCAATAACCCGATGTTTGGAGCGGGAACCATACCAGGTTCCCTTTCCTATCCTTTTTCACTGCCAGCCAACAGCCCAACAAACGCAAAGGTGCTGGGTTTTCCGGAACATCTGGCACGATCCGAAAAACCAAAAACCATTGAAGGGGCACAACTCTTTATTGAAGGGGTACTCTACAAGACAGGCAGGTTAATTTACAGGGGCTTTGATGGCAAAAACTACAAGTACAACCTCAGTACAGACACCGGAAGCATCAAGGAGCAGATCGAAAGCATGACCCTTGGCGATACCGGCATACTGACCACAGGCGTACTGCTCAAGGACGTAATTCAGGAAGGGTTCAAGCTGATTGGCTACAACGTCACCAACCAGTTGGTGGTGTATGGGCTATCTAATGCCACCATTCTGGATACCGCCAATGCAGGCGATATTCCATTTACCGATGCCCTAAAAGCCATGCAGGATATCTACAACGCTGCACTATTTATCAACACCACCACCAAGACTGGAGAGATAATCCACCGAAACACCATACTGAGCTATAACCGAGCGGCGCAGGACATCTCCAGCAAACTCCAGAGCGGATGGACAGAAAGCGAGGTCAATACCATTCCTGATGAACCTACCCAACTGAAACAAGGCGAACTGCAACTGGGCAATGGAAACCTGTTAAGCCTGCAATTGGAATGGGCCAACTGGCGCAACCTTTTCAGAAACACCCGGGAAGTGACACGAAAGGCCAACCTCTCAATTGCAGACCTGGTAAACCTAGACCTCTCATACCCGGTATGGATCAAAGACGAAATAGCCGGCACAAGCAAATGGCTAATACAGCAAATCAAGATACAGGCCTCCGTACGTGATGGACTAAAGCCGGCAACTTTGACACTTTACAAACTCTGATCAACATTGGTCAGAGTTTTTCGTTTATATCAATAAATTTTCATTCGTTTGATTTAACTCATTTGCGTTAAATGGATTTTAATTTATTTTTACCGACCTCAAAAGTAAGCTTGAACGAGCTTTACTGATTTTTTAGTATAATATACTTAACCTTATCAATCGTTGAATGTATCTAGGATAGATCCAATTTTTATAACTATAGATAAACTGTTCCCTTAAAAACTATTATTACCATGTTAGAGAAAGAGTTTCAATTCTACCTTAACAACCAAAAAGAATTGGTTGAAAAGTTCGAAGGAAAACACATTGTCATCATCGGTGAAGAAGTTATAGGTGTTTATGACACAGAAGAAGACGCCTTCAATGATGCCAGTAGCAAACACGAACTCGGTACTTTTTTAATCCAGCTATGTGAAGCTGGAGATGATTCTTATACCCAAGTTTTTCACACTAGAGTAGCATTCGTATAAATGTTAAAATACAAAGCATTCACACTTAAAAGCACAAAAGGCCTTGTAAGAGAATTAAAATCTCACTGTCATGTAAGTCCTGGATTTGATCCAAAATTAATTGACCCTAAAACAGTTCGATTTCAAGAGTTTACAGCATTATGGGATACAGGTGCATCAGGCACTGTAATATCAAAAAGAGCCGCTCAAATGCTTAATCTTAAACCTGTAGGAAGAATACAAGTAAATCATGCAAATGGGACAGACATCAAAAACCGATACTTAGTTAACTTATTTTTACCCAATGAGATAGGATTCAGTTTAGTTAGTGTTACAGAAGGTGTTTTACAAGGGTTTGACTTACTAATAGGAATGGATGTAATCACAAGAGGTGATTTTTCAATAACTAATTACGAAGGTAAAACTACATTCTCATTCCGAATACCATCCATGAATGAAGTGGATTATGTTCAAGAACATGAAGACCTAGTAAAGAAAAGCTTAAAGCATGTAAAAAGAAATGACCCATGTATATGTAAAAGTGGTAAAAAATTCAAGGCTTGTTGTGCTCCGAAGTACGGACTAAATTAATCCTACTCAATAAAGCAAAACACTTATCCTTTACTAGATTATATCTAGTAAAGGCGTTGTCTTTCTTGATAGAGCGGTAACAGTAGGGCTTAAGATGTCGTTAAATAGAGAGTATTTGCAACGAAATTCAAGACCAAATAGACATGTATCTCAAAAGCAATTTGTAATACACTATTATTATTTACAGATTACCATAACCCAATAACAAAACAACACCTTTTATGAAAGCCAAGGATTTTTTATCAATACCAAAAGCAGCATTTGAAAATGCTACTAGTCCTTTACGGACCTTTTACCATAATGTGGTTCAACCATCAGTAGAGGATTACATGTACAGAGATAGTCTGATTAGTAAGGAAGGCAAAGAAATTCTTTCCAATAAGGAAGACATGGAGTATCTCAATAAATTAATGGATATGTGTATCCAAGAAGGACGAAGAGGTAGATTTCAAACAACATTACCATCTGGTAAAAAGATTATTTTCACAGTATGAATATAGGACTTAATTCAGTTCTGATTTTTTTGATATTAGCATTACCTGGCATTGTTGCTAGACGATTTTATTACATTGGCCAATTCTCTAATCAATTCAATGCTAAAACATGGTTAAATGGTATCCTAACTTCCATTATAGTTGGGATTCCAATTCAATTCCTAGCATTACAACTAACTCAAAGGGCATATTGGTTCTTTTCAGGAAAGGATGAGTATCTGCTCACAAAAGTACACGAGCATTTTACTCTATTTTCAGATGGCAAGTATACAAAACTTAATCACCTTCTTTTTTCATCTGACTTTCTTTATATAGCCGCACATATAGTATTTTGTTTAGTGCTTGCTAGCCTAGGAGGTTCGCTTTTTTTCTTTATTGTAAGAAAGCTAAAGTTAGACAGAAAATTCACAATCTTCCGATTTGCAAATCATTGGCACTACTACTTCAGAGGTGAGTATCAAGATTTTAGTGATTTTGAGCGCTTTTCTGAATCCAACAAAACACTTTTTCCTATAGCTGATATTTTGACGACAGTAGGTGGCTCTTCACCTAAATTGTATTCTGGAGAGCTTAGGCACCACACTCTTAATTCAAAGGGAGAATTGGAAAGCTTGTTTATTACAAATATCAAAAGGTATAAGCATAAATCTCTAGTAGAAGGTCAATATACGTATACTGTATCTGTACCTGGACAAGGTATGGTTATACCTTATAATACAGTCAAAAATATCAATCTAAAGTTCACAGAAAAGCCATCTGGGAATGAAAATGTTAAAGAGCTTGTTATTGACGCTAAGTCTAACAAGACTGCTGAAGTTCCAAAAGCAGATAATCAAGACAACAAAAATAAGACTGAGGTAAATGAAAAGATTCTTATGTCTTTTTTCTTTGGCATATTGATTACAACATTTTTCCTAATGTATGGAAACTATTTAGGCTACGAAGGAATTGGGTTATATGAATTCATATCAGGCATTAAAATAAAGTTACTTTTAGGAGGTAGCACACTTTGCTTATCCTTAATTTTTGAACTTGTAGTTTATTTAATAAAAGAGTATAAGGGAAAGGATACCCAATTTTTAAAGCTTTTAAAATCATTTATCCTATACCTTTTATCTCCTTTGGTATTGGCACTATTCTTAAATTTAATTGTAGGTGTTTTTATAGATATAATAGCTCTTATAGCACAATAAAAAAATATCCTTTATTAAGCCCCAACCCCTCAAAAGGTTGGGGCTTTTTTTTGTCCTTCCTCACCTCCCCCAATTCCTCCACCTTGCCCATATGCTGACAGAACACCAGATAGCCGAGTACCTCGTCGAGGACATCCAGAAGCGATTTGATGCCGCCTTCAAGAAATACAAGATCGGGGCAGCCAAAAGGGGAAAGAAAAAATCCACTGGAAAGCTGCTGAAGTCCACGCAGGAAGTCACCATTGATATGAGCGGTGACAAGCTCCAGCGCATCATACTGCAGTATCTCCACTACGGTGATTTTGTCAACTACGGGGATGCACCATTTGCCGCCCGAAAGCCCAAGCCATGGAAAAGCAAAAACGTCGCATGGCTGACCAACAGGGTAACCGAAAGGCTGGCTGAGCGCTATGGTCTCAAGGGAGAAGAAATACTCAAAGCCATACCGCAAGTGATTACCGCTAAACTCTAACAAACGATGGCAGACGAAAAACGAACCACCGAGATTATTGTCAACGGTAAGAAAGCCGAGGCAAGCATCAAGGATATAGAGGCAGCCGTAAAGGTTTTGAACAACCAGGTAAGAAAGCTGCCCAAAAACACGCAGGACTTTGCCGACAAGAGAAAGGAACTGCAGGAAATGCGTAAGACGCTAAAGGGAGTCAAGGATGATGTGTACAAGATTCCGGACGCTACCCAAAAGGCCAGCAAGGGATTTGATCAGGTCAAAGTTGCGATCAAGGCAGCCTTTACCGCCACCGTTATACTGGAGGCGATCAACAAGGTGGTGGAGTTTGGCAAGATGCTACTCGAGACCGAAAGCAAGGTAACCAAACTGAAAGGTTCCATCCAGCAGCTGACTGGCGTTACGGAAGAAGAGCTGGACAAGGCAACTGTCAAGGCTCAAGCATTGGGCAACACTTTCGGGGATGAAGCACAGGACATTGTCAAATCTGCCAATGATATGGCAAAGGCAATGGACATCTCCCTGATTGATGCATTGGGCCAGCTGGAACAAGGTTACCTCGCAGGCGCCAACGCTGGAGGCGACTTTCTGGCACAGGTTTCCGAGTACTCCACCCAGTTTAAGGCTGCCGGAGCCAGCGCAGGCGAACTGGTGGCCATCATAGCCAAGTCCAACAAGGAAGGCATATTCTCAGACAAGGGAGCTGACACCGTCAAGGAGTTTGGCTTGCGAATCCGTGAGCAAACCAAGACCACCTCCGAAGCACTGGAGGCAGCATTCGGCAAGGAGTTTACCACAAAACTATTCCAGGGAATTAACGACGGCAGCGTCAGTACAGTGGATGCCCTCAAGCAGGTATCCGCCCAGATGAACAATGCCCAAATACCAGCCAACCAACTCCAGACCGTTATTGCGGACGTATTCGGTGGTCCCGGTGAGGATGCCGGTCTCGCTTTCCTGCAAAGCCTCAAGGACATTGACGGGGAGGTCAGCAACCTGATTGATACCAACAGCGAGTATATCCAGATGCAGCAAACCCAGCTGCAGCTGGAGGAAGAACTGGCAGAGGCGCAAGGCATGTTTGCCGAATCCATAGAGGGATCATCCAGTGGCATTGGCAACCTGATGACCATCCTCCAAACCTTCCTGTACAAGGGGCTGGCAGTAGCTGTAAACTTTATCCGTCAGGACGTGGTACCGGTCATGGAAAGCATCGGCAAAGCCGTCTATGACTTTCTGGAACCAGCCCTCACCATTGTTGGTGAATACATCAGCAATGTACTGGTGCCTATCATGAAAGTCTGGTTTGCCTTACTCGAACCCATCGCCACCCTGATCTGGGAGTTAGGTAAAACCTACTTTACCTCACTGGTCATCGGGTTCCAGATGCTCGGGGATACCCTGGGCAAATTCCTGCCAGACTTTGGCGCCGCAAGTGACGGCATGCAGACCTTTGCCGACAATATCAACAACAAGGTACTGCCCGCCCTCGCAGGTGTTACGGCAGGTATCGGTCAGTTTGGCGAGCTGGTCAGAACCTTCTTAAAGAACCTGACTTCCGGCAATTTCTCCGATGCCTTTGATGTAGACATTTCCAGCATTGGCAAAGCCTATGAAGAAGGCGTCAAAGACTACAAGCAGCGTGGCGCCCAAATCGCTGCAGAGGAAGACCAGAAAGCAGCAGAAGAAGAGCAAGCCCGAATCGATGAGCAGGAAAAAGCCAAACGTCAGCAGCGGATTATCCACCAGCGAAAGTCAGCCGAAGAACTGGCCAAGGCACGTGAAGAAGCACGCAAGAAAGAACTGGCAGCAGCCCGGGCACTGGAAGACCTCAAGATCCAGCTGATCGAAAACACCACCCAGCGGGAAATCGAAAAGACCAAGCTGGACACCCAGCGCAAGATCGAGGCACTGGTCGGAAGTGAAGAGCAGATCACCGAACAGAAGCTATTGCTGGAGCAACTCCGAGACCAGCGTCTGGAAGAACTCAAGCTCCAGCTGGAGGAAGAGAAAAAGGCCAAGCAGGAAGAAGAGGATGCACTCAAGGCCGAAGAGCTGGCACTGAAGGAGGAAGAGGAAAAGCTGGTACTGGAGGAAAAGTTCTACAACGCACTGGCCACCGAAGAGCAGCACGAAATGGCCATGTTCGACCTGAAGAAAAAATACCTTCAGGAAAGGCTAAAACTCCTCACCGATAGCGGAAAGGCAGAATCGATCGAGGCACAGCGGATCAACAACGAGCTGCTTAAACTGGAGAAGGAGAAAAGCGACAAGTCCATCGAAAACGAGAAAAGGACGAAGGCCATGAAAGACGGCATGCAGAAAGACTCCTTTGATCTGGCCAAGAACATGCTAGGGTTAGGCATTGAACTGTTGGGGCAAGATGAAGAAGCACGCAAAAAGCATGGACAGGCAATCAAGGCATTCTCCACTGCCCAAACCCTGATCCGTGGTTATGAAGAGGTACAGGCTATCTGGGCCAACTCCGCACAGTTCGGACCATTCGGTTATGCAATGGCCATTACCCAAACCGCAGCGGCAGCCCTCCGTACTGCCGGTGCTATCAAAAACATCAATGCCAAGCAGTTCTATGATGGTGGTGTAACGGTGCTAGACCAGGGACAAAGAAAAAGGGCAGCCAATATCGGCAGCTTTGCCGGCGGAGGACATATCGACAGCACCAGCATTGGTGTAATCGGAGAACGCGGTCCCGAGTGGGTAGCACCCAACTGGATGCTCAACACCCCCACATACGCCAATATCATCGGGCAACTGGAACAGGCACGAGTACGGGGATTTGCAGAAGGCGGAGCCACCACCACTGCACCACCATCAACAGTGGCAGTAGCACAATCCGGCAACCAGACAGCGAACCAGGTAGACACCTTCAATGTAATGATGGAACGCCTAGATATGCTCATTATGGCAGTAGGCACTTGGCAAGCCAACCTGCAGGTAAACAACAACCTTCAGGAAGTTAGGGACGGACTGCAAGTCCTGAATGATATACAATCAGACGCAGAGATACAGTAGGGGTTTTTCTTAATGTTTTGGATACCTTACACCCAAGGGGCTTTGCCTTTTGGGTGTTTTTCTTATATTAACATCCGTTTAAATCTGTTTTTCAACTTTTTAAAACCAAAACCAATGAGAAAACTAATCGCCTTAATCGCATTTTTATCCTTTGCTTCTATAGCTTCCGCACAAGTGGTCATTCAGGAGCAAGACATCAACAAAATGGAAGAAGTGAAATACGTAAAACTTCTAGGCATCCAAAAAGCATTCAGCTCCAAGATCATTATCAATATTGACTATGGCCAAAAGTTCCAGATGTTCAAGCCACAGATGATCCAAGGACCAGACGGTAAAAACAAAGACTTCAACTCCCTGATAGAAGCCCTTAACTTTATGGATGCAAATGGATGGGAATATGTGAACTCCTATCCATTAAGTACTGGAAACTCTGGAACGGTGTACCACTACCTACTAAAGCGAAAAGATGAAAACACAAAGGTAGCTTCCAACTAAAAAAACACCACAAAAAAGCCCCGTTTGGAAATAGTCTAAGCGGGGCTTTTTTTCAATCTAAAATTTTAACAATTTTCGAAAAAGGGTTTTCCAAAGCGTTAAAAGTGCCCACTTTTAACTAAAAAAATATTCCACTTTTTAAGGGCAAAATATTCCGTTACCCAAAAGCTGCCCACTTTTATACAAAAAGCGAAAAACAGATACCCTAAACTGCCCAAAACAGGCAAAAAGGTTGTATAAAATTATACAATTAAGGAGAGTAGAAGAGGATAGGCTTGTAAAAAGTTCGGCTAGCAACCGAACTTTTTTGTGTTCAATTATTACGTTGGTCTTGTTGATATTCTTGCAGGTAGGATTATAATTTAGGCACTCAAGATCAAATCAAGTTCAGCCTCGATACTGATCTGTAGCATGTCTAGGTAATAGGTATCAGTTGTTCGTTCAGACTTGTGTCCAAGCATTCGGGCAATGGTCTGCCTTCTTACCCCTTGCTGGTATTGTACCATGGAGAAAGTACGCCTTCCCACATGGGTAGTCAAATTCTTTCGAATACCCATTACCTCAGCCAGAATCTTAAGGTTCATATTATAGCCACTATTACCAATCTTAGGGAGCTTGTAATCGTAGCTGTTCAGGATTTTCATCGCAACCGAATCAATCGGGACGATAAACTCAACCTTTGACTTGACACGCTTCTTCTTGATGCAAGCCTGATTGCCGATATAGTGCAGATGCTTCTCATAGTCAAAGTCCATCAGGTCCGCATAGCTCAGCCCCGTACGGCAAGAAAACACCAGCAGGTCGGCAGTTCGCTGCAATCGCTTCCTGAAAAACTTCATCTTCGTGATCGCCTCCAGCTCATCGCTGCTTATGTACACCCGTTCAGCGTCTGTAGTTCTGGAATACTTAAGACCCAGAAGTGGATTAACATACAAGTACCCCTTATCCACCGAAAAGGCAACCACCGCTTTCAGCTCCTCCACCAACTTTGCTATATAGTTGACACTATACTTATGCTTTCGCATCCAGTTGATAAAGGTATCAGCCCAAGGCCTTGTTACCTTGTTCACATCCATATCAGATGCGCCAGTTTCCTTCAAAAACTCCTGAAACCGCAAGCACCTCCGTTCAATATTGTAGAGGGTGTTCGCCTTAAGCACCTTGCCCTTCATCTTGATCCATTCTTTCCAGACACCTAGCAGACTTATGGACTTTATCTCTACAAACTTCTCCCAACGTTCACGCAATGTTACAGGCGTGATAGACATTCTAAATTTGCGCATCTCCAGATACACCATCTTGACCTCATTCCGGATAATAGCAAGTTCCTCGTTGTCCGCACTGGCGTGTTTGTGGTTGATCATATCCCCATTCCAATGCTTTTCCAAACAGCGGATACCTGTACTGAACGGTGTACCCCGATCACCATTCACTTCGATACGGGCATAGATCGTAACATAACCATTTGATGCTTTGCGTGCCAGGTACTGCACACTCATGGATCTTGAATTGTTTTTAATCATGGTTGAAACAAAAAAATTGAGTTATTAAAAAAATAAATCTCAATCTATCCTAAAATGAAATCGCAAGTGTTACCAAGACTACCTCAAGTGTTACCGGGAGTGTTACCAAAACATGCAATAAATCCCTGTTACCACTAGTGTTACCAAAATTGTAAGGCATTGAATATCAAAAACATGGGAATAAAAAAACCGTAAAACACTGTACTTGCGTTTTACGGTAACTCCCTGATCATCAGTAATATTGCGTTTTTTAATTAATCCCGAAGGGATTGAACAATAGTAGCCGTAGGCAAAAGCCTGCGGTATAAGTAAATCACATTTATCCAACTCCAAAGGAGTTGAACCTATAAATCATTGAAGCATTTATAATCTCTGATTTCAATGATACATCTGCTTAATTTTTAGTTAGGGGATCGATAATTGGTAAGGTCGCTTCGTTCTACAAGCAGTGATGTCTAAAAAATTTTCAAAGCCACACTGCTTGCAAAAAAATGCTGCTTGGGTAACTATTTTGAGATGGCTTAAACATTTTTTAGCACCCACTCTATAGAATTGGTAAAGAGGAGGCTTCAAAAAAGTCGGCGACCTCTTATCAAAAAAATAGAAGACACTCCCTGCAATCCGGCATAAAACAAAAAGCAACACTGTGGGGTGTTGCTTTCATTTTTTCGGGAACATTACGGAAGATTTAACCATTGGCATTTCTAAATTTTGTAGAGCAGGGCTGTAAAATAAAAATCCTGGCTGTTTTTTCAGGCAATAGCCTTACTGGTTATATGCCAATGCTTACTATTCATAGACAGATGAACATGCTTTTGCTTTTGTGACACACCTGAAGCTGCCTGATCAAGCATGGCTTCACTTGATTGGGCAATGATACCCTTTGAAATTTTTTCAGCCATGTAAGTTTGTAACAGAAACAGTTGTGTCACAAAACTTCGCCACACATACTTTCTGCGTCTTGCCCAACGGTTGTCCGTCTTGTTCCAACGCCACACCGGACCACACCAAGCTTGTCCATACCTTGAAATTTTTTCGTCCTGCTTACGACAAATCCTTCTGCGACTGTCGTATTGGTAATAACTTTTGACTGTTGCAACAACACTCCCTCTGTATCTAAAAATCGTTCGTTGCTTCCTTCCTTTTCCTTTCGAGTTACGCAACATTCGGCTTGCATAGCGTTGCTCAAACCTTGCCATCCTTTCGGCTTGCTTATAATCATACTGCTCTCTGCTGCCGCCATTGCGCTTGATCTCCCTGCCGACTGTACAGCGGTGCACACCTAGCTCACGGGCAATTGCTGCATTGCTTTTGCCATGCTCAATGCCTTCGTAAATTTTTTTCCTTTGTGAAAGATTAAGGTGAGACATAATGTGTGTTGGTTGCGATAAGTGGCTCAACATTTCTGATGCAAGTACAGCTGAGTCTGATAACTTTTTGCATGGTAAAAAAATTTATTGGCAGCCTAAAAAATAGGAAGACACAGGTGTGTAAGTTTTGCCTATCGGCGAGGTCAAAAACAAAACCCCATCAAACTTTTACCTGATGGGGCTTTATAAATTTTTAATTCTTTGAACTGAATGGTAATGTGAGTTATGCGTTAGAGAATCTCTTTAACATTAAAATTATTTCCTACCTCGGTCGGTTGAAAAAAATATCCTCTCCTTTACGACAAAATAATCGCGCGTGCGACAGCCATCGCTGACATATTTAGTCCCTTCTTTGGTTGGTTATTTCAAGATGTCGCTCCTAACGGAGCTTTAAGCAGAGGTATAATTGAAATCGGAAGTTTTAAACTCATCAATGGTTTATAGGTTCAACTCCTTTGGAGTTGGATAAATGTAATTTACTTATACCTCAGGCTTACGCCTAAGGCTACTATTGTTCAATCCCTTCGGGATTATTTTTTCATACAGAAAACACCGTTTCCGAAGGAAACAAACCATATTAGCTCCGGATGGTAATCCGGATTTTACAGCGTTTATTATCTTATAACCCTGAAAGGGTTGAACAGGGTAACAGCATCATTTAGTAGCTCATAATATGTGAAAGGAGTAGCGTAGAAAATCTCTATTCCAGTTTTTGCTTAAACCAAATATACCTAGACATTAGCTGCACCAATGTTGGTTAACCCATCAAGTAAAAAATATTAGAACCCTTCCAGTCCCAAGCCAAACAGCGCGAAGTCATACTTGACAGGGTCGTTGGCGTCCAGTTGCTTGAGCTTCTTTGTAAGTTCTACCGCAGCTTGCCAGTCAGATTGTTTTCTTTCGATCAGGTTCAGTTTTCTGGCGACCCTATCCACATGAACATCCAAAGGACAAACCAGTTGTGATGGCATAATCGTCTCCCAAAGACCGAAGTCAACACCATTGTTATCTTTTCTGACCATCCACCTCAAGAACATATTGATTCGTTTGCAGGCAGATTTTCGCGCAGGAGTTGCGATATGTTTCTTTGTGCGCTCAGGAAAATCCTCCAGACTGAAAAAATAATCACGGAAGCCAATCAAAGCATTTTCCACTGTCTCATCATGTTCATTCATATGCTTTGTGAAAGCACTTTCCAGAGAGTCGGACTGACTGTAATGGTGCTTGAAGAATGAAATAAAGTACAGCGTATCAGTATCATTGAAAGTTCTGTGTTTAAAGCCAATCATCCTTTCAAGGTCACTGTCCGTATGGTTGAGGATAAAGTCAAAAGGAGCGTTATCCATTCTTTCCAGCAGTTCATTACACTTGTTGATGATGGTTTTCCGCTGTCCCCAAGCCAAAAGTGAAGCCCAGAGCGCCATGATTTCTATATCCTGCTTTTGAGTAAAACGGTGCGGAATAGAAATGGGATCATCTTTGATGAAACCTTCCTGATTATATTCGAGTACTTTGCTGTCAAGTAACGCTTTCATTGGATTTTTGAATAATAAGAGTGTGCGTGTTTAGATACTTAGGTGCCTGATTTTATTAATCACCAGCTTGCTCTCGTGTATATTTCCAGCGTTTGTGGGACCACAACCAATCAGATGGGTAATCTCGGATCAGTCGCTCACATTCCGCAGCGTACTTCTCTACAATGTCAAAGCTCTCTTTATTGTAAGGCGGCTCCGAAATGTTGACAAATTCCAGTTCATAGTATCCGCGTTTAGGGCGGTGTACCCTGATAAAGAGTACGGGATATTTGGTG
Source organism: Limibacter armeniacum (assembly GCF_036880985.1). Lineage (NCBI taxonomy): Bacteria > Pseudomonadati > Bacteroidota > Cytophagia > Cytophagales > Flammeovirgaceae > Limibacter > Limibacter armeniacum. The sequence continues at coordinate 444,825 of NZ_JBAJNO010000008.1, forward strand.
AGCTGTGCAATTTTTTCTGCACCTATAAAGAAAGGTGTCTCCTGCCCAAGAAATGTCACCCAATGTTTTTTCTCTTCTTTAACCGGAACCTGATCGGCCACCATACCGAATGCCCTGACCACACTCCTGCGTTTCAGGATTTCTCTTACCGTTTGGTTCGATGGAATTGGCTTGCCACCAAACTTACTACGAATGCCAAGCATCAGTTGCTCTGAGAAATTTTCTGTAAGTGGCTTGTAAACGGCATCCATTGGGAAATTGAAGTGTGCTCCAGCACCTAGTAATACCCATTCCCAGTTACACTGATGTGATGCCAACACTAAAACAGGTTTACCATCATCTATATAGCCTTGTAAAACTTCTGGGTTTTTGATCGAAACCCTTTGCTGCATCTCTTTGCGTGAAATGGTTACAGCTTTTACAATTTCTACGACCACATAGGCAAGGTTATGATAGAACCCTTTTGTGATATGCTCGATTTCTTTGTCGCTTTTGTCAGGAAAGGAGCGTCTAAGGTTTTGTGTTACGACCTTTTTCCTGTAACCGACTATTCTATACGCTAACAACACCAAAAAATCTGCAAACAGATACAGTATAGGCAACGGTAGCCTTGATAGTAACCTTAGAAAAAACATGGTAAGTGATATGTTAATTTAGTTTGTAATGGACTAGCTGAAAATTGTGTCCGCAAAAATAGTGTTTTATCATGGAAGGAAAAAAAGACAAATCAGGAAGGGAGTTTTCGAAGCAGTTCGGAAGCACGCTCTTGATAGACACCTTCTTCCTTTGCAATCTCCTGACATAGTGTTCTCGCTGAATCCAATTCTTCTTTTTTCAAATAAACCAAAGTCTTGAACCAGCGGGCATCTTGTTGGAACATGCCTTCTTTTTGCCCAATCTTGTTAAAGTAATCAAGCGCAAGGCTAATATTTCCCTCAATCATATAGCTGATGCCTCCATACATTAGAGCGGTTTCATTGTCTGGCTCATCCTTGAGTACTATACCAAAAATGGTTGCCGCCTTATCGTAGTCACGCATATCGTAAAAATAGAGTGCCTTTTCCAAGTCAGAAGAAGCTCCACCATCCCAACGAGCCAGTTCCATATTAGGCAATGGCTTGAAGTATCGGTTATACAGCCTTTCTGTCCGGTGAGTATATTCCCACAGGCTTAAGACAATAGCCAATACAACAATAATGGTCAGGTAAAGTTTGGGGTTTTTCATCATAACAGTCCAAAATACTTAAGAATGGTCTAATAAGTATAAATAAGTAGAGGTATAATTGAAAATCGGAAGTTTTAAACGCTTCAATGATTTATAGGTTCAACTCCTTTGGGGTTGAATAAATGGATTTATCGTAGGCTTTAGCCTACAGCTACTATTACCCTTTGGAATTTTTTCTCTTACAGCAAACACTGTGTCCGAAGGAAACAAACCATATTAGTTTCGAATGGGCATCCGGAGTTGACAGTGTTCATTATATCATCACCCTGAAAGGGTTGAACAGGATAACATCATCATTTAGTAGATCATAATATGTGAAAGGGTTAGCACAGAAAATCTTTATTCCAATTCAACGCTATACTTAAAAGTGTTTTAAATATAACCGACCGTTTGATTTTTGTATTAAATAGCTGAAAATATCTTTCTCATATGTGGAATTGATACTTTCGCACTCGGGTTAGCTTTCGGAGGATAGCTCGCAGCAATTTGTTTCGGCACGCTGCGGGCTATTTCATTTATAAGCAACTGCTAACCTGATCTCAAACAAACTTCAAAGCAAGACAAAGTCTGATCCCGAAGCTAACACGATGGGGAATGTCAGTCTAATGTCTCAAACCAGATATTACAAGTCGTAACGAACATGAATGCTATCCTAAAGATCAGTCCTGTTTTTGTACTGGCCTCACTAATGGTATCCGGAATGGATGTACTGCTGGCAGGACCAATCGCTACCATATTCGCCGCAATAATCGCATCCATTACAGAAAAACTTAAATTTAATGATATCGTAAATGCAGCTGTTGACAACGTCAAGGAGATGCAATTGGTATTTTTTATCCTGATGGCAGCTTATGCCATGGCTGAAGCCTTTATGGCGACAGGAGTAGGCGCCTCGATTATCAATATTGCCTTGGACCTTGGACTTACTGCCAAGACTGTAGCAGTAGCAGGAGTAATCGTTACCTCAATCTTATCGATAGCAACAGGTACTAGCTGGGGTACTTTTGCAGCTTGTGCACCCGTATTCCTTTGGCTGAACCATATTTTGGGTGGCAATGTCGCCCTGACAGTGGCAGCCGTAGCAGGAGGAGCGTGTTTTGGCGATAACATAGGGTTGATCTCAGATACAACTGTTGTCAGCTCGGGCATACAGCAAGTAGAAGTCATTGACCGTATCCGCCATCAGGGAGTTTGGTCAGGCTTGGTATTGGTACTAGGTGCTGTTACATTTTATATAGCAGGAAATGTTTTAGGATTACCAGATACTACCGCAGATGCACACCAAGCCATTTCACAGATTCCGAAAGAAGCTTGGGAAGGGCTGGCAGCCAAAAGGGCTTCAGCCGTGACACTTCTTGAACAAGTGAAAACGGGAATGTCTTGGTACATGGTGATTCCGCTGGTGTTGGTTTTGGGTGCTGCCATTAAAGGACTGCCAACACTCGCATGCCTTTTTATTGGCATTATCTCCGCAATGTGTTTCGGTTTGTTTGAAGGTACAGTGACCTCTGTCAAAACATTTCTGGACTTGATATACAGTGGATTTTCCAATGCTGGTTCATGGGTGATCGTCATGATGATGTGGGTCGCTGCATTTGGCGGTATTATGCGAAAGATTAATGCCTTTGAACCAATTTCGCAGTTAGTGGCTAAAGTTTCAGGAAGTGTCAGACAGCTGATGTTCTGGAACGGGACTTTGTCGGTGTTGGGTAATGCAGCATTGGCAGATGAGATGGCTCAGATTGTAACAGTAGGTCCCGTTATCAAGAACCTGGTGGAGGATAATGTGGAAGCATCCGAAGAAGATATGTATAAGTTGCGCCTCAGAAATGCGACCTTCAGTGATGCTTTGGGTGTGTTTGGGTCACAGTTGATTCCTTGGCATGTTTATATCGGTTTTTATGTAGGAATTGCCAGTGCGGTGTATCCGCTGCATGAGTTCAATGTATTGGATATCATTCAATATAATTTCATGGCAATGATTGCTGTGTTTAGTATTCTAATATTGACCTTAACAGGGTTGGATAGGTTGGTGCCTATGTTTGGGTTGCCTTCAGAGCCTCAAGTAAGGTTGAAGAAACAGGTTGCTAAACAGGCTGAGAAGCAGGAAGAGCATTCTTTAGCTTGATTGTTAAAACATATAGTACTATTCAAAGGAGATCGTATGATTAAAATACGGTCTCTTTTTTTGTTTTAACATACGGAATGGAGAGGATTTAGAGACATCAGCGAATGATTCATTTTTGAATACAAGTGTAAAAATAATTATTTGAAGGTGATGCTATGAAATGAACCATGTACTTGGCTTAAGATGTTAAGAGGTTAAATAAACCTTAACTATATCAATTATGGGCATTCTTTCTTGGATTATTTTTGGATTGATCGCTGGAGCATTAGCGAAATGGATTATGCCGGGGAACGATCCGGGAGGTATTATCATTACCATTATTATTGGTATTGTCGGAGCCATTGTCGGTGGTTACATAGGTACCATGATTGGTTTTGGTGATGTAAGCGGGTTCAATATCAAGAGTTTTTTGATTGCCATTGCAGGAGCATTGCTGCTTTTATTTGTCTATCGGCAAATCAAGAAGTAGCCAAATCAAAACCAAATACTATTGATTTTTATATACCCGGCAACAAAAATGTCGGGTATCTTCATGTTAGAAATATTTAATCCAATCATCAACTAAAACAGGATAATCTAATGAATAAGGAACAGATGTATCAGTTGGAGGTTGAGAGTGCTAGATTCTATGAGCAGAACTTTGTTCCGGCTGTGTTCAGCAGTTGGGCTCAAAAAGTAATAAACTACTTAGATTTAAGACCTTCAGAAGACTTCTTGGACGTTGCCTGTGGAACAGGGATCGTTGCAAGAACTGCAAAATGTAGACAAAACAAGAGGGTGCATATAACAGGCTGTGATATCAATAAAGGGATGTTGCAGGTAGCACAAGAAATGGAACCCAATATTGAATGGGTAGTTGGAGATGCAGAGAAGCTTCCATTTGAAAGCAGAACATTTGATAAGATAGCTTGCCAGTTTGCCCTGATGTTTTTCTCAAACAAAGTGAAAGCCATCAATGAGATGGTGAGATTGAAAAGAAATGGCGGTAAGGTCGTTATCAGTACTTGGGATATTTTAGAAGCAAATGAGGGATATTATGACTTTCATCGGCTATTGGAGGAAGTTGGAGGTAAAGCCTTGGGAGATATTTTAATGGCGCCTTTTTCATTGGGCAAGATTTCTAATATCAACCTGATAATGTCTGAAAGTAGGGTGTCCAGCTACAGGATTGAGAACGTGAGGGAAGAGGTAGTTTTTCCATCTATAAAGTATTGGATAGACTGTGATATACATGGCTCCCCAATTGCTGAAAAAATTACAGAACCCCAGTATCATCAGTTATTGGGTTTGGCAGAAGAGCAGTTAGAAAAGTATATCAGTGAAGAAGGAGATGTCAGGTTCAATATGTCAGCTCATATGATCATTATAGAATAGTCAACTGAAAATAGAGGTATAGGAATGTACCTCTATTTTTTTGAATTATGTATTTTGGACAATCATCAATATTAAAAACTAAACCTTTAAACTAACACTAACATGAAGGACGAAGCACAGCCAATAACAGTCAAGCAAACGTTTAAGGCTCCAATCAAGACTGTTTGGAAAGCGATTACTGAAGTGGAACAAATGAGACTGTGGTTCTTTGAAGATATCAAAGCTTTTGAACCTGAAGTAGGCTTTGAAACACAGTTTGATGTGGCAGTAGAGGATAAAGTGTTTCCACACCTTTGGAAGATTATGGAAGTAGTGCCTGAGCAGAAGATCACCTACAATTGGAAATACAAAGGATTTAAGGGAGACTCATGGGTAACGTTTGAGTTGTCTGAGTTTGACTCAGGAACGCAAGTGTTGTTAACCCATATCGGAATGGAAAGCTTTCCACAAGAGATACCTGAGTTTTCAAGAGAAAGTTGTCAGGGAGGTTGGGAGTATTTTATCCAGCAGCAACTGAAAGCGTATTTGAATCAAAAAGCATAATTTCCTGATAGATGAATAGTAGCAAAGAAATGCGGTGGTTTTCGACAAAAGCTATTCAACCAATCATCAGATGGTTTGAGGAGAAAGAACTGACTTTCTCCTCATCTTCTGTAAGAACGGATTTTTACTTGCCTTTACAAAACAAGGCAGATTTAGGAATCAAAACCCGTGAAGGGAAAGTTGAAATCAAGCAACGGATGACAGCGCCTGTTTCTAAAAAGCTAAGCGAAAATGTTGAAGGTTATTTGGAGGAATGGGTAAAGTGGAGCTTTAAAACTGCCAATGACGACAAGCTGCTTAAAGAAATTGTGGAAGAGAGGCAACACGATTGGGTTGAAGTTCAGAAAGAACGTATGGTAGCGATCTTAACTAAAGACTTAAATGGTCAGCTTATTTTAGTCAATGCAAATTGCTGGGTTGACTATGGTTGTCAAATAGAATACACTCGACTAAAAATAAATGGAAAGCAGTGGTTTACTTTCGCATTTGACTGGTTCGGGAATCAACAGATAAAACTAGAAGTTGATTTTATAAATGAAATCTTAGAAGACGATTTTTTGAAATTAAATACTTCATTGAGTTACGCTGGGTTTCTGGGTGAAATTCATAAATAGAAATTTATTTGTTATAATAGAGGGTCTTATTTTTTAAATCATTGCTAAAAATGGATCCCGTAAAACATTGCATATTATGTGATAATAGACAATTTGATATTATCACAGGCTCCAAATGTAAACTAACAAATGAGCGTCCTACCTTTATGAGTCGGTGTTCTAAAATTGTTTTTGAAAATCGCTATAAGAAAGTGATTAGTGAGATCAATGTAGAACATCACCTTATCAAAATAACCAAACCAAGCGTCATCTTGAATTTTGTCGTTTTTATGTCAATAGGAGTGGGCGTAATAGCATTTGGTTACCTCTTTGGGGAGTACCTGTGGGACGCTGGGTGGATTTCTACTGTACCTTTGTTTATTATGTTTGTGGGTTTATCTATAATTCCATTTGGCGCAAATCCATTAAGGCAATATATCCAATCTATCAGAGTAGCTAATTTGAAAAAGCAAGAACTGGATGAAGTACTGAAGCTGTACAATATCGAATATGCAATTGATATTACTGTCAAAAAGGACTTTCATGGCAATCAGGATATCTCCTCTGTGATTCACTTTCAACGAAGTGGTAAGTCTGATTTCCTGAAACAAGTATAAATGGATATTTAAAAAGAAGCATCTTGGATAAAGAGGCTTTTTTTGTGTCTTAAAACTTTTGAACAAAAACTTGACTGATCAAAAAATGAAACCAAGAATTGAAATGCTTTCTGAAAAGCAAATAGTTGGAAATAAGATAAGTATGTCATTTGCCGATAACAAAACCTACAAGCTTTGGAGTGGCTTTATGCCTAGGCGCAAGGAGATTACTAATTCAGTAAACGCACTTCTGTTTTCTGTAGAGGTTTATGATCCTACTTACTTCAATGAGTTTGATCCAACGAAGGAATTTGAGAAATGGGCAGCTGTGGAAGTTTCTGATACCTCTGATATTCCTGAAGGAATGGAGACGTTGACATTACCGGCGGGAAAGTATGCTGTTTTTATCCATAAGGGACCTGCAAGTGAAGGACCTCGTACTTATCAGTATATTTTTCAAACGTGGTTACCCAATTCAGAGTACTTGCTGGATGATAGACCCCACTTTGCTTTGATGGGAGAAAAGTACAAAAACGAAGACCCTTCTTCAGAAGAGGAGATATGGGTACCGATCAGAGAAAAAGTTTAGTTGAGGAGGATTATATTCTAGTAGTTGGGTATATAATGTTGTGGGCTTGTGTATAAGGGGTGATTTTTTATTGTTCATTATTGTGATAAATGAATATTGTTAGGATAAATTTTACTATAATTGAATTATTCAGATAAAATATTTGAAAAATTTCAAGTTTAGCTCCAACCTTTACGGTTGTATTGTGTGTCTATTATTAGATTAGCTGAGAACTTTCGTCAGATTAATCAGGAACCCTTTTCTTTTGATGCCTAGCCTGGGCAAGAAAACTATTTATGTATGCACTTTTATGTACTTGAGACATTAAAGGGTACTACTGTTATAACTGATGCTATGATAAGATTTGTACTTCTACTACTATTAACGTTTTTGGCATTTAGTGTCAATGCTGCTAATGATTCTAAATTAGATAGCCTGAAAATGGAACTTACCGTAGCGACGGAGGATACCTTGAAGGCTCGAATACTCAGTGATATTGTGAGTCAGTATATGGAAAATGATACTGATTCAGCTGAGATCTATTCAGATCAGGCTATTAAGCTGCTGGAAAGCATATCCCCCTCCATTTACTTGGCTAAAGCTTATTCTGCTCGAGGTACTTTGCTTATTCATAAAGGCTATTACTTTCAGGCAGTTGATTACCTGATGAAAAGTCTGCAACTTTTTGAAGAACTGGGGCATGACAAGTACCAGATTGCTGCAACCCGAAATAATATTGGGGTTGTTTATGAGCGAGTAAAGGACTTCGAAAGTGCAGCTGACTACTTTTCTACAGCAGTGGAGGTAGCTGAGCAAGTAGAAGACGATAAAAGAAGGGGAGTTATACTGTGCAACTTGTACCTGAACCTTGGTTCATCGAGTGATGGGATTGGAAAAAAGGAGGATGCTTTACACTATTTCCAGAAGGCAAGGCAACTAGCCGAGAAGCATGACCAGAAACTTGTAAAAGCCAAGGCATTAAATAATCTGGGAAACTTCTACGCCAAAGAGGGTGAAACAGAAGAAGCTTTTAAGTACCATAGTGAGGCACTTAAGCTTAAACGGGAATTGATGGATTACTCCAGTCTTCCTTCCAGTATGTTTGCAGTTGCCAATTATCATATTGAGCATGGGGAGTTTGCTATAGCAGAAAAATATCTGGAAGAGGCGTTGGATTTTGCAACTAAGTACAACTCTGTCTATAACCTGCGTGAAGCACACCAATTTCTTTTTGAGCTTTATAACCATATGGGTAACCTTGAAAAGGCTTTGGAACACCACATACTTTTCAAGCAGTACACGGATGAAATCAGGGGAGATGAAAACTCAAAAAAGATCAATAACCTGATACAGAAATACGAGTTTGAGAAATTGCAGCGCGAAGCTGAGAAAAGACAACAGGCAAAGGAGCAAAGAATCTATGCCGGAGCAGTACTGGCTGCGCTGCTGATTCTGATCATTTATTTCCTGTATATGTTACAACGATCGAAAACAAAGGCAGCCCTTTTGGAGATGCAACGTTCTGAGCTAGAACAGGCGCAGCTACAGCTTTCCAATAATAACCTTGAACAGCAATTAAGCTTCAAGAATAAGGAGCTAACGACTAATGTGATGCACCTGCTGCAAAAGAATGAGTTGATCAACAAGGTTTCTGAAGAGCTGATGACTGCCCAGCGAAATATGAAAAGGGATAATCAGAAGTTGGTTCGTCAGGTTGTGTTTGAGTTACAATCTGCTTCCAATGAGGAAATGTGGAAGGAGTTTGAAATGCATTTTCAACAGGTTCATAGTGGCTTTTATGAAAGCCTGAATGAAAAATACCCAGACCTTACACCCAACGAACGAAAGCTATGTGCATTTCTACGGTTAAATATGAGTACCAAGGATATTTCAGCCATTACACACCAATCTCCCAAGTCAATAGATATGGCACGTTTCCGATTAAGGAAGAAGCTTAATTTGAATGGAGCAGATCAGGATCTATATACTTTCGTGGCTACTATATAAGGTTAGCTACTATTTATAAAAAGGCGTTGTTGCTTAAAGGCAGCAACGCCTTTTTTGCTTTTAAGCGTCTTACCAAAAATTAACCATTCCAGAAGTAGGCATCTCTTGGTGATTCATTTGCTTGAAGTGTTTCAAGTTTATAGGAACTACTGATTTAGGTGTATAAGAAAGTGTGTTTTTTAGGTGCAAAATAAGGGTGTTTTTAATGTTGGTTTAATAATGAGTTTATGGTTGTAAGTATTTGATTTGTAGGTTTTTGATGTGTTGTGTAGGTCGATTGTAGATATGGTTTTTTCAGTTTGTAGATAATTTGTTCCGTCCAATTTTGTATTACTTATTTCATATTCCTCTAATATGCTTGAAAATACTTAACAAAGGCTTTTTGACAGAATAAAGTTCTTGTGTGCAAAGGGTTGGTGTGTTTAAAGTTTGACAGTTGGTCTTGCTCCGGAATATAATGTGAAGGAGTAGTCCTGAAGAGGAAATGCTAATCATGGAGGAGAAAAAAAGGAACAGTGAAGACAAGTCAATTGACCAGTTGATAAAGAAAAGAGAAGCTGAAAACGCTGCACTTCAAAAGTTGCTGAAAGCTTTACGTGAAAAGCTGAAGCTGCGCTAATTCTAATACAATTCAATTATTTAAACTTTCATTTTTTTATGAAACAACTTTTATCGAGAACCTTAAGGGGCTGGCTGACCATAATAGCTTTGCTATTATCGTTAGGTGCTATTGCACAAAAGCCAGTAACTTACAGTAATGGGGTCGCCAAAGGCGTGATCCGGGTCAAGTTCAAAGAAGATCCAGGGCTTGCTGCCAAAGGCTTTAGCATTGGTGGCGCAGTACAATTGGGAGTCACTGCCTTTGATGCAAAAGCAGCGAAGTATGAGGCCCGAAATATGAAAAGGGTATTCCCTTATGATCCGAAGACTGAAGGTAAAGCACGTAAACATGGCTTGCACCTTTGGTATGAGATGGAGATTGATGGGTCAATCAGTGCAAAGGCATCTTCTCAAGACTTTTCAAGTCTGGCTTCTGTAGAACGTGCTGAGCCTATCTATGAGAAAAAAATGATCGGTAATGGCACAATGCGTCCATTGACTATGGAGGAAGTTGCTGCTATGGCTGCTGAAGAGGAACTGCCAACAGATGACCCTTATCTGGAGAAACAGTGGCACTACCATAATAGTGCTCAGGCTTCAGGATGGGTAGAAGGTGCAGATATCAACCTTTTCGAAGCTTGGAAGAAAACAGCAGGTGCTTCTAACATTATAGTTTCGATTCACGACGAAGGTGTTGATGTTAACCATGAGGACTTGGCTGCCAACATGTGGGTGAACGAGGGTGAGATCGCTGGTAACGGCATTGATGATGACGGAAACGGTTACATCGATGATGCTCACGGTTATAGCTTCTCTTATGACCAAGGTGAGATCGTGGCACAGGATCACGGTACACACGTAGCGGGTACTGTAGCGGCCGTTAATAACAACGGTATTGGTGTTGCAGGTGTAGCTGGTGGTACAGGTAACAATGATGGTGTAAGACTGATGTCTTGCCAGATCCTGAGTGGTACTGTAAATAATGTGGCTGCTTCTTACAAGTATGCAGCTGATAATGGCGCTGTTATCTCTCAAAACAGCTGGGGTTATACCAACCCTGATGTTTATGAGCAGTCTGTATTGGATGCAATCGACTATTTCATTGATGAGGCAGGTGACTATGAGGGAAGCCCAATGAAAGGCGGTATCGTGATCTTTGCTGCAGGTAACAGCAATGATAGTGGTGCTTGGTACCCAGGTTACTATGATAGAATTCTTACTGTAGCATCAACTGGTCCAAGTAACCAGAAAGCTTACTATTCAAACTATGGTAGCTGGGTAGATATCACAGCGCCAGGTGGTGATACTAGCCTGAAGACGGAGGATGGTGTTTTGAGTACTACTCCAAACAACACTTATGCTTATATGCAAGGTACATCAATGGCATGTCCTCACGTATCAGGTATTGCAGCATTGGTAGTTGCACAGCTTGGAGGCCCTGATTTTACAGCGGAGCAGCTGTGGAACCAGCTGGTAGTTTCTACGCACTCATTGGATGACTACAACCCTTCTTATGTTGGTAAACTAGGGGCAGGTCTGGTAGATGCAGCAATGGCTATTGAGGCGAATGAGGGTATTGCACCAGATGCAGTAGCTGATTTGGCAGTATCAAGCATTGCACATGACTTTGCTATCTTGAATTGGACAACCCCTGCTGATGAAGATGATGAGCAGGCTACTTCATTCCAGATACTTTATTCAACTTCTCCAATTACAGCTGAAAATGCTGCTGCTGCTCAAAAGGTGTTGATGACAGATGTGTCGGCACTTGGTGAGTTGAATACATTTGAAGTAACAGGACTGAATCCTGAAACAACTTACTACTTTGCTGTAAGAGGTCAGGACCGTTGGGGTAATGTGGCAGCACTGTCAAATGTGTTGGAAGCAAGTACCAATAAAGGTCCTTTGTTTGTAGCTGACAAGACGGATTTTACTGCTGTAATTGACGCTTCGGTTTCAACAGAAGCTTCAGATATGGTGACTATCTCAAATGAAGGTGAAGGTCTTTTGAGATGGAGTTATGAAAACAAGCAGGTCGATTTCAACTTTAGCACTTCAAGTGTAAAAAGGGCAGATTTCCCTCAAGTTGCAACACGTTCACTGGAGGCGTCAAATATTGGTAGAACACCTACTAATAGAGTCCCATTGGCTACACTTTCAGAGGAAGAACTGAATGAGTTTACCAGCAGTGAGAAATACTACGCTTCTCTGTATGCTTGGTACAATATCGGTGATGAGGATACATCATTGCCAAACTCTTCTGCAACCTTGTATGAGGTTAATGAGGAAGAGGGCTTCAACCTGACAGATATCAGGGTTTGGTTAGCGAATGATGACAGCAACGGTGCCGTGGTGGTGGAAATCTACAAAGGCGCTGTAAAGCCTGAAAACCTGGTACACACGCAGGAGCACCATACACCATCTGAAGGAGTGCAGTATATCACATTGGATGAGCATATCTACTTCCCTCAAGGAAGCTCTTTCTATGTTATTATCCATGCGCCTGTTGGTAACAAGTATCCATTGGGTATGAGCCCTGTCGATGACTGGGAAGTGGCATACAATAAAATGTATATGAGCTTTGACTTCGGTCAGTCATGGTACCGCATGCAGGATGCAGTAGGTGAAGAAGGTTGGGGATGGAGTATGAGTGTAGCGAGTTATAAGCCATACTTGGGTACTTACGTAACCTTGGATCCAGCTACAGGCGAAGTGAATGAAATGGAGTCTCAGGAAGTAGCGGTGAATGTAGATGCAAGCAAGCTGATCAATGGTGATTATACATCTAACGTCCTATTCAAGACAAATGACTTGGAGAATGGAAATGTAAGGTTACCGTTAAGCTTGACAGTGTCAGGACATCAGCCGGAACTACGTTCTCAGAGCGTCGTTGATTTCGGTAGTGTGTTTGTTGGAGCTGAAAAGGAGATGGAAATTGAAATCCTGAACTTTGGTTACGGTAACTTCAATGTAGAGAGTGTAGAAGTGTCAGGAGACCAGTTCGAATGGACACAAGAAACATGGGATTTCACTCAGGTAGCAGCAAGAGCAAGGAAGAGTCTGAAAATTGCTTACAAGCCAACAGTAGCAGGTAATGCCAACTCAGTAGTGACATTGACTGATGCAAATGGAAATGTATACAATTTCAACCTATTTGGAGTAGCTGCTGTACCATCAGAAATTACATTATCTCCGGCTACACAATCATTTGACTTGGCAGCAGGTGAAACAACGACAGGTACAGTAACGGTTGAGAACACTGGGGCTTACCCACTGTCTTTCACATTGCCTAAGTTTGCAGAAACAGAAGAGGGTGTACACAAACACGGTTACTCATGGTCTACCAATATGCATGACGCATCTATAGAGTGGAACTGGACAGAGCTGGATGGCGATGCTGATGCAATTGATATCTCAGCTTACTTTGAGGATGCTGATTCTGAGTATCACCTGATTGATTTGGGCTTTGAGTTCCCATTCTATAACCAGCGTATCAACCAGATTTATGTGAGTAAGCATGGCGCATTGACATTGGATACGCACAGTACTTTCAATATCTCGCCACCGCCATTGGGACGTGATGACATGCCTTATGGCTTTATCTTCGGAACAGGTTATAGGATTGACCTGAGCCAAGGAGGTAAAGTATTGTACAAGCAACTTGGAGACAGTACAATTATAGAGTTTAAGGATGTGGTGAGCTTTAGCGAAGCGGAATCTTATCAGTTTGTATTGCATGCTAATGGGGATTTTGATATTAAGTATGATCATCTAAGCGCCTCTGAAGCGCCATACTATACAATCAGCTTTGAAGATCCTGACAAGCTCGATGGTATAATGATCAAGAACTCCGTTATGACTGAAGAAGCACGTAACTTCTTTACGCAAACTGATGATATCGTTGTTAGGGTTAAATCTCCAGGTGAGAACATTGTATCTGCTCCTTCGGCAACGCAAGGTGCTGTACAGCCAGGTGAGAGCATGGATATTGACTTTACAGTCAATACAGAAGATTTGCTGGAAGGTGCCAATACACAGCGTGTAACTGTATTCAGCAATGACCCTAACCAACCATATGCTTCATTTGAAGTAGTAGTAAACATGACTGGCGGCGTAGCTGATTTGCAAATCAGTGAAGATAGCCTAGGTTATGGAGAAGTGTTCCAAGGTGATGTGGACTTCAGAATCTTGGAGTTGAGAAATGCAGGCAGCAAGTCTATATCGATTACTTCTTCAGTATTTGCAAATGATTATTTCACACTGGATACCGCTACTTACGAGCTAAAACCTAGACGTTCACAGGTAGTGAAAGTAAATCTGGTAACAGATGCACAAGGTGTATTTGAAGATGTATTGACACTGACTGACAGCGAAGGTGATACTTATGAGGTCAAATTGACTGCTGAGGTGGTAGCAGCTCCAGCAATTGCAGTTGACACAACTCCAATTGTGGAAACGCTGAATGCAGGAGAAAAGGCGACACACACCATCACGATAGACAATACAGCAGGTGAGGCAACACTTGAAGTACTGCCAATGGGTAACAGCTGGTTGTATGCAGGTGAAGAGGCAACAACAGCAGCAGCTGGTATTCAGATCGATGAGTTCACTTATGCCATGAAGGACAACAAGGCTTTACTGGCAGGAGGCACTGCTGAAGACGCACCTGTTTACCGTTGGTATGATTTGCCAAACGATGGCGGAACGCATGTAGAGATTGGTTCTACATTCTGGGAAGAAGTAAGCATGCCATTTGCCTTTAACTTCTATGGCAAAGAGTATGACAAGCTGTATCTGACATACAACGGCTTGATCTCTTTGGAGCCACAGACATATATCTTTATTACAGGTGGCAGAATTCCTGACGAGACTATTCCAAACAACATCATTGCGCCAATTTGGATGATGGGGGATACAGATTATTTTGACCTGGATGAAACTAAAGGTATCTGGTACAAAGAATATGACGATAAAGTGGTGATCACTTATCATCGTATGCAGCATTCTTGGGCATTCCTTGGTGGTTATGTATCTGCACAGGTAATCATCTATAACAATGGTGTAATCAAGATGCAATACAAGGCGGATGCAACTTCTGCTACATGGTCATCAAGAGCGACAGTTGGTATAGAGAACGAGGATGGAACCAATGGTGTAGAAACCGCATTTGGCGTACCATATATCGAGGATGGGTTGGCTGTGACTTATACGCCAGCTAAGAAAATCACTGTTGCTGCTGGTGAAACTAAGGACATCACGCTGACAGTAGATGCAGCAGGTCTATTAGGAGGTAGCTATGAAGGAGGTCTGTTGTTGAAAAACAATACACCACAAAACAATGATGTAACGATTCCTGTAAGCCTGACAGTAAATGGCACAAGTGAAGTGATTGCTTCAGAAGAGTCATTTGAGTTTGGTGAGGTGATGCAGTACACAACTACTGATGAGTGGGGTACTTCTGCTCCTGTAGCATACGAACTGCCATTCTCCCTACAGAATGATGGAACAGCACTGGCATCATTGACAGAAATGATCTTGACTAACAGCTCAGCAGATATTGCTGTTTACCAAAAGAGCATTAACCCATTCTGGGGTAATGTTGAATGGGTAGATATCAATTGGTTAGTATGGCCAATGGAGCTGAATGCAGGAGACCGTGAAGAGTTTAAGGTAGTACTTACACCGACAGCTGCTAACGCTGCATTTGCTGATACACTGAACGTTACAACAGACGGTGGACAGTTGATTAGAATGCCTATCTCAGCTGTGATCCAGTTGCCGCCTGTATTGGCTGTGGATACTGATTCTATGTCAGTGATTGCAAATTCTGATGACCATACAGAAACACAATCATTCGTGATTGACAACACGGCTGGTGAGTCTGCACTGAAATATGAACTGCAAATTGATTACAACCGTATTCAGGATGCTAGTGTAAGTGCTTACAATCAGACATATGTTGCATCAGCTACTGCTTCATTAGGTAAAGTAGAGCTTGCATCAGTAGCAAAAGCAAGCGTACAGGCTACCAATGAGACATACAACAATATCTTGGAGTATGATCAGAATGAGTCAGCTTCAAACGCCTTGGGTTATGGTGGTAACTCCTTTACTTCAGTGACAGGATTTACAGCACCTCAAGCTGGTTTTAACTTATCACATGTGAAGACTTGGTACAGAGCAGAAGGTATGGCTAATGCTCCAATCACAGTGGAGGTGAGAGCTGGTAACCTAGACCCTGAGAAAGCTGTAGTGGTAGGTGTTGAAACATTTGAAACAGAAACAGAAGGTAGTGTAGGTTCATTCTTGACTTTGGCACTTTCTGAGCCAGTTAAAATCCTGCCAGGTGAGCGTTTCTTTATCTTGCTTCACTATAGCTTGGGTGTAACATATCCGCAAGGTGTGGTAGAACTTGAAGAGAGCCTGCCAGGTACATTCTATGTTCCTTCTGAAGAAGGATGGTTTGACCTGTCAACAGATGCATCATTTGCTACAACTGCTTATGTAGTGAAAGCAATGGAGGCTACTGCTGATACATCAGATATCTGGTTTACATTGGATGCATCAGCTGGTGAGGTTCCTGCAGGTAGCTCGGCTACAGTAACAGCTACTTTTACAGCAGCGAATGCAATTGCAGCAGATAACATTGCTACGATTAATGTAGTGAGCAATGACCCAATGAATGAAGTAGAAGATGTGGTAGCAACAATGCGTATCAATCAGGCTCCTGTATTTACTTTGGGTGAGTTGTCAACACATAGTGTTGCAGAAATGGATACGTTAACTGTAGCGTTAACAGCAGCAGATGTTGAAGGTAATGCATTTACTTTTGCATTGGCAGATACTAATGATCAAGTAACATTAGCTGCTGATGGAGCAACTGCAACGTTTACTTACGCACCTGATTACGAGTCAGCAGGAACACAAACGTTTGAAGTTACTGCTACGGATGAGTATGGCAAAGTAAGCATTCATACAATTGAGGTGAATGTAGCTAACGTGAACCGTGTGCCAGTAGCAACTGAAACTGCACCAATCAGCATCGACTTTGAGTCTAAAGGTGTAAGCCTACCATTGGCTGATATCTTTGTAGATGAAGACGGTGACGAAATGACTTTCACTACTGTAATAGCAGAGAATACAATTGCTCAAGCAGTACTGACTGGTGAAGAACTGTT
Source organism: Limibacter armeniacum (assembly GCF_036880985.1). Taxonomy (NCBI): domain Bacteria; kingdom Pseudomonadati; phylum Bacteroidota; class Cytophagia; order Cytophagales; family Flammeovirgaceae; genus Limibacter; species Limibacter armeniacum. The sequence goes on from NZ_JBAJNO010000008.1 coordinate 461,637, forward strand.
TGTAGTTCCGTTCAATGTGGGTAATACATTTGTAACAGTAACAGCTACTGATTCAAATGGAGGAACAGCAGAAGTAAACATTGAAGTTGTAGTGACTGATGTTCCACTAGGCCTTGACGATGAACTGGCTTCGACGCTTAACCTGAAAAACTTCCCTAACCCGGCAACTGCCAATACAACTATCAGCTACGAGCTGCCAGTTAATGGTCAGGTGACGGTAGAAGTGTTTGACTTCAACGGAGGTAAAATTGCGACACTTGTAAATGCTGAACAGCAAGCAGGACAGTATGAGGTGACTTACCAAACAGCTGGTCTGCCAGCAGGCATGTACATTTATGCACTGAGCATCGATGGCGAGCGTGTTGCAACAGGCAAATTGTTGAAACAATAAGGAGCAGTCCTTTATACTGATAAATCCGAAAAATTCGGGAAAACCTACTTAATCAGAAAAACCTCCATCAGGGAAAGTCCCTGTATGGAGGTTTTTTTGTTTTAAGTGAGATCAACAAAAGGCTTATCAAACGAGTTCACTATCTTAGTGAAAATTTTTTTAACGGATACAGCATGGAAAGAATAGCTAAAGAACAAAAGCACGGAAGCACTACTTTTTTATTTGCACTCGCAAGAGCTATTAATAATGGTGCCTATTATGGATTGAGAGGTGTTTTGGTATTGTATATGGTGAGTTATACACTGGCGTTACCTGAAGACGAAGCCTTGTCGATTTATTTAGTTTTTACATTGGGAGTACTCTTTTCAAAGGCTGTGGGAGGTATTCTGGGAGATTTTGTATTGGGCAACAGAATGGCTTACCTAACGGGAGCCTTGCTTCAAGCCATTGGGTGTTTTGTTTTATGCATCAGTGGGTTTGATAGCTTATACATAGGGTTGGTTCTGATTGCATTGGGAAATGGTTTGTTTGGAACCAATGCCTTATCGGAATTTGGGAAATTATACTACGGAAAAGAAAAGTTGTCTGATGCTGGCTTTACCATTCTAAATTTCATTTCCAATATAGGGATCGTAATCGGGACAATTCTGGTAGGTTATGCAGCCGATCTTGACTATAGTATTGGCTTTGCTGTTGCAGGTGTTGTAACCGCTATTTCAGGATTGATTTTATTCTTTTCAAATATACCTGCCAATACCAAAAGACAGTATGCAATAGGTGAAACTGTCCCTAATAACAAAGGATACCTGTATATAGGTATCAGCACAGTCGCTATTTTCTTGTTCTGGTTTTTCTATGAGTTAGGTTACAGTGACCTGTTTGAACTAGGGTACCTGATTAGTGAAGCATTGAGGATGCCTGAGATGTTGGTAATAGAAATAAATAACTCCCTATCTACTTATGCTAGTGTAGGGCTTGCTGTTTTTTGGTCATTTTTTTATGTAAAAACTCAAAGGAAACTGGCATTGGGAATGCTCTTCGGGAGTATAGCCTTCGCCTTTTACTTTATAGACTCATATGCGAATATCGTTCTGTCTATACTACAGTATGGAGGAATCAGTATTTTTCTGGTTTTGGCAGAACTGTTTCTTTTCCCAATAATTTGTTCTACAGCCGTTTATTATGTTAAGCCAAAGTATTTGTCTACAGTAATGGGTTTGGCAATTTTACCTTCATTATTAGCGGCTCATTTGGCAAATCTGATTCCATTTGAAGCATTGGAAACTAACCATTATAAGGTTGGGGCATTCATCACCATGCTGCTGATAGGAATATTGGTTTTGTTCCTTTCAAAAGGAAATAAGAAGAACGAGTTGATATAAATACCATTAAAATCAATTTTGGAGATAAAGGAAAGTATTGAAGAAATGAGTTGACAGTACTTTCCAAAAGGCTTTTCAAGTTGGGGGAATGAAACTTATTCTTCCCCCAATTTTGCCAAGAAACCTCTCAAACTTTCATCTTCATTGAGTCCCAATTTTTTTCTGAGCCTGTGGCGGGCAACTTTTACACTGTTGATTGAAATCCCTAATGTGTGGGCAATCTCCTGAGAGGATAGTTGCATTCGGTACAGGTAGCAGAGTTTTTGGTTAGCATTGGTCAGGTTAGGATACTGTTGTTGTAAAGCCCTGATAAAATTGCGGTGTACTTCACTGAACAGGTCATGAAACTTGCCCCAATCCCTGTCTAGTTCAAAACTTGCATCAATCTCACGAATCAACCTTTGAAGTTCTTTATGAGAGTTTCCTTCAGGCTTCTTGAGACTTGCTTTGATGGTGTCGCTGAGCTTTTTCAGTAACTCATTCTTGTGAATGGTATGAAGGGTATGACTCGTCAATTCTTTCTGCTTGAAGAGCAATTGCTCCTTGAGTTGCTGTTGCATCAGCTCAGCGTTTTCATGTTCAGCTTCCAACAGTCGCACCTGTTGAGCCATGGCCTCTTTTTGCTGTTTTCTCAGGTCGTCTGTACGTTGTTCTACCAGTCTGTTCAACATTTCTTCCCTGCGCCTGATAACGCTAAGCCGTCTGCGGTAAACAAGGAGAATAATGCTGATTCCGAGTAGAACGGTCAGAATCTTGAAATAGATGGTTTCCCACAAATAAGGTAAAACGGTTATGGTAAGCTGACTCTCTTTTGCTTGTTTCCACTCGGTAGGGTCAAGGCTAGCTTTCACCTTAAGGGTGTATGTGCCAGGAGGCAGGTTGGTGTAGGTCGCTGTTCGGTTATGACCTATGTAATTCCATTCCTTATCAAAGCCATCTAACAAATAGGCATACTCTACCTTACTTGTATTGACAAAACTCATGGCAGAGAAGGAAACGGAAAAGACTTTTTGGGAAGGAGAAAGTGTGATAGCAGAAGTTTCAGTGATTGGTGCCTGTAGTGGAGATCCTTCTTGGCCAACTTTTACTGGTTGGTTGAACAGGCTGAAATCCGTAAATCGTACAGGTAACTTCAAGTTTGCAGTAGCCACTTTGGTCGGATCAAAAATATTGAAGCCACTGATTCCACCAAAGGCTAAATCTCCATTGGAAAGTTGCATGGAACAAGCTCTCTGAAACTTACCATTCTGAACCCCATTCTCGGCAGTGTAGTGTGTCAATACGGAAGAGTTCAGGTCAAACTTTGTAAGCCCTGTATTGGTAGAAAGCCAAAGGTTGTGTTGCTGGTCTTCCTCAATGCTCAGAATCACCTGATTGGATAAGGAATGCTGCTTTTCAAAAGCAGTGATTTTTTGGGTCGTCCTGTCAAATCGGTATAGTCCTGCCCCAAATGTGCCAATCCAGATATCTAATCTGCTGTCTTCAAAGATACTGAGAATGCCTTTGGCAGGAACAGCTTCATCTTTTGGCAAAGGGAAGTGTTCAAAACTGCCGGAGTCGGGTTTGTAGCGGTTAAGCCCATTGAAAGTCCCAATCCAGATATCCTGTTTGATATCCTCAAAGATCATTCGTATTTCATTGTTGCTCAGTGTCGTGTTTTCATGTGTGTAGTTGGTGAACTGTTTTGTGGCAGGGTTGTATATACTGATTCCGTTACTTGTACCACACCATACCTTGGCAGTCTTGTCTATCAGAATGGTCCATACATTGTTTTGGGTGAGCGAATTTGGATTGTCTTCCTGACTCAGGAATCGGGTTACTCTCATAGTTTTGATTTCTAAGAGGTTTAGCCCACCTCTGTAAGTGCCTATCCATAAGTTTCCTTTTTCGTCCTGAGCAATAGAAAGAATATGGTCGCTGCTTAGGCTGTAAGGGTTTTGAGGTTGGTGTTTCAAAACGGTAAACTGTCCTGTTTTAGGATCAAATCGATTCAATCCGCCGCCATCAGTTCCTATCCACCAGATGCCATCTCGGTCTTCAAACAGCGTAGTGGTTTTATTATTTGAAAGAGAGTTCTTTTGATAAGGGAGATGCCTGTAGTGAAGGAATGGGTTCCGGTTATTGTAAAGCTTGAGACCTGAGTTGTAAACCCCTAACCATACATTTCCTTCTTTGTCCTGATAAATGGAGGTAATGGCTTGTGTACTGAGATCCTGTTCCGTTTGAAAATTATAGGGATTAAAAAGCCTTTTGTTGAGATCAAAAATACAGATGCCACCACCTTCTGTTCCAACCCAAAGCTTTTTCTCTGGTCCTTCAGCGATTGACAGGATTTCATTGCCTGTAAGTCCGTTAGGTGTTTTTATAAACTGTTGTGTATCCCCTGTAGGACTGTGGCAGAAAACACCCTCACCGTATGAGCCAATCCAAAGGTTATGGAAGGAGTCCATCGTTAAGCACCTTACTTCAGGGTTGGATACAGGTAGCTCCACACTGGATAAACCATGCTGTTGGTGGTACTTGTAGAGCCCCTTGGTTGTTCCAATCCAGATATTGTTGGAATAGTCACTTACAAGTGCTGTTACATGAGCTTGCTTCAGTCCATCATAAGGAAGTTGGGTAAAGGTATTGTTCTGTAGATTGTACAGGAAGACACCATTTCCGGCTGTACCAATCCAGAGATTTTGGGATCTGTCTTCAGTAATAGCCCTGATATCATGGTTAAGCAGTCCTTCATTTGGGCCGAACTGTTCAAAGTTGTCTTCGGTACGGCAATAGCGGTTCAGGCCTGCATGTGTTCCTACCCAAAGGTTTTGTTGGCTATCCTCAAATAATGCCCTTATGGAATTAAAACTAATGCTATTATAAGATTTTAGTGACCGGTGATATGCTGTGAAGGTGTAGCCATCATACTTGTTGAGTCCATCATCTGTACCAAGCCATATAAAGCCTTTTGAGTCTTGAAGGATGCAGTAAATATCACTTTGTGACAGCCCGTCTTCAGCACCAATGCTTCTAAAACTGATAGGGGTGTATGAGGACATGGCAGCCATGGGAGACACACATGTCAGGAGTATTACAAAAAGGGTGTTTTGTAGTAAGTTAGTAAATGGTCTTGTCATGATCAGTTGATGTTGAGCAGCTTTGAAAAATAGTCTTCAGATAAAAAGATTTATAGGTTTTGGTCAAATACAAATGGTTTGTCAGGGGGCTCCATTTGTAAAGTCAGTTCTGATAGTATTGATAATTCGTTAGTTGTAATTCAAAATAGGTAAACCTGAATAGTGCAAAATTTGTGCTGTTTAATTGGGTTATTCTAATAAAATTTAAAATAATTTATATATGAAATATGTTATTTTCAAATAAAAATCTGAATAAATGATGTATACCTAATAATCTTCCTAAACAAAGCGCTTTAGTGGTTTTTTCATAGCTCTGTATCCCTTCTGTTACCTTATCCTCTAAGCTGTATCCTCAAATGTAACGGGGTTTCCTTGTCGCAGTCCCTGCTCCCGAACTAGTTTGGAATGCAAATAACGTCCGGACTATACTTCTCATCCGAAATTTATTCAATTGGTATTTCACCATTTTACTTATCAAAATAATCTACTATTCTATTATGAAAATGACTATGAGCTACGGCTCCTTTTCAGGCGGTAGCTGGAAAGGAAAACTACTTGGCTGTATGTTGTTGCTCCTATCGTTGTCTGTAAGTACAACAACATTAGGACAAGCCAACAGTGGAGCCGCTTACACAACTACTGACCATCAGAAACAAATCATTGGCTACTTTACACAATGGGATGCATGGAAGGATGTTAACCATGGTGTGCCAGCCAAAGGATCATACAATCAGCTCAATATTGACTACTCTCAATACACCATTCTTAACTTCTCATTTTTTGGTGTAGCCAAAGACGGTACACTCCACAGTGGTGATCTTAGAAACAAAAGTATTAATCAGGTAGGGCAGGTACAGGAACCGGGAGAAATCCTGCATCCTGATGCCTACAGTAGCTGGGATTACTGGTTGCTGTATGGAGAACTTGATCTACTTTGGGAAGTAACCCCTGAAGCTGAGGCGGCAGGTTACACTACCAACGGCACTACTTGGAGCAATAGCCAAACAGGACTGACTGGACAAATGCCTATTCCATTTCCAAAGGAGGGAGGAGCGCCAGGTTTATTGCAACTTTGTAAGGACAATGGTGTAAAAGCAATGGCATCGATTGGAGGTTGGTCCATGTGTAAGCACTTTCCTGAGATGGCACGAGACCCACAAATGAGGGCTAGCTTTGTCAATGATTGTGTGACCCTGATTAATATGGGTTTTGATGGTATCGATCTGGATTGGGAGTATCCGGGTTCGATGGGTATGAACATCGAAAACTTTGGACAGGATGACTATCACAACTTTACCTTGCTGGTTCAGGAAATCCGTGCCGCAATTGGTCCTGACAAGTTAATCACAGCGGCTTTCAGTGCTCAGCCTGCCAAATTGCAGGACTTTGAGTGGACGGAGCTGCAACAGACCATGGACTACTTCAATATGATGACTTATGACTTCCACGGAGGTTGGTCCAATATAGCAGGTCATAACTCACCACTTTATTCTTATACAGGTGAGGAGTATGGAGCGCAATCTTGGAATGATACATTTACAGCACTGCAAGCAATGGGAGTAAGTGCTTCCAAAGTTAATATGGGCGTAGGTTTTTATGGTAGAGGTGTCATCACGGATGGGGCAGCCGAACGTAATGCACCAACAGTGAAAGTCTCAAAAAACATAGAGCCTGACGGAACTGTGATGACGGCGGGTGACTATACTAACTTTGGGTTGTTTGATGCTACGCCTACCTATCAGTATATCAAGAACAATACATCAGACTGGACTTACCATTGGGATGATGAGGCTAAAGTACCTTACATGACAAAGGATAATTTCTTCCTGAGCTTTGATAATGAACAGTCAGTACAGGCAAAGGCGGAATATGTTACGGATAATAATATCGGTGGGGTGATTGTATGGCACGTATTCGGGGACTTGGATTTTCAAGGCATCGAACAAACTTTTGCCAGTAAATTACCATACGATTCACAAACAAAAGCACCATTGGTGAACGTACTGAACAGTACTTTTGCCGCAAATGATGGTTCACCTTCTATCTCATTTACTGCACCAGCTGCTGGAAGTACCATTCAGCAGACAACAGCTTTTTCTGCCATTACTTTCGCTGCTGATGCTTCAGATGCTGACGGCAGTATTGCTTCAGTTACCTTCTTGGTAAATGGTGGGGCGGCGATTGCAGGTACAGCAAGTGGAAGTACCTATACTGCCTCTTGGACGCCTTCTGCATTTGGAAGCTATACAGTGGTAGCTACTGCGACAGATAACAGTGGGGCAACATCTTCGGCACAGGTTACCTTCTCCGTACAATGTACAGGTGAAGATTGTCCGAATGAAATTCCTACTGTCTCAATTGATTCACCGGCTGATGGTGAGGAAATACAAGCGACTTCGCTTTCGCCGATCAGCATTACAGTTTCAGCAGCTGATGCTGATGGAACCATTGCTTCAACAAGCATTGCTGTAGATGGGCAAACATTTACAAGTTCTCCAGCCTCTTGGACACCTTCTGCCTTTGGAGACTTTACCATTACGGCGACCGCAACAGACGATAAAGGAGCTACTGCAACAACTACTGCTTCAATATCAATTGTAGAAACCTGTGGTACTCCTTGGACAGCTCAAACCTATCCATCAGGTTCAGAGGTGTCATATAATGGATTCCTTTACAAGGCTGGTTGGGAAGCTGGTGCTTCACAGGTACCGGGAACTGCTGATGTATGGAAATTGCAGACAGCTTGTCCGGGTACTGTTCTGAATTGTGGAGACTATGATGAGTGGGATGGAACTGCGACATACGAAACCAATGGAATGGAAGTAGCTTACAACGGGAATGTATATACATTACTGACTTGGTGGTCCCAAAACCAAAATCCAGAATCAAACCCAACAGTTTGGAGTTTGCTAGCTCCTTGTGATGGTGGTGTTGTAACCGATAATCCACCTTCTGTAGGCTTTGTTTCTCCAACAGGAAATACTACTGTAACTCAGGATGTATTTGCACCAATCTCAGTGGAGGTTTCAGCTTCGGATGACAACACACTTTCGAGTGTATCAATTGATATCAATGGGGTAGTAACTTCGGGAACTACAGCAACATTTACACCTGATGCTTATGGAGAATATACGGTAGTAGTCACTGCTACAGATGATGCCAACCAGTCAACCAGTGATAGCATTGTAATTACAGTGCAACAAGCACCGGGTACGCCAACAGTAGGTTTTACTTCACCAACAAATGGACAAGTATTTAGCGTATCAACACTATCAGCCATCAATATTTCAGTTGATGCTGCAGATGCGAATGATGTAAGTATAGCCGTAGATGGTCAGAGTTTCAGTGGTACGTCTGCAAGTTGGACACCATCGGCATTTGGAAGTTATACCTTGACAGCAACTGCAACAGGAGCAGGAGGTACAGCTACCACTTCGGTGGATGTAACAGTAGAAGAAGCTGTAACTTCTGGAGGAATTTGTGAAGGTGTTGAAGCGTATAAAACTTATGCAGATGGTGGATTGTATAATTCCGGAGATCAGGTGACTTATGAAGGAAACCTTTATGAGGCACAGGTAAATAATCTTTACAATGTGACGCCTGGTACGGCAGATCATTGGTGGCTACCTCTAGGGGCTTGTACAGGTGGAGGAAACCAATCTCCTACAGCTTCTATTACAGCACCTGCTGATGGAGCAACCATCGTTGGTTTGGTCGCTACGACCATTACTGTTGAGGCAGGTGATGCTGATGGAACAGTGGCAAGCGTTGAAATTAGTGTAGACGAGCAGACCTTCAGTGGTACGTCCGCAAGTTGGACACCATCTGCTTATGGAACTTATACCATCACTGTGACTGCAACAGATGATCAAGGAGCTACTGGAACAGACAGTATAGAGGTTACTGTAGAAGAACCACAAGGTCCACAGGCTCCGGTTGTGACATTTGTAAGCCCGACTGATGGTCTGAATATCAAACAGACAACCTTATCGGCAGTTCAGGTTTCAGTAAATGCAACAGATGCTGATGGAACGGTAACAGGTGTTACGATTGCAGTGGATGGACAGAGCTTTAGCGGTACGTCTGCCAGCTGGTCACCGTCGGCTTTTGGAACCTATACCATTTCGGCTACAGCGACTGATAATGAAGGGCAACAGACTACAGAAACGATAAGTGTGACTGTTTCAGAAAATGTAGCCTTTACAGATCATGTATTGGTAGGTTACTGGCATAACTGGAATATCTCAAGCGCACCATATATCCGTCTGAGAGATGTAGACCCATCTTATAATGTGATCAACATTGCCTTTGCAGAGCCTACCATTCGAGATACAGACAATACAATGGTATTTGCTCCGATTGACGTCAACAATTCCGGCAATGAGCCAACAGCAGCTTCACGTCAGCAGTTTATTGAGGATGTAGCATACCTGCAAAGCCAGGGCAAGAAAGTACAGATTTCAATTGGTGGAGCAAATGGCGTGGTTCACCTTGATAATGATACAGAGAAGCAAAAGTTCGTAACTTCGATGATCAGCCTGATTGATACTTATGGTTTTGACGGAATGGATATAGATTTGGAAGGCTCTTCGCTGACGCTTAACTCAGGTGATTCAGATTTTAAGAATCCGACTACGCCACGTATCGTTAACTTTATTGATGCAATTCAGCAGATATTGGCTAACTACAATGGCAACCTGATGCTGACAGCAGCTCCAGAGACCGCATATGTACAAGGTGGCGCTATTGCTTATGGAGGCTCATGGGGAGGTTACTTGCCGATCTTGTATGCCTTGAAAGATAATTTAAACTTTGTACACGTGCAGCTTTACAATACAGGAAGTATGATAGGTTTGGATGGTCAGACTTACACACAAGGCAGTGCAGACTTTATCGTAGCCATGTGCGAGATGATGTTGCAAGGGTTTGATACATACAGTACGGCTGGAGCGTTCCCTGCATTTAGAGATGACCAAGTGGCGATCGGATTGCCAGCTACAGCTCCAGCAGCACCTGCTGGAGGTTATGTTACTCCTGCCAATGTACAGAGTGCCTTGAATTACCTGATAAACGGTACTTCGTTCGGGGGAAGCTATACGATGGTGAATGCTTCAGGCTACCCGAACTTCAGAGGTATGATGACATGGTCAATCAACTGGGATGCAACAGTAGGATATGAGTATGCAAATAGCTTTAATACATTTTTTGGAAGTGGCGCAAGACTGGCTGCGGCTGTTCCTCAGCCATTGTCAGAAAAGATTAAGCTCAATGTATACCCGAACCCATTCAGCCAAGAGGTAACACTGGATATAGAGCTGAATAAAGGAGAGCAAGCAGTTATGAAACTTTATAATATGGCAGGTCAGGCTGTTTTTGAACAGCTCTATAAGTCAGAATATAAAGGGCTTCATAACCTGAAACTGACGATCCCGAGACTTGAAACCGGCATGTATATGCTACAGACTTTAACTCCACAGGGAGTAAGCACACATAAGTTGATCAAGGAATAGTATTAACTTTAGCGAAACAAAGACACCCTTACACTGTAAGGGTGTTTTTTTTATGCCTTATTTTTTAAACAAATATTGATCAATTTATATAACTTAATTGTAAATAACTCAGACCTCATTTCAACCCAACTACCTGATCACTATGGAATATAAACTAATCAATGATGCAGACAGAGCCTTTTTTAAGGCAGAGTATAATGAAGCGAGCAAAGTGCTGTATACATTTTGGTTCGGAAAAACCATCTCAATTGAAGAAGTAAAAGGAGGAGGGATGATGATGGTAGAAATAGCAAGAGAAAGAAGCGTAAAAAAAATCATGAACCATAATGACAACCTGCTAGCTTCATGGGATAGCTCACTTCCTTGGGTAAGCAAGGTGTGGGTCCCAGCAATGGAAAAGGCGGGTGTATTGAAAATGGCTCATTTGATCTCCACCAATCTCTTTGCTCAGATTTCTGCTGAAAATACAAGGAAGATAGTCGAGCATAGGGCTTCAGCATTTGATTTTAGAATTTTTAGTGAGAAGGAAGAGGCGATGTTTTGGTTAATGGAATAACATCGTACATATTGGTGATTTAGAAAACACAAATATTGATAAGGGAAACAGGAATTACTGTTTCCTTTTTTTGTTTCTCTATTAAAACAGAAAAGCAATTTATGATGGAGAACAAAGAATTGATCACCAGAGACTATCTGGCAATTGAGCGTACAAAACTGGCTAATGAGCGTACATTTTTGGCTTACTTCAGGACATTTATAGCCATGTTCAGTTCAGGGTTGGCAATACTTGAATTGGACTTTTTGGCTCAGGTTGACCGTTTGGGAGTAGGTCTACTGGTTTTATCCCCTTGTGTATTGCTGGTCGGGATTCTTCAGTTAATCAGGGTACGTAAAGTGATCAGAAAATACTATCATAATTGATGCAAGTGAATCAGGAACAATCGTAATTTTGGGAACGAAACGGATAATTAGCATTTTCGTGACTGACTGAAATCAATTGCAGAACTAAACTTTAATAACCATGCAAATCAATGTTTATCTGGCAGGGCAAATTCATGATGACTGGAGAGATACTTTCCGTGCACATGCAGTAGAGATAGGGTTAGCCGTAAATTTTCTAGCACCTATGGAGGTACACGAACGTTCGGATAACGTGGGAGAAGACATATTGGGAGTGCAACCTAATCCGGTGATGAAAGACGAAGTAGCCTCAATGATGAATAACCTGCGTACAAGGGTATTGGTTGAAAAAGCCGATGTGGTAATCGCATATTTTGATACAAGTCAATACCGACAGTGGAATACAGCTATGGATGCGGGAATTGCAATTGGAATGGGTAAGCCACTTATTTTGGTAAGAGATGCGACAAAACACCACGCACTGAAAGAGATTTCCAATAGGGCACAGGTAACAGTTGAAACGCCAGAGCAGGCGCTACAGGCACTTCAGTATATTTTTGAATAAAGTTTCAAAAAAGTCTGAAGTACAGTAAATTAAGGAGGTGTAATGTGTTGCTTTTAGTAACAACAGGATCAATACAAGCTTAATTTACCACCAAATACCTAAATACTATGGAAGGCTATATCTCAGACTTTGACCACAGATACGCGGATTACTTGAGTGATAAAGACCTCAAACAGATTCAAGAGTTTGAGAAGAAAACAGGTAAAGTTTTGCTGGCTTACTACTCTAAACCAAGGGTAGCTGAATTGTCAGATGAAGAACTGAACATGATCAAGAAACTTGAAGAAAAGCTTTGCATTAGGATAGTCGCTTATGAGGGCTTCGATCCAAGCCGTAAAAGCTCCTAACGTAAAATCCCTTTCCTGAATAACAGGAAAGGGATTTTTTTGATTTAATATCAAACTTTTTCTTTGTCAGCCTCAAGCTTTTTTCATAGCGAATTTTTCGAGTCCGTAGACAAATACAAAACCGCCAATAGCTAAAACAACTGCCAACATTAATTGAGGGTCACCTGCAAAACTCATTGGGCTTACATTCTGCTCAACCAAAGGTTTCATTTCTCCATGACGGTTGGTATAATACTCCAACACTTCTTTCCATGGCCATACCTTATTGAGTGAGCCGATCATAAAACCAGTAAGTAGTGCGACTGTAGCATCGTGATAGCGCTTCAGTAAGAAACTCAAGACTCTTGAAAATGATAGTATTCCCACCAGACATCCCATACCGAATACAGCCAGTTTAGTAATGTCAAAATCTGAGATTGCTTGCATAATGCGTTGATACTGTCCCATTAGCAGCAAGATAAATGAGCCTGAAATTCCCGGTAAAATCATTGCACAAATGGCAATGCACCCTGACAGAAATACAAAAGGCAAGCCTTCAGGAGCCTCAGAAGGACTTAGAACTGAAATGTAATAAGCAGCGACAGTACCTACGATAATGGCGATTATACTGCCTGCATTCCAATGTTTGATTTGTCTGCTGACAATCACGGCAGAGGCTATGATAAGTCCGAAGAAGAACGACCACAATAGGATAGGATGTGTCTCAAGTAGGTATTTCATCAGTTTGGCCAATGTCAGGACTGACGTGAAAATACCTGCCAGTAGAGGCAAAAGGAAGTTGCCGTCCACTTTTTTCCAAATTCCCTTGATATCGAAGCGGAGTAACATTCGGAGCGCATCAGCATCTACCGACCCAATGGCATTAAGTAACCTTTCGTAGATCCCCGTAATAAAGGCTACTGTACCACCAGACACACCTGGTACCACATCAGCGGCACCCATTCCCATGCCTTTCAGATAGATAAGCAGTTTTTCTTTCATGATAATGTTAAGTAGTTGTTAGCTTCTGAATTAACCTTCAGCTTATATTTATCAGGCTAAGCTCAGTTTTATCTGTAATAAGAGATGCAAACATAAAAAAAACACCTAAGAGTTTTATCGAAAAACGCCAAGGTGCTTTTAAGGTAAAATGAATTCTCTAGAGGGAAAAGTGTACGAATTAACTTGCAGACTTTGTCTCCTTATTATTTTCACACAAGCTTGGGTCTTTTCCACAAAAACTACAGGTTTTACCTTCAGGGTTCAGGAATGGGCTTTGAGAAGCACAAGTTCCCTCAAATTTCCCGTCTTTTTTCAGAATGATTTTTACGGACATCAGAATAAAGAACAAGCCGATCATTCCGACTCCAAGTAATATAGGCAGAAGATTTTCCATAATGACTCTTTGATTTTTCCAAGGGCAAAATTAAACAATCTTTATGGCCCTTGCTAACTCTTTTTCTAAATAACCGTCATTATCCCCAAACTGTTACCACCTTATGATTTTTCTGTATTCAAAATAGGAGAGAAGCCTTATCGCTTTTGGTAGGTGATGATTGGTATGTTGTTTATTTATAGGAGGTTAATGACAAGCGAATCCATTCATTTCAAGAGCAAAGTAATGCTCAGGTTAAAATAATTTAAGGTTTTGAGTAAGGGGTAACTTATTGTTATGTAAGGTTTTAGGTTGTTTGTTGAATCTTGTTAACTTCAAATAATCCAAGTTGATAGTAACTTTTTGAATTAAGGTGCCGTATAAAAAGTTGTGCAGCATCATTAACGTGAATACTTTGATCATTGAATCAAAGGCTGGGGTTGGGGCAACTGTTGGTAATGTGTGGGAGCGTCCTCGACCTCGGCTTTCTTCAAGGTCAAATTTTATTATCTTAAGTGTCAAATTAACTAAAAGAAATTCTACTACTATGTCAAAATTGGTAAAATCAAACTCAGATAAAATCCTCACGGGTGTTTGTGGTGGATTGGCGAGGTATCTAAACATTGACACCACTCTAGTTCGTTTAGGGTTTGCGGTAGCAGGCGTATTAGGAGTCGGCTCTCCAATTCTAATCTACTTTGTGATGGCTTTAATAATGCCGAGAGAAGATCCGTTTGAAATGTATTAATTTGCTTTTAAGTAACCGGTAATTACTTAAACTTATTTTCGACCACTATATAAAATTGGCTAAAGCCCCTCTGAAACATGCGTTTTGAGGGGCTTTTTGTTTTGTTGTTGGATTTTCAACCCTTTTTTACCTCAAATATTAGTTGCCTGTTTTTCATATATTATGTGGACAATATTTGTGATTTACCCACACTTTGTCCACACGGGATACAGGTGGTAGATAGACTGACAGACCAATAAACTAACAATAGCAATGGCAGAGGTGAAAGTAACTGAGTGAAGACAGAAGGATGGTATGATGACCCTGTACCTGTATTATAGAGAGTATGATAAGAGGTTCAGAAAGTCTACAGGCTATGTTGCCTCTAAGATGATACTCATATTTTCTCGACAGGTTACGGATTTTGATTATTAAAACTGTATTAATCCTGTCACTCTTGGAAAATATGCTAATGTATCACGCTCCATTTCTGCTTCTCTTTAGGCTTTCTTCAACCTTATGATCTCCGGCACTTCAGGGGTAGTGATACGTTTTCTTTTCTAGTGAAAGGAGCTGTTCCGCTATGGAGTTTCCACACCATCTACAGATCATTGATACATCCAAACCATAATCTGCTTATACTTGATTTACAGGCTACTGTTCGGGATCAAGCATGCCGACTATCATTTCTTTAAATTCTTGCTCGTGTACTTTTCCTTTAATCTTGCAAAGATAATGGTTGTAGGCTATAGCTATTTCATAGCGCATGTTGTGCTTAGGCTTTTTTTGTGCAGATGATTACACCTGTTGACCAGTTCATCTTTGTCATTGTCAAGTCTTCCCTCGACTCTAAATAGGCCGTTAGATTCTCAGCTTTTTCATTATGTCCTTCTGGCCAATTTGGTTGGGGGGTCATGTCGTCAATCACGTAGAAACCACCGACTTTTAGAAGTTCCAACGTTTCTTCTAGTTCGCTGTATTTACCAGGCCATGCATCGGCAAAAATCAGGTCAAACTTATCTCCTGAGTAGTTCTTAATCCACTCAGTTCCATCTATACAGATTAAGTTCAACCTAGGGTCGTTTCCAAAAAAGTCCTTGGCAATGCCGATTAGTTTTGGGTCATTATCAATACTAGTTAGATTCGAATGTTCATCTAATCCCTCAATCATCCATGCAAGAGAAAGGGAAACGCCTGTTCCTAACTCCAAAATGTTCGCCTTCGGTTTCGAGGCAATTAGTGACTTTAAAAGCGTTCCAATATAAATGTCGGAGGGCATGGTAAACCCGATTTCTTTACACTTTTCTTCTAGCTTAGAAAATGACTTAGGTGCGTCTAGGATATTTGATTCATTCATTTCGTCTCTGATATTAAGCACAACGGTCTTGCTAAAAGCTGTGACCATCCCCCGAGGGCAGGTATGACTTTTAGCTTTTGTTGTATGCAACTTTTATTTTAATTCAATTATTATAATATCTATCGAAAATTGGGTTTGGATCATCAAAATTATCCAACATAATCACACTTTCCCCTTTATTTGTGAAGCCTTTCGAATATTTTGATGTTTTCTTTGCTTCCAAAATATCTTGTCCCAATACATCAAAAATATCATTGTTTATTGTTAAAAAAAACTGTAAAAAGTTCTGCTCATTTTCGACAGTTTCCTGCTAATGTATTAATCCGAATTTTTGGTTTTATTTCATTTATTTCGAACATATTCCTAATCCAAATGCTATCGCAATTTGCATTCTTGTTCAAATAATTATTGACAGTCTTTAGAAAAACAGAGGACTCAATTTGTTGGTTTCAACAAAATGCTCTGCAAACCCAAGTTTTTGATTGACTGTAAGAGACGGATAAGTTTTTTCTTTACTTAAAAGACTAAGAGCTTGTTTGTGATACTTCTTTAGGTTTTGCTTGCCGCGAAGAAATTCCTCTAATCATTTAAGTAGGTTGTAGAAATTTTTTCTATCTAAATTAGCATTCCAAACAAGCTCTAAAAAAGATTTCTTGGATAAGGATATATCTGCAGCAGTATGAAAAAATAAATCGAAGTGGGAAATTATAAATACTGCAATTTCAAACAAGCTCTTACTTATTTTTTGAATGATAATTATTCTGAAATATATAAAGGCAGTAATAAGTCTCTCTGTAAGATCTATTGATCAAGGCTTCAATGATAAGTATATTTTTTAGCAACTGTATGTACTCCGTAAACTTATGTAGCTGTACATTTTTGGACTTTATCAGGACGGTCACAAGCAATACGAACATAAGAAATACACGTTTTCTCCTAATGATCTTGTATGACGAAAGTGTTTCGTGTAATTTTGGTGTCAACAATTTTGTAAAGGTCTAGCTGAGGGTTTTTCGTAGAACAAAGCTAGACCTTTTCTTTTTTGACTTGAGAAGTACCTCGTTGGCTTGCTATCATATTTATATTCAAATGTTTAGCTATAAGTTCGTGACTTTTTAAAAATTGTCGGGTAGAGTGAAACAAATAAAATAAAAATTGCTATGAATTCAGTTAGTGTAAAATTTAATCGAGAAGACAGACCAGAGTTTGTCACGGAGTTGAGGAAGAGGGTGAACAGCTACTTCAAGGAAAACAACATTTCAAAGTATGGAAACCGCCAAATGAAAGTGAAAACCCTATTTATGGTGCTCCTGTACTTATTACCTTTTACTTTCATGTTGACAGGGTACATTACCAATATATGGGTTATACTTGGTCTATGGGGACTCATGGGCTTTGGGATGTCTGGAATTGGCCTGGCCGTAATGCACGATGCAAATCATGGTGCGTACTCCAAGAATAGAAAGACCAATGAGAGGATCGGACGAATCTTGTACTTGGTCGGTGGCTATCCTGCCAATTGGAGAATACAACACAATGTACTCCACCATACCTACACCAACATTCATGAGCATGACGAAGACCTAGGAAATGGGTTTATCCGTATGTCGCCGAATCAAAAGAGAATGGGCATGCATAAATTCCAATTTATCTATGTACCCTTCTTCTATACAATCATGACATTGTATTGGCTAGTGAGCAAAGATTTTCAACAAGCCTTTAGATACAAGAAAAAGGATCTATTGAAAACACAAAACCTGACGTTTCAGTCGGCATTGACCAAAATAACCTTAAGTAAAATCATATATACACTTGTATTCATAGTGCTACCGCTCGCTGTGATCCCAATACCATGGTGGTATACCATGTTAGGTTTCCTACTGATGCAAGCCGTTTGTGGGTTGTCACTTGCCTTGGTCTTCCAATGTGCACACGTGATTGAAGAAACTTCATTTTTTAATACAGAAGAAAATGGAGGAAGCATGGAGAATAACTTCGCGATTCATCAATTGAAATCGACTGCAAACTTTGCCCATGGGTCTAGAGCCTTTTCTTGGTTTATTGGAGGACTGAACTACCAAATTGAGCATCATTTGTTCCCCAATATCTGTCACGTTCACTACAGACAGATTTCAGGTATTGTCAAAGCAACAGCAGAAGAGTATGGCGTACCTTACTTTGCCCATAAAACTTTTGCAGGTGCACTAAGAAGTCACTTTGGGATGTTGTACCACTTGGGCAATGGGAGTTATGAGAAAAAAATAGCTGAAGCACAACCACAGAAGGTGGCGAGCTAAAGGAAAAGAATAGAGTCAATAGAAAAGGAATCTCGGGCGATGCTCGGGATTTTTTTTATACCTAACAGTCGTGTACCCTTGCGTAGGACTTGGAACAAAAAAGTGGAGAACCTGTTAAGTTAGGCTGCTAAGTTGTTGTTTGAAATTAAATGTCCGCATTCATGGGGGGGGAGATAGCCTAAAGCAGCGTGCTTCCGCTGTAGATTACACGATACCTCAATATATTCGAAGAAGACTAGTTCAGCGAGGTTATCCTAGCCTCTTCTCCCGTTTTAAATATGATTTTTTGAAGGGATAACAAATTTGCCACTACCTAAACTAGATCACTAATGACGCTATAGCAACATACAGATTATTAGCTACATTTATAATTTCTCTGAATTCCCTTTGGTTAGATGCAATTACCCACTTCATTTCCATGAAATAATTTCAATTGTTTATTTAAGACGTTTACTTGAGAATACATTTCTGTTTCTATAAACCTATTTTTCCAGTCTATTCCATCATCTGGATTTTCATTATTTCTATGCTCTAAGTAGTAGTTATTCGTTTATGTATTATTGATTGAATGTTATGAGTATTAGAAACTGAGCTCACCTTGTTTGAGGTCATTTCATTTATTCCAACATTAAGGATTAATTCGAATTCAAAAGCACGTTTGGAACCTATTCGGAACCATTCGATTATTTGTGAATTAGCATTAATTATATAAACGTATTTACTGATAAATCCAATGTTGTAGCTAACGGTTAATGTAAAATGTGTCTTAATTCATTTTACATATTGTTATCTTCTTTTTTAATTATTGCAATTGATTCTTTAAAACCTAAATCTCTATTCTCTGAAGCAATAATTTCATTATAGAATCCTATTGCTCTTGGATTCAATTTGGAAATTTTTAACCATTCAGTCTTTAATTCAGACCAAACTTGAGAGTTTAATATACTTTTAAATTGCTCTATTTGGTAAATTGAATCAAGATACTTTATAGCATTAAATCCCCATAGAACCGAATTACTTTCAAACATATCAATTGGCCGATATTCTTGCCCTTACCTTAGACAGATACACGCTCTCCGAAAAGTGAAACCTGTTCAGTTCCTTTGAAATGTTCCCTTACAAGATAAGTTTTCTTGTTTTGTGACTCATAATAGATACGGATCATTAACTCCGTCATCACGCCAAAAAACAGGAATTGTATACCGGCCAGCAAAAGTGTGATACCTAGAATAAGAAGGGGTCTTCCCCAGATATCCTGTCCCATCAACTTCAATACAAGTAGATAAAGGTTTATGCCACCTCCCACTGCAAAGCTAAGTAATCCAAGCAACCCAAATAGGTGAATTGGCTTTTGCATATACTTCTGCATAAACATCATCAGGAATAGGTCACTGACTACTTTGGTTGTCCTGCCCAAACCATACTTTGAGCTACCGTGGATACGGGCATGATGCTTCACATCCACTTCTGTAGTACGCCCACCTTGCATATGAATCAACACCGGAATATAGCGATGCAGCTCTCCATAAAGTCCAAGGTTCTTGGCTATGTGTGAGCGAAATACCCGAAGTGTACAGCCATAATCCTTCAGGTAAACACCAGTCATTCGCCTGATTATGGCATTGGCAATCTTACTGGGAAGTTTTCGTAACAGCGCCCCATCCTGCCTGTTGGCTCTTCTCCCTGCTACTACATCCCAGTTTTCCTGCTTCAGTTTTTCAAGCATCATCGGGATGTCCGTTGGGTCATTCTGCAGGTCACCATCCATGGTCGCTATATATTTACCCTTGGCGTAATCAATTCCGGCAGCCAAGGCAGTAGTCTGCCCGAAATTTTTGGTAAACACTACCAAATTAACTCGATCATTGGCAACTGACTTTATCCGTTCCACGGTCAGGTCAGTAGAACCGTCATCAACTAGGATGATCTCATAATCTAAATGTTGGAGTGCAATCTGAATCTGTCCAATTAACGGGATAACATTATCTTCCTCGTTCATCAGGGCAATGACAACTGAAAGTTCCATAGATTTTTGGTATTAAGATGGTTGATTTTAGTACTGTTTATTTGTCTGTTTAGAGTTTCAAACTAAAACTTACGCCCAAAGAACCTTGCTGGTAAAATGGAAGCAACAAAGCAGAATTGGTCTTTCGGCCAGATTTACTTGCTACTTTTTCCATCAAGGGATAAACCCAATAAGCTATTCTAGTACTTAAGATACCGATTCCTGCTCCTGTAGCGACATCTGTTAACCAATGGCGGTTATTGTAGATCCTGAAAAGCCCTGTACCTGCTGCTACCATATACCCCGCAACACCATACCAGCAAGAGATATCCTTGTATTCCTGTCGTAAGAACTCTGCGCCCATAAATGCTGTAGCCGTATGGCCTGACGGAAAGGAATTGGTAGAACTGCCATCTGGTCTAAGAATTTGTGTATTGTTTTTAAGGGTCAGAACAGAAGACCCCATAATCAGGGTTGCAGTAGCCAACACGGTTGTCCTTTTCCAGAAAGCACTTTTACCTTTTATACCTGCCATATTCAGCGCATATACAGATAAGGAAGGTACAAACTGCGTAAAATCGTCTATTGTAATTCCTTCATCTATATGTTCATTTACTTCCTCCCGCAGCTCAAGGTTAATATGGTTCAAGTGTTTGTTATAGGTACCTATGGTTCCAAAACTGATAAGTACTGTGGGGACAATGAGTGACTTCCAGTAGGTTGGTTTAACCTTTTTAAGGGTGTCTACAGAATTGTTTTGAGCATAAAGTTGCATACAGCCCACGAATAGGCATACAACCAAAACCATTGTATTTCTCATTTTTAATCGGTTTATGAAGGCGAGTTACTTCCTATGTAGGAGACGGCGACAAGTCATTAGGCAGTTACCTATCGTTGATGATTCAAGTTGCTTAGCTTATAGATGTTTTGCTGTTTTCCTTCTTGGAGGCAGTCTTTGCCATAGGCGGTAAAGTATTGGTGCTGTTGTAAAAAAATAAGGTTCAGCTCCTGCCACTCATCTTCCGAAAAGCTCTTCCCCAATTCTTTTTCCCATTCTTGCCTAAGCAGCGCATTGCGATGAGTAAAGTCAGCCGTTCCTAGGTGGAACAGGTCCGCATCACAAAGGATCTCTGCTAGTGGGTGCTCTGGTTTCTGAGGTATTTGGGTAGCTCTGATGCAGGTCAGTACCAATTCCAGTTTATGAGTTGGGTAATCAAACAATACCAAAAACCTTTCCGCCAGTTGACAGCTGACTACCTCATGTTGTTGGTAGGTGACCACAAAACCAATGTCATGCATCCATGCTGCTATTATAAGTGGTTCTGCCTCACTTTCTGGTATATGCTGTTGCCTCAGTATGGTCTTTACATTGCGGACAACTTCATTGGTATGTACCCAATTATGAAAGGGAAACTCTTTGCACCTGCCGTGCTTCAGCAGTGCCATACTAAAGCACATGGCTTTTTCTGTAATGGTCTCCAGATGCTCATATGCGCCCATACTGGGAATCAGTTCATCCCATAGTTTAGAAAAAGCGTATGCCTCTGTCACTTGGTCAGTCTGTTTCTTTCTCATTGTCCTTTGCTTTTATCCGCTCTTCCAATAGAACGGTACCTGTACTATCCAGTAGAATTTCAGACTGTCCATCCTTACAAGTCAACACCACTTCAAATGAGGTTCCTTTTGGAGTCGATACCTTTTCCACCTCCTTGGTTTTACATGCCGGAAAACGATCTTTTAAAGTACCTGAAACAGGTTGTGGTAAATCTGAGATAGCAATAGCAACTTCTGTCTCAAGCCATTTGCCATTAGTGTCAAAATTGGCTGAATATTCAGAGCCCTTCACCTTAAATTCTGCTTCCCAATTGTTATCCTCCATCTCCCATTGCAAGTGGGATACTTTCGGGAACATCTGTTGAAAGGTACTGCTAACAGCCACAGGTACTTCCCTGTCTTGACCATATGAGGTGCTAAGACAGAATAACAAACCCAGCACTACAAAAAGAGCCTGAGTATAGAAAGGTCGTCGATTCATTTGTGGTCTTGTTTATTGGTTATATCAGCAACCTAGTATCAGATTTTGAAGATTTTTAGAATTGGATAGAAAAGGAATGTAGACCACTCGAATATTTGTAATGGATTTGCCAGCCATGCAGGTCAGCAATTTTCTTGACAATGGCAAGTCCAAGTCCTGTACTGTGTGGGTGGTTGCCCGCTTTTGAAAAGCGCCTGAAGATCACCTCTTTCTCTAGCTCAGCCCCTTGGCTGCTGTTGGAAATAACCAGTTTGCCAGCGCTTAGGCGAATAGAAAGTGTACCTCCTTCTATATTATGTCGGATTGCATTCTGAATCAGGTTGCTCACCATCACTTCCAAGAGGGTTCGGTTGGCTGAAACGGTTAGCTGGTACTCGATACCATCCTCCAGTTGGATCTTTTTTTCATAAAGCTGCTCAGAGAAGAGAGGTAGTATTTCCTTCAGCATTTCAGCAAGAGACACTTCAACTGGGTTAAGGGAGTTCATATTATCCATTCGGGCAAGCAGGATCAGGTTTTTATTGATCTTGCTTACTCGAGATATAGCTTGATAGAGTTGCTCTACTATCTGTGATTGCTCCACAGTCAGGTCAGGGGACTGTATCAGCAAGTCAAGTTTGGACTGGAAGACAGCAATAGGGGTCTTCAGCTCATGTGAAGCATTTTCCGTAAACTCTTTCTGTAACCTGAATATTTCCACATTCACATCCACAAGTTGCTGAAGCACCTCATTGAGTTGAGCAAACTCTCTGACCTGTGGTTTGTCAAAGGTCGGTGGGGGAGCATTTAGGTTAAAGTGTTTGAGCTGTTCCAGTGTCTTGTCAAAAGGTCTCCAAAGGTGTCGGGATACCAATGTAGAGACAAGCATAAAACCTGATAGCAGTACCAGAAAAGTAAGTAGGAAAAGCAAAGCCGTATTGCCGATAATATCTTCTGATTCTACAAGGTTTTGCCTAATCATCAGTGTAAAAGGCTTCTTTTCTATGCGGATGGGTACATAAAGGGAGCGATAAGGCTCCCATTCAACAGAGAGTGTATCATAAAAGAATTCATCCACTATTCCTGAATGGCTTTGTCCTAATGAATCAGGCAAAAGCTGTGTGTCTCGGTTAAAGCGGTTCCAGTCAGCAATGTCTTCCAGTGTAAGGGATGCCTGTTGGTAATGGAAAAACTCATCCCTGCGTAAGTACAGTGCCTCATCCACATCATCTGTGTAAAGCTGAAGAGTCAGCCAGTAAAAAAAAGGAGAAATGCACAGTAGCAGTGTTAATGCTATGACTGCATAATAAATCAATGTCTTGGTAATCAGCTTTTTCATATATCCCATTTATACCCCATACCATAGACTGTCTTGATATAGTCTTGGCTACCGGCTTCCATCAGCTTTTTTCTTAGGTTTTTAGTGTGAGCATAGACAAATCCGTAGTTGTCAATCATATCTGCCATGTCACCAGAAAGATGTTCTGCCAATGCCATCTTGGAAATAACCTTACCCTTATTCTTGATAAAGAACGTCAGTAGGTCATACTCAGAACGTGTCAGTAAAACCAAAACTCCATTTACCTCAACTGACTTGGCAAGCAAGTCAACCTGCACCTCTTGGAAGGTAATGACATTGCTGTTTTCAAAGTGTTTTCTCCTTACTACAGAGTAGATCCTTGCCTGAAGCTCTGAGAGGTGAAATGGCTTTGAGAGGTAATCATCTGCACCTATCTGCAAGCCTTTTACCTTATCCTCTACATCCCCTTTGGCAGATATGATAATTACTCCTTCTTGCTTTTGCATTCGTCTGAGTTCTTCAAGTAGTTGGAAACCATTGCCATCTGGTAGCATCAGGTCCAGTAGGATACAATCATATTCATAGTCATGGATTTTGTCCATGGCTTCTTCTAATGTAGAGGCAACCTCACACCTATATGTCTCCTCAGTAAGGTAAGACTCAAGGCTTGCCGCCAGTTCTGGCTCGTCTTCGATTATCAGGATTCTCATAACTACAAGGTAAGGAATGAATTTCGAAGAAATTTAGAGCAGGTTTTAACAAAGGACTGGGTAAGGAAAAAAAGTAGTAATAAAACCATACCTCTTAATAGGACAGATCTAAATCGTCTAACAGCAATGGTATACCTCAAACTTACCAAGTTTCATTGCTGTATTGTCTTCTAAAAATCTTCTAAATCCAATAGCAACTTAGCCATACAAAGTTCAAGCTAAACAATAGGCACAACATATTTCAAAAATAGACAACGAATGAGATTAATCCCCAATATGAAATTGGTCTTCCGCAAATGCAGCGGAATATATTTGCTTCCTGTGCTGTTGCTGTTAATTGGTCCCATATCTGCCCAGACAACCCAAACAACGGTATCTGGTCGTATCATGGATAAAGCCACAGGAGAGGCTTTACCCTATGTCAATGTAGTACTCAGGACACTACCAGATAGCCTCCTTGTTGATGGTGGTATCACCAATGAAAAGGGACGTTTTACGCTGACGGTCAAGAAACCCGGTGAGTACCTGCTTCAATCCACATTCATAGGGTACACAACCCAAACCCAGTCACTTTATATAGGTAGTCATGCAGATTTTCTGGAAGTGCCGCCAATCGATCTGGAGAGCGAAGCAGCTACCTTGGCTGAAGTAACCGTTACAGGAGAAAAAGGGGGTGTCAGTGAGTTGTTGGACAAGCAGACTTATCACCTTTCAGATAATATTGCACAGGTAGGAGGTTCCATGCTTCAGGCCATGCAAAACCTACCAGGAATAACAGTACAGGACGGGAAGATACAACTTAGGGGAAACGACAGGGTAACTGTGTTGATAGATGGAAAACAGACAGCTCTTACTGGTTTTGGTAGCCAAAGCGGATTGGATAACTTACCTGCCTCAGCAATTGAGAAGGTGGAAATTATCCAATATCCTTCTGCCAAGTATGAGGCAAATGGCAATGCTGGTATTATCAACATCATACTGAAGAAGGAGAAAAAAGAAGGGCTAAATGGAAAAGTTGGCTTATCGGCAGGAGTGGGTGCCCTTTGGGTCAGAAAAGATAACCTGCCCGGAATCAGACCCCAGTACAAGCGTACACCAAAAGTGAATCCTTCCTTATCACTCAATTACCGGAAAAAGAAACTCAATTTCTTTCTTCAAGCAGATAACCTCTATACAGAGAGCTTGTACAAAAATGAGTTTGTAGACAGAACCTATCAGGATGGTACCATTATCAGACAGCAAAGCAAACGAAACCGTGATACTAATTTTTTCACTTCTCGGACTGGTGTAGACTGGTACCTGAACCAGCAGGATATGCTGAGTTTTTCCGGAATGTTGGGTAAAGAAAAAATTCTAGATAGGGGAGACCAGCCCTTTTTCAGCGATGATTATTCCGAAAGGCTTAGGCTCTGGCAGTACCTTGAAGACGAGGTAAAGACAACCGGTATTGCTACTCTCAACTACCAGCATGCTTTTGCCACCCCTGGTCATAAGCTTCAGTCAAGTCTCAGTTATACCTTCCATCGGGAGGATGAGCAATATTTCTTTGACAATATCTTACCTGACTATAGCGGAAAAGATGCCTTCAAGCTTCTGTCAGATGAACATGTAGCGGATGTATCGGTGGATTATATCAGACCACTATTACATGGCAGTCTCGAGACCGGTCTCAAACTGAGAAGACGGGAGATTCCAACCAATATGCAGTTTTTCCCGGGGTTTAACTCTCCACTGGATTCTACAGCAGGCGGACGTGCCACTTACAAAGAAACCATTCCTGCCTTGTATGGCAATTACGCCTTTGAAAATGGCAAGATAGACGCGGAAATTGGGCTTCGTATTGAGTATGTCAATGTGGATTATACGGTCAATCCAGGCCATAACACCTACAAAAGTGACGGTTACCGGTATTTCCAACCTTTTCCCAATGTAAGGTTCACTTACAAGATAAATCCTTCCCATACCTTATCAGTCTTTTATAACAGGCGGGTTGACAGACCTAGCGAAGTAGATATCCGGATTTTCCCAAAGTATGACGATGCTGAGATCATTAAGGTGGGGAACCCTACTTTGGCTCCTCAGTTCACCAACATGTACGAGTTGGGTTACCGTGCCAATTGGCAAAAGGGTAGTCTTTATGGAGCCCTGTTTTATCGGGCAGTGGAGGGCACGATTACCCGAATTGCCACTACTGTTCCTGACAGCTACCTGATCTACTCAGTCTTCCAGAATGCCGGTAATAGTCATGCTACTGGTATCGAAATGATCTTGACACAGGACCTCGATAAGCTGATGTCACTGAACCTAAGCATGACTGGCTATCGGCAGCAGATTGATGCATTCAGCGTGGAGAACCAATATCCGACTCCCCATACCTATCATGCCGAGACCTCTTCTATTATATCCGGAAATATAAAATTGAATACCCAATTGCACTTGTCCCATCATTGGGAGGTACAACTCACGGGGGTATATCTGGCACCAGATATCATCCCGCAAGGAAAAACAGGAGCCCGTTACTCACTGGACATGGGTATCACCAAGTCAGTGCAGCACGGTAAGGGATTGGTCTTTATAAATGCAACAGACATACTGAATACCCTTGTAGAAAGAAAGGAAATACAAGGGGAGGATTTTAGATATACCAGCACCGATTACCGTGAAACACAGGTATTCAGAATGGGATACAACCTAAAATTCTAAGTCTAGGTATAGGCTATGCAGTAAGATATGGAGATGTGATGGATAGGTTTACCGCTTTAGATTCAATGATGGCCAAAACAAAACTCAATAGAGGAAATCTAAATCATATTTGTAGTAAAGATGAGAGTTCTAATTACAGGAGTAGCGGGCTTTATAGGCTCCTACACAGCCATGCAACTGTTGGAGCAAGGCCATGAGGTTACAGGGGTAGACAACCTGAATAACTATTATGATATCCGTATTAAAAAATTCCGATTGGATAGCTTACTACGGCATGAGCGTTTCACTTTCTACCCAATAGATGTCGAAAACCATATCTCGCTGAAGTCCGTGTTTGCTATCTCAGAATTCGAGGCAGTGATCAATCTGGCAGCACGTGCCGGAGTCAGGTATAGCCTGAAAAATCCGTTTATCTATGCCAGTACTAATTACATGGGCAGTCTGAACCTGTTGGACCTGATGCAGCAATACAAGGTCAAGCGCTATGTAATGGCTTCCACTTCCTCAATCTATGCAGGCTGTGAAGTGCCTTATCGGGAAGATGCTCCAGTAAATGCCCCTATCTCACCTTATGCAGCTACCAAGAAAGCCGCTGAACTTATCGCCTACACCTATGCCAACCAGTTTGAACTTGAGGTAGCTATTGTAAGGTACTTCACTGTCTATGGCCCTGCTGGAAGACCTGACATGAGTGTACTTCGCTTTATCCGCTGGATTGATCAGGGAATGCCCATACAATTGTTTGGGGATGGTTCCCAAGCTCGTGACTTTACCTATATAGGCGATATTGCTAGAGGAACAGTACAGTCAGTATTGAAGCCCCTTTCATATGAGATCATCAACCTGGGAGCAGGTAACCAACCTGTATCTATGCTGACACTCATAGAGCATCTGGAGGAAATGCTGGGCAAAAAGGCTGTCATAGATTTCTTGCCGTTCCACTCTGCTGATATTGACACGACATGGGCCAGTATTGACAAGGCAAGGGAACTGCTGGATTGGACACCGGAAGTTTCACTGGAAGAAGGACTAAGACATACGGTAAACTGGTACCTGGATAATAAGTACTGGTTAGATTTAATCAGTTTTTAACATATAAACCATGGATAGTGGTTGCAACTGATGCAGCCTATCTATCCAAAAGTAAATAAAGAAAATGGACACTGTTTATTGGAAAAAGCCGCGTGTCCTATATGCCCTGTTGCTCTTGATGATGGTAGGCGCTTATGGGAGCGGCATGATGGTAGAGCTTTATGGTAATGCAGTCAAATACGCTTCAATCAGTAAAGAACTACTTGAAAGAGGTGATTGGCTAAAGCTAACATTCAAGGGAGGTCTACCATACCTGCAAAAACCGCCTTTGTTTTTCTGGCTCAACGCCTTATCAATGGATATTTTGGGGCAAAACTCAATAGCCTATCGGTTGCCGTCACTTATGTTTTATGGCTCTATAGCCTATATCAATTGACTATCCTGTGCTATGGAAAGCAAGTGGCCAAACTAACAGTGTTGATGACGGCTTGTTCATTGGGAATGCTGCTATTTATGAATAATGTCAAGATAGATGCGATGTTGCTAAGTATAGTATCTTTCTCTACTTGGCAATTCTTTGTAGCGTTGAGAAGCAACAAATTACGCCATTTTGTTGGAGGGTTTGCAGGTGCTGGCTTGGCTATTTTATTGAAAGGCCCTGTAGGGCTTTTCATAATTGGAGCAATGGTAATAGGTGAAATAATTAGCCGAGGTAACTGGCATATCCTTAGAAATAGCAGATGGGTTACTGTAGGTTTACCACTTATCCTGCTGTGCTTGCTACTTGTCGTCGTTTTGCTGCTATGGAGCTGTTCTTTTATAATGTGAGTTATGGATTAGCATTATTTCGTCCTTTTAGGGTGTGGTGTTGTATTAATTGTCATTACATGAAATCCTTTCAGGGCATAAGTCCCGAAGGGACAAAATATATTAGCGACGGGTTTTAACCCGTTGTCATAAAAAGATCCATTAGCCCTGAAAGGGCAGTATAAAAATGAGCTACTAAACCAAGTGTCTTGCATGCTGTCAAATGAAGGTTTCTGTCCTAGGTATAAACCCATTACACACATTAAACATCACTAAATCAAGCAGAAGCTCTGCCGCAAAAAATTTACTACGGAGAACCCCGCCCATTCAGAAGTAAACGCAACACCTCTGTAGGGATGACCCCATATGGTCAACCTAAAAATTATATAATTACCAAACGGTTGTGGAATTTCATTCAAGGAAGGGGAAAAGGCAGTTCAAAAAATTACAGCTGAGCATTTCGGCTGTGCTCAATATCCACATGTACAATTACTGAGCATTTCGGCTACGCTCAATGACCACACGTACGGTTGCTGAACCGAGCCGAAGCACATAGATACTGAACTTGCTAAAGCATCACGCAGCCCAACCTGGACCACTGCGGCACTTTACCTCCACAGCAGCAGTATCAACCGTTATTGGCTCAGGCTGCTGTATTTCTCTATACAGCAAGATGCCCTCGTCTTGCGCTTGCGCTTTAGGTATAGCTATCTTGACCTCAATAGCACACTCCTGCGGTTTTTTCTTATACAGCCACCACCAGTATTTGGGCATTCTGATATAAGGGCGCTCACGATAGGGCTTCTGCCTGATAGACTTGCCCGTTCCTGTAGGAAAAGAAAAGTAATTGTGCCGCCCAAACCGGTAACGCTCAGAGTTCTCACAGTACATATCCCACCAGTCACGTTTGCGATGCAAATTGAGCCAAGCTTTCCTTACCTTATAGTTGTAGTCATAGCGGCTACGGTAGCTACGCATGTCATGCCACCACCAAACACGTTTGCGGGGCTTTCGTACCTCCAACCGATCCCTCCAAGTCCACTCAGTAACGCCTACAAACCGTAAACTCAAATGGTAGGAACGCTTATAAGTACTGATACCACCCTTGGGCATAGGCTGTGGCTGTCTGTTCCTGTAAGACTTTATACCTGCTTCCATCCTGCGCAGATGGGCTTTGCGGTTCGCTTGAAAAGCAAGATAGCGACCATCTGCCTCACTATTGCGCGCCACCTCACGACTTACCGTAGAGCGGTGAACCCCAAGCGCACGGGCAATGGCTGCCAATGACTTGCCAGCTTCCAGCATAAGACTGATCTGTCTGCGGTGTTCGTTGTGGAGACGCATTTATTCGTTGAGGATTGAGACGTTTAGATGAGTTTACAAAAAATTGTTGAGAATAGGAAGAAGGAGCTAACCGTTGATTATTCGTTTATTAAACGTTTAATCCACGGTTAGGCAGGCAGCTTTGATTATCTTATCAAATGGATAAAAGAAAGGATAGCCTTTAGAGATATAAAAGAACGCATCGTGTTACCAGTCTATCCCCCCTATATAAAGGTAATATGTCTGCAAAGAAGTTTTGTACAATATTGATATATGCTGTAGATTAATGGAGTTATTGATGCATAAGAAATAAACGCCATGGTATTTTTCTCCCTTAAATTGGGTGGATAAACGCAATGCTTTTTATACAATTGTTGTGCGTCATTCAAAAAACATCGTAACACATGAGGGATATTATACTAATACTAGCATTCTTTTCAATATCTTTTATTGCCTATTCTCAGTCAGATGATAGACCAAGAATGGGAATTGAATTTGCAAAACAAGAGCTAGAAACTGCCTTAAATAATTCTTCTGAAAAACAGATACTAGTTGATACTATTATCAAATCACAAGAGACAGCAATTAAATATGCAGAAGCTATTCTATTTGAGATTTATAGTCAAAAGAATATTGAAAAACAAAAACCGTATGAAATCTATAAAATAGACGGCTATTGGATAATTAGAGGGACTTTGCCATCTGGAATGCGAGGAGGAACATTTCTGATTATTATTAACTCCAAAAGTGGACAGGTTATTAAATTGACACACGGAAAGTAATGAAAAGATTACTATTTATTTTATTGGTTTTTGTTGTTTTTCAATCTTGCGCACAATCAATCGACTTGAATGACTTGAAAATATCAGACAGAGATTTTAAAGTAACATATTGGAAAAAAGATTCGGCTGGATTAGATAGTACCATTACGAGTGTAATTAATAAAGATTCGAAAGAATTAAAAAGTTTAACTGACTGGTTGATTAATAATTCAACTGGATGGGGAAATTCCATTGCTTCTTTTGCTTCTCCGAATATCTCATTGACAAGTGGTAATTTAAGATTTTTAATATTCAAAGATTTTGTAGTGATTGGATATTCAGATAAGAACAACAAATCGAGGCAATTGACAAAGAAAGTTGATATTAAAGAATTCGGGTTTTTGATTGAATAATAAATGAACGAACGTACAATAATAAATATAAGCAATGGCGGTTTTTGTAGGTGTTTGGTCGGCAGTGGTTCTAATCAGCCCCGCCAAATCTACCGATTTGACTATATAATTTTGTGTAGCTTTGGCTACTTTGTGACTCGATACGAAACCGTATTTAAGTCCGCTACATGCTCATATTATTAACGTTGTGCTTAATTTTTTCAATAAACATTTTAACTAAAACAAAGATGAGTGTTGTAACTCCAGGAATTGGGCTATTCTTTTGGGTAATCGTATTTTTTGCATTTATCCCACAAATTATCTGCTTGTTCAGTATTTTGAATAATGAGTTTAAAAATAATGATAAGTTAGTTTGGGCTTTAGTTGTGCTATTCCTACCTCTCATCGGGCCACTATTTTATTTGATAATTGGCAGAAAGCAACAAGTAAAGAAATTTCAGTAAGTTCTGTTATTTGGATAGCGACTAAAGGAGAAAACTAATAAAGTATCTCGAACGAGATGAATCTAATAAAAGATGGATTAAACGTTTAGTATTCGTTTATTAAACGTTTAATCCACGGTTAGGTAAGTAGTTTTGATTATCTTATCAAATGGACAAAAGAAAAGATTAGCCTTTAGAGATATAAAAGAACGCATCGTGTTACCGGTCTATAACCTTCTATATAAAGGTAATATGTCTGCAAAGAAGTTTTGTACAATATTGATATATGCTGTAGGTTAATGGAGTTATTGATACATAAGAAATAAACGCTATGGCATTTTTCTCCCTTGAATTGGGTGGGTAAACGCAATGCTTTTTATACAATTGTTGTAAAACATTTAGAAAATTGAACTCTATAATAAAAATCCTGCTGATTTTAATAATGTTAAAATTATTCAGTTCTTGCTCGAGAACAGTGAATCTGAATTTATCTAAATCGGAAATTAAAAATTTAGATACAATCTATTATAAAAAGACAAATCATAAAGTATTCGATGCAGAATGGTTGTTTCTTGATAAAAATATCTGTCAATATTCAACAACACTAATTCGAAAGAAAACTTATACTGGAACGTGGTCAAAAGTTGGTGACTCTCTAAAAGTGAACTTTTTCTATGAAGGAAAAAACAAATTAGCAGATAGAATGATTGCGATTGAAACTCTTGAAATAAAACGATGAAAAAAATTTAACGAAAATCGAAATTAACCAAATAAAAAACGTTTTACAACAATGGCTATAATTCAGCGTGGCGACAGTGCAAAAACCAAAAGTAAAACCTATATTTAAACTGATTTCGGCGTGGAATCGTCCGCAGGACTATTCCACGCCGAAATCATAGCCAAACCGTTATAAGCTATTCGGAAAGTCCTGCGTTTTGGTGGAGAGGTGACAAGCAAGGAGATAAGTAATGGCAGCCGCAAGGTGGTTTTAAAAAAATAAAGCTTAGCTTTTCTGTGCCAGACCCGAAGGGTTTGGTTTTTTACTTTTAACCTGAGGCTTAGAGAAAACCTGTTTTCGGAAAGCGGAAGGTAGCAGGTGAAAAAAGCTGCTAACCTGTCAGCGTATGCAGAAAAGCTAACGTAATTAAAGGACAAAAACCACCTTATGCCGATAAATGAACAGCATCTCCTTAGCAGAAGAGTAGCCCCAAAACAGGTTTCGTGCCGGTTTGTCCATTGGAGAAACGGCCGATAGTTTAGCCAAAGCCTCAAACTCTATCCGTTTCATTTTTTAATAACTCCCTTCTAGCGTAAAGAAAAAGCCGGATCGAACAAAGTAGCAGGAGCAGGAATTCCCTATGGTACCTGTTTTACTTTCACACACTGTGCCTCACCAAAGAAACGCTGTAAAACAGCTTATAACATGCGCTATCAGTTTATTAAATCTTGGATTAGTACTATATTGAGAAGGGTCAAGCTTGAACAAACGATAGCTTGGTATTATAGCCAATTAAGATGACTGAAGAATTAAGACAGAATATTATTGATTTTCAACTTGGAAAGTTATCAAAGGAGGAACTTACCTTACGATTACCTTTTAATATGGAGAAGAAACATGAGAATCTTGAAATATTAATAGACGGAGTAATTGAATCAAAGGATAGTGAGGGTGTAGAATTCGGACTGACACTAATTTGGTTACTTGAAGAAAATAAAGAATTCACTGATTTAATCCATAAAATCATATTGCAACCTTGGCATTCGAGATATGAGGATTTAATACATGATATTCAAAGGAGAAAAGAGAATACGAGTGTCCCGATAATTAAAGAAGTTATTCAACAGAAATTTGATTTTTTAGAATCATATGAAACTGGGACAGGTCAGTTTATTAGTCAATGTGGATATGCTTTGTTTTCTATTGGAACAGATGATGCAATCAATACAATAACTGAACTTTCCAATTCTGACAATGAAATGATTAAACGTGAAATGAACTACCAATTGAAAAGACTAGCAAAGAATCCTGATACAGAGGATTCTGATAAAACCCCAAGATGGTGGACGTAAAAAAATGGCTATAACACTGTATATAGCAAATAGGGCGTTCGGTGGTTTACGAGTGTTTAGTGCTATTTGCAAACACCGCCAAATCGTTGATTTGGCTTTTAAGAATGAATAAATTAAAAACAAAATACAACGATTTGGCTCAGTGCGAACTTGATACTTTATCATTATCTTGTGCCCTACTTGCCATATACTATTCGTTAGCAACAAGCTTAAGAAACAATAGGTAAACTGATATTAAGAAGCAGGAATAGATATATTCAAAATTAACATCTTGCAATCCAACCTAATGATGATTCAACTCAAATTCATTTTGTATCTTGAAGGTATGATTAAGTTTTACATAAGTAGCAATTGAGATTTGAATGATCACAAACAAAGAAAAGCGTATAAAATACCTGGGGTTCGATGATAAATGGTTTACTATCATTGGTATTTTGCTATTGGGCTTATCGGCAGTCTTCGTCTTTAACGTAGAAGGTATCACTCACCTTACCACCATCGAGCTCACCTTCACTTTTGTGGGGTCATTATTTTTTTCCGCTTGTGATTGGTTGATCAACAGGCTCATCTTAATACGACTAAGAATCGTATATCCCAGTTTAAAGGATAGTACTAAGCGAATCACTTTTCTTCTTATCTGCACCTTAATTACCGTGACCTTAGTTGATTTTATAGGAATTAGCTTAATTTCCTTGCTCGTAGAGAATGTCAGTTACAATTTCCTAGAAAGAATACGATCCTTGGTGGTCGTGGTTTTTCTTACGACTATGACCATGGCCATTTATGAAGCTATTTACTTCTTTGTACTGCTTAAAAATTCGATCAGAGAAGAAGAACAGGCAAAGCAGGCCATCATACAAGCAGAACTTGATACGCTTCGCAATCAAGTCCAGCCTCACTTCTTTTTCAATACACTGAACACCTTGCGAGATATCATCGATCACAGTCCCAAAGAAGAAGCCAAGAAGTTTGTAGACAAACTATCGGATATCTACCGCTTCTTGCTGGAATCAGGTAACACTAATTTGATTTCATTAAAGTCTGAGCTGAAGTTTGTGAAAGCCTATATTCACGTTCAATCGGAACGATTTGGAGAGAACCTAAAATTGAATTGGAACATCCCAGTAGCACTGGAAGATAAGCTCATCGCACCGATGAGCCTGCAATTACTCTTAGAAAATGCCATTAAACATAATGTGGTTTCCAAGGCTAAAACACTGGTGATTAACATTGACGTTGCGGATGATTTTGTTGTGGTAACGAACAAGATTCAAAAAAAATCCACACAGCTGCCTTCTACAAAAATGGGATTAAAGAATATTGAAAAGCGATACGCACTTATCTCAGACCGAGCTGTGGAAATAGCGAATGATGGAAATGAATTTTCCGTGGCTCTCCCCCTACTGAGGGAAGACATGCTTAAAAAATGACTATGAAAACCTTAATCATCGAAGACGAAATTCGGGCGGTTAACCAATTGCAATTACTATTGAAAGACTGTGACTTTACGTTCGAATTGCTGGAAATTATCGATACGGTTGAAGATGCCGTGGTATGGTTTCAGCAAAACGAAACCCCCGATCTAGTATTTATGGACATCCAACTAGCTGATGGCTTAAGCTTTGAAATTTTTCAAAAAACAACGGTAGTGGCACCCATTATATTTACGACAGCCTTTGACCAATACGCCATTCAAGCTTTTAAGGTAAACAGTGTCGACTATTTGCTAAAGCCAATACAAAAGGATGATCTGAACACTGCACTTGACAAATTCATCCAATCCAACAGGTCTTTCCCATTAGATCAGGTTACCTTGCCCATTTCTCATTTCACAAAGCTCTTCTATCTCACTCCAATTATTTTGATATGAGTAGTACCTAAATTCCCACTCAGGGCAGATAATTGCTTCTAAAGCAGAAATGGATTTACAAACCTGTTGTAACTCAATTGGATTTGGGAGCAGGCTTAAATTTTTAGTCGAAAGAATACTCATTGTTTTGTAATTGGTAATGATAGCTCTGCATCCATAGTATGGATCTTCATTTTGGCATATAGCACTTATTCGTAGCTATTTTTTTAATTCGTTTTATAAATTAGCTTTTCTATGAAGCCCTTATTTCTGAAAGCTTTCCAGATAAAGACAGTACTAATTCCAGAAATAAGTGTTCCAAAAAACAAAACTCCCTCTGATCCTAGTATTTCAGCTAGACCCAATGATAATCCTCCCAAAACCCCTATTCTTCCACGAATCTCATAAGTATAACCCAACTCCATATTTTTTGCATAGTCGTAAGAAAAAATAACAACCCCTAAAGTAATCAAAAGCATAATCAAAGGATTTTTAGCTCTTGTAAAAAAACTTTCCTCTTCCAATACATATTTCGGTTGTAGACTTAAGCCATCCTTAAGGTATGAGAAAATTTCTTTCTTATGTTCCCCAGCATGGATTAATAGCTCACTGTCTTTGCCATAATTCAGTTGAATCTTAGGTGACCCCACCTTAGAAGAAATACTTCTTATGTAGCTAAGAGGAGTCCCTGTCAATTTTTTAGGGATCTTTCCTTGGCGAAGTTCTTCCTCGAAGAGATAAAGTTGATTTAAGCCAGGATTGAAGTTATAAATAACATCATCAGACACTACAATAAGCTTGTCATTACCGCTCTTTGATACCCAATATTTCATCTTATACAAAATTGTTTTTTGAAACTCTTACAGCATATTTTTAGTGTAAGGTCTTATTTTTATTATTTCAATCTCAAAAAGTCTTTGGTCTCTAACATCAAGCTATCGTTTGTTCAAGCTTGATGCTGCTCAATATAGTACTAATCCAAGATTAATAAACAGAGACTAGGTGTTATAAACTATTTTATGGTTTTAACTTGGGTTGTTTATAATAAGAACCTCATAAGCCCAAATATAGGCTTTAGCATACTACCTTATAAAAAGAACCTAACTCATCCTTTACTTAAAAATATGCAACATTTTATGGTTGAATAGATGTTAAGTAAAGAGATATCCCTCCTAAGAAAAGTAACCAGTAAATAACACTTAAACTATTCTGTAATGGCACAAGAAACCACCCCAAAAGTCATTCGAGCATATGCAGCTCAAGAACAAGGTGCAACTCCTGCACCGTGGCAGTACGAACCTCGTCAACCCCGTCCGGATGATGTGTCCATTGAAATTCTCTATTGTGGCGTATGTCATTCGGATATCCATTTTGTGGATAATGATTGGAATATGACCGTTTATCCTGTTGTCCCTGGACACGAGATTGTAGGTCGGGTAAAAGCAGTTGGCTCTGAAGTATCCAAATACAAGGTAGGAGATATGGTAGGAGTTGGTTGTTTGGTGGACTCATGCCGTCAATGTTCAAGTTGTAATGAAGGCTTGGAGCAGTATTGTGCCCAAGGTGTTTGGACTTATAATGGAGTAGACCGGTTTGATGGTAAGATGACATATGGTGGTTACTCTGAACATATTATTGTGAGTGAGCGCTTTGTGGTACACCTTCCTGATGGGCTAGACCCTGCAGCAGCAGCACCAATATTGTGTGCTGGTATTACTACTTATTCTCCCCTTAAATATGTTGGTGTAAAACCTGGAGATAAAGTTGGAGTAGTTGGTATGGGAGGTCTTGGACATATGGGAATCAAGTTTGCTAAGGCAATGGGGGCAGAGGTCACACTTTTTACCCGTTCTGAAAGTAAGATTGAGGAAGGAAGAAGAAATGGGGCAGATCACTTTGTGATTAGTACTGTAGAAGACCAAATGAATCAAGCAGCCGGATCACTAGATTATATTCTCGATACAGTGCCTGTGGAGCATGACCTAAATCCTTATGTCGCTTGCTTGAAAGTGAATGGGACTTATATTCTGGTTGGACAGCTGACACCTCTGAACCCGCCTATTGAAGCCATACAATTGGTGTTGGGTAGGCGGTCGATTCTTGGTTCGGCTATTGGCGGTATGCCTGAAACACAGGAAGTTCTTGATTTCTGTGCTGAACACGGTATTAGTTGTGATGTCGAGATGTTGGATATTCACAAGATTGGTGAGGCATACGAACGGATGAAGCGGGGAGATGTTCGTTACCGTTTTGTAATTGATATGGAATCACTCAAAAATTCTTGAGGGCCAGAATACTTTGCCATCAAATAGTGATGGTTCATAAATGAGAAAGGTAGGGGATCAGCCTACCTTTCTTAATTTTAGGTTATAGAGGAGAGGTCATAAATACAGGGCGTGATGAAATCGCTTGCATAAACGCAACAACAGCCTCTTTTTCTCTCTTGGTCAGGTGAAGTGGTTTTAATAGTTCGGATTGTTCAGGGAATGGCA
Source organism: Limibacter armeniacum (assembly GCF_036880985.1). NCBI lineage: Bacteria > Pseudomonadati > Bacteroidota > Cytophagia > Cytophagales > Flammeovirgaceae > Limibacter > Limibacter armeniacum. Next base: position 499,490 of record NZ_JBAJNO010000008.1, read on the forward strand.
ATTTGTACTCTTTTTTAGGATGCTTTTTTCCTACAGGAATAGCCTTGTCGTATAGTGCCACAATGCCAAACATATCATCAAATAGACCATTGTGCATCCAAGGGCCAGTGTACATTACATCCCTTAGTGAGGGTGTCCTGAATTTAGCAATGTCAGCTTCGTCTTGGGTAACGTTGTACTTTCCTAAATCTTCAAAAGGCCTTCCCATTTGATGAAGCCCTGTAACGTGAAGCTTATTATCAGAAAACAGTGGTGTATTGTGACAGTTGATACATCTTGCTTTTGTTCTAAACAGGTGTAGCCCTTCTACCTCGAGGTCACTTAATAAGGTTTCTTTTCCTTCAACGAAGTGATCAAAACGGTTTGATTGGCTATTGATGCCACGTTCGAATGTAGCGATTGCTTGTCCAATGGTTTCAGGTGAAATGGTTTTTTCAGGAAATGCTTGCTTGAAGAGTTTTGGATAAGTCTCGTGTGATTGTAACTCTTTTACTAGCTCATCAAGGTTCTGATTCATTTCGACAGGATCCTGAATAGGGAAAAGTGCCTGTGCTTCTATAGAGGGGGCTCTTCCGTCCCAAAATAAGGTCTGCCAATGTCCTGCATTGAGTATGGTTGGAGCATTTCTCTTGCCTAATTGCCTGTTATGTCCATGAGACTGCCTTTTGCCATCTCCCCATCCCAATTCAGGAACGTGACAAGAGGCACAGGCTATCTGGTTGGACTTGGAAAGGATTGGGTCAAAGAACAAACGTTTACCCAATGCTACTTTTTCTTCAGAATAGGGGTTGTGCTTTGGATATGTAGGTTTAGGGAGTGGTCCAATATCTACAAATCCATCTTCTGCTGTTTTATCTAAAGTTGGTTTGGGCCAATTGGATTTTTCTTGGCTGTATAGTGTCCGTAATGTATTGATTGTATATCCATCAAACGTAGTGTAAGTATCTTCAGTAAGCTCCTCTGGTTTCAATAAAAAAAAGGAAGAGAAGACAACGGTAGGTAACAATAAAAGTATTAGATGGTTCTGTTTCATTGTTTTACAATATGAAGAAAGGGAAAAGAGCTGTCTCAAAGAGACAGCTCTAAAAAATTAGTTAGGGAGGTCACTTTTTAGTGGTACCATGCGATAGATCATGGAGGTCATTTCCAGATTAGGGTCTTCTGAAGCAAAGTTTAATGTTACTTCAATCAACTTAGCATTGATATCATAAGTACCTTCACCGCTAATAGTTACTTCAATTGCGGTTACATTATTTGATAGGCTGATGTCGCCTAATGTCTCATTGGAGTCAATTTTATAGTTATACTCCTCATTTTCTGTTTCTGCAACATAGGTCTTTCCTTTCCACTCATATCCATCTTTTGCCCTGTAGACAGTTACAGTCTGTGTTGGTATGATTACTTTGCCAGCAGCAGTGTTATCTGGGTCAGTTGCGGCAAAGCGTATAAACTTTTCAAGTTTAACCCCTGAAGAGTTATATCCTACCAAATAGTTAGAAGGGAATATGTCACGGATATCAAATGCATTCGAAATATACGTGTAATAATAAGGGTATGAAGTGCTGCCAGGTTTTGGGACAGTCTTGTAGGTCATAGTCCAGTCACCTTTCAGCAAGTTCGCATCCGTTTCATCTTGATGGATGTAAGGGGCAGGTGAAGCAGCTGTCCAGCTTCCTGTTTCAGGGTTGATACGCTGAGTATATGGTTGGTATATACCATCTACGACTACTGATGGCAGAGCATTACCCTCTTCATCATAGGCACGTTCTCCATTTTCATTTGTGGCAACAACAACAGCACCATTTCCAGTTTGATCAGCATAGTCAGCTCTCTCCAATAACCAAGTTGATAATGCAACTTCTGGGTCAAACAGGTGGAGTTCAAAAGTGGCTTTACCTTCAGTCACAGCTACATCAGTTCTGGAAATGTCAGTAATTTTAGCTAATACGTTTTTGTCTGTACCTGCACTCCCTTTAAATAGTGGAGTTATCTGGAATGAAGCTGAAACTTCTCCAGCAGGAATTACCAACTCTGTTCCATTTGTCAAGCCATCTATTTCTATATCCTCACCAATTGTAGCAGAGCTTTCTGCAAAGTCAAATGTTAGCGTCACATCTTCTGTTAAAGCTTCAGCCAAACCTACCGTTACCTCGACAGCTTCCTGAAGGTAAGGGTTGGTTACAGTGTTGCTGGTAGCAATTGCGACAGCGGTAGCATTCTCCAGTGTAGTGGCATTGTCCAGAATATTGACAGTTGTTTTTCCTTCATCATCTGAAACTTGGTAATTATCGCCCGATACAAGTTCAATAATCACCTGCTTGTCACCGTCAATGCTAGCTACGTTAATCGGATTCAAGAATACTGTAGCTGTCTGCTCGCCCGCATTAAATGTGACTGTTTTTTCCTCAATAGACTGAAAGTTAACGCCTTCTTCTGCTGTGCCTGAGAGCTTAAAAGCAACTTCTATAGCACTTTGAGAAGCTTTGTCCAGTGTCAGGACTAGTTCGGCTGCTGAAGTGGCTGTTTCAGAAATGCTTAGTTCGCTTTGCTCAAAGCTTACGCTTGGAGGTGTCGCTACTTCGTCATCATCTTTACATCCTGTTTGGAATGTTAGTAGTCCCGCAGTTAGCAATAAACTGCTTTTGGTCAACCATTTGTTCATCTTTTTTGTAAGTTTAGTACAAGTAATAGTTATAATTAATAGCCTTGGTTTTGCTCAAGATTATCATTGATGTTAATGTTTTTCTGTGGGATCGGGAGGATCTGAAGGTCGCTAGGAGTGCTGACCGTACAGTTCATGCTGGCATTACAGTCTGTTCTTACTATATCCTTTCCTCTTCTGATCAGGTCAAAGTAATAATGACCTTCCAGTGCAAGCTCTTTTCTTCTTTCGAGTAAGATGGCATCTTTTAAAGCATCTCCTGATAGGGTGACTGGAGAAGCATCGGGGTTTGCCCTTTGCTGAATAATACCCAAGTCAGCTCTAGCCTGAATATTGTCTCCAATTTCAGCACTGCTTTCTGCCCTTATCAGATACATCTCTGCCAAACGAATAATTGGGAAATAACGGTCGCCATAGCTGGCGTCATAATGGAACTTACGAGTCACATAAGCTCCCTCTTTTTTCTCTTCAATCAGCTCTGCTCTAATATCCCCGTCATCATATATTTCCAATAGGTCTTTTGTTAAAATCCCAACTGTTGTTTGAGTACCTATTTGCCCAAACTGAGCAGCTAGCTTAGGGGCGCCATTTTCACTGGTTTCCAAGACAAAAATATCTTCTTGGTTGGTTGTGGTAGCAGCCCAAGCTGCTAGGTAGTTGTCATGGTTTACCAGTTGATAATCTTGGTTTGAAATAACTTTGGAGGCGTATGTGATGGCATTGTTCCAATCTTTTTTATAGAGATAGACTCTTGCCAAAAGTGCTTGAGCTACACCTTTACTGATAAATGCTTTTGTGACTCTGCCGCTTCTATATCCTCCAAGTAGTGATTCAGCTTGTTCCAGATCACTGATTATTAACCTGTAGGCTTCATAAAGTGGACTTCTTGAAGGCAGTTCAAAGACACCAATATTCTCAGGAAGGGTTACAATGCCTAAGTGGGTGCCATTTTGAGTGTAACTGTATGGTTGTGCATACAATCTTGTCAAGTCAAAATGAGCCAATGCTCTAAGTGTCAAAGCTTCTCCTAAGTACTGATTTTTTAGTGTCTGGTCTCCATCAGCAAGGTTGGGAATTGCCTCAATGATGTTATTAGCATATGTAATCAGTTGATATAATGATTGGTAAGAGCCAATGATAGGGCTGCTGTCTGATGGTAGTGTATTAAACTCATAAACAGGAAGCATGTTGGTAGTGGCAATACCACTGAAGCTGTTATTAAGTTTTACATTGCCAGATCGTAGGGCTGTATACATTTGCATTCCTTTTAGATAATAATAATCACTATTAATCAGTCTGCTATATACACCAGCTAATGCAAAGTTAATTCCGTCAAGGTCACTCAATAGTTCTTCATTTGAAACCTCTGAAGTAGGTTCTCTGTCAAGAAAGTCTTCGCAACTACTAATTATGAAGCAGCTAACGAAAAGTACTATAGCAGTTCTCACTTTATTTTTCATATGATGGTTTCCTTTTGATTAGAATGTGACATTCAGACCGGCTTGAATAGTCCTTGATTCGGGGAAAGTATAACGGTATTCAGCAATCCCATTCCGGTCGCTTCTGTTATCTTCCTTGTACCAGTAGCCAAGATTGTTGGCACTCAAGTTTACATTGATTGAGCTGGCATGAAGCTTTTGGCTAACAGCCTTTGGTAGCTGGTATGAAAGTTTGACATTGCTTAACTTGATATGTGTCATATCATACATAAAGCGAGTAGTATTGCTAACCAAAGATGCAGAAGTGCTGAGTTTTGGCACATCTGTCTGATCTCCTTCCTGCTGCCAACGGTCCAGAGCATTAACACTCTGGTTCATATAATTGAACCTCACCCCATCTGACATGGCTGTGGCCGCTGTAGTAGATATCATTCTGTCACCTCCTAACTGGTAGGTTAGCAAAACGGACAGGCTAAGTCCTTTATAAGACCATGTGTTTGTCCATCCTCCTTGTGCATCAGGGCTGGTGTTTCCGATAGCTATTCTGTTTTCTAGTTCTTTAGCTAATGAGCTATCTTCTGTAATGGTTCCATCTGCCAGTTGCCACTTAGGAGCCCCATTGTCAGGATTTACTCCTACGTAGATGACACCATAGATGGTAGTGTTTGAGTTTCCTTCTACCACACCGTTGATTTGGGAATCATGCTGTGGTGTTTGTTCTTTGTTGACATAAGTAATCAGGTTCTCGTTATGGGCAATGTTGAAGTTAGAATGCCAAGAGAAGGTAGGCTTATTGATAAAATATCCTTTCACTGAAAGTTCCCAGCCTGTATTGCGCATATCTGCTAGATTGACAGCTACACTGTTAAAGCCACTTTCATAAGGAACACTTAAAGTGGAGATGGCATCTGTGATGTAGTCACGGTAGTGCTCCAAGGTGATGTCAAAAAGATGGCTGATGCCAATATCCAGTCCAAAATTGGTTTTCAGGGTTTTCTCCCAGCCTAATGATGGATTAGGTGCAGATGATGGTAGAGCGCCAAGTTGTCCATTATAACCATTGTATTTACTATAGGAATACAAACCTCTTGCTGCATAGGTACCTACCTTTGAGTTTCCTGTTGTACCAATTGAAGCTCTTAGCTTAAGGTTATCCAGCCATTGATTTTGACTTTGGAACCATTGTTCATTGGACATTGTCCAACCTAATCCGAGAGAGCTGAAAAGGCCTTTTTGTACATCTCCTCCAAAAATAGAAGTGGCATCTTGTCTGACACTTGCCTGTAGACTGTATTTGTTGTCAAATGTATAACTCAATTGTCCGTATTGCGAAATGGTTCCATCACTCAGTGAAACAGAGCTAGTAGACTGGTTCGCCTTATCTCCTTGTCCCAATACTGGGTTCTCTTCAAAAGGCAAGTTTGATTCACTACCTCTCAAGCTATGGCGGTACTGGTCTTGAATTTCAAAGCCTGCAAGTGCCGATATAGCATGCTTTTCGGCAATTGTTTTCTGATAGTGCAATTGAGTAAAAGAGATCCAGCGGGAGGTATTATCTTTTTTCTCTGAAATATATCCGTTTCTATTGGCACCTAAAGCGTTTTCTTTGGAGTAAAAATAGTACTGGTGACTATTGGAGGCATCAATACCCAAGGTAGAGGAAAGGGTTAATCCATTCAGAATCTTATAAGACAACTTTAAGTTTCCATTGATATTCCATTCATTATGGTATTGATTGTTTTGAGCCAGTGCTGCCAGTGGATTTGCACGAGACTCAAAGAATCCACTATTATTGAATGATCCATCCTCATTGTATGGGGAGATGTTGGGAATGAAATCCAATGAGTTGAACTGGTTGAAAATATCCTTGTGCAAGTGACCTATACCCAGTACAACTGTTGAATGCAGTCGATCCGTCAGTTGGTTGTTAAGTGATATACGGGAAGACAACCGTTGTAGTCCATTCCCTTTTGAGATCGCTTGTTGGTCAAAGTAATTCAAAGACACCCGATAAGTGTTTTCAGGAGTACCTCCAGAAAGGCTGATTCCCGCTTGGGTAGTACTTCCTGTTCTCAGTACCAAGTCTTGCCAGTCTGTATAGATATCTGTTGTACCAACTCTATCAGCAGCCTCTTCAGGCGATACACCAGAGTTGATCAGGGTCTCGGTGTAGAGTGTTACATATTGTTCACTGTTCAAGTACTTGATTGGGTTGATGATTTCAGATACACCGTGCGAAAAGTTGAATTTTGCCTGCATCTTACCTGATTTTCCTTTTTTGGTAGTAATCAGTACCACTCCATTGGCAGCGTTGGCACCATATATAGACGCCGCCGCTGCATCCTTCAGTACCGAAATGGACTCAATATCGTTGGGGCTAAGTAATGAAAGTGGATTTATGTCAGTTGAAGTAAATGCCCCACCAGTTGTTTTGAGAACATTGCTTTCATGTACATCAAAAAGAGGAACACCATCCAGTACATACAATGGCTGGGAAGAAGCGGTAACTCCTGTAGAGGAGACTGAGTTAAGTGTATTCTGACCACGGACAAATACCTTGACCGGAGTCCCGGGATCAGCAGAACTCATTTCCACTTGTACCCCTGCAACCATACCTTCAAGCATCTTGTCTACGCTTTCCACAGGGCGATCTGCCTGAAGTGCTTCAGATGTGACAGAGGCTATACTACCAGTTAGTTTTTCCTTTTCCTGTTCTCCAGCATAACCAGTGATTACTACTTCATTCAGTTGCTCTTCCTTATATTCTAAGAATACTTCGAAGTTTTTTTGCCCATTGACAGGAACTTCTTTTCGCTTCATTCCAAGATACATGAAAACCAATTTTCCATCTTCAGTATCTACTCTAACCTTGAAGTAACCATTAAAATCGGTGAGCACTCCAGTACCAGTTCCTTTAACTTGTACCATTACACCAGGCAAAGGTTGCTGATCTTCCTGAGCGTGGACGATGCCTTCTACAAATCTGGTTTGGGCAATAGCAGGATCGCTTCCTGCTAGCCATATAAGTACAGCCAGTAAGAGATAAAATAGTTTGTTGTTAGTCATTGTTCAGTTCTAGTTTCTCCGCCTTTTCCCTACAGGAGTGTAGGTGAAAAACAGCAGATAATCTCTGGTTTTAAATTGCTAATTATATTCTGCATCACATCTTTGATACAGAATGTATGTTTGATTTATTTTCAATAAATCGAATGAAATATTTAATTACACACTGCGGATAGATAGATTTATTCTCAATTTCACAATTGAAGGCGCTAAATTAGATTAAATCTAAATAATAAGTCAAAAAAAGTTTGAATTTTTTTAAGTGTTGATTTGACTTGAAAATGAAGAGAGTGGGATGTAATGACTATTACTTTCGAGTAGGCAATAAGGACAGTATATACATTGAAGCGTGATTCTCAGTTAATCGAATTGTAAGTGTTAGTATATTGATAGTCAACCCTTTAATTGGTTGTGGTGTGTCGGTGATTAAAGAATATGATTACCCTACTTGAATAGGGTTGATATTTTATGATATGCTAATGGAAGAATCCGAAAAATGATATTTGAAATAATGAAATAGACTGTACTTTGGTTAAACTCATAAATACTGAAGATGGCAATGACAATTGTAATAATTACATAGCTAATTGACCAGTATTTGGCACTGTGTGATGAGTTTAAAACTTGGTAAATTAAAGTGATAAAAGGAATAATGTGTAGAGAAATTAGATATGAGGTGATTGATGCATAAGCATTTATATAAAAACTAAATGACAAAATCAGCAGTACCATGATTAACAATGTGCTGATTGTCTGTGTAGTATTGAATAAGTATCTCGATCTTCGATTAGAAATGTATAACCAGAAGTCATATATACCCATTGGAATTATCATAATGAGGGGATGAATTAGGTTTATATTCCAAAATATTAAGTAAATAGATAACCATGGAATGGCATTTTTAAAGCCTAATTCACTACTGTATAAGTTTGCGATACAAAAGAGAATAAAGGTAGAGTAAATTATGCCAATAAGATGAGCTTCATTACTTCCTTTTTGACCTAAGTTACGAGCAACTTTTTGAATTGTATTATAACCTGGCAGTTTGTTGCGCAGGGATACCTTGTAAGCATTTTGAAAAAAAGGATTATTAGGTTGCTTAAATAATGCTGATGATAACATTTCAGTAGAGGACTCATCTCCATGTGTAAGAGAAATAAGTCCGTCAGTGAAAAGGTTTTGTGCATTAATAGGGTTATCTCCTAATAAAAAATCCGATATATGTTTTGCTTCATCTTGTTGACCTAAGAAAGAGAGTACTAATGCTTTTGCCCTAAGGCATTTTGCATTGGTTGGGTCTATACTTAGACCATTATTTGCTAATTCCAATGCTTTATCAAAATTGCGTTTTATAACATATAGGGAACTAAGGTCTCCAAATATATTGGCATCATTGGGATTGAATGCTATAGCTCTGTTTAAGTGATCTATTGCTTTATCAGCATTTTGAAGTTGCATTTGAATTTTTGCAGCTAACTGGTAGTGTGCACATTCTATAGGGTTAAGGCTTATAGCCGTAGCAATAGCTTTGACAGATTCATTCAATTGACCTAATTGGCAATAATAGATAGCTAAAAATGCATGAAGACCATCATCATTAGGAGAGGTAGCTAGTAAGTCTTGAATATATTTTATCCCTTGTTTGTATTTTTTGTTTTGAACATAAAACCTAGCACTTGTTACCTCTTCGATAGTCATTTTAAAATAGTTGAATAAAAAAATATTAACCTTATTACCTATAGATGTTTATTATATTTATAAGTGGAGTGAAATACTAATTTTACCCTAAAATAAAATCACTATCAATTATTTTAAGTGTTATGTGCTTGCCTGTAGGGTAATTCTCAAAACCGGAGATATGACCTGTAAGGACGTTATACCTTTCAATCAGTTGCTCCAACCCAGTCTCGAATTGATGGATATCCACTTTCTGTTTTTGTGTTAACTCTCTTCCTTGTCGTCCATTCGTAAAGAACAACATTAAGTTATACTGATCTCCACACCTTTTTTCAAGATAATGGACAACATTGATATTGGCTTCATCGGTGATAGTCAAAAGGTCTTTAAGGAAACCTTCTTTGTTGGCTGAAAATAAGTTACAGTCAAATCGGATAGAAGAGGTTTCTGCATTCCATTTCTTAGGTGAAGAAGAGACTATGCTCAGGTAAGGCTTGCTTATACCTAAAGCTTGATTATCTGCTGGATTTGAAAGTTTAATCAATTCAGCATCTGTTGCTCGTTTTTCTGTGCTTATCAGTTGTGTCCCATGATTTTTTAAAATATCCTCTACCTTGATAAGTAACTCGAATTCAAAATCATTTATCATATATCCCCCAGTCCCAATCCTTAGATGGTTACCTGATTTGTAAACAAAAATGTAAGCACCCTTATGGGTACTCACAAGCTTTTCAATATCAGATAACAGTAGGTGAGTATTCTCAACTGATATATCAGTCATTAACTCTGCTGGGGCATCTGCAAAACCACCCAGTCCTTTTCTGAATTTGAAAAAGTCATAGGAATATAATCCTTCCGGAAAACCATAATACCAATAAACACCTAATACCATACTGACTATATATTTTGATAATTCACTACTCATTAGTAGCAGTTCTTCTCTGTTTATACCATATCACAAAGATCAGCAGAACAGCTAGTAATATAAGACTTGGTTCACTCATTCTTTGCGTGTCCTCACTCAGATCCAATGATCTATTGCCTGACAAAACCTGCTTCTGTTTCTTTTTGAGAATGGCTTTTTGTGCTTCATTTTCTACAACTAAATATGACGTTACCGGTGTCATGATTTTAGAAGTAAAACTATACTTTACCAAGTTCAGCCACTCTTGGCTAGAGGTCTCAGGATGTAGGGTATTAGAAATCCATTTGCCTTGCAAAATCAGGGCAGAAGTCCAGTCTTTTTCAGAAATGTCGGCTGATTGAACCTCAAAGAGGTCTGACTTTAGAATGACACTTGCCTTTTGATTATCAGGGATATATCTGATAGAATTGTCTTTTAATTTATATGCCAATACTGGGTGGCTAAAAGACAATGGCTTATTGCTGCGAATTGACTGATAAGGATTTGAAGTTAGGGAGTGAGGCTCCAATTCACCTGATTCATTGAGGTTATAGAATATATCTCCTTCAGGAAAGGCAAATTGCCAATCGGATAAATCTTTATTAAACACTGCATTTTCAAGATTATCTGTAACAACAACCATTACAGGGTATGTGTCAGATTGTGCTTTGTAAGAATTAAATAGTGTAGTCTTGATGGCTCTGTCAATATAAAATCCTTCTCCAAAGTTTTCCTCTTGGAGTTGCTGCTCCCAATTGTCATCAAGTGAGGTCGTAGAAACAACACTGTTGACCAAGCTGATTTTGGCGTTTTCAGTCAGGCTTTTATACTTCTCAGTAATGAAACCAATTTGTTTTTTGAACCTTGAAATGTTCTCTTCTTTGGAAATATCCAAGATGAAATGAAAGTAAGGTTTTCGGTATACTTTGGTCAGTTCTTGTTTCTGTTGTACTGATACATATACCATGTCATCAGTCTCAACAATGTGCTCCTGATCAGTTTTTGGCTTTCCAAGCTCAACAGTGTGTTCATCAATAGTGAACTGGATAGGTTCTTTATGAATCAGTTCAAACCCTGTTTTTCTTGTTTCATTATTGGAAAAAGGGAAGACCCTGAAGGCGACTTTATTGCCAGTTAAGTAATACAATATTCCAGGGTCCCGATTCTCACTACGGATATTTGAAAACACCCACATAGCGGACTTTTTCTCAGCGAGTATACCCATTTCTTTTTTGTCACCTACATAGAGGTAGTAATCACTGATCCATGTACCTTCAGGTAGGTCCAATGTTGTCGCATATTCTGATAGCCATCTGGCATCCTTATTTTGATTGGTGATTTCTAACTCCACCCAGCTTTTCCAAGCATTTTGGGATTGATCAAATACACTGTTTGTTGAAATGTTGGAAATGGAAACCTTGTCATTCTGAATATTTTCAGTTCGTAGTTCAAGTGAAGTACGACCAAAGAATATCTTTTCGATGGTGTTGATCTTGGCATCAGATAAGGTCAGGTTATCCAATACAAGAAAGTTGAAATATGAAGACAGGTAAGGTTGATGGCTTCCAAAAAAGTCATTATTATTTTTCTCCTTATGCTTTTTGATAACCGCTAAGGTGTTCTGAAGTGAAGCTTTGTCTAGGTGATATTTTTTTGAATAGTCAGGACTGTAGAGGTAGTCTAAAGTCTGGTGTAAAGTCTTTCTGTCATTCAGGTAATCGTTTGTGATAATAAGGGGAATCGTCATAAAACCTACAATGGAAAATATCCATATCGCACTGTTGGTATAGTATGTTCTCAGGAATGTGAAATCATTAGCCAACTCATTGATATGAACTATAAATAAAACTAATGGAGTCAGCATCAGGAATCCTGTACCAATTGCTACAATGGCAATAACGGATAACGGAAGAAAAGGAAGGAATACAATGAAAAAGTAAAAAGTGTAGGCAAATGTAAGACACCTGCCAAAGAAAAGGAGTATGCGGTATAACTTATGTTCACGGTTGGGCAAACAGATAAAAATACCATTCAGGAGAGCAATGATATAAAACCAATGGTTGGAGAAATTTCCAAAAATGCCTATTTCTCCCATTGTGAGGCTGTCGTTTAAGACCCCATTGTTTAATGCCAATCCTGTCAAGGGGAGAATGATTGAGATAGGAACCTTCCAATACAATTGATATTTCTGCCAGACCACTGATTTTTTAGTAGCTAAGATCAGTATACCACGGACTAGGAAGAATAGAAAAGCTAAAGTACCTGCTATGAGGAGGATTAGTATCACATGAATATTAAAAAAGCTTTCAGTAGGTTGCCATAGCGGCAGTATTACTTGTGCAAAAACATACCATACGATAGGTATCATAATGGCCATGTAAAAGCTTTTTTTAGCTTTGAGACCTTGGTCTACTGGCGTGAAATGTGTCACCAGAATAAACAAGGCATAAGCAAGTGTCGGCATCAGAAATGTGCCAACATATATAACCATACTACCTGGTATCATCCAGTCAGGAATAGAAGAAGGAATTATCTCCTGAAGGTGAAAAGCATAAAGGTAAATAAAAGGAAGATGAGAGAGTAAGGCGAAAATGGCATAGTAGAACGAAATACTTTGCTGCTTTAGGATAAGGTAGGTTGCATATCCAAAGTTAAGTAGCCCTAGAACACCCAATGTCAATCCAAATGTTTTCCAAAGGGTTATATTCTCTTCACTCAATAGGCTCTTGATAATCTGAAACTCACCATATAAGATTAAAAACAGTATAACAATGGGTAGTGTATTGATGATGAGTATCCATTTCGGATTAAGTAAGTTTCGCATTAGCGTTTCTAGTTTTAAGTATCCTCTCTGTTATTAAGTATATAAGTATCAAAAAAGTCAGGTTGGTGAGTATACCAATGCCTTCATGAATGATTTTCTCCTTGATAGGAAGTGCCAAGGCTGCTTGTTTCTGGATAATCACAGAGACAAAAATCCTTGAACTATTTACCAATACAGTAAATATATAAGCTCCTATAAATGAAAAAATAAATGCTGAGATTTTAAGAATCACTTTCTCAAAATATTTTAAGCTAAGGAATACCAGCATTAAAAAGCATAAGAGCCAAAAGTTAAACCCTGCACATGATTTGTCTATAATGATATCTAATTGTTGAAAATAGTACCCACTGTCTTGAATGAAAACAGATTTAGCACCTGTCAAAAATTTGACAACAAGATTGGTAGGTTCAAGTAAAAAAATTAAGTCAGATATGTCCGCTATCGTATACAGGTACTTCAGTATGATAAATAACCCAATAGCACTTATGTAGTAGGGTATGTTTTTATGTTCTATCACAGTTTATGGGGCTTTCTAAAGAACTGTCACAATATAATACTATTATCCTTTGGTAGGATAGCAGAATCAAACCTTCCCATACATCACAAATACAAGCCACTTTATCCCTAACTGCTTGACAACATAGCTTTTTGCTATAGTGAGGAATAAAATTGTTCCATAAACTTTAAAGCAAAATTTTATGAAGCATTCAATTTTTTTTCAATTCCAGACCATGCTGTTGGTGACTTTTATTTTGTGCTTATCAGGCTGCCAAAGTGACGGTTGGTCATCTGTGCAGAACAGTGAAACGCATTACTTGAAGTCTAAATACACCAATTCAAATTACAGGATTAATGTATGGTACCCTGAAGGGTATCAGAGCAGTGAAGACTATCATGCAGTTTATTTATTGGATGGTGATGATTACTTCAGGGAAGTGGCCGAATATCTTACTGGAGTGGGTAGGGAAGACATTGTTCTGATAGGGATTGGATATAAAGGAGACAACCAGAGAGGCCGAGATTTTTCCTACCCTGAAGATGATGACTTTCCCAATGATTCAGGTGGAGCAAAGCAATACATTCAGTTCCTGAACCATGAGTTGATTCCCTTTATAGAAAAAGACCTGAACCTCAATAGTATTGACAATACTCTCTTTGGGCATTCATTAGGTGGGTATTTAAGTTTGTATTTACTCTATCAGCAGGAGTATGAAAACCCATTTGATTATCACATTGCAGCAAGTCCCAATATTATGTGGTACCGCCACTACTTGTTTGAGTTGGAAGATGACTTTTATCGGATGGAGCAAGTCATAACTCAAAATATCTATGTGACTGTCGGTGATTTGGAGGGAGTAGCCTTGAATACATCTTTTGATGCTTTTCAAAACCTGCTGGAAAGTAGAGATTATAAGACGACAGTAGCTTTTGAGCGGTTACCAAATACAACTCACCGGAATAGCCCAATTCAGTCATTTATAAAAGGAATAGCCTTATTTTTTAATACTAAAGTTATTGCAAAATGAAAAATTACCTGACCCTGATATTTGTGTTGATCAGCCTGCCGACATTGTCTCAAAATCCATATAACAGTCCTGCTGATTATAGAAGGTGGCAAGTAGCAATAAACTTTACGACAGATTTATTAAATACCAGTTATGGGGATAACTATGGTATAGTGGCTAAAGCAAAAAGAAGTGCCTTTAACAGTCGTCATTTTCAGATGTATTATGGTGTCGCTTATCAACATAATGTTATTGATGAGCACAAAAACCTTTTTTCTGATTATGTAAAAGGTTATACCAGAGATATTGGGGCTTATGCTGTATATGAGGTCGTTTACTATCCGTTTAGGCAGGTAGGAGTATTGTTGTCTTTGGAACCTTTTGTGGGGTATACCCATCTGCACTCTATAGGTAAATTGAAAATGCCACACCATGATGTTTACGTTAAGTACCATCACAATTATGGTTACTTTAACTATGGCTTCACCCAATCTTTAGGATATACAATCAATCGGTTTACAATCAATGGCTTTGCAATGGTATCCTTGAAAGGAATGACAGATAGTGGACGTTTTCGTCCGGGTGATTTTGATTCCAGAATATTATTGGGTGTAGGTTTGGCTTATGGTTTCTGACTGAAAAAAGCGGTTTTGAATGCCTGATACTTATTTCTTGAGATTGGGATTCCTTCCGCTACATTTTCAAGTGATAGTTTGAAATTCCGGGCATTCCCTGAGGCGGCTGTTATTTTGTTCAGGTTAATAATATAAGAACGGTGAGGACTCATAATAAAGGCAACGTCAGAGAGAGAGTCCATTAGCTTTTTGATGGAAATGCGGTATGGCGTATAGACCACCTCACCATCTTGTTTTGTAACAATGTCCACGTAGTTCCCTTCTGATTTGGCAAAGATAAAACAGTTCAGGTTTAGCGTTATGACTTCATGCTTGTTGTTGGTCTGAATCTGAATTGTTTTATCTGTTTCTATACCTTGTTGGTTAATTCTTTTCTCTAAAACTGTGTTGTAGGCATGTGCAGTCTGTAAGTTCCTTTTCAGTATAATGGTATAATTTAGCCACACAACCATTAGTGTTGGGATAGAGCCTAGTCCAAGAACATAAAATGCGGCATTTCCGAACCTTTTCAGAAAGTTGGAAATGGGTTCTTCCAGTAAAAAGGAGAAGACAATGTTGTTGAAAAAGGCAATGGTCAGCAGCAGTAATAAAACCAATAATACCTCCTTGCCAATCGTCCAGTTTTCTTTGGTTTCAATAGAAATGAATAAACGTGGAGCAAGCTCTACAGTCAGTATAATACTGAGGAAAGTTATGCTTGCAGCAATTAGACAAACCTCCAATACAGAAAATGAAAGATGCGTCGGAAGAAATGACCTGTTTATCAGTAGGTAATTCATTCCATAGACCATTACACTTATGACCGATGCTATTAAAAAATTCCTTTTGGGTGTTAATAAATAGGGGTAAGACTGGTTTAACCCTTGATATAAACTATTTAGCATATTAGCCTGACTTCCGTTTCAATAGATTGTGATAAAACCTCATTTTGCTTTTATACAAAATGAGGTTTAGTAAGGCGAAATAACAATTATCTTTTCTATTGAGTGATAACCCTATATTAACTTTTGATGATCGTAAAAATGAGAAGGTTGACCCTTGCTTACATTACCTTTCTGATAAAGCCAGTTTGATGCCCAGCAAGACAAAAATCCCACCTGTTATTTTATCTAACCAGATCTTGAACTTGTAATTCTCTCGGATTCTGGTGGACATCTTGGATGCGAAAAGCGCCAGTATCAGGCACCATACAGTTCCAGTAGCTAAGAAAACCAGGCCAAGGATTAAGAAAGGAATGGGGCTTTGAGCAAAATTCGGGTCGATGAACTGAGGCAAAAATACTAAAAAGAATAAGGCAACCTTAGGATTGAGGATATTGGTGAAAATGCCAGACAGAAAGACTTTTTTGTAGTTGGTGCTTTCTTGAGAGGTGTCTACTTTAAAATCCTCTTTTGTTTTACTGAAGAGTGTCTTAATGCCTAAATAGATAAGGTATGCAGCTCCTAGGTATTTTACAGCCATAAATGCAATAGCTGACTTTGCAAGAATGATAGAAAGACCCAATGCTGCAAAAATGCAGTGTACCAGCTCTCCTGTTGAGATGCCAAGAGCCGATAAAATTCCTGCTTTTTTTCCTTGAGAGATACTTCTTCCCAAAATGTACATTGTGTCAGCACCAGGCGTCAGGTTCAAGATGATACCTGCGATAAGAAATGCTTCAAAGTTGATTATTCCGAACATAAAAAAAGTATGGTGGTAAAGAAACTATTTGATTTTAATTTCAGGGTTATGTGAAACGATAAAGTTACACGAATTAGCGATAAAACACATCTTGTTGGCTGCTTCATGTAATTCAATAGCCAGTTGTTTTTTTTCTAGGTTGTCTATTGTTACAACTGGATTGAGCGTAACCTCTACAAACTTCCCACTGCCATTATCACTTTCTTCCATAATGCCGGTAGCATTGTCCTGATATTCAGAAACAATAATATTGTTGGTAGCACAAAGGTGTAAATACCAAAGCATATGACATGAGGATAGTGATGAGAGAAATAGTTCTTCAGGGTTGTACCTGCTTTTGTCACCTAGAAAGGCAGGGTCAGAAGATGCCTTGATGGAATCATATTTACCTACAACACTAATAAGGTGATCCCTGTTGTAGGATTTGTAATTCAACGTTCCTTCTCCCTCATTACCTGTCCATTCGACCGTAGTTTGATAATTATGAAGCTTCGCCATCTTGTTCACTTTTTAGTTTATGAATGATTCTGTCCCCAAATGAGGATTGATTGAACTGCTGTTCTATGGTATCCAAGTATTTTAAAATTTCAGTTTGGTGATGAAGCATTTCTGTGATCACCTCCTCACCGCAATCCCATATTTGTTCCACCGCCGGAAGCGTATCAATAGCTTTCGGGGTGAGGGTAAATACAGTCCTTCTTAAGTCATTGGCATCTTTGGCACTTTTCAGGTATCCTTTCTTGATCATCTTATTGGTAATGGTAATCACAGATTGGTGTGTAAAGCCAATACTGTCAGCTATATCGATTACGGATATAGCCTTACGCTCATTGACCAGTTTTAAAATCAAATACCAGTTAGGCTCTATATCCAAGTCCAGTTTTTTATACATAGCTCTGGAACTGTGTGACATCGCATCGGCAATTCTTTTGAGTCTTGTTCCCAGTGCCCTAAGACCTAACTCTTTTACTAAATCCTCTTTCATAAGGGCAAAGGTAATACTTTATGCAGTTGACTGCGTAATGTTTTATTATTCGTTAGCAGAGCTTTAGTAAGCTGCTTATTTACTGCTTTTAATGGTCGAATTGCTTGTGGTAAAGTAAGGTGTTTTTGAAAGTAATAATGTGAAGAGGGTGTTAGGGGTAGGTGTTGTATTTTCTAAGCAGTCTTACAGTCTATGGCTTGGTTATTAAATGATTGATATACTTCTGTTTAGGGTCTTTTATATGAGACATATTTCTGTAAATTTAGATTAAACCCAATCAGTGTTGTAACCATAACTCCAGTCTATATATGTATAAGCTTTTTCAATTTATATATAGAGAAATTATATCGTAAATTAATTACACCAATAATAACCTAAAATATCTTTGCAATGACAGACAAAACATCATCAAATGGTAGTGCAGGCAAATGTCCATTTCACCACACTGCCGGTGGAGGTATGCAGAACAAAGACTGGTGGCCAAACCAGTTGAGAGTAGATCTTCTAAACCAGCACTCCTCTAAATCCAACCCAATGGAAGAGGGTTTCGATTACGCCAAAGCATTTAACAGTCTGGACTATGAGGCGCTGAAAAAGGACCTACATGCGTTGATGACCGACTCACAGGAATGGTGGCCCGCAGACTTTGGTCACTATGGCGGTCTTATGATTCGTTTGGCTTGGCACAGTGCGGGTACTTATCGTATTCAGGATGGCCGTGGTGGTGGCGGACGTGGCCAACAGCGTTTTGCGCCACTCAATAGCTGGCCGGATAATGTCAGTTTGGACAAGGCTCGCCGATTACTTTGGCCAATCAAGCAGAAGTATGGGAATAAGATTTCATGGGCTGACCTTTATATTCTGGTAGGTAACGTTGCCTTGGAGTCCATGGGATTCAAGACAATTGGTTTTGCTGGAGGCCGTACAGACACTTGGGAACCGGACCATGATGTGTACTGGGGTGCTGAGGGCGAATGGCTGGCAACGAGTGATAAGCCAGACAGCCGTTATTCAGGAGATCGGGATTTGGAGAATCCTCTTGCAGCAGTGCAAATGGGATTAATCTATGTAAACCCTGAGGGACCTGATGGCAATCCTGATCCTGTAGCAGCAGCCAAAGACATTCGTGAGACTTTTGCCCGTATGGCGATGAACGATGAAGAGACTGTAGCCCTGATTGCAGGTGGCCATACCTTTGGTAAGACACATGGTGCTGGAGACCCGACACTCCTTAGTGAAGATCCAGAGGCTGCACCAATGGAGGCGCAAGGCTTAGGTTGGTTTAGCAAACACGGTACAGGTAAAGGCCCTGATACGATAACAGGTGGGCCTGAGGTGATTTGGTCACAAACGCCAACCAAATGGAGCAACCACTTCTTTGATAACCTGTTTAAATACGAATGGGAGTTGACCAAAAGCCCTGCTGGTGCCTATCAGTGGGTAGCGAAAGATGCGGATGCAACAGTGCCTGATGCTTATGATGCAAACAAGAAACATAGGCCTACGATGCTGACGACTGACCTTTCGCTTAAGTTTGATCCAGTCTACGAGAAAATCTCTCGCCGTTTCTACGAAAATCCAGATGAGTTTGCAGATGCTTTTGCTAAGGCTTGGTTTAAGCTAACGCACCGTGATATGGGACCACGTTCCCGTTACTTGGGACCTGAAGTGCCTAAGGAGGTGTTTGAGTGGCAAGACCCGATTCCGGAGGTGGATCATACATTGGTTAGTGATCAGGATGTATCTTCACTTAAGGCTAAGGTATTGGCATCTGACCTGTCAATAGCGGAATTGGTATACACAGCTTGGTCTTCAGCGGCTACTTTCCGTGGATCAGACAAACGTGGTGGAGCCAATGGAGCACGCATCCGTCTGGAGCCACAGAAAAGTTGGGAAGTCAATCAGCCAGAACAGTTGGCTAAAGTATTGAAAGAATTGGAAGGTATCCAGTCAGTGTTCAATGCAGCAGGCGGTGCAAAAATTTCTTTGGCAGACCTGATTGTATTGGCTGGTTGTGCAGGTGTTGAACAGGCCGCTAAGAATGCTGGATTTGATATAACGGTACCATTTGATCCGGGAAGGATGGATGCATTGGCAGAGCAAACAGATGTGGACTCTTTCGAGCCTCTGGAACCTGTAGCAGATGGTTTCCGCAATTACCTTAAAAGCCAAGTTCCTGTTTCTGCTGAAGCACTGTTGATAGACAAAGCGCAGTTGCTGACCCTTTCTGCACCTGAGATGACAGTCCTTATCGGAGGTATGCGTATGTTGGGTGCCAACTTTGGAGGTACTAACTATGGGGTGTTTACAGGTAAAGAGAATACGCTGAGCAATGATTTCTTTGTCAACTTGCTTGATATGGGAGTTGAGTGGAAGAAAAGCGGGGATATCTATGAAGGGTATGACCGTGAAACAAACGAAAAGAAATGGAGAGCTACTCGTGTAGATCTCGTGTTTGGTTCCAACGCAGTTCTTAGGGCTATTGCAGAGGTGTATGGTTCTGCGGATGCTCAGGAGAAGTTTGTGAAGGACTTTGTAGCAGCATGGGCTAAGGTGATGAACCTTGACCGTTATGATTTAGCTTAGTCACAAAACCAGTAGCTGGTTTTATTTAGAAAGGGTGACCATCACAATGGTCACCCTTTTTTCGTCCTTTTAGGACTGAAAATATCATTTGCATGATGAAGGACTAAAGTCCATCGCTGATATATTTTGTTCCTTCAGGACTTTTGCCCTGAAAGGAAGGCATAATCCATAGTTCACGTTAAATAGAGAAGTTCATCTCCTTTGGAGTTGGATAAATGTGATTTACTTACACCACAGGCAAAAGCCTACGGTTACTATTGTTCAATCCCTTCGGGATTATTTTCTCTTACAGCAAACACCGTTTCTGAAGGAAACAAACAAAAATAGCCACAGGTGTGAGCCTGTGGTACATTGTTCCATGTCTTCCTAACCCCAATAGGGGTTGAATGGGTGATGCCTATTAATTAGGACAACTTAATTATCCCATTGTAAAGGAGCGAACCTTTTTTAAGTACTGAAAGGGAAAGGTATGGTAGCATTGAATCTCAATCCATTTCATCGGTTAGCGATTTTCAGCAACTATGTTAGCCTCTTTGGTTTCGGTATCAAATACAATCATCCCTTCCTCTTCAGTACCAAGCTGAGCCAGTAGCTGACCGTCCTTGTTCCAAACCGAAGACTTACCTGCACATGCATATCCACCAGACGTGCCAATAAAGTTTGCCATCATCGTGGTCATCTGGTATTGCTTGGCGATGTCACCCAACTTCTCCAGATCGGCGTCAACCCCGCTTACAGCGTTCAGTACACTGGCTACGTAGGCAGTAGCCTTGTTCTGTGCAGCCATTTCGTGGTGTTCCTTATTGGAAAGCTCATAGCAGATGGCAGGTGCAACGGTTTCAGCACCAAAGGGAAGCGCCAGTGGGTTATTGGCTGCTGTAAAAACGGAAGTTTCAGTCGGGTATAGGAACTGCTTTGAATAGGTGATGCGCGCCTGGCTAGGACGGAATATAATCATGCTGATAAACAAATTGTCTCCGTCTCTTGTTGGTAAGCCTGCTCCAACCGTAACCTGATATTCATTGCTTAACGCTTGAATAACATCCAGTCGCTTGTCGTCTTGGTTGGTGGCGATGGAACTGGCAAGTTCAGGCTCATACCCACTTAATGAAAGCTCAGGGAACACCACCATGTCGGCACCTTGTTGGGCTGCCTTTTTGATCCAGCTTACATGTTGGGTGATGTTTTTTTCAATGTCTCCTTTTACGGGCTCCAGTTGTACAATGGCAAGTTTCATTTTTGGCTTCTGTTAATTTAGTCTGATTGTGAAATCACATAATGGCTAGGAAGGTATAGGTCCCCCAAGCCGCTACGAAATTATCGAATGAAAGGGAATTAACACCAAGATGTTGAATGAATTATTCAGGTTGGTTTTACCTTTAGGTACTGATAATAGAGGGAGATGTATTTCAAAGCAGCAGACAGATAAAGCAATGGAGAAAGCGGTTAAGATAAATGACAAGTTGAGGCATGGGGCACCCCTGAAAGTGGCCCCATTCAGAAAGCATATCCGCAAGACGGAACCCCATAAGCACAATAGTTATTTCGAGATCATTTTCCTGTCAAAGGGAAGCGGTAGCCATACCATTGATGGACGTCAGTACCCAATCAATCCGCCTATGCTGTTTTATATCCGTAAAGAGCAGGTCCACTGTTGGGACATCACCACTGAGCCGGAAGGTTATGTGTTGTTGCTTAAGAAAAACTTTTTGGATCAGTGTCTTGATCGGGCATTGGATGAGCTGGTATTGAAAGCCAGTGCTGTTACAGCCGCTACAGTTACCAACCCAGACCCTATCGTAAAGCTGTTTGATTTTTTGATAGAAGCCAATAACGTTGAAAGCCCCTATCAACAGACCATATTGGAAGGATTGCTGAAAGCGTTGCTTGGCAGTTGCCTTAGCCATTCCCAAACAATTGACCCGCTTCAGGAAAGAAAAAACACGCTATTCAATGCTTTCAGAAAGGCATTGGAAGAAAACAGTTATGAGCAGCGAGATATTCAGTACTACGCCGAAAAGCTGAATACATCACCACAGAACCTGAACCATGCCTGCCGTTTGGCGGTAAATCAATCTGCCTCCGCATTTGTAGCAGAAACCATGATCAGTGAAGCCAAGCGCATGTTGCTCTACACAGACCAATCTGTAGCCCAGATCGCTTTCCAGCTTCACTTTGCAGACCCATCCCATTTTGGCAAGTATTTCAAAAGGCATACAGCGCTGACCCCATTGGCTTTCCGGAAGATGCATGCATAAGACCATTCTATTTTCAAATCGACCATAATACCTATAAAGCATGTTCTAAATTTGTAGCAATTGAGAATGAATAGAACAGGACATGTTAGAAGAAAGAATAGACAATAAGGAAAGACTGAAGGAAGTCGGGAAGTTATTTTTCAAGTTGGGATGTATCGCCTTTGGTGGTCCTGCTGCCCATATTGCCATGATGGAGGAAGAGGTGATCAGCAAAAGGAAATGGATGGACAGGCAACACTTTTTGGACTTGATGGGCGCAACCAACCTGATACCCGGACCCAACTCTACAGAGATGGTGATGCACTGTGGGCATGAAAGGGCAGGCTGGAAGGGAATGGTAGTGGCAGGGCTGGCTTTTATATTTCCGGCAGTTATGATAACCGCCGTATTTGCATGGCTATATCAGCAGTATGGTCAGTTGCCAGCCGTAGCACCTTTTATATATGGCATAAAGCCAGCGGTAATCGCCATTATCCTGTCTGCCATGCTCAAGCTGGGTCAGAAGGCATTGAAGCATACTCAGCTTTGGGTGCTGGCAGGGCTGACGGTATTGGCATGTGTACTGGGAGTCAATGAGATTGCCGCCATGTTTTCCTGTGGTGTGATAGGGGTGTTCCTGTATTATATACAAAGTTCCGGATCAGCCTCTCCCAAAAGTTTTGTTCCGTTGCTGGCAGTTCAGGCAGCCTATGCACTACAGGAAAGCATGACGCTGAAAGTATTTTGGCATTTCCTGAAGATCGGCAGCTTGCTATATGGAAGCGGTTATGTGCTGTTTGCTTTTCTGGATGCCGAGTTGGTTGCCAACGGATGGCTGACAAGGCAGGAGCTGATGGATGCCGTAGCGGTAGGACAGTTTACCCCCGGACCCGTACTTTCTACAGCGACATTTGTAGGTTGGCAAATGGGAGGCGGACCGGCAGGGGCATTGGCCGCAACGGTAGGAATCTTTGCACCATCTTTTATACTGGTGGCTATCCTTAATCCATTGATGGGAAAGGTAAGGAAGTCAAAACCCATTTCAGCATTCTTGGATGCCGTAAATGCCGCAGCAGTGGCGGTGATTGCAGCAGTAATGATAGAGATGGGGCAGGAGACGCTGACCGATTGGCGAACGATTGCAATTGCCCTGATCAGTATAGCCGTTACGCAGTATTGGAAATCACTGAACAGTGCCTATGTGGTAGTGGGAGGTGCATTAATAGGTTATGTACTTCATTTGATTTAGGTAAAGCAATACCCAATTTAATGTGTGATGTAGGATCACGGCTAGGTCGTGGTCTTGCAGACCATAACCAAATCCTGTTGGTATGATTGAATACAACCTAGCTGTGTTTTTACTTGATAACATTAGAGGTTTCGCTGCTACAGAGCTTGTCATCATAAGAAAGGACTCACTACAAAGGTTTTGCTGCTATGGAGCTGTTCTTTTATAATGTGAGTTATGGATTAGCATTATTTCGTCCTTTTAGGGTGTGGTGTTGTATTAGTTGTTATTACATGAAATCCTTTCAGGGCATAAGTCCTGAAGGGACAAAATATATTAGCGACGGGTTTTAACCCGTTGTCATAAAAAGATCCATTAGCCCTGAAAGGGCGGTATAAAAATGAGCTACTAAACCAAGTGTCCTGCATGCTGTCAAATGAAGGTTTCTGTCCTAGGCATAAATCCATCACACATATTAAACATCACTAAATCAAGCAGAAGCTCTGCCGCAAAAAATTTACTACGGAGAACCCCGCCCATTCAGAAGTAAACGCAACACTTCTGTAGGGATGACCCCATATGGTCAACCTAAAAATTATATAATTACCAAACGGTTGTGGAATTTCATTCAAAAAAGGGGAAAAGTTAGTTCAAAAAATTACAGCTGAGCATTTCGGCTGTGCTCAATATCCACATGTACAGTTACTGAGCATTTCGGATACGCTCAATGACCACACATATGGCTGCTGAACGGAGCCGAAGCACATAGATACTGAGCTTGCTAAAGCATCACGCAGCCCAACCTGGACCACTGCGGCACTTTACCTCCACAGCAGCAGTATCAACCGCTATTGGCTTAGGCTGCTGTATTTCCCTATACAGCAAGATGCCCTCGTCTTGTGCTTGCGCTTTAGGTATAGCTATCTTGACCTCAATAGCACACTCCTGCGGTTTTTTCTTATACAGCCACCACCAGTATTTGGGCATTCTGATATAAGGGCGCTCACGATAGGGCTTCTGCCTGATAGACTTGCCCGTTCCTGTAGGAAAAGAAAAGTAATTGTGCCGCCCAAACCGGTAACGCTCAGAATTCTCACAGTACATACCCCACCAGTCACGTTTGCGATGCAAATTGAGCCAAGCTTTCCTTACCTTATGGTTGTAGTCATAGCGGCTACGGTAGCTACGCATGTCATGCCACCACCAAACACGTTTGCGGGGCTTTCGTACCTCCAACCGATCCCTCCAAGTCCACTCAGCAACGCCTACAAACCGTAAACTCAAATGGTAGGAACGCTTATAAGTACTGATACCACCCTTGGGCATAGGCTGTGGCTGTCTGTTCCTGTAAGACTTTATACCTGCTTCCATCCTGCGCAGATGGGCTTTGCGGTTCGCTTGAAAAGCAAGATAGCGACCATCTGCCTCACTATTGCGCGCCACCTCACGACTTACCGTAGAACGGTGAACACCAAGCGCACGGGCAATGGCTGCCAATGACTTGCCAGCTTCCAGCATAAGACTGATCTGTCTGCGGTGTTCGTTGTGGAGACGCATTTATTCGTTGAGGATTGAGACGTTTAGATGAGTTTACAAAAAATTGTTGAGAATAGGAAGAAGGAGCTAACCGTTGATTATTCGTTTATTAAACGTTTAATCCACGGTTAGGTAAGCAGCTTTGATTATCTTATCAAATGGATAAAAGAAAGGATAGCCTTTAGAGATATAAAAGAACGCATCGTGTTACCGGTCTATAACCTTCTATATAAAGGTAATATGTCTGCAAAGAAGTTTTGTACAATATTGATATATGCTGTAGCTTAATGGAGTTTTTGACACAGTGTGTATATCAACCATGGTGCTTTTACCCCCTGATTTTACGGAATATATACCACTGTGCACTATATACAATTGTTATCATCAACTTGACTTATAAAACTGAATGGATTGGAGTAGGTTAGAAAATGATATAAAAGTCGCAATAGCTTCAAAACAGAAAATAAGCTTTTTAGTAGGTGCTGGCCTAAGTGCGGAAAGTGGTATTCCAACCTTTCGAGGAAAAGATGGCTTTTGGAAAGTCGGATCAAAAAACTATCAACCCGAAGAGATTGGAACTTACAGAATGTTCTGTTTGAACTCCGAGGAAGTTTGGAAGTGGTTTTTATTTAGAAAGACTATTTGCAAGAATGCTCAACCTAATGAAGGGCATTTGGCTCTAGTAGAAATCGAGGATTTATTGAATGATCAATTTGCTCTAATAACTCAGAATGTCGATGGATTACACAAGAAAGCTGGCAACTCTTTAGAAAGAACTTATTATGTACATGGTGATTTGGATTTTGTAAGATGTGGTGATGAGTGCACTTCAAATTTATACCCTTTTCCCCAAGGTATTTCCGACAAGAAAAGAGGAGATCGAATAACAGAACAAGAACAGAAATTACTGAAATGTCCAAATTGTGGTGAAGACCTCAGACCACATGTGCTATGGTTTGATGAAACGTACAACGAAAAATATTATAAGTTTCAAACAGTACGTGACATAGCTGACAACACGGCATTACTATTCATTATTGGAACTTCCGGTGCAACTTATCTTCCAACTGAGTTTGTGGATAGGGTTAGTTTCTTCAACGGTGGAATAGTTGATATTAATCTTGATGACAACAACTTCACTGAGTTTATCAAATCCTACGATAAAGGATACTTAGTAAGGGACTCTAGCAGTCAAGTGTTACCGAAAATTGTGGAGCTGATGAAAAAGATGATAACACTAGGTAAAAAGTAATAGCTGCGCAAAGCCTTGCGAGCAAAAGGCCAAGCTACTACTTTTACCAATGTACGTTATAAGCCATTCGGAAAGTCCTGCGTTTTGGTGGAGAGGTGGCAAGCAAGGAGATAAGTAATGGCAGCCGCAAGGTGGTTTTTAAAGAAAAAAATAAAGCTTAGCTTTTCTGCGCCAGACCCGAAGGGTTTGGTTTTTTACTTTCAGCCTGAGGCTTAGAGAAAACCTGTTTTCGGAAAGCGGAAGGTAGCAGGTGAAAAAAAGCTGATAACCTGTCAGCGTATGCAGAAAAGCTAACGTAATTAAAGGACAAAAACCACCTTACGCCGATAAATGAACAGCATCTCCTTAGCAAAGGTGTAGCCCCAAAACAGGTTTCGTGCCGGCTTGTCCATTGGAGAAACGGCCGATAGTTTAGCCACAGCCTCAAACTCCATCCGTTTCATTTTTTAATAACTCCCTACTAGCGTAAAGAAAAAGCCGGATCGAACAAAGTAGCAGGAGCAGGAATTCCCGACGGTATCTGTTTTACTTTCACACACTGTGCCTCACCAAAGAAGCGCTGTAAAACAGCTTATAACATGCGCCATCGGTTTATTAAATCTTGGATTAGTACTATCTTGAGAAAGATCAAGCTTGAACAAACGATAGCTTGTTGTTGGCGACAATACTGAAAATGACCATAGTATACAATACAATTATTACTTTAATATCCTGGCTAATTATTTATCTGATTGAAAAACGGAATATTTTTAAAGCATGGATAGAACCGACAAAAAAGCGATTTAAAGAATTCATTAAAGGGTTTTCCTTAATGGCTATTTTATGTGTGATTACGCAATTAATTCTCTCCATGTCAAGTAATATAACATGGAAATTGTCAAACGATTTAAACATTAAAAAACTATTATCTTCTATCTATTATGATATAAACTCAGTGCTGTTCGAAGAGTTTCTATTCCGAGGTGTACTGCTATATTTGCTAATTAAATACTTGAATAGTAGAAGTGGTGTTTTAATATCATCTATTGCTTTTGGTATTTATCACTGGTATGCGAACGGAGTTTTAGGCAACCTTCCTGCAATGACCCTAGTTTTTTTGGTAACAGGATTTATGGGTTATGTTTTCGCTACTTCGTATGACAAGACAAAATCGTTAATCTTGCCAATAGGATTGCACTTAGGCTGGAACTTGACTAATCACAACATCTTTTCAAACGGACCAAATGGAATAATGATCCTTCAGGTTAATGGACAGCTCGAAGTTTCAAATTCACATCAACTGATTTCATTTGGTCTATACATGATCACAATTACAGGAGCATTGCTTTTTGTAAAATCAAAATACATTACAAAACAAGAAAGAACTATCGCCAACAATGTATATAGCAAATAGGGCGTTCGGTGGTTACCCAAAGTTCAGTGCTATTTACAAACACCGCCAAATCGTTGATTTGGCTTTTAAGAATGAATAAGTTAAAAACAAAATACAACGCTTTGGCTCGGAGCTAGCTTGAAAGGACTTTGCTTTCTATAGCCCTACATGCCATATACTAATCGTTATAAGCCATTCGGAAAGTCCTGCGTTTTGGTGGAGAGGTAGCAAGCAAGGAGATAAGTAATGGCAGCCACAAGGAGGTTTTTGAGTAAAAAATAAAGCTTAGCTTTTCTGCGCCAGACCCGAAGGGTTTGGTTTTTTACTTTCCGCCTGAAGCCTTGAGAAAACGTGTTTTCAGAAAGTGGAAGGTAGCAGGTGAAAAAAGCTGATAACCTGTCAGCGTATGCAGAAAAGCTAACGTAATTAAAGGACAAAAACCACCTTACTCCGATAAATGAACAGCATCTCCTTTGGCAGAAGAGTAGCCCCAAAACTGGTTTCGTACCGGCTTGTACATTGGAGAAACGGCCGATAGTTTAGCCACAGCCTCAAACTCCATCCGTTTCATTTTTTAATACTCCCTTCTAGCGTAAAGAAAAAGCCGGATCGAACAAAGTAGCAGGAGCAGGAATTCCCGACGGTACCTGTTTTACTTTCACACACTGTGTCTCGCCAAAGAAGCGCCGTAAAACGGCTTATAACATGCGCTATCAGTTTATTAAATCTTGGATTAGTACTATATTGAGAAGGATCAAGCTTGAACTAACAATAGCTTGGTGTTGGCAACAATAAGGAAAGAGAGACTTTTACCATGAGGAATATTTTAATTAGTGTACTTTTATTAACAACTATTCAGGTTTTTTCTCAGAATCTAACTACAGAAGATTATAGAATACTTGAGACTGTTATATGTAATGAATCAAGTAAAAAGATAAAAGTTGAGTCAATGTGCTTTTATTCTATTAGTAAGTTTGATTTTTATCAAGACAGCTCTTTTCTGGATAAGGAAAAACTAGAAGGAAAAATTAGAATAGGACATACTCCATTGATTGAAAAGTATGATAAGATACCTTATGTAACCATTTTGAATCATATAGATTTAGATACTTCTCAGATTAATAAGTATCTTGACATAAAAGTAGATGGAGTTTTTTGGGATGCACGGAAAATCAAATGTAAGAGATTAGTAATTAAGAATTCTCTACGATTTGAAAAATTAGGATATAAAGTGGTTCGACCTTTTAGAAATACATTTTCCTCAATAAAATTTAGAACAGTCGGCAGACCGATTTATTTGGATAAAAACAATGTACTGATTAATACAGCATATTTTAATGTAAAAAAAGGAAAAGGAGCTAAAGAGTATGAAGTTGATTTGTACTATCTTCAAAAGGTTGATAACAACTGGATTATAAAAGAAAGATTTAATTTTAATATACACTAGAAATATGAAATACTGTTGCCAACAAAGTGTCATAAGTAATAGCGGCAAAGTGCTGTATTTCAGCATTTGTGGTACGCATCAACATCATCAAAATTTGATGCATTCCACTACGCAAGTCGCTACTACTCATACACAAGGCCGTTGTGCGTCAGCTAAAAAAAACGACACCTGAGAATTAAAAATGGGATTTGGATTTAATTTATTCTTCATTTTCATTCTTGTCCCATTGACAGGAATTCTATTGATAGCTTGGCTTCTATCGAGGAAACTTTGGATTGGAAAAATACTTGGATTTATTTGGCTCGGAATTTTTGGACTTGCACTACTGTCAGGTATTGTTCGGTGGTTAACTTCAAAGACAGAATTGGACAAGGACGATTACTATGGAGAATATGTTATTAATCGAGGCTATTTCAAAGGCAAACAGACTGATTGGCAATACAACCATTTTCGTTTTGAAATAACTAACAAGGACTCAATTTTCTTCTATGTGACTGACAAAGAGAAAATATTGAAAACTTATCGTGGGACAATTAAAACAACAACACCATACAGTTCAGCTAGATTAATAATTGAAATGGAACAACCGATACACCACATTTTGACAAGTATTCCGACAACTCACTCTACGGTACACTTTTTTATAACCAACTAAAAACCAGTTTTTCAGATGGTGTTTTGGGACTAATTCCCCTCCAAAACTTCTTCCAAAGTCCTTTGATCTCATTACCTACTTGGCGGGATCTCGTACAGAAATGTTCCTGCAACAGATCTTTTCCCTTTCTGAAATAGCTGTTCTCCCTGTAACCGTGGTTCTTTACTTTTATGTTTTGTACTTTTTCATGGAAAGCCACGCCAAATAAGTGACAAACAGCAAAGGCCATACACACCACAGCAAAAAGTCTTTCAAGCCGATCCAATTTGGTCAGGTGAGTGGCTTCCAGGTTGAATCCCCGCCCTTTGAGCGACTGGAAGAACACCTCGATGCTCCACCGTTTTCTATAGCTTGACAGCAAGCCTCTTTTCATCAGGTTTGAGACTACGATCAGGTAGTCCTTTCGCCCGTTTTTATCCTTGGTCATCTGCATGGAAAGAGTCAGGTCCATTCCATAGATCGTCGCTCTTCGGTCAGTACAGCGAAAGCCTTCTTTGCTCCATACCTCTCCTGTTTTCTCCACACCATCGATGCTGATTTTGTGGTGTGATGGAATCCGAACGCAGAAGACAATCCCTTGCATGGTCATAAACCGAAGCCACTTTTTGCCGATAAACTCCCGGTCTGCAATCACTTTCCCGATCCGCTCGGGAGGTACAATCTGAAGCACTTCCTTCAGCAAATCAATACGCTCCTGCTGGTGGCTGTTTCCTTTTTTGTCCAGTAGCCGAAAAGCCAGTGGGAAACCCACGCCATGACTGTAGGCTGTCACGGCCAGAATATTCACTGCCTGCTTTCTGGACTGCCAGTTGGTTCGGTCAATGCAGAGGGTGATCTTTCCGGATGGCAGGCAGGAAAACAACCATGCCATCAGGGCCTGATAATTGAACACAGCTCCTGACATAAAGCGTTTGACTTGCTTGGTCCGAGAAGCTTTTTGCGCCTTGGATGGCAAGTTTTTGGCTATCTGATGAAATTGCACATTTTCATCTTCCACCAAGGCCGTAATTAGCTTGGCTAGTACCTGTTTGCTTGGTTTGCCTTTGACGATTTGGAAACCGCAGAGGATTTCAAGTATATTTGCAGTCAACATAAAGGTAAAGGTCTGGCTTGTGGTTTTGGCGAACGGCAAAGTTAGACCTTTGCTTTTTCTTGCCCCAATCAGCCCTTAAATAACCTGCAAATATCCTGTAATCCAGCATTACACCCTTAATTCACTTTGTTATTAAAACTGTACCGTAGAGTGCCGACAACTTACAGAAATGCTTGGGATTTCTATTTGGTGTTTAAGTCGCCAAAATTTTACAACGTATTTTTCGAAAAAGGAAAATGGAAGCCAATAGAATGAAAAAGAAAAAGCCGATCGCACAACATGGGCTAAATCAAACACGGTTTGACGATGAACTTGACACTTACTAACTTTCTAATAACTTTATCTCGGCCGATAGTTTAGCCACAGCCTCAAACTCTATCCGTTTCATTTTTTAATACTCCTTTCTATCGTAAAGAAAAAGCCGGATCGAACAAAGTAGCAGGAGCAGGAATTCCCGACGGTACCTGTTTTACTTTCACACACTGTGCCTCACCAAAGAAGCGCTGTAAAACAGCTTATAATATGCATTATCAGTTTATTAAATCTTAGATTAGTACTATATTGAGAAGGATCAAGCTTGAACAAACGATAGCTTGGTGTTAGCCTTAATAGAATGAAAATTCCTGAAAATTCAATATTACACCTATACCAAGGATCTCCAACGATAGAGCTATTGGAGAAAATAGGATGTGACGAACATGATATAAATGGGGCTAAAAATGAAGAAGTCTTTTGGTTAAATACGCCGGGACCAATCTATACCACACAAACTGATAATTGTGGAACAGGGCAACCAGAAGCCCCTAACAATGTAGGGGGAGATGAAAACTACTATGAGTTTATTTTCAAACAACCTCTTAGTACTATCGAATTAAACCAAATAAAGAATGCAGCTGATATTGATCCTTTTGGAGGTTATTATTTTGACGGGAATAACTATTGGACAAACGAACGAATTATTACATGGTGGTCAAAAATAGAGATAGTCATAGAGTATATGATTGACAGATATGAAGAAGAACTTCAATTGCCATTAAACGCTCATAATACACTGTTTGATTTTGGAAAAGGACCTGAAGAAGCTCATTTTTTTGGACCAGTCACTCCAATGCCCGAAAACTATAAAAGTGCACTTGATTTTTATCAAACCGAATTAAAAAATTACCTTGAATGGTATATGGTCACTAATAATAAATCAGCAGCTAAGTTAAACGAGCTAGATTTCAATTGGAGCGAGAAGGTTGAGCTCGATAAAAAATTAAAAAATTTCAATCCTCAAACAAGAGACTTAGTTAGAGAACTCCCAAAATCTAACCAAAATCAGTCAATTTTGAATAAGAAGAAAGGATTTTAGGATAGGGTAAGAGAATTAATAAAATAAGGCTAACAACACCTATGACGCCATGTCGTGCTAGTAGGTTACGACAGGTTTGTGGCTATTTACCAATCCCGCAAATCCTCTGAATTCGCTACTTAGATAAACGAAACGAAATACGAACTTAAACACGTCACGGTGCATAGCCATAGCCTCAAACTCCATCCGTTTCATTTTTTAATTCTCTCTCCTAGCGTAAAGAAAAAGCCGGATCGAACAAAGTAGCAGGAGCAGGACTTCCCTATGGTATC
Source organism: Limibacter armeniacum (assembly GCF_036880985.1). Lineage (NCBI taxonomy): Bacteria > Pseudomonadati > Bacteroidota > Cytophagia > Cytophagales > Flammeovirgaceae > Limibacter > Limibacter armeniacum. The sequence goes on from NZ_JBAJNO010000008.1 coordinate 531,896, forward strand.
CGTTTTACTTTCACTCACTGTACCTCACCAAAGAAACGCTGTAAAACAGCTTATAACATGCGCTATCAGTTTATTAAACCTTGGATTAGTACTATATTGAGAAGGATCAAGCTTGAACAAACGATAGCTTGTTGTTATGTGTCCTTATATAACCAATAATTAAGTATTGCTTTGATGTGTAATCTTTATGGATGGGGTTTAATTGATTTTAATTCAAGAAGTGAATATGATGCGGAAAAAGAAAGTGTATGTGAATAAATTAATTGATTACTTAACTGAAGATAATGAATATAGATCAGTAGGGATAGTATTTATGCTATCATTTTTTATTTCTATTACTATGTCAATTCAGTCAGAAGATGAAATGGTGTCTGTTATTTTTTTAATGCCAGTAGGTGGGATTTTTGGGGGGATATTTTTAAATCTGTTAATGAGTATGCAAAGTGGTGTACTTAGTACCTTTATGAAAGGTGAGGATAAATCATCTGAATATAATTTTAGAGTGTTGATTTTGGCTTATTTGCCAGTGGTAGTGTTTATTGTTGTTTTTTATTCCCTCTTTGAATCTGGATTTGAATTAATTTTCATACCATCCATTGCTTTATCATCAATATTTTATGTGATTTTAATTAAATGGATTGAAAATATAGATGGTGAGTAATTAAGGTTGATTAGCTGTTTAAAGATAATAATTGATTCTCTTAAAGAATGTAGTCTATTCAAACGGAGTCTATAGTAGTGCTACTTTAAATAATGAAGTTTGGTGAGATTGTGTGTTGTAGTGAAAGGATTAATTGTCTATTCAATTTTAATGAACTCAAATAAATAAGAGAATGAATCAAATGTAAAGGAAGAGAATGCTTTTTAAACATTGTGAGAGGGGTTTTTATTTTTTTATTAAAACGATAAGCTATCTGTAAATCATTGAGCATTTTTTTATAGATATGTAGCTGAATGAATAGATAAAGAAAGGTGAATAACAATAACTATCACTCAAAGCAGATACACAAATAAGTGCTATTTGTAATATCTATAACGTTGAGTGTGTTTGAAATAAAAAATGATAGTTGAGAGCAAAGGCTTTGATTTGAATGGATTTTGGATTCCTGAGTTTCATCTTGATAAAGATGAAATGATAGGTATATGCTTGTATAGCGGAGCTCATTTCTTCGACTTAGAAAAATCACTAGTAGACCTTTTGACTAAAAAAAGTACTCATAAGTCTCTTGCTGTAATCCAGAAATTTGAGTTTGTAGAGCGTTTTATTGAGACCAATAAATTGAAGTCATTATTTTTCACAAAAACTATCGAAAATTATTTAGACAAGCATGTAAACAGTGATAGCATTTGGATTGAAAAATTATTCGAAATAGATGGAGTTCAACTAGAAACACGAATTAACACCTTAGCAGGGAACTATCGAAAGTGGTTAGAGCTTTTTGCAACATTCTCAACAACAAATAATATTGTGTTTGATATGGTGGGGCAAGATGTCCTTGGAGCAAAAAAGACATTAGAATATGTGAAAGATTTTGTTGATAGAGGAGGCTCTGCGATTATGTTGGATAACTTTGATGACCCACACTCAATTTTTGATAGATACTATAAACTTAAAAATAAAAACTACACAAAATAAGAGCCAAATGTCCATGCCTTGCGATTGCTTCTCCACGGCATTTAACAAGAACGTTTATCGTAATCAGATAAGAATGAGGAAGTATCTGCAATTTTATATGGTGGTTATTTTGTGCCTTTTCCTTGCATGCAGCAAAGGACAGCAAAGAAATGATCAGCTCGAAGACAGTACTGAACAGAGTGCAGGTGAATTGCTTGGGAGTACGCTCTCTGTTAAAGGAATTGATACTGTATTTATAGCGATAACTTCATTGCTGCTGTTGAATCAAATAGATAAAATAATAGGGCTATGCTGAAATGGTTTAGATCTCAATCAAGTGACTCTCGAGAAGATATTCTGAATAAAGGCTATAAAATGAGTCTTGAATTTGGGGGAAATTGGTTGAAGCCAATTAACGAGCGACTAGGTAAAAAATATCCAAAGCTGTCATCAAATGAACTAGATGAGTTTAGTGCTATTTGTGAAAGGCTAAGAGCTGAGGCTATTAATTTTATAAATAAGTATCTGGAAGCTAAAGCAGAAGGAAATCAACAAATCGTGGAAAAGGAACTACAGATAGCATTCACGAATTGGGCACTTGAATATTACCCTTGGTTATCCAAATCAAATATTAAAGGTACGGTCAGTCAAGGACTTTACTTTGCTTGGAAAGGTGGACTGGTTAAGCAAGTGAAATAATGAAATTTGAAATATCATTAAGTACAGCTCAAGCAGGAAGTTCTATTCCTACTTGAACTGACTTTTAGCTAAATTAAAACCTAGGAAGCAACCATTCTTTGTAATGCCTCAGGGTATCGGTCACCTTTGAGCGCACCAATCCCAAAAGCGTTATTTAAGTCGCTTATTTCATCAGGAGTGAATGTTACATTTAAGGTTTGAAGGTTGTCATCTACCCGATGAGGTTTGCTCATGCCGACGATCGGAATAATATCTTCACCTTGCTGTAGTAGCCATGCGAGTGCCAGTTGACTTGCAGATACATTTTTTTGGCTTGCCATATCCTTTAAGTAATCCACCTTTTTAAGATTGAATTCCAGATTGTCTCCCTGAAACCTTGGCAACATACTACGATAATCGCCTTTGGGCAATGGGAAAGACAGGTTACCAGTCAGTAAGCCGTAGCTCAGCACTGAATAAGGAACAATGCTGACTCCCAGTTCTCTGGCAGTGGGTAGGATCTCATTTTCAATAAACCTTGTCGCCAATGAGTATTCTATTTCCAAGGCTGAAACGGGGTGAACTTTATTGGCACGTTTAAGCTGTTCGGCATTGGCTTCTGATAGGCCTAGGTATCTAACCTTTCCTTCATCAATCAAATCCTTGATAGCACCGACTGTCTCTTCGATAGGAACATTGGGGTCTATGCGTGCAGGTTGGTAGAGGTCTATCTCATCAACTCCTAAGCGGGTGAGGGAATAGGAACAGAAATTTTTAATGGCATCCGGTCTACAGTCCAGCCCCAGAAATTGACCTTTGTGGTTTCTCAGTGTACCTGTTTTTACGCTTAGAAATACCTTGTCCCTTCTGCCTTTAATGGCTTCTCCTATAAGTAGCTCATTCATACCCATGCCGTAAAAGTCCGCCGTGTTCAAAAAGTTGATGCCTTTGTCTATGGCATACTGCAATGTTTCAATGATTTGCTGTTTGTCTGCCTTTTTTTCATTGACAGACCTTGAACCCATGGAGATGGCGGATACTTCAGGACCGTTTATGCCTAATTTTCTGGTTTGCATTTTCATCTGTTGTTTATCTGATTAGGATGATTAATTGAGATGATGCAAAGTTGAGGAGCTTAACGCTCAGATAGAAGGTCTGAATATCCGATAAAATGGTCTAGATGTCGGATGGGTTAGTGAAGGGACTTCCTGTATTGCAATGGACTCATTCCTGTAATGCGTTTGAAAAACTTGCCAAAAAAGGAAGGGTTGGGAAAGTTGAGCAATTCAGCAACCTCAGCTATATTCAATTGCTGAACCTGAAGCAATACTTTAGCCTCCAGACAGACCAAATCATCTATCAGTTCGCTGGCAGTTTTTCCTGTTTGTTCCTTCAGCGTTTGAGAAAGGTGCTTGGGAGAGATATGTAGTTGCTCGGCATAATACTGTACTTCCCGTTGTGCTTTAAAATGTTGGGTTAGCAGCTTCTTAAATTGGATGGTGATGTGTTGGGCTTGTGAAAATGAAGCAGGTTTGTTGTTGTCTTCCTGTAAACTTTCAACCTCAAATAACAGCACGTGGATAAGTGATCGGATACTTTCCATACGGTTAAAAGCAGTCGAGTGATCTTTTTGTGCTATCAATTCAAAGATGGCTTGCAGGTGTCGGAAGGTTTCATTGTTGAGCGGAATGTATTGCTTTCCTGTTGGTTTGTAAAAAGGAAAATGGGTTAGGAAAAGCGGGTCAGAAAGCCCTTCTACTGCAAAGCTTTCGGAGAAAAAGATACTGACTGTCTGAATGCTTTCATTGACTGTCCATTGTCTTACCTGCTCGGGACTGACAGCCAAGACAGCTGGCGCTTGTACTTCATATTGGTTTATGCCAACATGGAAGGTGGCTTTCCCCTCGACAATCAAACCGAGACTGTACATGGAAGAGCGATGCGGCTCATGCTGTCGGTTTGGTGTCATTTCCAGAGGCTTGAATATATAATTAGTGGAAGTTGTCTCAAGCCCGTACTTTTGGGAAAGCGCTAGGTTGTCAAGGCGTTTTATCTTTTTCATATTGCTTAAGGCAGCCTCTATTGATGTCCTTTGATCCCAAAGTATTCGGCAAGGTATCGGTTAAAGTCCGCTTCACTTTCAAATGGCAACTGAGTGGTTTCTTTTCCATTTTCACTAATCTTCAGGTAGTCATCAGAAAGGGTAATTCTGCCATTTGGCGTAGGTTTACTGATTACTTTCTTTTGGGTAAAATGTGATGCCGGATTGCTTTGATGGTATGTACACATCCCGCCAAATTCTGTAAATGCTCTGGGAGTTGTTGTGAAGATATAGTTGAACTCCTTTTGGTCTCCGTTCAGTTTAGACACACGGTAATATCCGTCTTCGGTTTTTTCAATCACAAATGCACCATTTGGATCGTGTTGCACTTCATTCAGTACAAGCTTCAAGGGCTTTATGGTAAACTCTCCAAAACCGACATCTACCAGATACTGCTCCTGATTGATTGTGGCAACGATTGCCATATGGTCGAATTCTGCTCCGTAGTTACCATTCTTGCTGTCAAATACACGGGCTGAAATTCTGATAACATCGAATCCCAAATGCTTTAAAAGCTCGAAGAACAATCCATTCAGTTCATAACAGAAACCACCTCTTTGATGGTTAATCAGCTTGGTATAGATTTTTTCGGTGTCAAGTAGGATAGGGTTGCCATAGTGAATGTCCAGGTTCTCGAAGGGAATATGCAGCAGGTGATGGGTTTGCAGCGCTTCCAATACTTCAATCGTTGTCTCAAGTTGTCCTTTGTATTGGATTCTTTCTAGGTACTTGTTTTTGTCCATTTTTATTAGTGTTAGTTTATCAGCATTGTATTAACCTACACATAATTTGTTTTGTTTGAACGCCTTCAGGCGCTTTAGTTCAAGTGTTAGTAAGTTTAATCCGTAAGCCTTTGAGACTGAATTTATAAGCATTTGCTTATCTGTTCTTTAGATGGTTTTGATTCATTTTCTTACCTTTGGACAGTTTTATCACAATAAAGTACCAAGTAAGGGAATCGTCCCTTATCATTATCCATCAAGTTTTATTCAAGAAAAAATGAAACTATTAGAAGGTAAGAACATTCTGATTACAGGCGGCGCTAGAGGCATCGGTAGATCTATTGTATTGAAGTTTGCTGAAATGGGCGCAAATGTAGCGTTTACATACGTTTCTGAGTCATCTGCAGCTAAAGCTGAAGAACTTGCGAAAGAAGTAGAAGCACTAGGCGTAAAAGCAAAAGCATTCCGCTCTGACGCTTCTATTATGGCTGATGCAGAGCAGCTGATCAAAGACTATTCTGCAGAGTTTGATACATTGGATGCATTGGTAAACAATGCTGGTATCACTAAGGATACGCTGTTGATGCGTATGTCTGAGGAGCAGTTTGACAAAGTAATTGAGGTGAACCTGAAGTCAGTATTTAACCTGACTAAGGCAGCTATGAGAACGCTGTTGAAGCAGAAGTTCGGTTCAGTGATAAACATGTCATCGGTAGTAGGTGTACGTGGTAACGCTGGACAGGCTAACTATGCGGCTTCAAAAGCTGGTATCATCGGTTTCTCTAAGTCGGTAGCGTTGGAGTTGGGTGCAAGAAACATCCGTTGTAACGTAATTGCGCCGGGCTTTATCGAAACTGAGATGACTGATGCATTGGATCAGGATCAGATCGCTGCTTGGGTAGAAAACATTCCAATGAAGCGTGGTGGTAAGGCAGATGAGGTTGCTGACCTGACTGCATTCCTTGCTTCTGATATGTCGACTTACATCACTGGTCAAGTGATTGAGATCAACGGTGGTATGAATACCTAAGATAGATGCTAGATATTAGATGCTAGAAGCTAGACAGAATTCTAGTTTCTAGCATCTAACTTCTAGTTTCTTAAAATTACAGATCGTAACTGTTACGGATTATTTTTTCAGCCAGCTTGTCCGGCAGCAATCTCTTCACAAACTTCAGTAATCCTGCATTTCCGCCTGCCACATATACTGGTTTGGTGTCACGCTTTTCAATTGCATTCACAACGGCATTCACAATTATCTGAGGGCTTTCAGCATGTGCCATATTGGCTTTTACCTTTTCTCTCACCTTGTTAGCCATAGGATAGTACTCAGCCTCATTGCGGCAAAGGAATTCCGGAACGATAGAGGTTCCGATATCATTTGGCTCTATCAACACGACTTTAACCCCAAAGTCCATCATTTCACTTCTTAGTGACTGGGTAAAGCCCGAAAGTGCAAACTTGGTCGCACAATAGCTAGAGTAGTAAGGCAGTGCAAAACGCCCTGTCAGTGAACCGATATTGATGATGGTACCGCTCTTGCGCTCTCGCATTTGAGGTAGGATATATTTGGTCAGCTTTAGTAGTCCAAAGAAGTTAACCTCAAAAAGGTAACGGTATTTCTCCATATCACTTTCCTCTACAGGGCCCAGTTGGGATTGTCCTGCATTGTTGACCAGAATATCGATGCGGGTATCCTTGATGTGCTCGTATAGCTCCTCTACACTTTGTTCATTGGAGAGGTCAAGTGGCAGGTAAGTGGCGCCTTCTAGTTTGTCTTTTACTGTTTCCGGATTACGGGCAGTTCCGATAACATGGTAGCCTTTCTGAAGCATGGTTTGTCCGATGGCTTTTCCGATACCACGTGACATGCCCGTGATCAGTACTGTTTGCTTGCTCATATGGATAATTGGATAATTTTTTCTCAGGAAAATGCTAATATAGTAAAGTCAATAGACAGAGAGGTAAGAAACAGTACAATTCCACAAATCGACCAGCAATGAAACTGTATTTTATAGCCGTTGTACCACCAGAACCAGTCAGAAGTGAAGTCTGGGATATGAAGCATTATATGGCGGATCATTTTGAGACGAGAGGGGCGCTCAAATCACCTCCTCATATAACTTTACAGCCTCCTTTCAAATGGGAAGAAGCGAGAGAAGGAGAACTTATGCGAGCACTTAAGACACATTTGGAAACCACAAAACCATTTGAGCTTAACCTAAAAGGGTATAGCTGTTTCAAGCCAAAGGTCATTTTTGTAGATATGGAAGAAAGTGAACCTTTATTGGCTTTACAGGCAGGAATCAAAGAGATGGTGCAGCAAGATTGGGGTATTATGGAAGAACGGTATGGAGACAAGCCTTTTCATCCACATATGACCATTGCCTTTAAGGATTTGAGAAAGGAGATGTTTGGTTTGGCTTGGGATGAGTTTAAGGAGAAAATGTATGATCGGCTAATTGAAATAGGAAGTGTCTGTCTGTTGAAGCACGATGGCAAAAAATGGCATATTGCCCGAGAGATTCCTTTTGGAACTTTATAGAAGCTGGATGACTTGGTCCAGCTTCCTGACATTGGTGGTTACATCACCCATTCGAGGTAATCCCCAGATGTAATCCGTTTTTTCTCTTCAATATCCCAGTTATATAGGTAAACCCAGCAGTGGTAGTTCTTGCGGGGAGTGTGAATTTCAACCAATTCCCGAGTATATTCATTCTTGTGTTCACCCTCGCCGGTTACGCCTTCATAGCGGTCAAGCTCCAACAGTACTTCCTCCTTGTTTTCTCCTAACTTGAAGATGCTGCCATATACCTTGTGTTCTGAGTCGTTACTTACTCGGGCACCTGGATAGCCGTCAATTTCATAAAGTTTTCCATTGAAATATCCGCGAGCAAGGTAGGCTCCATTTTTTCGTAAAAAGTCAGCCATAGGCTCCCTTTCTTCTTGTATTAGGGTGCCGTAAGCGAATAACAGGTCTGAGTCTTGATGAGTTTTCATATCATTGATCTTATTTAGCGCAGTTGTAAAAAAATAAGATCAGAAATTAGGAAACTGTTTGTCAATTTCCTTGTAAAATATGATGATTTTTTACTGGAAGCCTGTCGGTTGGTTGTCTAGCAGGTCCATGAGGTGGGAATAAAGCGCCGCTTTCTGATGCTCCTCAAAATAGTATAATTGGCAGTTTGCTTTTACGATGAAGGTTTCTGATTCATAGCGGATACATCCGAAAGGTGTAAACCAGTAATCTTGCCCTTCATTGTCAGTTGCTTCTTGTATGATATCATCAAGCTGTTGGTCCATCATCTGCGTAATGCCTTCTGTTGATTTTTGAAATCTGATAAAAGTTAACCACAATTATAACACTGTTGGTTAATATAACAGGCAAATAGCCTCCCATAAAACCATAAATTACAAAAAATGCACAGCCTAGAATATTGATCATTCTCAGAAGTTGGATGTCCTTCATCAGAAAAGAAGCCATTACAAGGGCAGAAGCTAAGTAACCCAGTATTTCAGTGAGCATTTCGAGGTTCATAGTTAGTTCAGTTATGAGCGAATGTAATTTTTAAACACCTTTATAAAGAAGAAAACGGGTGGAGTTTGTTCCTTTTCCGCCGTTAACAAGCTCCAACAAAGGTGAAGGAAGTTTTACAATCACAGTACAGCGTGTACTTTTGTGTTTTGAATATTTGAGACTAAACAGACTGCAAATGAAAAATTTACTAACAATGGTGCTACTGCTTTGGGCTGCAGTAGGATTTAGTCAGGGAAAGCTTTATCACCCAGAAGCTGATGCCCGCCAACAGCTTGAAAAGGCAGTGGCTGAGGCGAAACAAGAAGGAAAACATGTATTGGTACAGGTAGGGGGAAACTGGTGTTCGTGGTGTATCAAGTTCAATAAGTTTGTACATAGTGATGAGGAAGTAGCAAATTACTTGGACAGTAACTATGTAGTGGTTCACTTGAACTATAGCCCTGAAAATAAGAATGAGGAAATATTGGCTGAATTGAGCTATCCACAGCGTTTCGGCTTTCCGGTATTTGTTGTGTTGGATGGGGAAGGCAGAAATATCCATATCCAAAACTCAGCTTATCTGGAGCAGGACAAAGGGTATAGCAAAAAGAAGGTAATTGGCTTTTTCAAAGGTTGGGCTCCTGCTGCACTTGACCCAAAGACATACAGTCATTAGCCTGTAAGAATATAAGTTTGCCTTGTAAGGAAACCATCTGATCAAAGATGGTTTTTTTATTATATCAATATAAAATATTGTTTTTTGAATAAATACTTAATATTAAATATAACTATGTTGTTAAATGTTTTTGCGGTGTATATATTCGTTAGGAGATAATTGTTATAGAATAAAATTTTGTCTCTAAGAGACTCCTTAAGATATAATAAGCAATTTAGCAGGAAACTAAAACCACCCCTCAGGGGGTGAGATTTGAAAATCACCATCTTTAATAACTCAAAAAAAATATTGCCTGCTGGCAAGGAATTGCTAACAACCCTATTAATCAATCATTTTTATTAAGGCCTGAGAGCAATGCTCTACAGGCCTTTTGCTTTTTTTATATATTTGCGGAACTATTATGCTACAGTTTTTGTATAGAGATACGCAAGAGTGTGTGAATCTTCATTTACCACAATCTTTTCTATAATTTATCACATTACAACGCTATTCAACCGAACTCTGACAGATGCAGAAGAAAATCACAATCACTATTATTGGCCTAATTATCTTATTGGTAGGAGGACTGTCATTTTTTTACACCACACAGGAGGACTTAGCGATCAGCTATTCAGCCGCAGATGAAGCACTTAAGGATTCTTTGCAGGTAGACATCAAGAAAGCCAAAGAAATACGCTATGGCATTGAGGTTGACTCCCTTGAAGTACTGGACAAGAAAATCAATAGGAATGAGACATTGGCAGATATTCTCTTGCCTTACAATGTTTCTTTTGAGGCGATCAACCAGATTGCCGCTAACTCACGAGAGGTCTTTGATGTAAGAAAGTTTCGTGCAGGAGGTAGTTATACCATGATTTCTGAGAGAGACTCTATCGAGACAGGTAAATACCTTATATACCATGTAAACCCAGTAGATTATGTGGTATATGAGTTGTCCGATTCTCTGAAGGTATATGAGGGACACCATGAGGTAGAGATCCATGAAAAAGTGATTACTGCTGAAATCAACTCCTCTCTGTATCAGGCAATGATAGATGCAGGGGCAACGCCATTGTTGGCGAATAACCTGTCAGACATTTTTGCTTGGCAGATTGACTTCTTCCATATTCAGAAAGGGGACCGTTTCAAGGTGGTTTATGAAGAGCAGAGCGTTAAAGACAAGTTTGTAGGGGTCGGAGAGATTAAGTCTGCCTTCTTCCTTCATGCTGGCGAAGAGTTCTATGCATTCCTTTACCAACGTCCTGACCATGAGGGAATGGAGTATTTTGATGAAAAAGGAAATAGCTTGAGAAAAGCTTTCTTGAAGGCTCCATTGAACTATGCGAGAATCAGCTCAAGATTTAATAGAAACCGTTTTCACCCAGTACTGAAGCGTGTCAAACCACACTTGGGTACTGATTATGCTGCTCCAACAGGTACGCCAATCCAATCAGTGGGTGATGGTGTTGTAATTGCGAAGGGTTATACCAGAGGCAATGGTAACTATGTGAAGATTCGCCATAATGGTACTTATACCACGCAATACCTTCATATGTCTAAATTTGCAAAAGGCATGAAACAAGGTAAAGCCGTAAAACAAGGGGATGTGATCGGTTATGTAGGTAGTACGGGACTGGCAACGGGACCTCACTTGTGCTTCAGGTTCTGGAAAAATGGCAGACAGGTAGACTGGCTAAGAGAAAAGATGCCAGCATCTGAACCAATTGAAAAAGCATATGAGCTGGATTACCTGCACCATATGGATACGTTAAAGCAGCATTTGGATAACCTGTTGTATGAAGACAATTCAGATCAGGTCATGTGATAGATAAAGCATCGTAGAGATATATTAAAGAGCCCATTATACCTTGGCGTATAGTGGGCTTTTTATATGTTCTAGCCCGAATTAACATTTATTCTGAGGGCTTGCAGTAAAAAAAAGTAGAATCACTTGTAAATAATTTACATGTAAACTATATTTGCGTCATAATCATTGAACAAGAAGAAAAACGATGAGGATAGAGGACGAAATAAAACAATCGAAATTTAAGGATCCACAAATAAAGGCAATGCTTAATATTGTTTTCACTGCAAACTGGTGGAATGCCAAGACTGCAGCAGTAATGAAGCCTTTCGGTATTTCGCCTCAACAGTACAATATCTTGCGTATTCTGAGAGGTTCACATCCCACAAAATTATCTGTTCTTTCCATTAAGGAACGAATGCTTGATAAGACACCCAATACAACAAGGCTTGTTGATAAATTGCTAGCCAAGGATCTTGTTGGGAGAAAGCGTTGTGAAAATGACAGGCGAGTGGTTTATATCAGTATTACTGAAGCAGGACTTCAGTTGTTAAAAGAAATCGATGAGAACGTCAAAGAGATGGATGCTAAGAGTTCGATGGACCTGACTGATGAGGAGGCGGAGACGTTGAGTAGACTGCTTGACAAAATGAGAAAATAGCGAAGGCTATTTTTTTGAATAAATATTTTACATGTAAAACAATTTTAAGTAAACTAATGTTATAACGATATTGTTATATCTAAAATAGAAAAAGTGCAAGCTCCAATGAGCAGTTTCATATTAAAATAAATAAAGTTTTATCCGGTAGTGGCATTAAGGTAGTGTCCTGCTAGTATTAAATACATATCAGAAAGATTTATCCATTTACTAGAAAATTTAGAAATCATGAAAAACACAAAAGTAGTTTCAATCGTTCTTGCAGCTATTGCATTGTTAAGCTTCTCATTCAAAGCAGCTGATTTGGCTGATGTATTTACAGTTAGCACTCAGAAAAGTACGCTGAAGTGGGTTGGTAAAAAAGTAACAGGTGAGCATAGCGGTACTATCCAACTGAAGAGTGGTGCACTGGAAGTGAAAAACGGAAAGCTGACAGGTGGTTCATTTGAGATCGATATGAACTCAATTATTTGTGAAGACCTTGAGGATGAAGGTTACAATGCAAAACTGATCGGTCACTTGAAGTCTGATGATTTCTTCTCAGTAGACAAGTTCCCTGTAGCGAAATTTGATATCAAGAAAGCTAAAGCTCAGGGTGGTGGCAAATACCAGATTACAGGTGATTTGACCATCAAAGGAATCAAAAATGAAATCACTTTCCCTGCAGAGGTTAATGTAGAGGGTAATACAGTTGAAGCAAACGCTGATATCAAGGTTGACCGTACAAAATGGAATATCCGTTACGGTTCAGGTAGTTTCTTCGACAACCTTGGCGATAAAACAATTGATGACAACTTTGAACTGTCATTGGCTTTTGTAGCATCAAAAAGCAACAACTAAGCATTATATCTTAACTGACGAGTTGAATACATTATCTTTTAACACCAATGGGTCATATGACTCATTGGTGTTTTTTTGTTTTAAATCAGGTTGTGGTTGAAATGTTAAAATGGGTTTCGATAAAACACGGTGCATCAGTTGTCGGAGGGGGGAGGTTGTATTAATTTCATTTTCAGTATGAAAATTCCATACTGATTATATCTATGATACACTAACTTTTTAGGATGAATATCCTGGTGGTGGAATATCTATCTATTCTTGATTGTGTGTCGCCAAGGATTGAAACTAACTTGACTAAAACGACGGAACAGTTTAACCTTCTCGAAAATGAAAATCTTTGAAAGTAAGTACCTCAAACTCTACTTTTTTGAAGAATGCCGGATAATGGAATGGGTGTTTACACAGGAAAGCGTGTTGATGAAAGAATCAGACTTTAAACATGATATAAGAACAGTACATAACCTTGCGAGAGAAGTGGACCCTGTGAGTCACTTGATTGACTTTTCGCAGTTTGGTTATATACTGAATGATGATGAAAAAGGATGGTTGAGCAGCCAGTTTTCTGCATGTGTTAGGAAGGGTGATATTTTGAGTATTGCCAGTACCGTATCGACATTTCTTTATGCACAGATAGCGATAGAAGATTTTTTTGAACGATTTCTGAGTGTCCCTTGTGAATACTTTGAAGCAAAGGAAGCTGCACGTGAGTGGCTGATGAAAGATGCAGATTGAGCTATAAGCAAAAAAGTCCGGAAAACGATTTTTCCGGACTTTTTTGGTTGTATAAGGTAGGTGTTAAATCTTGAATCGTACCGCAATCAGGAAGTTTCTACCTGCCTGTGGGTAGTAGTAGTTCTGTCTGACTGTTTCACCTCCCCATATGTAGCCATAGGTATAGCCGTTGGATTCATACAACTCATCAAAGATGTTGTTGAACAGTGCACTGATACCAATTTCCTTGAAAACGCCTGCCGAGAAAGTGTAGTTTAGGCGAATGTCATTGGTAAGGTACGCCTCTATCTTGCGACTATCGGTTTGGGTGTTGTCAAGGTATTGCTCACCTACATACTTGGTTAGCAAGGCTACTTTCAAGCCGTTGGTAGGTCTGTAAGCAAGTTGGCTACCAGCTATCAGGTTTGGCGAGAAGGCAATGTCAGTATCTTTATAAGTGATCGCCTGCTGCTCTCCGCTATCATAATTGTCCAGAAACTCTGTGAATTCCTTGATCTTGTTTTGGCTTAACGTCATGTTGGCATCCCAAGATACCTGATCCGTGATATTCCATTTACCTTGCAACTCAATGCCCATACGGTAACTGTCCTTGACATTTTCACGGATATAAGCTCCTACATCATTGATTTTACCTGTTGAAATTAATTGGTTGTCATAATCCATCAGGTAATAGTTGGCAGCAAATGCCAGTTTTGAACCCGCAAAACTGTAGCCTACTTCAAGGTTTCTTAACTCTTCCGCTTCAGGCCAGTTCTGTTCTACAGCGCCTGTGAAGTCATCCCTGTTAGGTTCCTTGTGTCCAATCCCGAATGAAGAATAGATAGTGCTTTTACCTAGCTTGTAGGTAATGCCAGTTTTTGGGTTGAAGAAACTTAAATCTGTTTGTTGAGGCAACTCTGTAAATACAGGTTGTCCAGTTTCGGGATTGGTAGTTTGTGTAGGGCCAAGGAAATTGTATTGCACTTTTCTTAATTGCAGGTCACCAAATACAAACAGGTTTTCAACTACTTGATAGTTCGCTTTTGCATAGATATTGAAATCCTTTTTTGTGGCATTATTGTCATAGTAACGGTGACGGATATTGCCATTGCTCATGTACTGAGCCCAAATCACTTCTCCAAAGTGCTGACCTTCATAGCGGTTCCAACCACCACCAACGGTTACATCCAATACAGGAGCACCTTTCAGCATTTCAGGACTTTGGTAGTTGATAGAGAAAATACCACCATAAAAGTCGTTGTCCAGCCATCTTCTGCGGATCAGGTCAGTATTCGAAATGGTTGTGTCTCCAATTACCAGCGTTTCCAATCCATACTCCGTCAGCGACTGGTCAGCTTTATACTGCTCAAAGTAGCCACGACCTTTGGTGTAGTGCAAGGCTGCATTCAGGAACCATTGTGAACCTATTTGCTTGTCGTATAGAAACTGTAGGTGGTCTTGTTGGTAGTTGTCGACCTCGTTGTCATAACCCGCCAACTCATTGAAAGTGCGGTCACCTTCTGCTATCTTTTGCTCCGATACACCGTTCCAGGCCTGGAATGTAACCTCTTTTCCTGAGAACACATTTGCGGTAAAGTTACCGGCTTTGCTTTCGTATTTCCCTGAAAGGTAGAATGACTTTAAGTCAACCCATGCATTATCGATATAGCCATCCGATTCTGTTTTGGAAAGTCTGCCATACAAGCTGAAGTGGTCATTCAGTTTTCCTGTTGAAAACTCTGTGTTGACCTTCCATGTGCCAAATGAGCCAACAGTAGTACCAACCTGCGCATATGGTTTGTCAGCAGGGGCTTCAGTCGTAAGGTTTACTGATGCGCCAAATGCACCAGCACCATTTACTGAAGTACCGACACCACGCTGGATCGCAATATTGTCTACAGAAGAAGCAAAATCAGGCATATTGACCCAGAATACTCCTTGAGATTCTGCATCGTTGAGAGGAATACCGTTGATGGTGACGTTGATACGGGTTGGGTCCGAACCTCTGATACGCATGCCTGTATAACCGATGCCAGCTCCTGCATCAGAAGTAGTGACGATAGAAGGTTGGAAGTTCAGTAATACAGGAAGGTCCTGCCCGAGGTTTTGAGGTGCAATCTCTTCCGCTGTCAGTTCTGTTACAGTAACAGGGTAGTCCTTTTTGGCATAAATGATGGCTGTTCCCAACTCTTTGAAGTCTTCCTTGAGGGGGATGTCCAATATTACATCCTGCTTCAGGGTAATTGGTTGAGAGAAAGGCACAAAGCCAAGGAAAGAAACAGATAGTGTGTAGTTACCTTCCGGTAGTCCACTTATCTTATAAGCACCAGAAGCATCTGTAATGATACCTTTATTAAGTTCTTCTATTGAGACAGTCGCACCGAATAGTGCTTCTTGATTAGAGGCTTGTGTTACTTTGCCCGAAATGGAATATTGTCCGAAAGACAATACGGGTAACATCAGCAACATGGAAAATAAAACAGCTCTCATCTTTACTTTTAGTTTGTAGTGATTAAAACTTAAAGCGTATGATGAGTGCGAAAAAAGAGATTACGGGAAACGGATGCATACTGTACGCTTACAGTATGGTTGATTTCAGACAACTATAAAAACAAAGGCTGTCTTTTGCTCCCTTCGCAGGAATTACCCTGTTCAGGTTCTATGGGTATAATCTCAGCTTTTCAGCACCCCAGCATACTATACCGGCACTTGCCAGTACAATCATTTTGCGAGCCACCCTTTTGGATGGCGCTGCAAAGATATGCCGATTTATATTTTATTTACAAATTGTCCTATTCTTTTCTTTATTTTCGAATCTTGATAAAGATGAAATGAAAACAACGGGGCAATACCTTTACCCCAAAAACAATATTGGAATGAAAATTCTTTTAGGGACGCTATTTTTTCTCAGCAGCCTTTGCGCAATGGGGCAGGATATTCCTGTAGGCAGCTGGCGGACACACCTGACTTATCACAATACCCATATTGTAGAATTTGGAGAAAACAAGGTTTATGCAGCTTCTGCCAATGGACTCTTTTTTCTTGACTTGGAAACCAATGAGCTTCAGCCAATCACCAAGGTGGATGGCTTGAGTGATAGTGATGTGGGTGCCTTATCTTACAGGGCTGCTAATGGTCAGTTGCTGATTGCCTATCGCAATGGGAATATCGATGTTCTGGAACAGGATGGTATCGTCAATATTAGGACAATACTAAACGCTGATTACCCTGACAAGACACTTTATGATGCAGAGAATGTTGGAATGTTTACTTACATCTCCTCGGAGTTTGGGATTGTCAGGTTGGATATGGATACCTATAATATACGGGATACTTATGCTGAGATTGGCATTGATGGAGAGCAGGTAGCCGTCTATGATTTACAGGTAATTCGTGATACCATTTTTGCGGCAACTGCGGAAGGGTTAAAAGCGGCTCCAATTGATGAGTCTGTCAATAAACAGGATTTTAGAAATTGGACTTTGCTGAGAAGCTCCAACAGTATTAGAAAAGTGGCAGGTGGAGATGATAAGGTATATTTTTGGGAAGAAACATCAGGTGTTTGGGAATATGCCGCTGACACAGCGCTTCTGATAACTGATACTGAACTTTCATCCATAAATGGTATTGCTTACGGAGATGAGGCATTGCTTGTCTTGCGAAATGAGCAGATTGAGAAAATAGGTTCAGAGGTGACTACTTTAGAAGGATCGCAAATTGTTTCTCCACAAGATGCGACCTTTGGAGATGATGGAACACTTTGGGTAGCAGATAAGGCTACCGGACTGACAACATTAGGAGATGATATAACGGAAAGTTTTTTCCCTTCAGGTACTTATGCACCAGAGGTGTACAGGCTATTTTACTTTGAGGACCGAATAGTCGCAGTAAGAGGAGGGTATGCAAATGGTTCAGCGCAAGGACTTCCTGCTTCCTTTTATCTTTTTGAAGAAGGAAAGTGGACAAATTTTACAGCAGAGTCAAACAATGTTGGGGCTGTAAATTTACCTGACATTAATGATTTAACAGGGTTTGTTTATAACCCATTTGATGGGAAAGGCTACTTTACAAGTTATGGGGGTGGTCTATTGGTATGGAATATTGAGGAGAATACTTTTGAAGTCATTAAAAGTGGTTTTGAGCAGGATACACAAGGTAATGTAAACCTTCACAGTATTGTGGTGGATGGAGTAGGCGACCTTTGGATGGGTGCCAATAGAAATGTTTATACGCTTCCGCTAAATGGAACAGTGAACAAGATAGCTGTCAATGGTTTGACCTCGCCACTGGATATGGCCATTGATGATTTTGCCCAATTATGGTTCAGGAAGTCAACAGGTGGGTTGTTGGTATATCAGAATGGTGTTTCAAGATCATTATCTGAGGGGAGTAATAATGGAGGTTTGCCAAGCCAGACAGTGCTTTCCCTTTCAAATGATAGAGAAGGGAGCATTTGGGTAGGAACAGCTGAGGGCGTTGCAGAGTTTTTCAGTCCGTCAACGGCATTGTCAAGTTCACCTGAAGATGCTGTACTGCCACGTTTTGAAGGCAGACCAATCCTTCAGGAAGATCAGGTGACTGCTATTGCTGTAGATGGAGGCAACCGTAAGTGGTTGGGTACCAATAATGGCTTGTGGCTGTTTGGTCCTGACGGCAGTAGTATGATTCAGCAGTTTACTGCTGAGAACAGTCCTTTACTTTCCAATCGTATTACTTCATTGGTTGTCCATCCGAAAACAGGAGAGGTTTTTATAGGGACAGATAAAGGCTTAGTCTCATACAGGAGTGATGCTACAGTAGCAAGCCAACAACATGCTGATGTGAAAGTCTTTCCAAATCCTGTAAGACCTAATTACAGTGGTGTGGTGAGTATTTCCGGACTGGCAGAAGATGTAGAGGTCAAGATCACGGATATTTCAGGTGAATTGGTTTGGGAAACACAGGCAGCTGGTGGTACAGCCACTTGGAATATACGTGACTATAATGGAAAAAGAGTCAAGACAGGTGTTTACCTGATATTCAGCAGTAGTGAAGATGGAGAGGAGACCTTTGTGACAAAAGTCGCAGTGGTTGAATAGAAAGATAACAAAAGCACTTCTGGAAGTGACAGTTTCCTGAAGTGCTTTATGTATCCTTTTGAAGTAGGTTATTAAAGAATATCTTGTCTATATACAAACAAACTTGTGTTAGAACAGCGACTGCTGTTTGCTTAGAGATATAATACATCCAGCTTTTTTACACTAGCTTTTGGATGGAAAATAAGCTCAGCGTGGAGCTTCTGAAGCGCTGAGTCCACTGTGATTTTTAGCAGTACCTGTTCCTGAATGTCTTTGTGCTTCAGCATCACGTAGTTGAAACCACTGATGTCTATCGGTTCATCATCTACGTTACAGACATGCTGTACCTTTGAGATTTTAATTCTATCCTGATATGAATCCCAAACAATCAGGAATATTGCCGGAATTTCCGGTGTTGTTACCTTCAAATAATGCAAGTCCGACACAGCCAACATGTCTTCTCTCTGTGTCAGTTCTTGCCAGATTGCTGCAATTTGTGCCTCACTCATTAACACTTCCATTTCTGAATATTTTGTTTTAAGCCGATAGGCCTTAGTCTGATACTAATGTAACGGTAAATGCTGATATATTGTATTAAGAATTGAAAAAATATAAACATTTCGATTGTCAAACAAGGAATTGTAAACGAAAGCAAGGTAAGGATAAAGCCGGTTTATGACTGAAGTGAAGTATGGTTGTTTGGCTTGACCAAAAACGAAGGAAACAAAAAAATAACACAGTTTGTTCTGCGGTTAAATCCATTTTTTGGAAGTGAAGTTAGGATAAAACGGTCTTTGATATCAGTGAAGTTAATGAGTCAAATTTGGATTTAAGTGTTTGAAATACAATTACTGGATATTCCAAAATGGGAGTGTTGTATTGTTTTTTTAATAAAATTTCGTGTTTTATCCTAAATCTTTATTTAGTAGTTTTGCACCAAAATTTTGGAGCGTTAAAATTCTCACAGTATATCCAATGTCTAAAAACATTCAACTGAAGAAAGGGTTTGACATCAAGCTGGTAGGGCAAGCGCAACCAAGCGTAGCCACCATTGAGCAACCCGAAACATTCGCAGTAAAGCCTACTGATTTTGCAGGCTTTCAGAGACCAAAGGTATTGGTGAAGGAAGGAGATACCGTAAAAGCTGGTGACGTACTCTTCTTTGACAGAAAGCAAGAAGATGTAATGTACACAGCTCCTGTAAGCGGTGAAGTTGTTGAGATCAAGAGAGGTGCACAGCGTAAGCTATTGGAAGTAATTATCTTGGCTGACAAACAAATCGAGTACAAGCAGTTTTCTGTTCCTTCTATTGCCGACCTGAGCCTTGAGCAGGCAAAAGCTACCATGCTGGAGTCTGGTGTATGGCCACAGATCGTGCAAAGACCATTTGCCGTTGTTGCAAACTCTGAAGTAACACCTAGAGCAGTCTTCATTTCAGGCTTTGATTCTCATCCACTGGCACCGGACTTCGAGTTCCTTTACAAAGGACAAGAGAAGTACCTGCAGGCTGGTATCGACGTATTGAAGAAATTCACTAGCGACGTTCATGTGAACATTAACAGTGCAGCTTCTTCATCGATCTTTGCTAACCTGAATGGTGTAACAGTAAACAAGGTTAGCGGACCTCACCCTGCGGGTAACGTAGGTGTGCAGATTCACCACATTGCACCTATTGCTGGCGCAGAAGACGTGGTTTGGACGCTGAACCCAACTGGTCTGGCTCAGATTGGTAAACTGTTCACTGAAGGTATCTACGACACGAAGAAACTGGTAGCAATTGCTGGTTCGGAGGTAGAAAGCCCTGAGTATGTAGAAACTTATGGAGGTGCTCGCCTGAACAAGGTTGTAGCAGCTAAAGTGAAAAACAGTCACGTACGTATCATCTCAGGAAACGTACTGACAGGTGAATCAGTAGGTAAAGATGGTTACTTGGGTTACTATGACCAGCTTGTAACTGTGCTTCCAGAAGGCGATAAGCCAAGGTTCTTCCTGACTGATGGTTGGTTAGGCTTTATCACGGACCGTTTGAGCTTCCACAGAGCATTTGGTCTGTTGGGTGGTAAGAACAAGACTTACAAACTGGATACTTCACTGAACGGTGAGGAAAGAGCGTTTGTAATGACTGGTGCGTTTGAAAAAGTATTGCCAATGGATATTTACCCTACTTACCTGCTGAAAGCAATCATGGCAGGTGACTATGAGGAGATGGAAGCATTGGGTATTTACGAGGTCGCAGAGGAAGATCTGGCGCTTTGTGAGTTTATCGACGTGTCGAAGCATGACGTACAGGCAATGATCAGAGAAGGCATTGAAATGCTGAGATTGTCATAATTGCATTGTACAGACTTACTAATACAAGTTGGTTGAAACCGATTCGGTTTCAATAGTTTAAATATTAAAGAATAAATGAAATTCTTACACGAAATACTGGAAAAACAAAAGCCAATGTTCGAGAAGGGAGGTAAGCTAGAGAAGTTCTACTACCTTTTCGAGGCTGGTGAAACATTCCTGTTTACCCCTTCTACGGTAACGAAGAACAAGGGTGTTCAGGTAAGGGACGCCATTGACCTGAAGCGTATGATGATCACAGTAGTGATTGCCATGGTTCCTGCGCTGCTGTTCGGTATGTGGAACGTGGGTAACCTACACTATCAGGCAATTGGTGAAGCTGCAAGCTTTATGGAAAAGTTCCTGATTGGTTTGAAAGTTACTTTACCAATCATCTTGGTATCATATGCTGCGGGTGGTGCTGTTGAGGCTATCTTCGCAATTATGAGAAGACACCCAATCAACGAGGGCTTCCTGGTAACAGGTATGCTTGTTCCATTGGTGATGCCTCCAACCATTCCTTTGTGGCAAGTGGCTTTTGCGACTATCTTCGCTGTACTGATCGCTAAAGAGATCTTTGGTGGTACAGGTATGAACATCTTGAACGTAGCACTTACTGCTCGTGCTTTCCTTTACTTTGCTTACCCTCAGCAGATCTCAGGCGATAACGTTTGGGTTTACTTTGGTGATGCAGTGGCACAGGATGGTTACTCTGGTGCGACATTCTTGGGTCTTGCTCAAGCGGCAATCGGTTCAGGAACTGACGTGGTAGATTATGTAGCAAAAGGTTCATTTGACTTCAGTGCTATGAGCTTGTTCTTGGGTACAATCCCTGGTTCAATTGGTGAGACATCTACACTGATGTGTCTGATTGGTGCTGTTATTCTGATCGCAACTGGTGTAGGTAGTGCAAGAATCATCATTGGTACTTTCACAGGTGCAGTTTTGATGGGTCTTATCATGAATGCATTCGGTGATGTGAACGAATACATGAATATGCCATTCTGGTATCACCTGATCATTGGTGGTTTTGCATTTGGTGCGGTATTTATGGCAACAGACCCAGTTTCTGCGTCACACACTGGCACAGGTAAGTGGATCTACGGTATC
Source organism: Limibacter armeniacum (assembly GCF_036880985.1). Taxonomy (NCBI): domain Bacteria; kingdom Pseudomonadati; phylum Bacteroidota; class Cytophagia; order Cytophagales; family Flammeovirgaceae; genus Limibacter; species Limibacter armeniacum. The sequence continues at coordinate 553,692 of NZ_JBAJNO010000008.1, forward strand.
CTAATCGGTATCATGACAGTGATCATCCGTGTTTGGAACCCTGCATATCCAGAAGGTATCATGCTGGCAATCCTGCTGATGAACGTATTGGCACCACTGATCGATTTCTATGTAGTACAAGCAAACAAAAACAGAAGATTAAAACGTGCAACAGTCTAACGGATATATCATCGGTTTCGCAGTGGCAATGACAGTAATCCTTGGCGGTTTGCTTTCATTCACTGCTGTATCGCTCAAGCCAAGACAGCAACATGAGATTGAGCTGGATACGAAAAAACAAATTCTGGCGTCAGTAGGCATTACTGGTGAAGACAAGATGAAGCTTTCAAACCTTTTCGATGAGAAGGTAGAGGCAGTTGTTGTTAACGCCGCAGGTGAGCAGGTTGACTACTCAGGCAATGTGCTTAAGCTGAACGTTCAGAAAGAGTGGAAAAAGAAAAACGCTGCTGAAAAACTTCTGCCTGTTTACAAGGTGAAAGGTGATGACGGCAAAGTTTCATCATATATTTTCCCTGTTTACGGTTACGGACTTTGGAATGAAATCTGGGGTTACGTTGCTTTGGAAGCTGACCTGAACACTGTAAAAGGTGTTGTGTTTGACCACAAAGGTGAAACGCCAGGTTTGGGTGCTAGAATCGCTTCAGAGCAGATTCAGGACCGTTACGTAGGCAAGAAAATTAAAGACAACAGTGACTTGAAAGGTGTAGTAATGCTGAAAGGTGAAGGTAATGCTAACGTTGACGATTACCACGTTGACGGTATGTCAGGTGCTACCCTTACAGCCAACGGTCTGAACAAGATGGTTGTGAACTACATGGAGCTTTACAAGTCATACATGTCAAAAGCTAAAGGAACTGCTGCAGTTCTGAACTAATTTCAGCAGCCTTGTTCCCAATATTTACTTTCTGAAATTATTTCGGGGTAACCGGAATCATTTAGTAAAAGAATTTGAAAAAATGAGTACAGAAACTGCAGAAGTAAAAAAGTCTGAGGCGTTGCTGTCAAAGAGAAGAAAAGGGATCATCACTGACCCTCTCGATGATAACAACCCCGTAACGGTACAGGTACTTGGTATCTGTTCTGCCCTGGCGGTAACTTCAAAGTTGGAGCCGACGCTGGTTATGTCAATTTCCGTAATGTTCGTGGTTGTATTCTCCAACCTGATCATTTCATTGCTGAGAAACGCAATTCCTCAGCGTATCCGTATCATCGTTCAGTTGGGTATTGTAGCCTCTCTGGTAATTATCGTAGACCAGGTGCTGAAAGCTTATCTTTACGATGTATCTAAAATTGTAGGTGTTTACGTAGGTCTGATCATTACCAACTGTATTGTAATGGGGCGTCTGGAAGCATTTGCAATGGGTAATAAGCCTTATGACTCAATCCTTGATGGATTTGGTTCTTCATTTGGTTATGCTTGGGTGATCTTGGTAGTTGCCTTCTTCAGGGAACTATTGGGTAACGGTACCCTGTTTGATTTCCAAGTAATGCCTGATGCTTTCCCTAAAGTAGGTCTGATGACATCTCCAGTAGGTGCATTTATCATCATCGGTCTGCTGATCTGGGTACAGCGTTGGAGAAACGGATATGTAGAAGCGGAGTAAGAAAACTTAGATAAGAGATAGGAGATATAAGGCGTGAGAAAAGCGTCTCATGTCTAGAATCTCAAGTCTCAAATCTCAAAAAATAGAAACAATGGATTTAATAAACCTCGGTATAAAGTCGATTTTTATCGAAAACATGATCTTCGCTTACTTCCTGGGTATGTGTTCATACTTGGCAGTATCGAAGAAGGTGTCGACGGCGATGGGTCTAGGTCTTGCGGTAACATTCGTATTGACACTGACTGTACCTATCAACTGGGCGATCAACGAGTACGTACTGAAAGAAGGTGCTTTGGCTTGGATCGGTCCTCAGTTTGCAAACGTTGACCTGACATTCCTGCAATTCATCATGTTTATTGCAGTAATTGCTTCATTCGTACAGTTGGTAGAGATGATCGTTGAGAAAGTATCTCCAGCACTTTACGGGTCGTTGGGTATCTTCCTTCCACTGATTGCAGTAAACTGTTCAATCTTGGGTGCTTCATTCTTTATGGTACCTAAAGACTACACAACTCCAGTTGAGCCTATCGTTTACGGTTTCTCTTCAGGTATTGGTTGGTTATTGGCAATCATCGCGTTGGCGGCTATCCGTGAGAAGATGAAGTATTCTAACGTACCAGGTCCTTTGAAAGGCTTGGGCATTACGTTCATCATCACAGGTCTTATGGGCCTTGCATTTATGTCATTCATGGGTATTTCTCTGTAAGAAGTACTTTAAGACATATATTTTCTAAACCGCTATCTGATTTTCGAATCGGGTAGCGGTTTTTTTATGTCCAATACAGAAGTAAGAATGTTATTCGCTACGCATTTACCAAATAGTACAAATAATAAGCGGAGTGTGCTTGTAGTATGTCTGTTTATCAATACCTTATATAGGTAGAATTACATTTTAACCTATTCATTGTTAGAAAACTAAAACCCAAACCCAAAATGAGAAAACTAACATTATTATTGCTGTACTGGTGTGTTCCGCTGTTTATAGGTTGCTCTGATGAATTCCCTCCCAAAGGTGCTGATGAAACAGAAATAGTCCCTCCCTTGACGTTAAAAACTTTGACTTTAGGAGACGTAGGTGGTGATATTACCTTAACCCATCAGTACGCATTTGACGAAGGATTGCTTATAGGTGTGAGAGTGACGGATTTTGAAGATGGGGTGTCTGTATATGAAGTCAATTATGCGCTTGAATACAAGGAAGAGCAGTTAGTGAAAGTCATCAAGTTTGAGGGAAATGAAGCTTTTGTTTTTGAAATAACCTACGGTGAAGAGCAAATTGAAGTGAATGCAAAAGATTATCAGGATGTGATGGTGTACGACCTTTCCAATGGTTATATATCAAGAATCGCGTACTATTACCAGATCGGTGGTGTATTGACTAAGAGGAGTTATGAAGAGACTTTTAGTTATGATGGGAAAGGGAATCTTCTTGAGAAGACGCTTGATTATTCATCTGATAAGTATGTTACGACCTATACTTATGATGATATGATAAATCCATTTCTGGTTTTGGGGAAAGACCATATTACCCGTTTTATGGTCAATCAGATATTGGGATATGATGGGTTGATAGTCCCTTTAGGTAAAAATAATATTCTGGAGCATGTAGAAAGCCATATTGTTGAAGGGGTGGATAATACTACAGCAGAAAGTTACCGATTTCGCTTTAACTACCTTTATAACGAAGAAGGATTACCCTCCAAGCTTATTTTTAGTGACATGTATGATGTGACTGAAATCATGTACCTGTATAGTAGGAATGAACTCAACCTGTAAAGTTTGGGGACACTATAAGGTTTTCTGGGCAATGTAATAAATCTGTTGAAGGATACAGGTAAAACCACTTTTAGGGTATATTTCTTAAAAGTGGTTTTTACTTTTTCTATTAAAACAGCTGAATATAAGGACCGCTTTATACAAACAGAATCTGTAAGAAATACATAAGAGGTGTTGGTTTGTTTTTTAGAAACAGCGTGTTAAGGACTTGAACTTACCTGCAAGATACTATTGGTTTTTAGGGACTTTTTGGGCATTGAATCAGGTTTGGTTAGACTTGAATAGTTGGCGAAGGGAATTCATCCTGCCATCAAATATTCGTAAAAAACAAAACCCAACCTGAAATGAAAAAGCTTTATTATTTATTAATGATATTGGGCATCCTGTCCTTTACAGCATGTTCGGAAGATGACTCATCTGATGGAGGAGGATCAAATGTGACACCATCCCTGACAATAAGTGAGATCGAAGAAGAGGAAGAGTATAAGGAAGTTTACAGTTACTCAAATGACAAGCTTGTCTCCATTGGGTATTATTATTTTGATAATGCATATGTTCTGGAAGAAGAAATCTCATTCGAGTATGATAATGAGAACAGGATTTCAAAGATCACTTCTAATGATGAGGAAGAGGAAATGATTACAATCTTGACAGTGTCCTATGATGGTGATAAAATCAAGGATGTAACCATGGAAATAGAAACCCAAAGCATTACAGCTGAAGTGTTTGAAGAGAAGAAAAGGAAAAACTTTTTAATGACTCACCTTAAACCAATTCCATCGAATTATAGAGTAGCTGAAAGTGTATTGACAGGAACAGCAACTTTTGTTTATTCAGGTAACCTAATCACTAAAATGACTTTTACTCCAAGTGAAGATTTTGCTGAATTTATTGATCCAATAGAGCAAGTCTTAAGTTATGATGGTGATGAGAACTTGAAAAAGGTTGTGATTACTGATGAAGAGTCTACTTCTAGTTTGGAAATGACTTACGATACAAAAGTGAGCCCTTACTTGGTCTTTGGTTCTTATAATAACCGTTTCCTTGCTGGAATGGTTGCTGGTGAAAGCAGTGCCTCTTTTTACATGAGTAAGCACAATGTAACCTCTATTAATACCAAGTATGAAGAAACGGGATATTCTGAAGAGTTTAATACCACTTTTGAATACAGCTTTAATGAGGAAGAGCTTCCTGTACAGCTGAGTTGGTCTGATGATGCTGATGATACAGGAACAGTTGTGATAAGGTACTAAGCAACCATAGTACAAAAGAGCCCTGATACGAATTTAAGTGTGTATCAGGGCTCCTTTGTGATTAAAGCTGTACTTTCAGTGTATTGATCGTTTCTATGGCTTTTTGCTTGTTCTTTTCAGCTTGAGCATTGCCATCTACATTCATGTCAGATAATGCCGTCTCAACCTTGCTTACAATATCCTTTAATACTTCAGGAGTAATAGCATCGTTCATTTTCAGGAAAGCAAAGGCCTGCTGAATTAGCATGGCAATGTTGTTTTCGTTTTCGGCAGTCATGATCTGTGCCTTGAACTGTTCGGCAATTGCTTTTTCGTCAAACATATTATCTTTTTTGTCGGTTGAAAATATTCTGAATCTTGAAAAGGCGTAAAAATAGTAGTTTACACCATAAAATGCTGTTGAAGGACAACAAAAAATCCCTGTTGCGGTATAGGCAACAGGGATTTGTTTGTAGTAACCGTCATAGTCTTATTACTTGACGATAAATTTCTTGGTCACTCTCTCAGCCCCGTTCTTTAAGGTGAGGAAGTACAGTCCTTGTTTCAGTTCTTCTTTTGGCGTAATAACGAATGCCATATTGTTGGTCACGCTTTTGAGAAGTGTTCTGTAGACTACATTCCCAATTGAGTTGTAGACAGTTATTTCAAGGAAATGATTCAAATTAGCGCCAGTGATATTAACTTTTACCTCTTTGGTTGTAGTTGGATTTGGAGTGACGCTGAAATCCAGCGATTTGTCCAATGGCGTTATATCTGTACTCTCATCCACCTCGATCATCCCAAACTCATCATAATGGAGAGTGCTAGAAGCATGGGTGTACCCCGACATAAGCGTTATGCAGAGTAGGCAAATGCCAAGGCACTTCACATAGATCGAGTGAAGTTTCATCATGATATTAATGTATTTGTATAGCTTATAGAGATTGTTTTTTTGTTAAAAAATGGATACTTACGATACAATATTCTCAAAAAAAGGAAGGATTGCAAAAGTTTAACTACGTTTAACAGAGTATTTTATGCAATTTTTTCCTTCCTTTATTTCGGTGTTTAGACCGTTAGGAAGCTACCTGTTTGAGGTATCGCTTGAGCCATGTATTTTCCATTTCCACTTGCCAGCGAGACCTAAATTCTGACAGATTCTGAACAGTATTGTCAAATGTGATGGAAGTTCCTTCTAACTCACCATCAGCTACGGCTTGTTTGATAGCAGTCATAGGAAGTGTAAAGACTTTGCCTTCTGTTTGGAATGCAATATCCGTTCTGCTAAATAAGCTGATGCTTAAGCTCTGTTCTATTCCTCTTATTAGGTCCACAGACTTGTCTATAGAGCATCCGGTTGGCGAGTGGTGGTCTTGGTCCACTGCTAGAATAATAAACCGATTATAGGCTACCAAAAAGCTTGCAGCAAGAGGAGCACCATGTGCTTCCCAGTTTTCTGTAAACTTTTCCAGTAAAACGGAAATATCTGCAACTTCGCTATCTGTTAGTTCCCTATCTGATTGGTAAATCCATACCCTGGCACTGTCAGGCAGTGTATCAAATGGTTTGTACATATAGTTATTCTTTTTTGTGTTGAAATCTTGCTTGATGTAATTATACAACGGTATAATCACATGAAAGTTCTGAACACAAAGGTGCAATATATTTTGAATAGGATAATTAGTGGATAGGACATTTTAACAAGGATCTCAAAAATGTGGGATAGTGGAGGTTTGAATCAAAAAAAAGTCCACCCAAACATAAGGATAACCCTATGTCAGGTGAGACTTTTCCACTTATTAACAAATCAAAGTTAGTTCTTGTCTTGTGAGATGGCGATCAGTTCTGCAAGGTCCAGTACTTTTACATCATTTTCTTTTTCCTTGTTTTTCACACCATCGGTCATCATTGTCATACAGAATGGGCAAGCTGATGCAATTACATTGGCTCCAGTCGCCAAAGCCTCTTCAGTACGCTCGATATTAATCTCCTTGTCACCACTCTCAGCTTCCTTGAACATCTGTGCGCCACCTGCTCCACAGCAAAGCCCTTTGGTACGGCAACGTTTCATTTCTACAAGGTCAGCATCCAATGCTTCCAGCACTTTTCTTGGCGCTTCATAAACATCATTAGCCCTACCAAGGTAGCAAGAGTCATGGTAAGTGATTTTCTTTCCTTTAAACTCACCGCCTTCCTTCATTTTGACCTTGCCATTGTTGATCAGTTGCTGAAGGTAAGTGGAATGGTGAATCACCTCATAGTTACCACCTAGAGCAGGGTACTCGTTTTTAATCGTATTGAAGCAGTGAGGGCATGCCGTTACAATAGTCTTGACATTATAGCCATTCAGCACTTCAATGTTGGTCATTGCCTGCATCTGGAACAGGAATTCGTTACCAGCTCTTCTTGCAGGGTCTCCTGTACAAGATTCCTCAGGTCCCAACACAGCAAAGCTAATACCTGCCGCATTCAGGATTTTGATAAATGAAATGGTTACTCTTTTATATCTATCGTCAAATGAGCCGGCACAGCCAACCCAGAAAAGTACTTCAGGTTCTTTGCCTTCGGCAGCCATATCTGCCATGGTAGGCACTTTCAACATATCCATAGTATAGTGTTGTTTTTCTATTTGGTAGGCTGTTCTGGCAGACTGTATTATAGGAGTCTGTCAGAACAGCCGTAAAATCTATTCTTTAACTTTCAGGTCATCAGCCCATTTGAAACGGTCTGTTGGAGGGAAAGCCCAAGGAGCTTGGTTGTTTTCTATATTTTGGAACATAGCATTCCATTCCATTGGAGTTCCTGACTCTTCCATTGCAACATACCTTCTCATCTCAAGAATGATAGAAAGTGGGTCAATGTTAACAGGACAGGCTTGTGTACAGGCATTACATGAAGTACAAGCCATCAATTCCTCCTTAGTGATATGGTCACCATACAAAGACTTGCCATCTTCGTGGTCAGCACCATGTTTGTCAATATTATGTCCTACTTCTTCAGCTCTATCACGGGTATCCATCATGATCTTACGAGGAGACAGCTTCTTACCTGTGATATTGGCAGGACATTCTGAAGTACAGCGTCCACATTCGGTACAACTGTAGGCATTCATGATATTGACCCATGAAAGATCCTTTACATCTTTAGCTCCAAATGTACCTACTTCTTCCTCTTCACCACTTTCATCTACAGGTTCTCCCAACATGATTTTCACCTCTTTGGTTACTGCATCCATGTTGTCCATTTCACCTTTTGGTCTCAGCTTAGAGTAATAGGTGTTAGGGAAGGCCAAGAAAATATGCAAGTGCTTGGAATAAGTGATATATACAGCAAATGACAGGATACCAATAATGTGTACCCACCATGCACTTCTTTCAAGGGCAACTAGTGCCGAATCCGATAGACCATTATAGATAGGAATCAGGAACTGGCTGACAGCAAAACCATCAGGACCTACGACAGGGTAGTGAGCAATGCCTCTTGATTGAAGGATGCTGTCCGTAGCGTTCATCGTATAAAGCGCAAACATTAGGGCAATCTCCCAAATCAGGATAATGTTGGCATCCGAAGTAGGCCAGCCTTTCATTTCTGGCTTGTGGAAGCGTGCAATTCTTAGGATATTTCTGCGTACCAAAAACAGTACACATGAGATTACCACCAGTAAAGCGACTACTTCAAAGAAGTTGATCAGGAACGAATAGAATTCACCAAGAGTTGATGAAAAAAGTCTGTGAGTCCCTAAAAGTCCGTCCAAAACAATTTCAAGTACTTCAATATTGATTAGCAGGAAGCCTGCATAGATCATGAAGTGCATAAAACCCACCATTGGGCGTGCAAACATTTTTTTCTGACCGAAAGCGATCAGCATAGTGGTTTTCAGACGTTCACTTTTTTCCTCAGGATTAAGTTTGACGTCTTTACCAAGCGTGATATTGCGCCAGATAAAGCTTCCCCTTTTGAACAGCAGGTAGCCGATAGCGCCCAGTGCTACCACGAACAGCACTTGCTGGATAATTTGTATCGGGTTTTCCATTGTCTATATAATCTGTGTTGTTGTTTATAGTAGTTGGTCAAGGATTCTTCAGGAAATAGTATTGGTTAAAACCATTCCTGACGGTAGCATTTCAATAGCGAACCCCTCGCTTCTTTATTTGTCTAAATTCCTATCTGCTTTCCCTAATAGCAACTACTCGTTAAAAAATTTGTTATGCATGCAGAGTATTTTGTTGCTAAATAAAAATTTTTCTTAAATCTATCCAAATACAGAAGTATTATTTGTATCGCTTTTAAATAGCAGTAATATATGATGTATAAATAATAAAAGCAGAAAGTATTAAGAATTAAGCGTTTATATCACAATTAAGTGGAGTACTTAAAGTGAATTTATTACTCAAAATATTGTAAATGAGTATCGTCAACACTAAAAGTTGATTTTCGCTTCTTAATACTTTCTGCTTTGTAAGAAAGGACAGCCTTATTTTTTGGTATGCTTACCCCAATCTTCTTTTTCTTCCGATTCCCAAAGCTCAGGGAAGAAGATTCTTCTTTGGAATCTTGGAGGTAGGTACTTTTGCCAGTTTGTGCCACCTGTAGCTGCAATTTCTTTCGGTTTAGCATCAAGGTAACGTACCGCCGATTTGTAGTGAGACAGAGGCCAAAGTACATTGGCAAGCAGGTCAAACTCTCTCATCGTTACTATAATTTCCTCTTTCAAAGGATCATTTTGCAGATGCTTGCTGAATAGTGACCATAGGTTGGTAGCTTCCATTTTCTTGCCTAACTCGATCAGTTCAGGCTTGTACTTTTTCATGAACATCTTTAGCGTAAGGGTTTTGTTGCCAGTCGCTAATTCAGTAGCCCCCTGTTGCCAGTAGATGTGCAGGAACTTCTCTTCAATAGTTGTATGCTCCTTCAGCATCTCTATGTAATTGTGGTCAACTAGATTGAGGAAATCTGTAGCCATAATTTCGATCTTACGATACTGTACAGACTGAAAGCCACTTGCTGGAAGAAGGGCCATGCGGTACTTCAGGAACTGTTCCTTATCCATTCCATCAATCATGATTTCGAATGAGTCACACAAGTGTTGGAAGTAACGGTTGACACGCTGTAACCTTTTTAGGAAAAAGGCCCCTTCTACAGCTTCCTGAGAAGAGATTTGATCCATTTCGTGCAGTATAAGCTTAAAGTACAGCTCTGTGATTTGGTGATACATGATGAAGATTTCTTCATCAGGGAAGTCTGTTCTAGGGTTCTGCAAACTGAGCAGTGTATCCAAGTGGATATAATCCCAATATGTCAAGTAGTTGGAGTAAAGTAGACCATCAAGGTAAGAAGAAAGATCCTGTCCCATGGCTTCATATTTGAGTTGAAGCTTTTCAAGTTGTTCCAATACCTTCGGATCGATGTCGTGATTGATGTCAGCCATTTTATACTAAATTTATGCGTTTGTCCTGATAAGTGTATAGCAACGAGACACCATTGGTGGTGGCTACATGTACTAGTTATCGGTTAGTTATTTAAGTAGTTATATATTTTTGGATTGGAAAAGTACAAAATCAAAATATTATATTGAACATTTGAGTCAAATCATGTTTGTTAAATCTGATATGTGGAAGCATTCCAAACTTCGCGTCAATCAAAACACCAAATATAAAATGTCCCTAAACCTGTTCTTCAAGACCAGTACCGCTTTATTACTGTTACTTACATTTCGAGTATACGCCTACTCACAAGAAGTACCGAGATGGGTTGTGGCTGATGATAAATTTAGGCAGCAGAAGAAGTTTATGCCTATAAACTTTATATATGAACCACAGATAAAGTCTGTTCAACTATATTATTCAGATGGTACATCACAGGCACAAATGAATGATCCTGTGGTACCAATTGGACTTACCTCAAGACTTATACTGGAGTTTGATGAGATAGGGGACAATGCCGATTACTATATGGCTAAACTGGTACACTGTAACCATGACTGGACCGTATCGGATTTGTCTGAACTTGAATATTTGAAGAGCTATAATGAATTCCGTATCCAGAATTATGAGTACTCAATTAATACACCAACACCTTATACACATTTCAGTCTTCAGCTTCCTGCCATAAGGCGTTCAGGGAACTATATACTGAAAGTATTTAGGGAAGGTGATGAGGATGACCTGATCTTAACGAGAAGACTTGTAGCCTATGAGGAGCGGGCACACATCATGGCGGAACTGAAAGTGCCTGTGGGTGTCGGAGCTGCTAATGAGCTACATCAGGTCAACTTTTCTGTAAACTATAAAGGTTTGGATATTCCTTTTCCTGATAGAAATGTATGGGTGACTCTACGACAGAATGAAAGATGGGACAATGCTATTATGGCACTGAAACCACGGTTTATCAGAAGTACAGACTATACTTTGGATTACAATTATTTTGACTTTGAGAATGCCTTTTTAGCTGGAAACGAATTCAGGACATTCGGTTTCAGAAATCTTTCAGGTGCAGGTCTCAACGTTAAAACCATTACAGACGGAAGTGAGAGTAGTATGGATCGGGTTGTACTTTACCATGATATTAAAAGAGGAGACAAGGCCTTTAATCAACAGCAGCAAGACTTGAATGGAAGTTTCTTTGTCCAGTTGAGTGGAAGGCAAAACAGTGAGATAGAAGCTGATTATAAGGAAGTGGTTTTTACATTGAAGATGGATAAAGTACAGGGAGATATCTATCTGCTAGGTAAGTTTACGGATTGGCAATTGCAGGATGAGTTTAGGATGACTTACCTTCCTGATCAAGGAGTGTATATGGGCAGTGCCATATTGAAGCAAGGGTTGTACGACTATATGTATACCATCCTAAAGCCTGATGGAAAACGTGATGACCAGCGAGTTGAAGGAAGTTTCCGTTTGACAAAGAACCTGTATGATATCATTGTCTATTATCGGAAAATAGGAGAAAGAGGGGATCGGGTAATTGGCTATAAAAGATTAAGAAGTGAATAAAGTAAAAAGGCTGAATATCTCGGTGTAGAGATTCAGCCTTTTTTTATGATACTAAATATAACTTTTAGAAAGTAAACCCAACTCTGATACTCGGTTGTGAGATAAAGTCAAGTTGCTCTGTATAGGCTTCGGCAGTAGATGCACCAGGCATAGGTAAGGCATCAGACTTGTACACCATAAAATTACCAGCTTTAAACTCTGCACCTACGAAAAACCCCTCTGCAAAGTAGTAGTCAGCACCAGCTACAATACTACCACCCCAACCCATAACGCTTAGTGCACGGGTACCGAAGTCAGGTTCTTCCATTACGATTTCTGTACCATCATAATAGAAGCCAGGTACTTCAGTGATATCCATATTGTTATAAGTGAAGTTAAACGAAGCACCTACATATGGAACCAGTCTGCTGACACTGGTTGTAAAGTTGTACTCTGCACCACCTTCAAAGATAAAGTTGCGAGAGAAATGCTCATCAGTTGAAGCAATGTTTGGGATAAGTGTCTGTCCATCTGTGAAAACACCTGCCATACCATCATTGCCGGGTACATGTGTCATAGAGTAAGCCAAATTTACACGAGCAGCAATACGGTCTTGCACATAATAACGTCCTCTTACACTAAAGACATCAGATGCCTGATCAAGGTTTACGCCAACAGGGTAGGGCATGACCCATCTTTGAGCAGTCTCGTTACCATTGGTTACGCTTACAGGAACATAATCGTAATCAAGCATGACAGTATTAGTCTTACCGTAGCTAACTTCTACAGAGAACATGCCAGCTCCAGGTCGGAAGGCAGTAGCAGTACCGCTACCTGATTCCTGAGCAGACAGTTCACCAAAGCAGCAGAGCAAGGCAATAACTGTCAGCCAGGTGAATATTTTCTTCATATTCTGATCATTTTTAAGTCGAATAATTGGTGTGAAGTGGAGTCGCTTTTAAAAGCTTTACCAAAAGAGGTAACAAGGCAAAGCTTGTTACCTCTTGATTGATCTAGATTGAGGTCTTATTGGTTGCCACCAGACAATTCAAGAATAGTTTGCTTATATGTCTCTGCTTCAGATTGCTTCAGTACTTTTCTTTCTTCAAGTTCTGCTTTTACCATATCGCTCAAGCTTATTTCAGTTTCAAGCTCGCTCGCTATACTTTCATGCAGTTTCTCAGCTTTCTGCTTAACTTTACCAAGCTGTTCCACTTGATGTGCATTTTGCATCTGTAAGAGCTTGATACCTTTGATACCAACCAGGTCCATGTCGATTTCGTCATCTCCATCAAGTGCAAACCACTTAAAGTCGACATTTTCAGTCATAAGTGATAGCATGCTTATTTCAATATCATAATCATCATCTTCCAATTCTCTTGTAGCGATGTAATTATCAACCAACTGGACATTAGTGATCCAAGAATCGTTGTTGTCAGCAAGAGCATCAACTCCATCTTCTAGATTCATTAGTGTTTCTTCTATTTCTTCCAATGCCACAATTTTTTGAGATACCAAATTCAACTCATTCTGAAGAGGAGCAATAATATTGTCTTCAAAGTCAAAATATGCATCTTCAGCATCTTCATAACCTGTTTCACCTTCTTTTACGATATCTTCCAAGGCTTTTAGTGCATCAACAGCTGCATCATATTCAGATTTGATAGTAGTAAAATTTGCGTTGTATTCCCATGTGTCATCATATTCAGTTTCAGCTGTAGAAATAGCACTCTCATACTGAGTTGAAACAGTTTCAATAAAGCCTGTTAGACCGTCATATTCTACTTTTGCTTCAGATAGTTGCTCTAATTTGTCAAGTAGAATATCCTGTGGGATATCTGAAACGTTGGCATTAGCATAAGCAGGGACAGCATCTGTATAATCAATTGAGCGGAATGTAATGTCTGTACCATTATCAATCACAAGAATGTAGTCTTTGTCAGTTGGGTCAACTGTAGAAGAACCGATCTCAGCTTTAATAGCTGTAATCATTGAAGAGATATTATCTCTAAAGTCCTGCAATTCTGTAAGGTTGGCAATATCGAGTCCATCGTCAGCATCATCTGGGTCGGAGTCAGAGAATGATTCACTGAATGCACCTCCAAAATCATTTTCTAAAATAGATTTTAGCTCGTATAACCCCATATCACTTTCAAAGCCGTCAATGTAACCGCTGTTATCAAGATCTAGGTAGCCATATACTTTGCCTGGTAACGTTTCTGCATCATAGTAGAATCCTTCAGATCCCCAATAACCATAGTCACCATAGCCACCAGTAAGACCGTTATTGAATATATTATTAAAAGCTTCGATTACGTCATCATAATAAACGTATTTCGCAAGTGTCTCCGCTGATGAACCTTCAAAATCTGAGCTTGATTTTGACCAATCTGACTCAATTGAGAAGCCATCTTCATCATCTACTTCAACCATTTTATAAGTATAATCAGATAAGTCTTCAACTAGTATCTCTCCTTTAGCTTCGTAGTATGCAGTCAGTGCATCATTATATGAGCTTACTGTTGTTTTCACATCATCAACTAGAGACAGTTTATTCGCTTCCTCTTTATCCATTTCAACTTCTAAGTCTCTAGCTTGCTCTCTTAATGCAGCAAGTTCGGTTAGCTGGTCAGCAAAGTCAGAGTTAACAAGTTCTTCTAATCTGCTTTCAGCATCTTCTAACATTTTTACTAGCATAGGAGCATCTACATCATTAAGGGTAGTGATGACATCATCAATTTTGGAAATTTCATCATCTAGTTCTATTTCTGCAGCTCCTAGCTTGATCGAAATTTCAGCTTCTTTTAGTATTCTTCTAGTTATTCCTGCTAACTCATCAAGAGCCATTTCATAGTTTTCATAAGCAGCTATCAGTTGGTCATTCTTCGCTTTTTCAGCTTCAGCTTTTGCTTTGGCAATTATCTCATCAGCTTCAATTTTGGCAGCTTCTAAGTCATTAAGAGCTTCTTGCAATGCAGCTGCTGCTTCAGCCGCAGCTTTAGCAGCTTCAGCTTGGAGTTTTGCAATTTCTTCCGCTTGAGCCCCTTCTTTTATAGCATTAGCAAGCTCTTGAGCCTTGGCTAGAGCTGCAGCTTGAGCTGCTTGAGCTGCTGCTACTGCAGCATTAGCTTCTGTAAGAGCTGCATCAGCCAAAACTTTTTCTACCATTGCCGCACGCATCTCGGCAACGTCCTCAGATTCCTCGTACTTACACGAAGTAGCAATCAGGGTGCTGGCTGCGAACAATGCAGCCAATAATAGTTTTTTGATCATGGTTGAATAAATGATTTGTTTTGTGAAGAAATAAGTGATTGGAAAGCATCAGTTAAGTGCTTTTATCTTGCTATTGTCTGGGTTGGGGCAACGGCAAAATAATTGACTTACCTATGCCAATTGATTTGATATGCATTGTTCCGGTTGAACTTGCTATACAAAGATGCGGAGGTTTTATAGACTTGGAAATACTCAATTTTGAGTATTTTTTTACAGTTGTTAAGAAATAGAAAAATTGATTTTGTATTATTATCAGACGTTGTTAGAATATTTTCACCAATCACTTTTTTGATCTGATTATTATGCAAAAAGTCGTTGAAGCTAATAAGTCAACTGCTGTTATATGGTATTTGACAGGTGCTGTTATTGTTGCTGGAGATTTGACAGGAAGGGTACTGGAGTTGCCTCTGTTGGATTATATTTTTAAGCCACTGATAATGGTTTGGATAATCCTTTTCACAGTTAAGCATTGGACTGTAGAAAAGGCAACTGTTTATAAGTTATTGTTGGGTGCTTTCGTATTTTCTTGGCTGGGAGATGTCTTACTGATGTTTACAGATAAAGGGGAACATTTCTTTACAGCGGGCTTAGCGGCATTTTTGGTAGCCCAATGTGCTTATGTGATTACTTTTTGGAATGCTGGTGGATCTTTTACTAAAAGTAGCTTGCTTAGCAGGCAGCCTTGGTGGATTGGCATATTTATATTGTATGGAGTAGGATTGTATTGGCTATTACTCCCCTCTTTGGGTGTGGTATTAAAGGTCGCTGTACCGCTGTATGAAATATCAATCTTGGGAATGGCTGTTATGGCGCTTAACCGATTGGGAAAAGTAAGCAGTAGCAGTTTTAGCTACACTTTTAGTGGAGCATTGCTGTTTATGCTATCAGATAGCTGTATTGCTGTGAGTCGATTTATAGAACCTTTTCCATATGCATCTTTAGTTATTATGGTGACTTATATGGCTGCACAATTTTTGATTATGAAAGGAATAATAGGTTATAAAAAAGAGGGGCAATATTAATTGTCCCTCTTCCTTTTTTACTTTTTGATAAAGATGAAATCCCCACCTTCGTCTCCGGTATCGTGTATGACACCAAATTGAGGAACGTTAGGGCTATTGTTACTAACCGCAATCTTAAAACTACTGAAAAGTACTTCTGCCGGTAAGTATTTTTCTTTGTTGTCTTCCAAGCGTTTGAATAGGTACTTAACAAAGACACTCTCATCAGGGACTTCTTTCAAGGCACCACTTGTCATGGCTTTTCGGCTTGGTAATTCGTATAATTTTCTGACTGCATTATCTGCTTCAGCAAAAAGGTCTTCACTTTCATCAAATGCAGCACGTGTCTTGAATATACCACCACTAAAACAGGCATCTGAAACCAGAAGTGTATGCTTTGCCTGAATACGGCCAATGTATTCTTTCAGTGTTGTATTCCTGAACCAATTGGCGGTGCTTTTTTTCTTTGCGTCTGACGGTAACCAGTACCCAACTCCATTTGATCCGCCACCACTGGAAACCCAATGACCATGTCCTGCATAAAAGATCAAAAGGTTATCATTGAAACTTACTTTTTCAGCCAGTGCATCCAAAGCGTCAACCATATCTGCACGGGTTGGATTGGTAAGCAAGGTTACATTTGATTCTTCAAAGAGGTAATATTTGGTCAGGATTTCCTTAAGCTTCGTGGCATCATGAACGGGTTTGTCCAAGGACTTGATTTTACGATCCTGATACTCATCAACACCAATCAGTAATGCGAAGTACCTAGGCTTTTTTACAAATTGCTTTACATCAAAGTCCAAGTCTCCCATATCCCAAGCATCTTCCTCCGTGACATTACGGGTTTGTACCTTGGAATTGTTGGCGATAGCAACTGGAATTTCAACTGGAGATGTGGTCGGAAGCTCTCCTTCTGGGATTGAAAATGAAACCAAGTCATCATTCAAAGAATAAATGGCTGTATAGCTTTGTAAGTCTATAGCAGGTGGCAGGTCATCCTCTTGGGTATTGATAAAGGTAAGCTCTTGTGGCGTGCTCCAAGTGCCGCCATCTTGCTTAACAGTAGCATAGACGTCAAAATCTTTGTTGCCAGTACTACTCTCTGCTGAAAACAGGAGCGTTTTGTTATCCGCTAATATTCGGGGAGCCTTTTCATTATGGATGTTGACAGGAGCTGGTAGTTTGACAGGCTCTTGCCATTTTCCATCTTGGTCTTTTTCTGAAACATAGATGGAGTATGTGATATTTAGGTAATCGGCACCTGCATCTACTCGGGCAAAGTAAAGGCTTTTGCCGTCAGCTGATAGAGAAGGAAACATTTCATGCCCATCTGTATTGATAGGTAAATCAAATGGCTGGACTTTACCCAAGCGTTTTCCATACTTCTCTATGTAATAAAGGTCCGAGTTTGTTCCTGTCCGTGTTTCCTTGGTCGCCGAAAAAACAATCATCTTTCCATCATAGCTTACAAATGGAGCTGTAATGTTGTCCAATGAGCTTGTAGGAATGAGTTCTTCTGGTTCGCTCCAAGAGCCTCTTTTGTTTTGGCTTAAAAAGAATGAGAGTTTACCATTGCGATCAGAGGCAAAAAACAGGTTTTTGCCATCGTCAGTAATGCTAGGGAACATCTCACGCTTTTGGGTGTTAAGAGGAAGTTTTACTGTCTTGGAGTCGGATTGTGCCCAAGTTGCAGTACCTGTCATCAGGTAGATAGCAAATAGCAACAAGTACCTTTTCATGGTTTTAGTTGTTTAAATAATGATGTTACTGTCAATTATAATGTTAGTACAGCTAACTGTCAGTAGGTATATGGAGTAGTGGAACTTAATCCCTATCTATTTACCTTATAAGAAAAAGTAAAATAAAAATTTATATAATTAAATAACTAGCTTAGTGAAGGATTCATATAGGAGTGTCCCAAAATTGAGTTCAAATTTCTACAGGTTCCTGTATAACAGGGATTTTTCTTAATTTTGTACGCTCACTTCAATTTTTGCATGAGCTTAGCGTAAACACAATCAACATAAATATGACATCACAAAAGACAGCCAAGAAGGAAAGCCCATTTATGAACCTGGTGGTTAATATCCTGATTCCTGCCATTATTCTATCAAAATTCAGTGATGAGGGGAGCTTGGGCCCTGAAAAAGGACTAATAGTCGCTCTAGCATTTCCTGTATGCTATGGTATTTATGACTTTGCCACGAACAAGAAAGTTAACTTTGTGGCTATTTTAGGTTTTATCAGTGTCTTATTGACTGGAGCGATTGGATTATTTCAATTGCCAAAAGAATGGGTTGCTATCAAAGAAGCAGCTGTACCATTGCTAATTGGACTGGTTATTATCATTTCAATATTCACTCCTTATCCATTGGTGGAGAAAATGCTTTATAATGATCAACTTCTGAAAGTTGACCTGATTAATAACCTGTTGGACAAAAATGGCACCAGAGAATTATTCAGAAAGAAACTGGTGGTTACTTCTTGGTTATTGGGACTTTCATTTTTCTTATCGGCAATACTCAACTTTGTTTTGGCTGAAGTATTGATCAAAAGTGAACCAGGATCTGTAGCATTTAATGAAGAGTTAGGTCAGATGACAGCTTTGAGTTGGCCTGTGATCGTATTGCCAGCAATGTTGGTAATGGCATTAGCACTTTGGTATTTGGTTAAAAGCATTAAGCTGTGTACAGGTTTGGGGATGCAGGAAGTGTTACAAGGTGTCGAAGAAAGTGAATCTTAAATATTGTAATATTTTCATATGATATATAGGCAGGGGAGGAGACTCTTCTGCCTTTTTTGTGTAGAATGAAACCAACCTGAAAGATTGAAAATGTGGGTTACAATGGGTTGGAGATCAATTGAATCTAAAAATAACCGTGACATTAACAATTGTTGAATTCGCTCGTTTATAGCAGGTTAATTTAAAATATAATTTTATTAATATTTATTTGAAATCTCAATGTAGGGATGATCAAAGTATGATTGTATATTTGATGTAAGCAATTGAAAAAAAGCGAGAGTAGCTCAGCTGGTAGAGCACAACCTTGCCAAGGTTGGGGTCGCGAGTTCGAATCTCGTCTCCCGCTCATCTAAAATTCATAGTAGAAAGTAGCAATGAGAAATGTGAAAGGAGTGCTGGTTTCCGGTACTCTTTTTTTGTGCCCAAAAATAGGGTGACCTTTTGGAGGAGCTTTCTTATTAAGGTTTGTTTAGATAAAACATCATATGAAAGATATTGCTAGTATTTGCTTTGTAATATTTAGTCGTATATTTGCACCCCGTTAAGGCAGAATAGATGGCCTAACATCAAAAAATATAAGCGAGAGTAGCTCAGCTGGTAGAGCACAACCTTGCCAAGGTTGGGGTCGCGAGTTCGAATCTCGTCTCCCGCTCAGATAACAGTTAGAAGACTGTAAAACGATCTTTTTGATTTGCAATTATTTAGGAGATTTGTACAAAAAACTAGTAGGGTAACACTGTATTAAATTGTATAAATACTGCTGACCAAGGAATATAAAAAGCGAGAGTAGCTCAGCTGGTAGAGCACAACCTTGCCAAGGTTGGGGTCGCGAGTTCGAATCTCGTCTCCCGCTCTAAAGGGTTCATAGTAGAAAGTAGCAATGAGAAATAGTTAGTTTTTGGGTTACTAACTAAGATTTAAAGGGGCTTCGCTTTGCGTTGCCCTTTTCTTTTGTCTTTTTCATACGTTTGATATGCGTTTGTACGTTAGGGGGGTATATACCAAAAAGTGCAGCCCAACACGAGATTTCACAAATAACTAGATTTTTTATTGAGGTCAATATTATCACGCTAAAGCAATTAGGCGATTAGAGTGCTGCATTAATCCTCAACCCAAGCATTGATTTCTATGATAAGAAACATGTCTTCTTCACTTTTCACACTCTTTTTTCTGCTGAGTTCTGTAAAGGCACTTGGTCAGTGGAGTGAGAAACAGTACCAGGATTTTAAAGACTCGGATGTAGTGTCACATCCATTTTTTCAGGAAAAATTTAATATCAAACAAATTGATTACGGAAGGTTAAGTGCCGCTATGTTTTTTCTGACCAATATGGAAAGGGAAAAATTAGGGCTTTCGAAGTTAGCCTATTCAGTAGAGCTGGAAGCAGCAGCCTTTCTGCATACCAAAGAAATGGGGGATAAAAACTTTTATGCCCACATCAATCCTTTTGATTCAAAACGTAGAGAGCCTGCTGATCGGGCGAGAATGGCGGGAGTACAAAACCCTCACACAGCAGAAAATATCTTATATGAGTTTGGCTATATCCATGTACAAGACACGTACCTGTCAGTAGCTAAGCGATGTGTCCAAAATTGGATGAATTCAAAGGGGCACAGGGATAATATCCTATCCAAAGATGGGCAAGCGTTGGGGTGTGGAGTTTACTTTGACGGTGTTCGTCTGTTATGTGCTCAAAGCTTTCAGTGGTATGAGCCAATCAAGCGAGGTGATGCGGTTGATAAATTACCGAAGGACTATAGTAAGTTATACTCTCATTGAAGGAAAAGGTAGGCCTGATAAACAAGAAAGCCTCTCAGATTTGAGAGGCTTTCTTGTTTCACAATGTGAATAGTTTCACGCGGCTACATTTAGCGTTTGTTTAGTCTTTCCATGTTTTCTTTTACACGTGCTAAATAGGCTAGGTCTTCTCTAAGAATTTCTTCTCTTGTCATAGTTTACTTGGTTAATAACGTTAATAGTTTTTGTTAAGCTTCTGATTTATGCAACCGGTTGCACTAGTGTGCCAAAAAAATAAAGCTGCAAGGAATAATTTGGAAAATCCGAATACAAAATGTTGTCAACCATTGGGCTTATGGATTGTGTTCGAATTTTAATATAATTTATTCGTTTTTTGTGAAATTACCATTTGGTAAATGCAGGAAATGTGAAAAGTTATAATAGGGTTCATATTGCCTTAGTAACGAGTTCATTGTAAAAGACAACCCCTTGAAAAACGAGTGGCTTTTCAAGGGGCTAGAAGTACAATTCATGTACTAAAAATACAATATTTTAACCAGCGTCAGATTCTTTAAAAATTACTATTCGCTAATTGTTCAAATGGAGGCGTTTCAGTAAAGTCTTTCTGACTGTCAAGCATATCACGGATGACAGTTCCGAAGAATTGTTCTGCAAAAGCGATAAACTCTTTTCTGTCAGTAGGTTCATCTGCTAATTTATATTGGACAAAACCGTCTGAAAGCTTTCTGAAGAAATAGAATCCTGCCTGAACCTGACAGTTTTTGGTGTCAAACCCTACTGGTAATTTCATATGTTGAAGATTCCCATGTTCAAGGTTCTGAATCAGAATGTATTTATACGCCAGTAGCTGTACAATTTTCTCTTTCTCGGGATCATGAAGGAGGTCACTCCAAGTATTGGCATTGAGCTTTTCTTTCAGGTATGAACCTGTCTTGTAATCCACGACACGGATGGTGTGGTTGCCAATAATGTCAATACGGTCAGCCATACCTGCAAGCCTGAAAGGGATAGAAGTTCCATCAGGAAGAGGAATGTGGATCGTATGGTCATGGAATGTCTCTTGTGCTACCAAGTAGAACCCAGCTTCTTTATCTCGTTGTAAGGACATGAAATTAAAGACTAGACGCTCAGCCACTTTTTTCAAAAGATAGTTTTTGCCGTAACTCATATCTTTATTCCTCACATCCTTGTCATGGCTATTGGCAGAAACGTAGCTGAGGGCATCTGAAATGGTCTTCCCTTTGGTCATGGCATCGAGGTCTTCACGGCTAATGACCTGTCCTACCTGATGCTTGAAAAGCTGCTCGATAGTCTCGTGCAACAAGGTACCAAAAGTTCTATAATCCAAACTTTCTTCAAGTTCCTCGCCTTCCTGTATGCCTAATACCCTCATCTCCAAAAACTCCAATGGATTACGGATGTATCGGTTGATAAGTGATGGGCTAAAGCCTTTTCTTATCTGTTCTTTCAATAGTTCAACAATGGCAGCATCCTTTTCAATGCGATACCCTTCCTGTTCAGTGAGGTCAGGAAGTTCAAGCTCCAGTAATTTCTTTTCAACAGAAATCTTGTATTCAGGGAAGCAAGCCAATTCTTCCTGTAACTGTACCAAGAATCGGCTGATTTCCCCACCATCCTTATTGGCGGTAGGGTCAGTGTGAATCAGGGTAATCTTTTTGGCTCTGTGAAAGAGTCTATAGAAGGTGTAGGCGAAAGCAATGTCATTGTGTTTGTAAGTAGGCATACCTGACTGTACCCTTAAGTCATAAGGAATGATAGATTCTGCCACCTTTTTCATAGGCAATTTGCCCTCATTGCATGAAAGGATAATAACGTGCTCAAAGTCCAATGCACGGCTTTCGAGCATACCCATTATTTGAAGAGGAGCGATAGGTCTGCCTGTAAACGGAATGCTGACATTTTTCAGCAATTCCATCATCAGAAGCCTGAAGGTTTGAATAGAAAGCTGTTCCTTTCGTGCAGACAGAATATCCTGAAGGCGTGTAAGGGTTGTAAAGAACTTCATCAATAGCTCATTCTCGAAGCTTTGCCCTTCTTCCTTATCATATAATTTGAGTGGGTCTTCTCTTCTTCTGAATACATCCACAAGAGCTTCTGTTAATGCCATTAGTTGGTCAATCGCCTTGCGGTAATTTTTATTCCATGATTGGAAAATGGCTTCATAAAGTGGCATGCTATCCCCCCAACTGACAACTTTACCAAGAGGCATAAAAATCAGTCCCTGTTCTGTGATTTCCTTTTGAATGCCTTCCGCAATTTCACGGTATTCTTTGGAGGTGTTGGAGTATTGGAAATAAGGGTGCCTTACGATGTTCAGTATATCTTTAAAATAAGCACACATTACGCCATCCTTTTCTTTCAAGCCATCCTGCATTTTGAAGATTGCTTGAATCAAATCAAAAAGAGGAGTGTGTTGAAACGCAATACCCATGGTGATGTTGGTCTTGTCGGCCAATTGCGTGCCATCAGGCATCTCTATATCAGGCAATGAATACAGTAGTGGGTTCAGCAAGCTTTCATCAGGTAATAGAATTCCTGTATGGTTGATGGTAGTGGAGAATCGTCGGCATTCATCCTGATCAGACAGGTTTTGCTGAAGTATTTGTCCAACTAACTTTGCTTGCGTTGGATTACTGCTGACCGTGATAATTTCTACCTGTTTCTCTTCCTGACCAATGTATTTAAGCTGAAGGTCAGGATGATCCTTGGCAAATGAGTTTTCAAATTGACGAAGGAAATGTCCTGCTTCATGTTCTGTATTGTCAAGGTAAAACCTGTCAGCGTCGAAGTAATGCTCTGTCAGTTTCATTTTGGTCAGGCGTTCCATCATCTGTTGCTCTACAGTAGAGACCTGGCTGAATCCTGCAAAAACTACTTTCTTGATACCTAACTCCTTGACAGCATCCTCAAGCCTGTTGTAAGCTTGCCTGAAAGCCAAACCACCATAAGCAATTCCCTTCTTTTCCAGTTTCGCTCGAAAATTCCAATAGGTTTTGGACAGGTTCTCCCAAAATGCGAAGAACTCCGTCAATGATTTAGACTGACGCTCTTTTAGGGTTTCAGGTTCAGTTCCTAACTCTTCAGCCCAGCGTTCGATTGCTTTGATATCGTGGAGTTGGGTGAACATTTCTTCTGTTTGCTGCTCGTTGAGGTTGTTGTCAATCATATTGAAATCTCGGAGCATGGAGTTGCCTAGAGGAGCAAACTTTTCAAGCGTCACTTCAGGTTCTAGTTCCCGATAAGTTTCAAAAAGCTCAAACAGGAGGGTTACTCCATCCGCTTTTTGCAAATTACTGAGCTGTTTGGCAAAACCTTCCATAGAAAGAATAGCAGGAGAGAAGATGGTGTTCTCCATCACTTCACCTAGATACTGCTTGAAATACATACAGGCCCGCCTTGAAGGCAAAACGATGTAAAGTTCACTCAGTTGTTCTTTGTGTTGATGATAGACTTTTTGGGCTACTTCTCTCAGAAAAATTTCTTTCATGGTCTTTTTAGTATTAAGGAAAGAGACTAGCGGTGGAATTCAAAATATTCCCAACATCTCAAGTCTCCAACCTTATCTATAATCTATTATTTATAACTCATTTACTTCTGCCACTACAAAAGTGCTTCCTCCTATAAAAATCAGGTCTTGTGGATTGGCATGTTGCTTGGCTGCTTCTATTGCCTGATTGACGTCAGGAATAACAATACCGCTCAGCCCATGTTGAGTAGCTGCTTTCTGTAACACTTCAGCATCCAATCCTCTTGGAACATTAGGTTTGCAGAAATAGTAGGTGGCATCTTTTGGAAATAGTGGAAGTACTTTTTTCAAGTCTTTTTCAATCACTACACCAAGTACCATATGAAGGTGCTCAAATTCCTGATGGTTAAGCTGCTCCAGAATATAAGTCAATCCCCCTTCATTGTGTCCTACATCACAGATGATTGTAGGTTGCGTACTGATTTGTTGCCAACGGCCTTTGATGCCTGTTAGTGACACTACTTCAGAAAAGCCAGTACGGATATGTTCCAAGGTGATAGGTGTAGGCAGTTTGGGATTGAGCATTTCAATCAGTTGTAATACACCCAGTACATTTTTGTATTGATAATAGCCACTGAGTCCCAAAGTCACCTTTTCAAGAAAAGGGATATTTTCTTTTTGGATAGACACCTCATTAAGAGCATCTGTTTTTGTCAAGCTGTAATAGTCTGAAGCAAAAGCAATGTCAGCTTGAAGTGAGGTAGCTTTCTCTTCAAAAAGGGCTCTGATTTCTTCCTGTGATTCGCTGATGGCTACAGGTATATGCTGCTTGATGATACCAGCCTTTTCAGCTGCAATAGCTTGAATTGTATCACCCAAAATATCCGTATGGTCCATACTGATATTTGTGATCAGGCAAGCTTCAGGCGTGATGATATTGGTTGAGTCAAGTCTGCCTCCCAATCCTACTTCAATTACGGCATAGTCTACCTTTTCTTCTGCAAAATGATTGAAAGCCATTGCTACAGTCATCTCAAAGAAAGAAGGCTTGATTTGCTCCAAAGTTTGCTGATTCTTTTCCACAAACGCAATCACCTTGTCTTCTGGAATACTTTCTCCGTTGATACGGATGCGTTCTGTAAAGCTTTTCAGGTGAGGAGAAGTATAAAGTCCCACTTTATAACCTGCTGCTTGAAGAATCGCAGCGGTGAAGTGGGATGAGCTACCTTTGCCGTTGGTGCCTGCAATATGAATGGATTTGAACTTGTTATGCGGATTGTCCAATGCATGGCACAATGCAATTGTGTTAGACAGATCTTTCTTGAGTGCAGCTGCTCCAACCCGTTGGAACATCGGCAACTGATTATACATATAGTCGAGAGCTTGCTCGTATGTCATATTTTTAGAACCTAGAAGTCAGATGCTAGAGCCAAGGTAGGCCCATTTTTTATTTGAATTTCTTTGATCAATACCAAAAATGGCTGAACAGCAAATTTAGGCAATGTGCCCGCATTCTGTTCAGCCATCTTCAATTTTTTAGAAAGGGAAAGTCTCTTTTTATCGTGCCGTAATGATAAATGTGATTCGACCAACGGTATAGCCTGCCACCTCAGTGTCCAATTCAGTTGGCATAAAGATCAGTTCTTTGACTGCCTCTTCATAGTAAGTAGCTACAGCTCTTGATACAGAACGGAAAACCGTTTTGACACCCACTACTTCACCTACTTCGTCAATCTGAACTTCAATGACTACCTTACCTGTTTCAGTAGATTCGTCATTCACGACAGGGGCATCAACCCATTTCCAGCCTGGCATATCCAAGGCTGCTCCGCCACTACCTTTTCCACCTTTGTCAAGAATTGCCTCAGCATTGATATTACCTTCTTTGCTGCCTGCATCCCCAACACCTTCTTTGGCTGACCCATTATTGTTGGCTTTATTCTCGTCAGCAGTTCCGTTAGAACCAGACTCTTTTGGTTTTGGCAATAAGGCTGACTCATCTACAGTGCTACTATTGTCTTTTTTGACAGGGTCCTCCGGTACTTTTTCAGGCGTGTCTGCCTGCTTGTCTTTAGCAGGTTTAGCATCGTCCATCTGTACATCAGACTCAGCGTCTTTTACAGTATTGACAGCATCAGGTGTTTTAGAGATTTCCTCTTGCTTGTCTTCAATTGGTTTTGGTTGTGATTTTTGTTCAGGAATTGGTTTTTCCTCATCCTGTTTTGGTTTCACCTCCTCATTGACGCTTTCCTTTGGCTTTGCCTCATCCAAACTCTTGTTGTCATTTGGTGGGGCTTTGGATTGCGTTGATTCCGAGCCGCCAATCAAGTCGTTCTCACCCAGATTCACCTCAATGCCATAAACTGGTTTTGGAGGATCTGGCGGAGACCAAACAATTGTATATAAGGCAAGAAAGAACAAGCCAACATGCACCAATATTGTAGCAATGATGCCTGCTGCTTTAGCTTTCTTTTCTTTCCTTTTGTTATCGTCATTATATCCTTCCATAAGAAGAAAGTCGTATTTGATGTGAAATTACAGTGATTAATCAGGTTTGGCAGCAATACTTACTTTTGCTTTCAGCCTAGCTGCCATACTTGCTACATCTACTACCTTGGTGGCAGGAGCGTCCTTGTCAGCCGTGATTACAACTGAGCCTTCCTGCGTGTTGGGCAATACTGTTTTCAGTTCTTCTTCCAAGTACTCATAAGGAACTTGGACTTCATTGACAAAGTATTGATTATCATTGGTAATGCTGATGTACACCTTTGGAACTACCTTTGGCGGTGCCGGACGGCTAGTTGGAAGCGTAATTGGCAGACCGGAAGGTGTTACGAAATTAGAAGTCAGCATAAAGAAGACCAGCAACAGGAAGATCATGTCCGTCATGGAAGACATGTTGAATGATGGGTCAATCTTGTTTTCCGGTTTCAGTCCCATGTGTTATAGATTTTAGACTCGAGATAGGTGTTGTTGAGTAATTGAATACTCCGTTCCTGTGTCTCTGGTCTCTTATTTACTTGGAGTAATACTTACCTTAGCTTTTAGTTTTGAGGCAAGACTGGCGATATTCACCAGATTCTGGACAGGTACACCTTCTGCGACAGTCAGAATAATCAGCCCATCTTTTTCGGGTAATAATCCTGACAGTTCATCCTCTACATACTCGAAGGGTACTGCTTTTTTGTTGACGTAGTACTTGTCTCCTCTGCGGAGGCTGACCGTTACCTTAACCGTTTCCTTAGGCTTTTCAGTCTTCGTTTTCTTGTTTGTCGGAACGGAGATCGGCAAGCCGGCAGGTGTTACGAAATTGGAAGTCAGCATAAAGAACACGAGCAACAGGAAAATCATGTCCGTCATAGAGGACATATTGAACGTAGGATCAATCTTGTTTTCCGGTTTTAGTCCCATGTGTTATAGATTTTAGACTTGAGATATCAGTATTTAGGTATCTCAAGTCTTATGTCTTTAGTGTTAGATCTTAGTTTGGTTTCTGCAACAGGTCAATGAATTCGATGGTAGTTACCTCCATATTGTGTACTACCTCTTCAATCTGTCTTACCAAAAAGTTGTAGCTGATATATGCTGCAATTCCCACCAACAGACCACCTGCTGTGGTTACCATAGCACCATAGATACCTTCAGAAAGCAACTTAGGGCTAACAGACCCTTCTTCCTGTGAAATTGCAATAAAGGCAGTGATCATACCGATTACGGTACCAAAGAAACCGATCATCGGGGCTGCACCTGAGATCATACCCAACAGGCTGACGTTTTTCTCAAGGTGGTAAAGCTCGATCTTACCTACATTTTCGATAGAAACCTCAATGTTTTTCAGAGGAGAAGTGATGTGGTCAAGACCTGCTTTCAGCATCTTAGCCATTGGTGTACTTTCCTTACGGCAGTAAGCTTTTGCAGCTTCAATATCACCTTTCAGTACTGATGAGTTTACATTGTCCAGCAGTTGTCTAGGCTCTTTTTTAGCCTTGCTGATGACAACCATTCTTGTTACAAAAATATAGACTGTAATGATGGACATAACGCCCAACACAGCCATCGTCCACCCGCCTTTCTGAACCAGGTCAACGATTGAGATCGCATCTAGTGCCTCTTCCTGTAGTGCCGCTAATAATGTCATGGTTTTATTGTTATGCTTTTAATATGAGATGTTGAATCAAATTTTTGTCCAATTTTGAGTAGGTGTATCAGAATTTCCAAACCCAAGCACCTTTGAAATCTTGTTCGATGCTGCTCAGTTCGCTATTGGCAGAGCCTTGGTCTGTGAAGTCAGCTACCGATACCCTGTATTTGCCATTGTACTTGATGATTTTGCTTTCCTGATGTCCTTTAGCCTTGTATTGTTTCTGAGCTCTGGAAGCATTGGCTTCTGTTGTGAAACTAGAAACAATGATATAATACCTGCCTGTACGGCTGATGATTGGACCATCGGTTGTAACACTTGGTCTTGCTTTCTGTACAACAGGCTCAGGCTTTTCTTCTACCTCTTCAGTTGCGGTACTGCTATATTCCTCATCAGTAGTTTCACTGCTGGTAGTCTCAAAGCTTTCGTCTGATGTCGTTTCTTCACCAAATGAAGTATAGTCAGTACTGTCTCCAGCAGTTGCTAGCTCTTCTGTAGAAGAGGCTCCTTCAGAAGGCTGTGTTGTTTCAGATAGTGCAACATTGTCTGTGGTGTCATTTCCCATCAGTTTATCGTACGCCGAAGGATTGAAGAAGAAATAGATACCCAGTGCTGCAATGAAAATCAGTGGTACAGCCAGCCAGTAAATCAAGTTGTTGTTTCTTTGGTCTTCTTCATCGTCATTATAGCCCGGTGAAGAAGGTGTAGGCATATTCTGTTGAGGAGGCGTTGTCGCCCTGTATTCATCAACATCAGATTCTTCCTCAATGATAGGAGAAGCCGTGATTTTAGGAAGCCCAAAGCTATCAGGCAATACATTTTCCTCATCCAATTGGTGGAAGAGCAATCTGCCACCTAAACCGCCTTTGAAATAACCCAATCCTTTGATGCGGGCAATGTCACCAGTTTGCACCTGCTGCATAATACTGCTGACAAACAACTCCACTTGCATCCTAACCTCAGTCAGGTCTGCGTGTTCTTTATCTGAAATGAACTTGACAATGGATACATCCGGATCGAGGTTAACATCTTCAGTAAACTCAATATCCGCATGTGGTGGTGTAATCATGTTTCCGGCGTCACTTACCTCTGCGCCAGCTTCTCGTGAAGAAAAGGTTCCTAGTCCAGGTATTGCAGCAATACCCTGCTCCACTAATGCTTCCTTAATAAAGTTTGCAATCATCGCTATTGATTTGTAGTGCCAGTTGTTAGTTTTTTTACCGAGTGACGGGAGTTTAATTTAGGTTAAGTAGTAATGACAGACCAATAATCCGCCCTTCGGTAATTCCAGCATTATTCCAACAAAAATATATAATAGACAGCCCTAGAATGAATAGCTTGCGCCAGCCATAAACTGTATACCTCTCGCTTTATAGTTTAAGTAACGTTCGTAATTCTGACCAAACAGGTTCTGCAATTGCAGGAATGCGCCCAAGTGATCAGTAATGCTATAGTCCGCATGCAGACTAAGGTCAAAAATTGGTTTTAGTTTGGTGGTGGTTTCCTGTACAATGCCAAACTCATCAGGCTCAAATGCTTTGGCTTTGATGCCTCCATAATGGATCAAGTTGGTACCAAGGGTCAATTTTTCAAGATATTGATAATTAACCGAAAGCTTATTGATCATTGTAGGACGGTGCCAAGGTTCCTGAAGTTCGTCACTTACGCTGTAGGCGTTGAGTTGAGAACTTAAAGATGCTGTCAGCTCTCTAAAACGGGCTGAGCCTTCCAATCCGATATGGAAATTTCCAGTCGTTTCATCATTGTAAACTACATCAAATCTCGAAACATCTTCCCAATTATTTACAAAAAATCCTAGATTTTTTATAAGCGCATAACCGGCACTACCTCTTACCGAAACGTTACTGATCGGAATAAAGTCGAAACCTGCTGTCAGGTCTACCAGTTTGTCTGCATGAACCAATTGCTGAAGTTGTCCAATATAAGGGTTTTCCTCATTGAGAGAGCGTAATGTAACCCTTTCAAGGTTTCCTTCTATATCTACAAATGCACCGAGTTTACCCTCGTCAATGTTGTAGTAAGCATGCAAATTCGGGTAAATGTAGATATTCTTGTCAAGTTCTGTACTATCTGAACTGTAGGCAAAGCGTACGCCAACCGAATAAGTGAACGCATCAGCCTTGCCGTTAAATGAAGGTGACACATATAGGATATTACGGCTGTTTTTCAGCTCCACACTTTGTTCATTTTCAGTAAGGGACTGCTTAGCCTGATTGAGTACTGCTCCTACGTCCAATGACAGGCTGTTGTCTTTATTCAACTTATATTTGCCTGTAGCACTTAGCTCAAAGTTGTATTCTGTCGCGTCGAAGTTATCAGAGAAGATATAACCATCAAGCCTTGGCGTAACTTCAAAATCATTTCTGCTTCTGACAATATTATAGGCACCGCCAAATGTCAGCAAGTTGGTCATTTTGCGAATATCATCCTTATTGACTTCTTCTACAGGCTCATCGAAGCCGTAGTAGTGAACCACTCTGCGGGTATGTCCTATGTATGCAGAAATCTTATCAGACCCTTGATAGACTGTACCAAACAAATCTAGCTGGTTCAAACTGGAAGCTGACAAGTCTTTGTATACCGCACCTTCACCTGAAGAGAGGTGCTTGAAGCGAACCCCATAATCCATTCGGTCATTCTGACGTGAATTGAAAAAACCTTCAAGGTATGGCGTGATGTAATTACCAAATCCTGCTTTTAAATAGTTGCCATAAAGGTTCTCCGCTTTCTGGTGATGAATTCGTGCAGGATTTATTGGCGGATTCATTTCCGGAAGGTCATAGTTCAATAGCTTCAGGTCATAGCTGATAGGCTTGTCTGAACGTTCACGGACAGTCTTGTCCATCTTGTCAAAGTATCGGTTTGCCAAAGGAAGTGCCAACTGGCGGTCTTTCTGAATGACCACTTCAGCATCAGAAATATCTCCGTCATTAGTCCCATATTCTTCCTGAGCTTGAACCCATAGCGGGCTTGCTACTAGAAAGGAGATAAAAAGGCTTTTTATAAATCTATTGGTGTTCATCATTTACTATGCTCGAATTAGGTGTTGAGTAGGGGAGGTCATCAGGAGATTCCTCCCTCCATGTTGGTTACAGTTGCTTACTTCTTGTTTGCAGGCTTAGCATTGTCTTCGGCTACCTGTTTTTCAGGTTTTGCAGTGGATACCGATTTGGTGGAATCCTTTGCAGCTTCGGCCGCCTCTTCCGCTTCATCTGCCTCAATTTGGTTTAGCAGTTCCTGCGCCTTTTTCTTGTGGTAGTCACTTTCACTGTTTTCGATTACAGACTTCAGCGTAGCTTTCGCTTGGAAAGTATTGTCTTCGTCGTAATAGTTTTCAGCGATCAGGATATAAGCTTCATAAACCCAAGTACTGTAAGAAGCATATTTCTTACGCACATTAATCAGTTCTTGTGTGCTGTTTTTGAGGTCATCTTTGAGCCTTAGTGACAGACCAATCAAGTATTGTGCTTCAGCACCATATTTACTGTCTGACTTAGTGGTGATGTTGTTCAGCTCCACTATCGCAGCATCGTATTTTTTCTGCTTTACAAGAATTTTACCCCTGTAGAGTTCAGCCTCTAATTGGTAGCGTCTCATCTTGTCACTGATGATCTTGTCTACATAGGTTTTGGATGCAGCCCAGTCATTCAGCATAAAGTATGAACGCATCAGTCCGGCATATGCCAGTTCTGTATACAGGGACTTGTTACTGATTCTTTTCAGTTCCATAAATGCATTGGATGCTTCCGCATAATGTCCAAGTGCATAATGAGCATCGGCAATACGTCTTACGGCGTTAGGTCTTAGCTCATTTCCTTCAACCCCTTCAAATGCCTTGATGGATTCTTCCATTCTACCAAGAGACTTATAGCAGTTACCCAATGTCAGGTAAGCATCATCCCTGATTTCTCCTTTTGGAGCCTGTTTGATAAAACGTTCCAATGCAATGATTGCATCCGCATACTGCCCGTCCAAAAACAGTTTTTTGGCATTGTCATAATCCACTTTTAGCAGTGCTGTACTTTCAGGGTTTTCCTTTTCGTATCGGGCACGGTAAGTGGCAAGATCCTTTACAGGAGTTCCTTGGTTAGAGATTTCAGTCAAGGTCTGAATAGCACTTTTGGCATATTCAGAAGTCATGGATGTATCCAGTATTTTCTTGTAGTCATCAATTGCCATTTCTGGAGAACCCATATTCTTGAAAGCCAAGGCTCTTTCAGCATAAGTAGGCAATAGCAACTGACTGTTCTTGTGGTCATCAATCAGCTTGCTGAAGAATTGGATCGCTTGTCTCCAGCGTGCATTTTCAGCATAGATATTACCCAATTGGTAGAGTGCTTTGTCCCTGTGAGAGGAAGTCGGAAAGTTTTTTACGAGCATTTCCAATTGTTCTACAGCTTCATTGCTTCTACCATATGCACGGTAGGTATTACCTTTCTGGTACATGATGTAGTCCAGCGACTTATTGTCTGGACTGGTACTTACAGCGAGGTCATAGTTACGCAATGCTTGCTGGAAGTCTTTGTTGATATATTGGCAGTCAGCCAATCGGACATGTGCATCAGCTTTGCGCTCACGGTTTTGGTCACGTCCACTGCTTAGGTAACTACTGAAAGCATCAGCAGCTTTACTGTATTCTTTGCTATTATAAAGCGCATAACCAGTTCCGTACTGAGCACGTGCGTATTCAGTTGCATTTGGCTCTACTTGTTTGTAGCTAGCCAATGCTTGTGGATATTTGCGCCCATATGAATAGATTTCACCTTGCCAGAAATAAGCAGAGTTTTTCAGTTTGCTGTCATATGGGTATAGCAAAGATTGATTCAGCATATTGACCGCTTCTTCAAACTTACCGTCATTGTAATTCTCGACCCCCTTATTGAAGGCAATCTCCTGATAAGCTTCCTTGATCTGCCTGTTTTTGTTGCGGATCTTGTTGAAGTGCATCAGTGCCTTATCATAATCCCCTGTATTTAGGTAAGCCTCTGTTGAGAAGTTGTAAACATCTTGACCATGTGTGCCATTAGGGAATTTCTCGAAATAAAACTCACTGCCCTGAATGGTGGAAGTATAGTCTGAGGCATCATAACTGACTTTGGTATAATAAAATGCACCAAGTTCCTGCATGGCAGGGTCATACTCCAGTTTGCGACACTTGTCAAATGCTGCAATAGCCAATTCCTTACGGTTAAGCTTGATATAGCTAATACCCAAATGGTAAGCAGATACCTGAGCCAATGTGTCAGCACCATCAGCAGCCTTGCTAAGGTACGCTACACTCATGGCTGGTTTGTCTGTCTTGAAAAGGGAGTAACCCATACGGTAGTGTACATCCCTTGCTGCAGCCTTATTGTTTTTGATGTATTCACCAAAATACTTTTGTGCTTGCTCGTAGTCTTTCTTTTGGAAATAAGATTCTCCTGCAAACAGCTTAAGGTCTGACGGAACAGCTTCCCTTCTTTTCTCAAGGTCG
Organism: Limibacter armeniacum; assembly: GCF_036880985.1. Classification (NCBI taxonomy): domain Bacteria; kingdom Pseudomonadati; phylum Bacteroidota; class Cytophagia; order Cytophagales; family Flammeovirgaceae; genus Limibacter; species Limibacter armeniacum. The sequence goes on from NZ_JBAJNO010000008.1 coordinate 587,175, forward strand.
GCTACAAAACTGATGACTTGGTCATATTTCCCTTGCTGGTAGTATATGCCAGGTATCATCACATAAGTTTCGGGTCTGATATCAGGGTCTTGTGAAGCCTTGTTTAGGTCTTCAAAGGCTTCTTTCAGGTTGCCATTGCGGTAGTTAATATAACCTGCATAATAGCTGGCCTTATAGGCATAAGCATGAACCCCTTTTTTCAGGAAACTGAATATTTTACCAGCTTCGTCGTACTGCTCAACGGCGAAGTACGAATAAGCCAACTGGTAAGCCTTTTCCATATTGGCAGGGTCCTCCATATCCATATTGCGGAGGTTCTTGCGGAAATACTTGACCGCTTTTTTATAGTCACCTCTTGAATAGTAATAAGAGCCTATATCAGTGTAAGCACGAAGAGAAAGGCTATGGTTAGGGTATTTCTCAATCAGCTCAGACATTTCCTGCTCAAACTCAGGGTGGTCTAGCTCAAGGTCACAGACACCAAGGTAGTATTGTGCCTGAACACTACGCTCACTTTGCTCATCTTTGGAAAGGTACTCTGAAAACAGCCGTCTTGCGGCTGAGTATTTTTGTTTTTGATAAAGGTCTAAGGCGTTTTCAAAAAGGTTTAAATTGTCGGTTTGAGATACATGGTCCTGTCCAAGCGCACTGAAGGACAGACCTGCACACATGACTAGCGTACTAAGACGTTTCAGCATATTGTATATATAAGTAAAGCGTGATAATCAGTGAAAAATGTTGAAAACAGTTGATGACCTTACATTGGCAATTTTTATTCCTGCTCTTGTATATTGGTCATATTTTTTTGAAAAAATAACATACAGTAGAATTCAAAAGTCTTTTCGTTTGCTTATCCTCTTAACACGAAGCACTCTGTAATGTTATATTCTCTTTGATTTAAGTGATCCCTTGCTATTCTATGTTTACGCCAAATAAATGTTGGAGACGTCATATTAAGCGTTGGGGCGTTTATTTATTGACAATCGAAAATAGTAATTTTCCATTTTTATATTAAATAATCCCTCGACTTTGTTGAAACGTTACGACTGATTTTTCTAGAAGGTTACAGGTACCATTGCTTGCGATATGTATCAAGATGAAATATTCCTGCAATCAGACTTTGTGAATGTAAAAGACCTAGGGTATCCAATCCACGGATGGATATAGGGTTGATTGAATAATCAATAGGATTCTTCTGATAAAATAGAGGAATTTATATATTGTAACTAACAATGTTATTTATTGGCTTTAAGTCAATTGTTTTCAAACTAACAAACACAATGAGGGCAACATCCATTCTCTCGATCTTTTTACTATGCCTGTATAGTCAGGTACTTTTAGGACAAGAGAAAACACACCTGACACCTGATGACCCTGCCATCCATAGAATTGATGCGCTGAACAATCATCATAATAGACAATCCTTGGCAGTACTAGACTCCTTGGGTGAGGTTTATCAAAACCCATCTGCTCCTGAGCTTGCTTTACTGCTGGAAAAGCGTGCACAGTTTTATGAGCGCATTTATGTGCTTGATTCTGCCATTCTCTACTTCAGTGAAGCAGTGCTGTTACATCCAAAGATTTCAGACAAAAGAGGGTTAAAAACCTTGGGGTTATGCTATAACGGCTTGGGGCATTGTTATTGGAAATCCGGTGACAATCAAAAAGGATTAGACTATTACCGAAAAAGCAATGAGGTCTATGAGGAAATAGGTTTTGAGCAGGGACTCGCCTACAACTATCAGGATATGGGGCTGATTTACCGTGAAAGAGGGGAATTTGTAGAAGCGATCCGTCATTACAAGCTCAGTATGCATTATGCCAAGAAAGTGGATGACAAGATGGGACTCGCCATCAACCTAAAGAATATGGGTAACATCAAAAAGAAGCTTGGACTGGGAAGAGAAGCACTCGAAAATTTTATAGAAGCGACAGCGGTTTTTGAAGCAGATAGCAGCATGGTGAAACAGCGCTACTACTTTACTTTTCTGGGAGAAAAGGCGCTGTTGTATCAAGAACTGAATGAATATGAGCAGGCAGAAAAGAATTACCTGAAAGCACTGAAGCTGGCAAAGGAAAGAAATGACCAATATTGGCATGCTACAATCCTGAGGAATTTGGGAAGTATGTATCTGAAACAGGATAAGCTGGAGCAGGCAGCCGATTGTTTCAATCAGGTAAGGGAACAGCTTGAAAATGGACAGTATAAAATGTCTACGATCTTTTTGTTCAAGAAGCTATCAAATTACCACAACATGTTGCATCATCAGGATAGTGCGATGTTCTTTATGGACAAGGCGGTGGTTTTGGCTGAGGGGGCTGACTCAAAAGAACATTTGATGGAAGTCTATAGGGAGAAGATGTACCTACTAGGTGAGTACAAGTATTGGGACAAGGCAATTGCTTTAGGTTTGAAGGTGTTGAAGTACGAAGAAGAACATCACGAATTGGGGCAGATGGCTGACACGGAAAGGAATTTGGCTAAATTCTATCAGGAGGGGAAGAAGGATTACAAAAAAGCAACAGAATATTACGGGCGTTATGCTATTCATAGGGATAGCTTGGACAAGGTGAACGAAGCCAATGACTTGATTAAGGCGGAGATCAAAGCTGAATACCAGATCGAGAAGAACAATATAGAACAGGAAAACCAACGGGAGCAGTTGATGCTCAAAAATGAGATTGAACAGGAGAAGTTGATGAAGACGACTGCACTGATAGTTTTACTCATGTTGACAGCCGGATTTGTGGTGGTATGGAGGTACTATCAGCAGAAGAAAAGAGCCAATGAATTGATAGCGGCACAGAAAGAGGAGTTACAGGTACAGCACGAACAGTTGGAAGAGCTCCTCAATTTCAAGGAAAATATGACCAGTATGATCGTGCATGACCTGAAAAACCCACTCAGTACCATCATTAATGTCTCCCGAAAAAAAGAAGCTGACCTAGTACGGATACAACAGGAAGGTAAACGTATGCTGAACCTTGTGATGAATATCTTGGATGTCCGCAAGTTTGAGGAAGCAACAATGTTGCTGAAGAAAGAAATCTACTCACTCAACTCGCTACTGGAAGAAGCAAAAGTACAGGTTAAGTTGCTGCAAAAGGATAAATCAATTGCCATGCACCTACCAGCAATGAGGCTTCAGGTTGAGGTCGATGTATATATGATGGAACGGGTATTTGTCAACCTGTTGACCAATGCGATCAAGTATTCACCTTTAGGTGGAAGTATTCACATTAGATGTGAGCAAGTAGAAGAGAACTGGGTAAAACTCAGTTTTGTGGATGAAGGAGTAGGTATTCCGAAAGAAGTACAGCAGCAAGTGTTTGAACCTTACCTTCAGGGAGTTGGAGAGAAGGTCAACTCTTCTACTGGGTTGGGCTTAAGTTATTGCAAATATACAGTGGAAGCACATGGGGGCGAGATTGGTATTGTATCTGAGGAAGGAAAAGGAACGGAAGTATATTTAACATTACCGTTAGTTGAAATTCAGAAAGGAGAGGTAGGATTGCAGCAAGAAGATAACCTGTTGCCAATTAATGAGGAAGAACAGGCTGTATTGGCACCGATCAGGAAACAGCTGAAGCAAGTTACTGCCACTGAGTATTCTGAGGTGGCAACCATTTTGAAGCAGCTGGACAAGGAAATACTTTCAGAACAGATGCTTGCTTGGATGGAAGCCATAGAGACTGCCAGTCTAACCGGAGACCAACAACGGTATGAGCAGCTTATAAGCTAAACTAACGGACATTAAAATTTGGGCTAAAATGACAAGGACTGTTTTAATTGTAGATGATGAATTGGCTAATATTAAGCTGATAGCCAACTACCTGATGGAGCAGGAAGGTAGCTTCAAGGTATTGACCTCACTGGATCCTGAGAAGGGATTTAAGGTGGCACAGACGTACCTTCCAGACCTAATCATATTGGATTGGGAAATGCCTAAGCTGAGTGGGATTACAGTGCTGAAAATGTTGAAACAACATCCGAATACAAAACAGATTCCCATCATCATAGCAACAGGAAAGATGACTTCTTCAGAGAATTTGGCAACTGCCCTAAATGCTGGAGCAGAAGACTACATTCGGAAGCCTTTGGATACTGTAGAACTGGAAGCAAGAATGCAAACAGTGTTTCGGTTAAGTGACCAATACAGGCAGATGGAAGAGATGCTGAAAGAAGAGGTGGAACTGAAAAACCGTAAGCTGGCTACCGCTACTCTGTATACCTCGCAGAGGAACCAAATGATGAGTGGAGTGATGAACCAGATTGAAAATATACTTTCAGGGAAAACTACTTTAGAGAAAATGAGTATGGACCTCGTAAACTTGAAAAAGGAGATGGGAGGTTTTTTGGAGCATGATGAGAGTTGGGATACTTATAAAATCCATTTTGAAGAGGTACATCCACAGTTTTTTGAAAGACTGAAAGAGGCTGAGCCTACTCTGACTCAAAATGACCTAAAGCTTTGTGCCTATTTGTGTATTGGTTTGCATAACAAGGAGATCGCTCATATGTGTAATATTTCCTATGAAGGCATTAAAAAATCACTGTACAGGTTGAAAAAGAAATTGCAGTTGGGTGAGGAGGATGACCTTAGAGTCTATATCAAAACGGCTTTTGCCTAGTTTTTTTCAAAAGTTTTTTATGAGGCTGTCCACCCTTTGTCTACCCATAAAATTAGGGAGACGAGAGGAATGCAGCTACTTTTGTATCGTTGTCATTTTTACTCATTCTGGTAACTAGTTAACCCAAACTTCTGCAATTAGCTAATACTTTAATAACCTAATATTTCATAGAGTTTAGCTGAAAATCATAATTCTCAAGGCGCAGCGGACACGTTGCGCCTTTACTTTTTCCAATGGTCTTGGAAATAGGGCTTCGGGAATGTCCACATTTTGTCCACCATCAATTCTTAACAGTAGCATTCGGGGTACGTACTTTTGTAACAAAGTATTCTTTCATTTTTCTATCAAGAAAATGCAAAAACTAAAACCGAAACGCACCACTACCGTGAATGACAACACTTCATGGATAAAGACGATCCTTTTTATTCTGATAAGCCTAATATCAATTCCCAAGGTGAATGCCATGTCATGGCAGCCTAACAATACCATGGAAGAAATCGATTATGAAGGATTTCTGTATAACCTGACTGCTCAGACAACTTTTTGGGAGACAAGGTTTACCTCTATGAGTTCTTCCGGTTCCAATATTATATTCCAGGTTTCATCATCAGTCAATGTTGATTCACAGCACTCCTTTTATTTGATGACAGGTAATCAGGTACTAGCTTCATTCGAAAATAAAAGTATTGCCAACAATACTTCAGCTTCCTATTCTATTACCTATGGAGGACAGGCGTTTACGATCTCGATTTACAAGCGGGTCAACGCTGATTCATCTTGGGAATATCTTGTCACCTTGCCCAAAACTTTTTACGACTACCTCAACAACAGCAATGCGTATTTTGCCTTTGCAATTGGAGAGAGTAATAATAGCTCAACCAGGGGAACCATTACCACTATTCCTTACAGAGAAAGTTTTTATGGTCAAAAAGATATACCCACTGTCGGAACTCCTCTCTATGACTACGATAACAACACGTTGACGTTGGAATGGGATACCCCTTTCAATATGCATTATGGCATCTTGGACTATGAACTCAATATTGCGGGATCAGTATTGGATGTAGGTTCTTTCTGGAACAATGCTTATCCCTATACGACTACTTTTACCTATAATGGAAAAACGTTCAGTGCCAATATTTCAGCTACCACTTCCGGAACCTATGGGGCACATTATACCATGGAGATTCAGGATGTGACAAATGGAGACGGACTTTGGCAAAATGCCTATCAGATGGTCATCAAGGCAAAGGGCAGCGCCGGTTTACTGGATAGGGGCGGCAACGCTGACGAAGTGGTATTCCAACCGAAAAATTATGATAACAGAGTTCAGCAACCTACGATTGCATTTGAATACCTGAGTGGTGATAAAGCCAATGTGACCGTTAGCTGGGACACCAAAGAGTATGAGTTACCTCATATGTATGGGTATGCGGTAGGAGCTAAACTGGGCTCACTTCTTACATTTGGTGATGTTAATTATGTTGTGCCAGGCAGTAACATCTGGTATTATAAGAAATATGTTTCTGGAGAGGAGGAGTCAGGTAACTGTAATGTATCAGTCCCTTCAAATTATGGAAGTGGCACTTACAGTATCCTGTTCAAGAACATGGACACAGGTTCAACAGTATTTCAGAACCTGAACCAGCTTTATATCTATCCTTTAGAGAAGCCAATACCAACTTCATTGAGACCATCCTACCGTGGGGCGGGATCAACCTATTCTTATCCGGTGCCGGTCAGTCCTGAACCAACCAATGTTAAATTGAACATGATTAACAATGGGGATAACACTTTTGACCTCGCTTTTAGTTGGAAGTCTGCAGCCAATACGCCTAATAACTTTTTTAACTACGGATGGACAGGACAGAACATTATTCCACCGATAAAGTCGGACAACACCTTAAATGGTTTGAGTGCAACGACAGCAGGGAGTATTCTACGATGGACCATTACAAAGGGAACCAAAACTTATACAGTTGAATATGACCAGTCATTGAGGGTGGAAGACAGTAATGGGGCGACTTCTTATAACCTTACTTTTAAAAATATACCGAACGATGATGCGCTGCTTTTGTATTTGCCGGAGATGCAGTTGAAATCATACATCACCAAAGCAGGTTTCTATTCTGAAGCGGTTGACTTTACTGTAGAACAGACCGACTTGCTTTCGGATATGGTTTTTACTGGTACGCCTTCAACGGGTTTGGTTCCTGTAATCAGCAAGCTTCCTGCACCCATATTGGAATACCATCTTTATAGCGATGATGTCAATAGTAGTGAAGTGATCACTTCCTTATTGCCTGAAGACTTTACAGCCGATGATATTAACAAGCTTTGGACGATACAGGCAAAACTGAAAAACAAGGAAGGATGGCTGACCACCAAGGTGGGAGTGGTGATTGCGAATTCCGAAACAGCTATCAGTTTTAGGGGGTGTGACCGACTCAGTATCCGCTACAATGAATTAGTATTGCCATCAGGGGTTTCCGGTACAGTGGAATATAGAATCAAGAAGAAAGTAGATGGCGAGGATACCGACTTCCAGAACTTTGCCACTACTTCCAGTACTACCTTTGAGGATACGGAAGTAGCAGCGAACAAGCTTTACAGCTATCAGACGGATATTATTTATGCGGATCTTGATGCAACGGGCACCAATTATCAGGGATTAGTAGGGGTTGTGGATATCGCTTCCACCACCGAAAAAGCCTCAATTGCTACGATGCCGACGGTGATCAATAAAGAGGTGACCTACAACGTGGATAGTGCAGCACTGCACAGTATCCTGACGCTTAATAGTGGTGAGTTAAGTGCCATCAAACAGGTAACGGTTTACAGGGTCAATGTCACAACAGGCACGCAATCACCTACAACTGTTCTGTATGATCGGGATACAGGAATGGACCCTGACTACGGTACCATTACGGCTACAACACTGGATTATTGGGATGATGATGCTAGCCTACAGAATTGTGAGGCATACCGCTACACATTTGTGCTGAGTGATGACTGTGACAACGATAAGTCTTATACGACAGATGCAGCCCTGATCAGTGCCGATATCTCCAATACCTTTAGTGAAGAGAAGAACCTTACCGCCACAAAAGGCTATTACGAAGACTATGTGGAACTGGAATGGGACAACGAAAACAACTCACTCGTTGATGCTTTCCATATCTACAGGGCGCTTTATTATTCTGATGATGAGTCAGACCTAAACTGGTTCAAGATTGAGTCAACGGGTTCGGGTACACACCAGTACATTGACCGTACTCTTCAGGCAGGTAAGCTTTACAAGTATAAGGTAGTGGCTGAAATCCCGTGTAATGGAGAGGTTTCAGAAATCACTTCCCACACCGTTGTTGGCTTCAGGTCGCCAAGAGGAGTAATCTCCGGACATATCGAGTACAAAGGTGGACAGGAAGTGAAAGATGTCCGCGTACAGGTAACACACGTAAGCAACTCAGACCGAGGCAGTGCCTTGCTGATGGAAAACGGTGACCTCCTTCTGACAGACAGTATAGCCAATGCCAACATTATTGAGGTATTGAAAGGCGATTTCACTTTTGAAACATGGTTGCAGCCGGAGCAAATTGCCAACGGACAATTACGCTATTCCTTGCTGGCAATAGGTGACTCGACCAATGCCGCCCTACAGCTTTATAATGCCGGAACAGGACTGGATGTGATGGTCACTGGAGGTACAGGAACAGCTGTAACGGATTTTGACGCAGTAAAAGGAGAATGGCACCAATATACAGTAGTGGCAGACACAGAGGCTGGGACTTTCAGTTTCTATCATGATGGCGAACTGAAAAGCCAGCAATCTCTTGCACAGTTTACTTCCATGATGGCTGCAGCACAGCCGGAAGATCAGGTGTATTTCCTCAACGGTTACAACGGTGGAGTGGATGAGCTGAGACTTTGGAGCCGTGCCAAGACTGCAGATGAGGTTGCTATTGACTACAGCCGCATTACCCATAATCAGGACAATGACCTGATGGTATATTATAACTTTGATGAAGGCGTAGGCGTAATGGCGTACGACCAGTCCAAGAATGAGGACAATATCTTTAACCAGCGTCATGCACTTGCCACAGCCAAGATTCTTCAGTTCCTGAAAGGAAACTTTATCCCGACTTCAGACCAGTTGGGGTATGTAGGCTATACGGACGAATACGGTAACCATATTGTGTACGGTATCCGCTACACGGGTTCTGGGGAATCGTTCAAGGCAATTCCGAACAAGGGTGTGCATGAGTTTTCACCTTCTTCAAAAGTAGTCTATATCGGCGACAACAGCCGTGCGGTAAACGGGGTGGATTTTCAGGATATTTCTTCTTTTGTCGTATCAGGTAAAGTGACTTTTGATGAGGACAGCGATCCTTCCAATACCTCACTCAACATTCCGGTAGATGGCGGTCTGGTGAAAGTAGACGGTGAAGCTGTCATCTATCAGGGAGAGCAAGTCTTCACCAAGGAAGACGGAAGCTTTGTGATCGAGGTACCGATCGGAGAGCACTTGCTGACCATTGAGAAAGATGGACACATTTTCAGAAATGAATATACGGCAACTACACTGCTGGGCGCAGATTCTACCTATTACAAGGTAGAAAACAAGGTGCGATTCTATCACGATTTTCAGGAGCCAATCAGTACCCTTACTTTTAAAGACATGACAAGGGTGATTGTGATAGGTAAGGTAGTCGGTGGACTGGTGGAAGCCGGAAAAGACCTGATCTTCGGAGGAACAGTGAACAACATCGGGGTGGCGGATATTACCTTCAAACCTCAGAATACCCTATACAATAGCCTTGAAACAACAGTTCGTACTGGTACGGAAACAGGTGAGTACAGAATAGAACTGCTGCCGATCAATTATATCGCCAGTGCACCTGTGGCACTCAATAATACTTTCAGCTTTGATGAGGAAGATGATCAGCGTCTCCTTTCCCTGAGCAAGACAGATTTGGTTAACCTCAATTCGGTATCGAAGGATTTTATCATATCTGATACCGAGTTGGATGTTTTTGAAGAAATGGAAACGTTGGGTTGGCTAGGCAGGGAAGAGTTGGTCAATGATACCACCGCAGTAGTGGACTCGGTAAGACTGACCTATCCTTTCCATGAGAAAGCAAGCTTTATGTATGCTGCCACTCCGAAATTGTCAGTTTTCAATGAGGATGGTTCCTTTCCACTGAAAGGAGCATTACAGATCGTAACAGAATACGATACGCTACAAGTTGATACGTTGGGATTGGCTTATCCGGTATTCCAGCAGGGAGATTCGGTAGTCTATCAGTTGAATGCTTACGAGGAATACCTGAATGCAGATAGTGATAGTATTGTTTCCCGTTATCCGGTAATTGGAGAGGTATTGTTCCAAAATAATTTTGCTTCAGGAAATTCGGAAAGGGTGTCTCTTACTTATGAAACAGGAGACGAGACCAGTCAAGCTTATTATGGTTTCCGTGTGGGAGAACCGAATGTGGTACCTCCACACCTGAAAGCCATGTCGGTAGAGTTGCATACCAGTACACAGGTGATTCCTTGGGACAATGGAGGAACCAATGTACAACAGGGTTATGTAGTAGGTGCCCGACAAGTGGACGGCAACTTTGTGACTGCCGGACCGGACAGGGTGAAATGGGTATTGAGAGATCCTCCAGGCTCCAACAGTTATGCCTATATCGATGAAGGCTCCAAGCTGACGGAATATTCGGAAACCCGTCTGACGGATATGACCAAAAACCAGTTTGAAGTACTGGCAGTAGATGATATCAGTATCAAGAAAGCCGTATTCTTTGGTTTGGGAGCAGGTTCAGTGGAAGATATTTTTAAACTGGATCTCAAATCCAAGGCAGGTACAGGTTTCAACCGTGACAAGACGACCAACAAGACCAATGCGCAGATTCTGACCACAACCACCAGGCAGCGTATCCAGACAAGCGCCGAGTCGGATGGGGTAGGCAGCAGTGCTGACTTATTTATCGGTTATGCACAGAACTATAAGGTTGGGCAGACTATTGGCGTGGAAATTCAGCGCAATGAAGATGGTACATATGGTATCGACTCTTTGAGTGTGTTGGGAATTCAGCCAGCTGACCAGACCTTCTTTACCTACACGCAGAATCACATCCGCAATTATTTGATTCCAGATCTGGTAGCGATCAGAAATAGTTATCTGGAAAATAATCCGGCACATTACACTTCTCATTTGGAGAAGGATCATCCACTCTACGGAATGAGCAATGACAGCCCAGTATTTGGAGCTGATACAGTCAGCTTGCCATTGGGAGTGTTTCCGGCAACAGGTTATGGTGGCGAAAGCTATACGTTTGTACCAAGCAATGATTTCCCGATGGACTCCGTATACATGACCAACCTTCAGATAGAGGAATGGATCAGTGCTCTGAGACAGAATGACCATATTAAGCTACTGGCAAAGCAGGACTTTGATGGTGGTAATACAGATAACCTACTGAAAGATTACTCCATGAGTGGTGGTGCAGAGGTGTCTTATGAAGAATCATTTGTAGCCAGCAGGGAATATAATGACGAATGGTTGGATGCCTATAGTGGCTACTTTACGAGTAATACTGAAGGTAAATTACTGATACTGGGTTATGGTGTCGGTTTTGATCAGAAAAGCAATTTCCTGACGATGAGGGAGACTTCCTTAAAAGTGGGGAATATCAGCGAAAATTCCGTGAAATGGGGCTTTGTCTATAGCGATCCTGAACAGGGAGACCGTATTAACTTTAAGGTGACCAAGCCATCCTTTAACAGGAAGAAGTTTGATGAAATGCGTATCAAGGAAGCGGAAGATATGTATGACAGGGATGCAGGTGATATTGTAGCGATGACACTGGTAGGGGTTAACTACGCCAAAAGTTTTGCGCTGACCAAAGCGAAGGTACCAGGATTGATAGCGGATCAAGTATTGTCAACAGCAATGGCTTTTGCCCTGATGAATATCGTGCAGCTCAATGATGACATTGTCAACGAGGCGTTCAACGACAGTACTGTGTCAGACTTTGAGACACCAGTATTTATCACCGAAGGAGGTATTACAGCTTGTCCGCACGAAGATGCAGAAGTCTCCTACCTGTCTCCGGAATATACGGATAGTAACTACAGCCCTGTTCTTTTGGGTAGCAGAACCTTGCAGCGGGATGTACCTGAAATTTCGGTAGGTACAAACCTGAAGCACCAGAAAATCTACAATGTGCCGGACGATCAGCCAGCAGTATTCAAGTTAAACCTGAGCAACCTGAGTGAATCGGGAGACACAAGGGTTTATTCCCTGAAAGTGTTGCAGGGCAGTAACCCAGACGGTGCTCAGATCAAGATTGACGGAATTTTCCCAGACAGGGATTTTGATATTCCGGCAGGAACAACCCTACGAAAGGAGTTGACACTGGAAAGAGGCGCAACCACACTGCAATATGATAGCATTATGCTAGTGCTACACTCACCTTGCCAATACTGGTTGGGAGCGCAGAATAACCTTGATCTGGCAGAGATTGCAGATACGGTTTACCTGTCAGCAGGTTTCCTGCCTACCTGTTCCACACCTGAATGGGAGCAGCCAGAGCAGAACTGGGTCGTGAACTACGATGACGGCGACCTTCTTGAATTGGAACTGGGAGGGTACGACATCAACTATTACAGCCTTGAAAAGATTACCCTGCAATACCGCAGGGTAGGAACAACGGACTGGTTGCCTGTGACGGACGCTTTTTATAAGCAGCAGGGCAGCTCGGTAAGTGCTTCAGGAACCACCGTCTATGAATACCGTGAGAATGGAATTACACTGTATGATTCCCTGACTGAAAAGCAATGGATACCGACCAGCAGCGCTACCCTTTCATGGCAATGGGATTTGAGCAATGTAGTGGACGGGGAATACGAAGTAAGAGCGGTTACCTACTGCCATGTGGATGGGCAGCTATCCAAGGAATATACGGAAGTGTTTGCCGGAACCATTGACCGTGAACTGCCAAGCGTATTCGGTTCGCCTTCACCTTCTGACGGCATTCTAGGCGCAGGAGAAGAATTGAGTATTTCTTTCAATGAGGATATCAACAGGGCATTGCTGAACGTAACAGGACAGCTGGATATCAGAGGCAAACTGAACTATGCAGAAATCAAGCATGAGGTAAGCGTTTCCTTTGACGGATTAGAACAGCATGTCCGTGTGCCTTTCGGTCCAGACCTGCGCTCGACTTCCTTTACAGTGGAATTCTGGGCAAAACATGAGGCAACAGGCAAGAAGGAGATTGTGATCTCGCAGGGACAGCAGGCAGTAAGCAGCTGGGAAATCGGTTTTGATGAAAGCAATGCCCTGTATGTAGGCATCAACGGTACAGAAAAAGTGGCTGCCATGCCGGTAACCGAAATAGGTTGGAACCACTACGCAGTCAGCTTCAACGAGGATTCAAAAGTGGTGGAGCTTTTTGTGAATGGTATCTGGAACAACAATACCTACGCCTTGCCGCAGCAGGTATATGCCGATGGAGAACTGATTGTCGGATACGGCAGCTATGATCAGGTACATTACTTCGAGGGCAGCCTGCACGAACTGAGAATCTGGAACCATGCCCGCAACAGTGGGGCACTGACCGAGTATATGAATGCGACCCTGTCAGGACAGGAAGCAGGATTGTTGGGTTATTGGTCAATGGATGAATTGGGCGAAAGTGAGCTGTTGGATAAGGCTCGCCATCGCAATGCAGAGATGAATGCTGCTTGGGAATTGGCACACAAAGGTTACGCCTATGACCTGAGCGCGATTGACAGCCTTTCAATCAATGCCTCAACCATTGGCTTTACTTCGGAACAGGAATATACAATCGAGTGCTGGTTCAAGACGAACACCCTGACATCAGCAGCAACCTTGCTTTCCAACGGAAAGGGAACAGCGGATGATCCCAACACGCAAGGCTGGTCAGTAAACCTGCTGGCGGATGGCAGTTTGCAGCTTACCAACAACGGACTGACTTTGACGGCAGCAGGCAACTATGGCGACAACCAGTGGCATCACTTTGCCATGACGTATGGAGAGCTGACAGGTGTAAGTGTTTACATGGACGGCAAACTGGCAGCCAACAGAAAAGGCGGCATCAGTGGCTTTGCAGGTTCAAGCATCTATTTCGGACAGCGCTACTTCCAGAACGGAACCCTGCTACAGCTTGACCAGAAAATGGACGGCGTAATCGATGAGATCAGAATCTGGAATACCAGAAGGACGGAAGCGCAGATCAGACGTTATCGCCATCAGGCATTGGAAGGAGATGAATTGGGACTGCTGGTGTACTTCCCGTTTGAGCAGTACCGTGAAACCAGTGGCATTGCAGAAGTGACGACAGACCTTGAAAGTGAAACCGGACTGAAAAACACCTCCCTGAATATCTCTCCATTGGGCAATTACTTCACACAGGAAGGTCCGCAGGTAAGTGTTCAGCCGGCAGTACAGCAGGTGCCATTCTCCTATGTGGCGAATGAGCGTGAGATCATCTTCACCCTGAACGTAGATCCGGCATTGGTAGAAGGAACACAGCTTGATATCAGTGTGGCACAGGTAGAGGACATGTTTGGCAACCCAATGAACGGCACCAAGACATGGACAGCCTATATTGACCAGAATCAGCTGATCTGGAATGACAATACGGTATCGCTGAAAAAAGAGGCAGGTGAGCCACTGACCTTTAGTATGCCAATCCTGAATAAGAGTGGACAGGTTGAAAACTACAATATCAGTAACTTGCCGTCATGGTTACAGGCAGCTCCGTTATCCGGACTGCTTGATCCGCAAAGCTATACCACCATCAATTTCACGGTGGATGCAGATATGTCACTAGGCACTTTCCAGGAAGACATTATGCTGACGGGTAATTTGGGTTATTCCGAAAAACTTCAGCTGGACTTGCAGGTGTACCGTGAGGCACCGGACTGGACAGTAAACGAATCGGGTTTTGAAACGACCATGCATTTTATCGGCATCGTGAAAGTGGGCGATATCATTTCCACAGACAGTGAAGATAGACTGGCGGCCTATGTCAACGGGGAGTTGAGAGGTTCCTGCCAGCTGAAGTACATCGAAGCACGTGGACAGTATATGGCATTCCTGACCGTATTCGGGAATAGCGATGAGAACAGCGCAATTTCCTTCAAGCTATGGGATGCCAGCGAGGGAAGAATCCGCGCGCAACTGACACCGGCAGATATGAAGTTTGAATCGAACCGCACGCAGGGAACCATCAGCAATCCGGTTGTTTTCCAGGCAAGGGAAGTATTCGAGCAGTTGGTAAGCCTGAAGAAAGGCTGGAACTGGGTATCGTTCTACCTTGAGCCTGACAGCCGAAGCCTCAATGACTTCTTCCCGCAGGAAGTGAAACAGGCGATGCTGGAAATCAAGAGCAGTGAACTGACAGCCCAATACAGTAGCAACAGTCAAATGCTGGTAGGTAATATGACGGAAGTGGAAGCGGAGCGTACCTACTTTATTGAAATGAAGGAAGCCAAAGAGTTCAGCTATATGGGAGAAGTGATCAACCCGACACTGAATCCGGTACCGCTGGAAGGAATGTGGAACCGTATCGGTTACATTTCCCGCCGAAACCTGCTGACAGCTGAAGCGCTGTCAAGCCTGAATCCGGCAGAAGGTGACCTGATTAAGAGCAGAACGGCATTTGCCATGTACGAACCGCAGTTAGGTTGGGTTGGCAACCTGCAGTATATGGTACCTGGAGAAGGATATATGTTCTACACCACAGGAACCGATACGGAGGTAATCTATCCGGAGTCGGGAATGTTTGACAGCAATTCCGCAAGAATGGCAGCATTGCCGTCGGTGGAAAGTCCTTGGTCGGTAGATGCTTATACCTACGAGGGCAATATGACAGCCGTGATTGAGGTAAAAGGCGTAGAGGTTTCGCCTCAGATGGTGCTGGGTGCTTTTGCAGATGGTAAGTGTGTAGGCGTATCAGCTCCTCAGTTCCATGCACAGCTGGAATCACCGCTGTTCTTTATCAGTATGCAGGGCAGTACTACTGTGAATGAAGTGACTTTCCAGTTGTATGATCCGACAGCAGTCGATCCTTTGCAGGCAGCGGACGTCATGACATTCCAGACCAATGCACAGGTGGGAACGGTCAAAATGCCTCAGCCGATTACATTTGAAGAGAAAATGTCAAACAAAGTAACAGCTTATCCGACCATTTTCAATGAAGAAGTAACCGTGACATGGCAGACGGCTGAAGCGGTAACTGTATCCATTGAGGTCGTAGACCTGATGGGCAGAGTCATCCGAACATGGGAGATGCCAGAAGGCAATGAGATGAAATGGAACGGCAAGATGGAAAATGGCAATCCGTTACCGTCAGGCATGTACCTGATGAAAGTGAAACTAGGAACAGACAGCCAAACCATCAAACTGATTAGACAATAGTCTGGCATTATCCCAAAACCAAGGGCGACCATGTAGGGTGCTCAAACTGGTGCAAGTATTAGCCTAACAAGGGAGCGAAGCGAGTGAAGTTGGGCGATACTTGTACCACCTATTTTGGGAAGCATATGCTTCCTTTTGAAAATAGTCCAAGCACCGCTTCGCTAATGCTTGAACTAGTAGAACATAATCCATAACTCATTTTGATATAGCGTTAAGTAATGACAAAACCGATTAAAAATCTGATATGCACGCTGTGGTTTTCCCTCAGTTGGATCAATGCCGAAGCACAGACAAGCAGTTGGGCAGTTAACGCTGCCGATTTTGAATACAGCATGACCATTACTGCCCTGCTACTGACAGATGAAGGAATTTCAGCTGACTTGCAGGATAAGGTGGCAGTATTCAGTGGTGAGCAGTGCCGAGGTGTAGCTAATGTTTCAAAGTCCAAAGATAAATGGGGAAGTAACCTCATTTTCTTGGTGGTCTATTCCAACAGCTATACAGAAGAAGGACTCACCTTTCAGTATTATGATGCTTCGCAGGATAAGGTAGTAGCGACCTCTGTTGCCATTTCTTTCAAGGATTCAGAGAGGTTGGGAACAGTAGATAAGCCAATCATCTTGACAGCAGATCAAATCAATAGACAGCCTGAAGCACTTGCATTGAGCAGCAATACGATTCAGGATGGAAGTGGGATTGGTACTGTCATCGGACAGTTTACTGTAGCGGATGATCAGACAGAAGGACATACCTATTATTTGCCAGAAGGAGAGGAAGACAATGATAGCTTTATGCTGGAAGGTGATATCCTCAAAGCGGCTACTGAGTTTAACCGGTCAGAAAAAGCATCTTATCAGTTGCTGGTAGGCGTGGATGATGGTTTTGGAGGTATGCTGGAAACGATGTTTGATATCTCAGTAATCGCTGCGGATTCTACAGGTTCACAAAATCCTGATCCCGATCCTGACCCTGATCCAGATAGTGAACTGCCTTCCAGTTTATCCTTTACCTCCATCATTACCCCGAATGGGGATGGTAAGAATGATCAGTTGCAGATCATCGCTGACAACCTTTCCGTGTTTACGGACTTTACGCTTGTCGTGTACAATGCTTCAGGATTGGAAGTGTATCGTGCTGTAAACTACCAAAGTGATTGGGACGGAACCTACAATGGTCACGCACTGCCAGCGGGGGCTTATTTATACCGTTTCAGTAGTCCGGCAAAAGAGTATAAAGGAACCTTTTACATTGTACAGTAACCCGTTATGAAAAACCGATTGATTCTACTGTTGATCATCCTGCTGACAGGAACGATGGCGCAGGCACAGTCATTGAATGATACCTATTTCTACACCCAAAATTTCTATAAGATAAATCCGGCAGCCACGCCCGGTTCAGGTCATCTACAGGCAATGGTACATGCCCACTTGCAGCAGATGTCGCCGGAAGGATTGCCTTCCCAGCGAATGGGCTTAAGCCTGAATGCCGGTTTGGGACAAATCGCTGTTGGAGGCAATCTGCTGTATACCCAGCAGGGCTTTTTGAATTCAACAAAGGCAAGTCTTTCTTTTGCCTATACCTTGGAAGTGACCCGTGAGGCAAGCATGTCTTTTGGTCTGTCGGCAGGGGTTTCCAATGATGATTGGCGCTTTGAAAGCAGCCAGCTGCAAGGCGTTGATCTGACGGATCCCTATCTGGAATATGGAACGGGATTGCTGAAACCTTCTCCAACTATTGGCTTTGGTACAGTTCTCAACTGGAAGCAGTTGACTGTTGGGATATCTTCCTCAGAACTGATGCGTATCTCGGACAACTATTTCAGTATTGCGGATATTTTTGCCCGATATGAGTGGGAACTGAATGAGCAAGTTACATTGGCTCCCATCGTGGCAGCAACTTTCCATAATGTAGAGAAAACAGTAACGGATATTCATCTTCAGGCAATTCTAAGGGAGAAGCTGTGGTTGTCGACAGGTTATCGTTCTACTGGAAAAGCGATGTTCTCGTCTGGTTTGGAGATGGGGTTGTTCAAGGTATCTTATGCTTACCTGCATAACTTCGGACAGTTATCAACATTTAATGACAGGCAACACGAAGTTGCGGTTCTATTCGATATTGAAACAAATAGTAAAAGCAAGGGCAGAAGTGCCCGAACGAGATACAGAAGAAGATAATTCCCCGCGAACAATAAATTAAATGGGCAGCACCAAGGTTTATAAAGTATTTTACTCTGGTATTGCCCATTGTTTTTTCTCCTTTTTTCACTTCATAACATTCCGTATGTTCATATGTTTGGATTTGAATTTGAAATGTTAAGTTGTACTGAAAGCAAGTCACTATAGGAATTCTCCAATGAAAATCATTTAATTAGAATTTCTATATTGCGACTTATTTTTGTGTTGGTGACAACTTGCCTTTAATCATCTCAAACCAAAACTGAACAATGAGAATCCAACTGGTACTCTCTGTCTTTTTACTACTTATATCTTACTGTAATTTATCTGCTCAAACGCAAGAAATGCTCACAAATCAGCACCCTGATATTGATCGGGTGGAAGCGTTGAGCAGAAAAGGAGACCGAAATTCTCTGATTGTTCTGGACTCTTTGAAGCAAGCCAGAAAAAACCTGAGTGCTTCTGAGGAGGTATTACTGCTACTGAATAGGGGCCGCTTTTATGAAAATGCACTGAAGTTTGACTCTGCCAGTATTCATTTTGAGCAAGCGATCACTTACCAAGACAAGGGATTAGAGTCTTTGGGATTCAAATCCTTGGGCTTCTGCTTCAATGCACTTGGGCACTGTCACTGGAAGATGGGGAACTATGATCAATCCATCGGGAATTATAAAAAAAGTATTTTCTACTTCGAAAAGATCAGCTTTGATAAGGGACTCTCTTTCAGTCATCAGGATTTGGGACTCGTCTACCAGGAGGGAAAAAGCGACCTGGTGGAGGCAATCAAGCAGTTCCGGAAAAGTATGGCTTATGCTGAGAGCAGTGGTCAGAAACTGGGGATCCCGGTAAATCTTCATAACATAGGGTTAATCAAGTTGGAGCTGGGCTTGGGCAGGGAAGCACTTGAAACTTATGTGAAGGCAACTGAATTTTTTGAATCAGATTCATCCCTGAAAAAAGAAAAAAATTACCCCTATTTTCTGAGTAAAAAAGCCCATGTACTCATCACCCTCGGTGAGTATGAGCAAGCCGTTAAGCTATACGATAAAATCCTGTTGATCGCCAAAGAGTGGAATGATCAGAGACTTACGGCCCTAACTCACCGGAACCTTGGGGGTGTCTACACGAAGATGAATGAATTCGAACTGGCCAAAAAATACCTGTTTACTTCTAAAGAAAAACTGGAAAGGCTGGAGTACAAAGAGCCTGCTGTCCTGCTGTATCAATTGCTGGTGGATTATTATGACCGGACTGGTGAGGTAGACAGCGCTTTGTATTATATCGAAAAAGCCATTGACCTGGCAGATACCAAAGGAGGAGAAGAAAGTCAGGTCAAGGTGCGTGAACTGAAGCTGAAACTGCTCATTGATCAGCAGCAATGGAAGGAGTCACTTGAATTGGGGGGAATCCTGCTTCAAAAAACACAATCCCGGAAACAGCTGAAACTAGTGGCACAGACCCAGAAACTGATGGCGGAAGCGCATAGGCAGCTAGGAAACTTTCAGGAATCGGTAGCATATTATCAGGGGCATGTGCTCAACCGAGATAGCTTAGACAAACTTAACGAAGCCAATGACCTGATCAAGGCTGAAATTAAAACAGAATTCCAGACTGAGAAACTCAAGATTGAGAAAGAAAATGAGCGGAAGCAGTTGCTGCTTAAGCAGGAAATAGAGCAGGAGAAACTTTTACGGACAATTGCTGTAATGGTACTTTTACTGGTCGTGGTCGGCTTGGCGATTGTCTGGCGATTTTACCAGCAGAAGAAAAAAGCCAGTGAGCTGATTGCGGCACAAAAGGCAACACTGCAGGCGCAGCATGAGCAACTGGAAGAACTCCTCAATTTTAAGGAAAACATGACCAGCATGATTGTGCATGACCTGAAAAACCCGTTGAGTACCGTGATTAATCTTTCCTCTGGAGGGCAGGTGGACAGCAAGCGAATTCAGCAGGAAGGGAAACGGATGCTCAACCTGGTGATGAATATCCTGGAAGTGGGCAGGTACCGTGAAGCGAGTGTTTCCGTGAAGCTAGAGGAAGTTTCGCTGGCGGAATTGCTCGAAGAAGCCAAGGCTCAGGTCAGCACGATGCAGCAGGATAAGTCGATTGTGATGCAGCTGCCAGAGGTGGATATCACCCTGAAGATCGACCCCTATCTGGTGGAAAGGGTATTGGTGAACCTGCTGACAAATGCCATTAAGTTTTCTCCTTTGGGCGGCAGTATTCGCATTACCTGCCAGCCGGTCGATGAGAAATGGGTACAGATCAGCATGCAGGATGAAGGCATTGGCATCCCGAAAGAAGATCAGGAGATAGTTTTTGAATTGTACCAGCAAGCTGGAGGCGAAAAAATCAAGTCTTCGACAGGATTGGGCTTAAGTTACTGTAAATATACCGTGGAAGCCCACGGCGGTGAAATCGGTATCAGGTCGGAAGAAGGAAAAGGGACAGAAGTATTTTTCGTCTTGCCGTTAGCTGAAAAGCAAATAGAAAATAACTCAGTGGTTCCGGTGAGCGCCTTGGCAAAGGATGAAAAAGAAGAGGGGGTGTTGGTGCCGGTCAAGACAGAACTCAGCCAGTTTTCGGCTTATCAGTACTCGGAAGTCGTGAAAGTACTTGACCGCTTGAAGAAAGAGGAACTTTCCGGACAAATGATTGACTGGATGGAGGCCGTAGAGATGGCCAGCCTGACAGGTAACCAGGCTAAGTATGAGCAGCTGACCAAAACGAATTAGACCTAAACTTATTTAAATGCCCGAGCGAGGGACAGAAGACGAGAATACCTTCAAAAAAAATAGCTGAATGGGCAGCACCAAGGCATTTACATTGGTGCTGCCCATCTGTTTATTCCCTCCTGAAAAAATTTTCCACCCCACGATAACACCCTATTTGTTTGGGTTTGGATTTGAAATGTTAAGTTGTAATGAAAGTAGGTCATGATAGGAGTTTTCTAATGAAAATCATTTAATTAGAATTTCTATATTGCGACTTATTTTCCTGTGCACTGATTACAACTGGACTTTCCTTCATCTCAAAAATAACGGAACTGATGAGACAACTGCTGCTCTCTACTTTACTGCTGTGCTTTTTTTTACAGAACGGGCAAGCCCAAAGCAACGAACGGCTTACTCCTGAACATCCTGATATTAATCGTGTTAAAGATATTCTTAGAGGGAATCATGGAAGAAAACCTTTGTTTCTTCTGGATTCTATACAGCAAGCGCGTCAGCACCTTAGTGTGTCTGAAAAAGTCTTGTTGCTTCAACTGAGAGGACAGTATTATGAATACTCCCACCGTTTTGATTCCGCAATTATCATTTTCAAAGAAGCACTCCAATTTCAAAATGCTGAATTGGACTCAATGGGAATAGAGGCTTTGGGGCTTTGCTATAATGGTTTGGGGCACAGTCATTGGAAAAAAGCCAAGCGTGAGGAATCTATCCAATATTATCAGGAAAGTAATAAGCTTTATGAAAAGATTGGGTTTGAGCAGGGACTGGCCTATAACTTTCAGGATATGAGTCAGGTGTATTATGCTGATGGGAATATTGTTGAATCCATACGACACTCCAAACAGGCAAAAGTCTACTCTGAAAAAGTGGGAGATAAGGTAGGAATCGCTTTTTCTTTGAAGAATATCGCAAATGTAAAGCAGGACTTAGGTTTGGGAAGGGAAGCTTTACAGAACTATATCTTGGCTACAGAAATATTTGAGTCAGATTCGTCACTTATTAAACAGCGATATTATGTCTGGTTTCTGAATCAGAAAGCCATTCTTTATCAGGATTTGCATGAGTATGAGCAGGCAGAGAAGAATTATAAGAAGGCATTACTGTTCGGAAAGGAAAGAGGTGATGAATATTGGATTGCGTTAATCAAGAGGAATTTAGGTGCTTTATATACACGAATGAAGCAATATGATCTGGCTGAAACTTATCTGTTTGAGGCAAAAGAACAGATGGAGGCCTCAGAGTATAAGGTTTCTTCTGTATTGATGTATAAAAATCTGGCTATTTATTATCAGGAAATAGATAAGCACGATAGTGCCATGGTTTACATCGACAAGGCAGTAACGCTAGCAGATAGTATGGGTCGCCATAATAACCGCGTTAATATGCGTAAGGTGAAAGTGCATTTGTTGGGTGAAGAAGAAAAGTGGGATGAAGCTATTGCCTTGGGACTAGAAGTCTTAGAGCTTTCTGATGGGAAAAATGAGTTAGGTAATTTGGTTGAATTAGAAAAGCAGCTAGCCAAACTGTACTATAAGCAAGGGAAAAACTATAAAAAGGCAGCAGGTTTTTTTAACCGATATATCCATAACAAGGACAGTCTTGATAAGCTGAGTGAAACTAAAGACTTGCTCAAAGTTGAGATTCAGGCAGAGTACCAGATTGAAAAGAATAATATCGAAAAAGAAAATGAGCGAAAACAGCTGATACTTAAGCAGCAGGTAGAAAAGGAGAAACTACTAAGGACTGTCTCATTGGGTGTTTTGGTACTTGTGGTCATTGGTTTATTGATTGTATGGAGGTTCTACCAACAGAAGAAAAAAGCCAGTGAACTGATTGCAGCACAAAAGGAAGAACTACAGACACAACACGAACAGTTGGAAGAGCTTTTGAATTTTAAGGAAAACATGACCAGTATGATTGTCCATGACCTTAAAAACCCTTTGAGTACTGTGATTAACCTTTCTAATAATGACCATGCCGATCTGAAGCGCATACAGCAGGAAGGTAAGCGTATGTTTAACCTGGTGATGAATATACTGGATGTCCGTAAGTTTAAGGAAGCCAATATGTATTTGCAGCCAAAGCCCGTTTCCCTTTATCACTTGCTGGAGGAGGCCAAGACTCAGGTAAAGTTGCTCCAAGATGATAAGTCTATTCTTTTCCATCTTCCTGAGATTGAATTGACAGTGAATGTAGATGCTTATATGGTCGAAAGGGTATTTGTCAACCTATTGACCAATGCCATCAAGTTCTCTCCATTAGGGGGAAGTATTCATATCAAATGCGATCAGGTAGATAAGGATTGGGTCAAAATCAGGTTTATCGATGAAGGTATCGGTATTCCGAAGGAAGTGCAGGAACAGGTGTTTGAGTTGTATCAGCAGTCAGGAGGGGAGCGTATCAACTCTTCTACAGGTTTGGGCTTAAGTTATTGCAGGTATACGGTAGAGGCCCATGGTGGAGAGATAGGAATCGTATCAGAAGAGGAGAAAGGAACAGAAGTATATCTTACTTTGCCGTTAGCTGCAACAGAAGTAATTTATTCAAATACTTCAGCTGTCAATGTTAAGCCTGCTATTGGAGCTGAGCATATAGCCTTCCTTAAACCTATTAAGGAACAATTGGAAAATATACCAGCCTACCAATATTCGGAAGTGTTGTCAGTGTTGTCTCAGTTGGATAAAAATAAGGTTTCTGAAAACATTACAACATGGATGGGAGCAGTAGAGGCTGCGAGTTTAACGGGTAATCAGGAGCAGTATGAGCGACTTTTGAAGAGTGAATAGAACCTATGGTAAGTGTTTCTCGTATGTTGGGAATGTGAATTTTTGAATAAAATAGCAAAAGAAATAATGCGAAAAACAGTGCTGATTGTAGATGATGAAGTAACAAACATCAGACTCATTGCAGAGTATTTGGCAAAACAGAAAGATACCTATGAGCTACTGACATCCCTAGATCCTGAACAGGCATTTAAGGTTGCAGCAGAACATATCCCTGATTTGATAATATTGGATTGGGAGATGCCGAAAATGACAGGTATTGAACTGCTGAAGGTATTAAAGGAGGATAACCGTACGCATTCCATCCCTGTTATTATTGCTACAGGCAAAATGACTTCTTCTGAAAATTTGGCAACTGCATTGGAAGCTGGGGCAGAAGACTATATCCGAAAGCCACTCGATACCATTGAGCTGGAAGCAAGGATAAGAACGGTGCTGCGCTTGAGTGAGCAATACAAGCAGATGGAGCAAATGCTGAAGGAGGAAGTGGAGCTTAAAAACCGGAAACTGGCTACAGCTACCATGTATACTTCTGAGAGAAACCAACTGTTGAGTGGGGTTGTAAATAGGTTGAGCAATATGCTTGAAAAGCCAGATGAGAGCCATCAAAATCTACTGAAAGACTTAAAGGCTTTGAAAAAGGAAGTAACAGGCGTTTTGGATATGGATGAGAACTGGAATACTTATAAGATCCATTTCGAAGAGGTGCATCCCCAGTTTTTTGAAAAGCTGAAGGAGGAGCAACCCACCTTGACAAATAATGACTTGAAACTGTGTGCATACCTCTGCATTGGCTTGGAAAATAAGGAGATTGCACATATGTGTAACATATCGTATGATGGCGTGAAGAAATCACTTTACCGTCTCAAGAAAAAATTTCAGTTAAGTGAAGAGTATAGCTTGAGAACATATATCTCAAACTCCTTTGCTTAATGGCTTATGCAACTTTTTGCTAGCCTGTCTACTATTTGTCTACTGGGTAAAATAGGATGAGGGAGTGAGAGCCTATACATTTGTACTGTTGTCATTTAACTCATTCTAGATTAACCCAGACTTTATAGTTAAACCATGATTTCATAGCCAACGATGACATGACGTTTAGCTAAAAACCGTAATCTTAAGGGCGTGGAGAATTCTTCCCGCCCTTTTTACTTTTAGCTCAAAAGATAAGGCTCCTTTTCAATGTTATCTCACCTTACGGAAACACATTCTTTAGTACCCCCCTTTTTATTCCTGGACCATAATCATGATGAAAACTTAAACAGATGGGAGGTAGTTTAACAGTTAGACCTCTACGTTGATTGCCAACCAGAGGAAGGTATTACCATGCTGGAGCAAGGCTGAAATAATGATTGGTAAATTGGTTTGAAGACCCTTAATAATTTGCCAAGTGCAATATTTTACCCGTATATTGAAGCTCTAATACAACCAAGATTAAACAACATACTAAAATCAGACACAATGAAAGAAGTATTTATCGTATCAGCGGTGAGAACACCAATCGGAAGCTTTGGTGGTGTACTGTCAAGTGTTCCTGCAACCAAATTGGGAGCGACAGCCATCAAAGGTGCTTTGGAAAAAGCCAATGTTTCGGCTGACAAAGTGGATGAGGTGTTTATGGGAAATGTGGTTTCTGCCAATCTGGGTCAGGCTCCTGCTCGTCAGGCAGCATTGTTCGCAGGTATTGGACAGAATGTGCCATGTACAGCGGTGAATAAAGTATGTGCATCAGGAATGAAGTCAATCATGTTGGCTGCTCAGTCCATTATGCTGGGAGATAACAATATTGTAGTGGCAGGTGGTATGGAAAGTATGTCCAATATCCCGTACTATGTGCCAAAAGCAAGGTATGGTCAAGGCTACGGTCATGGCGAATTTTTGGATGGTTTGGTAAAAGATGGTCTGACTGACGTATACAATGGTCAGGCGATGGGTGTTTGTGCAGATGCTACAGCAACCAAATGCCATATCACCAGGGAGGAGCAGGATGAGTTTGCTATTAAATCATATGAGCGTTCTGCCAATAGTACTGAAGCAGGTCTTTTTAGTGATGAGATCGTAGCAGTAGAAGTACCTCAGCGTAAAGGCGATCCTATTATGGTTACGGAAGATGAGGAATTCAAGAAGGTGAGATTCGACAAGATTCCGAACTTGAGACCGGTTTTCACAAAGGATGGTACCGTAACAGCAGCCAATGCATCTACCATTAACGATGGTGCAGCAGCATTGATCTTGGCAAGTAAAGAAGCAGTAGAAGAATTGGGATTGGAGCCAGTAGCTAAAATCGTATCGTTTGCAGATGCAGCACGTGAGCCAGAATGGTTTACAATTGCTCCTCCTTTGGCTGCCAACAAGGCATTGGAAAAGGCAAACTTGTCTTTGGCTGATATTGATTTCTTTGAGGTAAACGAAGCTTTCTCAGTAGTGACGTTGGCTTTTGCCAAAGAGATGGGAATCGATCTGGATAAGGTAAACGTACATGGTGGTGCTGTTTCTATTGGTCACCCACTAGGAGCTTCAGGTGCCAGAATTGTAGTGACCCTTAATGGTGTACTCAAGCAGCAAAAAGGCACTAAAGGTTTGGCCGCAATCTGTAATGGTGGCGGTGGCGCCTCAGCTATGATTATCGAAAGAGTCTAAACCATAGTTGGTCATATAGAAAAAGGCTGAAAAGGAGAGCACTCCCTTCAGCCTTTTTTATTGGGGTTGTATCTAATATTAGGTGAGTAATCCGATCTTAAAAGCAAAAGCAACCAATTGAGTTACATTGTTCAAACCTAGTTTAGAGAGCATCTTCCGACGATGTGTATCCACCGTATGGCTACTGATAACAAGTTCTTCCGCGATATCCTTGCTGTTTTTGCCTTCCGCCAAAAGCGATATGATTTCCTTTTCTCTTTCTGTAAATGAGCCTTCCAAGTTTTTTTCTACTGATAGCTCGTACCTACTGGTGTCTGATGACCATGTGCAGAGCCAAAAAACAGGATAGTTGTGACGGTCAAAAGCAAGAGGTGTAATACTTTCAATCACCCTGCAATATCCCCTGTTTTTGCGGTACACCTCAAATGAGCGTGACACCACCCACTGTTCTGCCTCCTTTCGGGGTTTATGAGGATATTTACTAAGAATGATTTCACTCAATTGGTCAATCAGTTTTGACTGGTCTTTATGGTGTATCAAACTAAACAGTTGTGCTATGCTCAATGAGTGGTGGGGAATGCCTAAAAACTCAATCAGTTCATTGCTGCAATCATGAATTTGCCCCTTGTGAAGGTCAATAATATAATAGGATTGCCCCGGAAGCATACTGAAATTATCCACAATACTTTCAATGGCAAGCTTATCCTTGTATTGAGCTAAGTTAGTGTCAAAATTTAGTTGATTTACGAGCCTTTCAAAGTTGATGGTCAATAGTTCTGTCGTCTGCGCATTCATAAAACAAAAGTGTTATTGATGATAAGTGGGTTGTTTGGTGTGTTTTATCGTCACATCAGTATTGATTTACTAAGATTGTGTGGTGAAGTTAAAGTAACTATCAATAATAAAAGGCTAAAGTTTAGCTTACTAAACAGCATGTAAGAAGTAAATCAAGGGGATTAATATTAACACGATTGGATCAGTTGATTAATACAATAAAAGAGACACTTTATAAGTGAAAAGTGCAATTTGAGTTACAGAAAGGATTTGGTTATGTTGATAACATTTTATACACAACAGGAGAGAGAATGTAAGTTTTACAAAAAGCGAATGGTAGATGTAAAATGTTATGAACAGGATTTATTAAAACTTACATGTGAGTAGGCAATAACCTAAAAAGGATAATAAATGAGAGTTCTATTTGTTTGAAAATGAGTTATTTACATTTATTAAGAAATGGATTTTCGTAATAAATACATATACATTCTGACTTAAGTACAAGCTGTAAGTACATTTGTAGCGTAATAAACCATAAAAATAATATGATAAAAGGAGTAATTCTGGACATGGATGGTTTGCTGATTGACTCGGAGCCATACTGGAGAGAAGCATTGATCAACGTAATGAAAGGTGTTGGAATTGAGTTGACGCCTGAAAGAGCACGACTGACAATGGGACTCCGTACAGAGGAGATTGTAGAGTATTGGTATCAGGTAGAGCCATGGGCACATAAGGCTACCGGCGAAGTGGCAGAAGAGATTGTAACGGAATCTTTAAGACTGATTCTTGAAAAAGCTGCTGTAATGCCGGGTGTTCATGAACTGATCAACTTTGTCAAGCAGGAAGGGTTACGTTTGGGCTTGGCATCTTCTTCCCCGATGAACATGATCAAGGCGATTGTTCCAAAAATAGGTATTGAGAATGAGCTGGAAGTACTTCGTTCAGGAGATCAGGAAAAGTTGGCAAAACCACACCCTGATGTATTTATTCATGCAGCAGAAGAATTGGGTTTAAGACCCAATGAATGTTTGGTTTTTGAGGATTCATTTAATGGTTTGCTGGCGGCAAAAGCAGCAAAAATGAAAGCGGTGGTGGTTCCAGAAGATTACGATGATCCCCGTTTTGTGATTGCAGACCTGAAACTACGCTCACTGGAGGAGTTTACGGCAATCCATTTTGAGGAGTTGAACCAATAATTTTTTGACATGAAAAAAACTGTACAGGTAGTAGGGGCCGTAATTCGGAATGAAAAAGGAGAAATACTTTGTGCCTTGCGCTCACCTAAAATGTCTTTGCCTAACCTTTGGGAGTTTCCGGGTGGTAAGATAGAGAAAGGAGAATCACCTGAGCAGTCACTGATACGTGAGATAAGGGAGGAGTTGGGCTGTTCCATTGAGGTTTTCGATCAGGTAGAAGATACTATCTATGAATATGAAAAGGTAATCGTAAACCTTAAAACCTATTGGGCTAAGGTTACAGAAGGAGTCCCGAAGCCATTGGAACATCAGGTGCTGATTTGGTTGCCTGTGACTTCACTGAAGAGTTTGGTTTGGGCACCTGCTGATATTCCTGCCGTACAAAAAATCATTTCCATATAATAAGGATACCCTTCTAGCTTAAAAACTGGAAGGGTATTTTTTATCCTTCAAACCTACTGATTACCACTCATGTAAAACATTGTGCACCCTGTCACTATTTTTAGCTCAACTCCGTACTTTCCACTTAGAGAATAATTTTTTCTTGAACTTATCATATAACATATTCATGAAACTTTCTATTAAAAACCTTTCTAAGACTTACTCCAATGGAGTACAGGCACTCAAAAACGTGTCGCTTGAGATTGAGACAGGCATGTTTGGTTTGTTGGGCCCTAACGGAGCGGGCAAATCTTCCTTGATGAGAACCATTGCTACCTTACAGGATGCAGATGAAGGCAGCATTACTTTTGATGGGATCAACGTATTGCAGCAAAAAGAAGAGGTACGTAAAATACTTGGCTATCTGCCACAGGAGTTTGGTGTGTACCCTAAGGTAAGTGCCGTTGATTTGCTGGATCATTTGGCAGTGTTGAAAGGTATTACCAACAAGAGTGAAAGAAAGGAAGTAGTAGCAGCTCTTTTACATAAGACCAACCTTTATGATGTAAGAAAGAAACATTTGAGTGGTTATTCTGGTGGTATGAAGCAGCGTTTTGGTATCGCACAGGCACTTTTGGCAAACCCGAAACTAATCATTGTGGATGAACCAACAGCGGGTCTTGATCCGGCAGAAAGAAACCGTTTTCATAACCTGCTGAGTGAGCTTGGTGAGAATACGGTTGTGATTCTTTCTACCCACATTGTGGATGATGTAAAAGAGCTTTGCACCGATATGGCGATCATCAACAAAGGGGAAGTGCTGTTGAAAGGCAACCCGTTGGAAGCTATTGATAGTATCAGTGGAAAGGTTTGGAGAAAGAGAGTGGAGAAATCCGAAATCTACGAATACAAGTCTAATTACAATGTGATCTCTGACAGGATGATTGCAGGCAAGCCAGAAATCCATGTGTATGCAGATAGTCTGCCGGGCGAAGGTTTTGAGGCAGTAGAAGCAACACTAGAGGATGTTTACTTCTCTCAGATTTTTGGATTGAAACAAAAGCTTGAGCAGGAAGCAGCAAGTGAGACTTTGTAATTCATTTTTTCAACTAAAACAATTGCTACATGAAATGGCTTGAAATATTCAGGTTTGAACTGACCTACCGGAAAGTCAGACCTGCAACCTATATCTATTTTGTATTGGCATTGGGTATTTCCTTTGCCTTGGTAACGACTGATTCTGTCAAGACAGGAACACAGGTGATGGAAAACTCACCTTTTGTGATCTCCAATATTTTGAGTGAATTGGGCGTGATTTTTATGATGGTGGCTTCTGCGGTGATGGGAGTTTCTGTTTTAAGAGACTTTGAGCACCATACACATACACTGTTTTTTACAACTCCAATTAGTAAGGCAGACTACCTTTTTGGACGTTTTCTGGGTTCTTTGCTGGTAACAGGATTAATCTTTTCAGGACTGATGCTTGGTATGATGGCAGGGGAGTTTGCTTGGTGGAGAGATGGGGATAACCTGTTGGCATTTGACATGATCTCATACCTGAAGCCTTTTGTGGTTTTGGTGTTACCTAATATGCTGTTTGTGGCAGCGGTGTTTTTTGCAAGCGGAGCCTTGAGCCGAAATATGATGGTGATTTATATGCAAGCCATTGTACTGCTTGTATTATACTTGGTAGGTAGTCACTTTGCTCGTGAGATGGAAAGTCGTGAATTGGCAGCTATGCTGGATCCGTTTGGTGAGCAAGCTTACGCCTTGCAAACTCGCTACATGACTACTGCTGAGAAAAACTCAATTCAGATTAGCCTTTCCGGATGGCTGTTGTATAACCGATTGCTATGGATGGGAATGAGTTTGCTGATTTTGTTTGCCACTTACAAGGCTTTCAGCTTTAATGTGGTATTGGGTAAAAAAGGCAAAAAGAAAAAAGAGGTTGAAGAGACAAAAGTGGAAGCCGCAAATGTGGTAGTACCAAAAGTACAGTTGCATACCGGATTGGGCACTTCAATACTTCAAGTATGGAAACATGCCATTTTTTACAGCCGATTGCTCTTCAGGCAGGTACCGTTTTTAGGAATAGCCATCTGCGGAATGATCATGGCGGTACTGATTGCTTACAATAGCTTTAACAGCTATGGAACAACGACTTTACCTGTAACTTATGCTACAGCTGAGATAATCTTCGGAGGGTTTGGACTTTTCTTCTTGATTATCATTGCTTTTTATACTGCTGAAATGGTTTGGATGGAGCGAAGCGTAAAAACTGACCAGATTATAGATGCCTATCCGGTTCAGGATGCTGTTCCACTTGTCAGTAAGGCTATCGGCTTGATCCTTGCCAATGTGGTACTGATGTTTGGTTTGGTGCTTTGCGGTATGCTGACGCAAGCGATCAAGGGGTATTTCAACTTTGAGCTTTCTGTTTATATGCTACAGGTATTGCAGACATTGCCGTTTGTACTGTTCTATACCTTGGTTGGAATATTCTTCCAAAGTGTGATCAACCATAAGTTTATGGGAATGGTAGCAGTCCTGCTTTTCTACTTCTTGACTATCTCACTAAGTGGATTGTTGGAAGTGGAACACCCAATGTTCCAGTTTGGTAGAACATTCAGCGGCAATTATTCAGACATGAATGGAGTAGGGCATTACCTGCCAAGGTTCTCTTACCATGTGATTTATTGGACAACCTTTACCCTGCTGCTTTTTGGGGTAGCTGTACTGTTGAATGCAAGAGGTACAGACACTTTGTTTAAGCAGCGTCTGCAAAAGGCAAAGGGCAGGCTAGGCAAAGGGATGATCAGTTTTCTTAGCATTGCTGCATTATCGTTTACGCTATCTGGCTGTCTGATGTATTACAATTACAATGTGGCAGATGAATATACCCATTCTGATCAGGATAAGGAGTTGCAGGCAAATTATGAGAAAACACTGTCCAAATATAAGCAGGTGCCTCAGCCAAAAATTGTAGATGTAAACCTGAAGGTGGAAATCTACCCTGAAACCAGAAGTATGGAAACGGCAGGGTACTACCTGTTGAGAAATACGCACAGCCAACCGATCAGTGAGGTACACTTGCAATTGCAGAATTCTAATAATGTGGATTATACCCAAATGGAACTGCAAGGAGCTACCTTGAAGGAAGAATTAAAAGACTATGCCTTCAATATCTATGCGTTGGAGCAACCATTGCAGCCAGGAGATACATTAAGACTTGATTGGGCTTTAAAGCTGGAGCCTGATGGGTTTGGAAATGAAAGTATGGGTACTAGAATTGTTCAGAATGGTACTTTCTTCAATAATGCACATTGGTTCCCGACTATTGGGTACAACGAAGGGTATGAGTTGCAGAAAAAGGATGACAGGAAGGATTACGACTTGGCGGAACAGGAAGATATGGCGGAGCAGGATGACGAGTGGCATCGCAGTATTAACCTTTTTGGTGATGACGCAGACATGATCAGCTTTGAGATCGTATTGGGGACTTCAGAAGACCAGATTGCTATTGCTCCAGGTTACCTTCAGAAAAAGTGGACTGAAAACGGCAGACATTATTTCCATTACAAGACTGATGCACCAATGGTGAACTTCTTCAGTATGGTATCTGCTCGTTATGAGGTGATGAAAGACCAGTGGGTCCCTGCGGAAGTCGATTCTATAAACAAGCCGGTCAATTTGGAGATATACTACCATAAGGACCATGCGTATAATCTTGATCGCATGATGAAAGGTATGAAGGCTTCTTTGGATTATTATACAGCCAACTTCTCGCCATTCCAGTTTAAGCAATTGCGTATCATGGAGTTTCCTCGTTATGCGTCATTTGCTCAGTCATTTGCCAATACGGTTCCATTCTCGGAAAGCATCGGCTTTATTATGGACATTGATGAAAAAGACAAGGAAGAGGTAGATGTGGCATTTTATGTGACTGCCCATGAGGTAGCGCACCAGTGGTGGGGACATCAGGTATGTGAGGCACAGGTAAAAGGTAGTTCAATGCTGTCAGAAGCCATGTCTCAGTACTCTGCGCTGATGGTGATGAAGCATCAATATCCAAGAGAGTCTATCCGTAAATTCCTGAAGCATGAGCTGGACAAGTACCTGACAGGTAGAGCGATGGAAAGTAAGAGAGAACGTCCATTGGCTGAGGTTGAACGTCAGCAGTATATTCACTACAATAAAGGATCGGTGGTATTCTTTGCCTTGCAGGATTATATCGGAGAAGACAGTCTGAACAAGGCGTTGAGAAATTACCAACAGGAGTGGGCTTATCGTACTGATCGCTATCCTGCCACACAAGACCTGCTGAAGCATATCCGTGCCGTAACGCCTGACAGCATGCAATACGTCATTACAGATATGTTTGAGACAATTACGCTGTTTGAAAACCGTGCTGATACTGTATCTTATACACAGCAGGCAGACAGTACTTACCAAGTGGAGCTGTCACTGACTACGGAGAAATACAGGGCAGATAGCCTTGGCGTAGAACAGGCAATTGCTGTAGCAGACTGGATTGATGTAGGCATTTACACAGAAGATGAAAATGGAGATGAGAAGCTGATCTACCTGGAGAAACACAAGTTTACTGACAAGGAAAACAAGCTGACTATTACTGTAGATCAAAAACCTACTAAGGCTGGTGTTGATCCGCTTCATAAGTTGATTGACCGTCATACAAATGACAATACAAAAACGGCAAAACTCAAAGCGTTAGCGATGTGATTTGTTTTGTGTTATTGAAAATAAAAACCACTCAGAGGGATGCTTCTGAGTGGTTTTTTTGTGATAAATATAAATGTGTGATGAAAGTTTTTTATTTGTTTGAAATTATATTTTTAAGTCATTTTGTGATAACATTTTGCATTTAAAATATCCTTGTTAATTGTTGGTAAATAACTCTGTTTGTGTTTTTATATTTTGATTTTGAGGTGTTTATTGAATCATCAATCAAAAACATCTACTATATTTTTTACTTATTAAATCAATTCTATGAAGATTAAAATCCTATTTTTATTTATGGTTTGCTGTGCTTTATGTGAGAGTATAAGTGCGCAGGTGAAAACTAAAAAAGGGTCTTCCTTTATTGGAGGAGGGGTGTGTGTGAGTTTTTCAGATTCTGAAAAAGTTGAGGAAGGTTATAGTAAACATCATAAAATAAACTTGAGGCCTAGTTATGCTTATTTTATTAGAGATAATTTTGCAATTGGAGGTGGTGTGATTTTAGGCGTGAGTAAACAACGAATGTATTATCCTTCTAATGAATCGTTTGCGGAAGAGTCATATAGCAGCCTGTCAAATAATAAAATAAAAGGAGTTGAGGTGTTCGCGAAAAAAATTATTCCTGTTTATAAGCATAAAATTGGTGTGATTGTCCAGCCAACTCTTGAGTATGTTGAAAGTGTTTATGTTAATAAAAGTGAGCATCCTATGCCATATACAGACGGTGCCTATCCCAATGAATTGTGGAAGAATAGTATAGTTAATGAGGATTTGAGTGTTGAAGTGAGGTTAGGCTTGTATTATTTCTTAACTGAACACTTCTCAGTTGAAATTAATTTAATGAATGTGGAATGGCTTAGGAATAAAAATGAGGAGGTGAATATTATTGATAGGAAAGAAGGTTACGTGGAAAAGTATGGAGTAGATGATATTAATACTGTATCCGATAAAAATGTAACAAATGATTTTGATTTTAATAGCTTGGGTGGGATTTCATTTGATAAGCTTATTGTAATGAATTGTTATTTTTAATTCTAATAAAGTATGAAAGGTTTAATAATATTTTTGTCTCTATTTGCTTTTTTAAATGGAGTGTCAATTGCACAATATGACTTTTACAAAGGTAAGTCTGTAATAGGATTAGGAGGAAAGTATTCCAAAGAGCAAGAGGGTTATTTTGATAATGGATTTAGTAGTCAACACAACAAGGAGCAACTAACAAGAAAAGTATATCTTTCTTATAGTTACTTAATTAGAAAGAATACTGCTATCGGTCTTGATGTTAGAACTAATAAAACAGAAACGAGCTATTTTGATGGTAATAGTGAGTTATTTAATTTTTATACTAATAAGGGGATTGAAATGAACCTTTTTTTAAGAAAATATAAGCCTCTATATAAGTTTATTGGAGTATATGCTGAACCTAATATAGGATTTGGAAAATGGAAAATGGTTAGTGGTATTCAATCAAAGACAGAAAGTGATAATAGAAGGTACAATTTGAGATTATACTCCGGCATTTATTGTCTGGTTGCTAGACGATTGTTATTGGAAATGAATGTGTTGACTTTGGCTTATACACAGACTTATATAAATGATCATGTTAACGGGAAGGAAAGTGAGGATAAGGAAATATCATACTATGCTGGGCTGTCCTTTGACAACGAATTCAGCTTCAGTGATACTTTCAAACTAAGCCTGATTTTTTAACTCATATAACAAGGTTTACTCAATGTAAAAGTTGAGTAGACTTTATACCTCAAAGCCTATTACCAAAACATCATCCGTTTGTTCCTCTTCCCCTTTCCATGTATCGAAAACCTGTCCAAGCGT
This sequence comes from Limibacter armeniacum, assembly GCF_036880985.1. Taxonomy (NCBI): domain Bacteria; kingdom Pseudomonadati; phylum Bacteroidota; class Cytophagia; order Cytophagales; family Flammeovirgaceae; genus Limibacter; species Limibacter armeniacum. The sequence goes on from NZ_JBAJNO010000008.1 coordinate 622,515, forward strand.
GCGCTGCTGTAATTCAAAGTCCATATCATTCATTTGGAAAAGAATATCGATCAGTTGCCTTTTTGTAAACTTCTTCAGTTTAGGGCCTCCAAACTGGTCCTGAAAACCATCACTGAAGAGGTAACATCGCATTCCTTTCTTGAGAGGGATGGTTTGGTTGTGGAAATGGATATTTCGCTCAAAGTTTCCACCTATATGGTAAGGGCTTCCTTTTAGAAATAAGGAACCATCACTGTCTATACAGAGTATTGGATTTTTGGCTCCAGCAAAGGTTAATGTTTTGTTGATAGGATCGATTTTACAGATGGCCATATCCATTCCATCCATATTATGTGAATGTCGTTGTTGCAAGGCTTTGGATATATGGTCATTCAGGTTTTTAAGTAGGGTCGCAGGGTCCGTTTTTTGTTCCCCTTGTGTCAATTGGTCGAGGTATGCTTTAGCCATCATGGACATCAGGGCGGCAGGTACACCATGGCCCGTACAGTCAATAGCTGCAACAAGTAACACATCCTTGATTTTTTCAGCCCAATAGAAATCTCCACTTACAATATCCCTTGGCCTAAAGAAGATAAAGTGTTGAGGTAGCAATGATTTCAGGTGTTCATGGGTGGGAAGCATGGCAGACTGTATCCGTTTTGCATACTGAATGCTGTCATTGATATGTCTGTTTTGATTTAATATCTGCTCAAATGCCTTTTCGAGCTGTACATTGGCCGATTCAATTTCTGCTTTCTGTTCTGTAATCTCATCCCGTTGTTTCAGGATTTCCTTGTTCTGCTTTTTCAGCAGTTCATTGGTGGTCTTCTTGATATGTATATTGCGGTACTGCATCAATGCAACAGCGATTACAGTAAATAATCCGATGCCTAGCAGGATCACAAAAATCTGTTGGTTCTCAAGTTTGGCCTTTTGTGCCGTTAGCTGTATTTCCTGTAGTGTCTTGTCTTTTTCCAGTAGTTGAATCTGTGCATTCTTCTTTTCGAGATGGTAAAGGTTCTGAAGTCTTTCGATCTCTGCTTTTTGGTCAAGGAGGTCTACACTATCCTTATAAGCTTCTGACCTTTTGAAAAAGTCAATGGCACTTTTATACTGTTTGCGTGCTTCATTGCTTTTGGATAATCCTAGATAGGTAACTGCTAGTGCTTCTTTGTCCTTGAGGGTCTTGAAAATGCTTAATGCTTTGAGGTAATATTGATCGGCTTCCTTATACCGCTTGAGGGTAAGGTTTACATCTCCCATTGCTCTCAGGAGGTCGGCTTGCTTGTGCTTATTTTTCAGTTGAGTGAATAGCTTGTAAGACTTCAGGTAGTTTTCACTGGCAAGGTTCAGCTGTTTGCCTTCATTATAATAGTTACGGCCGAAGTACTCATACGTTATAGCCAAACCAAAAGTATCCTTCCGTTGCTGGTTTATAACCAGCAGTTTTTGGAAGTATTCCTGAGCTTTCCAATAGTCTTTCTTTTGAGAGTAATAATCCCCAATGGTCAGGTAATTCATGGCGACGCCTAATGAATTGTTTCTTTTTTGCTCAGCTTTCAGTGCGCGCTGGTAATAGGGAAGTGCTTCGTCAATTCGGTCAGGGATATTGAGTAGCGTATTGCCAATTCCGTTACATGAAATAGCAATATTTTTGAGATCATTTTCTTGTTCAGCAACCTTCAGCGCAATAAGGTGGTATTTTACAGCCTTGTTGTATTCATTGGCATAGCGGCTGGCAACACCCGTATTATTGGCAAAAATCATTTTCTGAAGTGGAGGTACAGGCTTATTTTCTACCAGTTGGTAAGCTTTGGCGTGAAGGTCAATAGCCTTTTTGTACATCTGGTGATAGCGGTATAACAAACCCAAGTTATCCAAGGCTTTGGCGTGCAGCAGTGTATCGTTCAGTTCCAGAGCCAAGTTGATGGCATCATTGGCAATATTGTATTCGGTGTCGGGCTGATGTTTTGAGTAGTGTTGTTGACGGGATATACTGATAGCCAACTCAATACGAAGTGAGTCATTGGTAGCCTTTTGGTACAGGTTTTTCAGGCTGTCCAATTTACTTTGGGCAGCTAACTGTCCTGTTGCTGTGAATATCAAAAGCAGGCAAAGGGTCACAGTAATCCTTTGGAAATAGCTTGTTTGTCTTGGGTTCATTTCAAAAAAGTCGCTTTATTTTCAAAAAGCATTATTTCTGAAAATTAGAGGAATAATTCGTTAGAGCAAAATAAGATTGATAGGAGAATTACTATCTTGCTTTATTCATATAACCAATATTTACTTTTTTAATCTTTTCAGATATGATCAAAGGAGAAAACATCATATTAAGGCATGTGAAAGAGCAGGACTTGGATTGGTTGATTGAGGTGTTGAATGATTTGTCACTTCGTGGAGATTACTTGCGTACAACGTTAAAATCCCCACATGAGATCCGTAAAGGGTTCAAGGAAACAGGCTTTGCTTCCGCACAGAATGAGTTGTTTATCATCACAGACTTATCAGGTAATCGTATTGGTACGATCAACCATTTTCTTACCGTTCCCTATTCTACATCAAAAGAACTGGGATACAGCATCTATGGCGAACATGGTAAAGGGTATGCAACAGAGGCTGTAAAGCTGGTGAGGGATTATCTCTTCAGTAGTACAGAGTTGAATCGTGTAGAGATCAAAGCCCATGTAGAGAATATTGGCTCACAGCGTGCTGCATTAAAGAATGGCTTTCAGCATGAAGGGACATTGAAAGGTATCATGTTAGTAAAAGGCAAATACATTGATACGCACGTATATGGTATGGTTAGGGAGGATTGGAATGCGCTTAGCTGATTACCATTTTTAGATTACTTTTTAAGCTTGTCAGATATGATTAAGGGAAAAAATATTATCCTCAGGCATTTAAAAGAAGAGGATTTGGATTGGTTGATTGAGATGATGAATGATTTGTCTTACAGGGGTGAGTATATGTGGACTTACCTAAAGTCACCACATTCAATCCGTGAGAACTTTTATAATACAGGCTTTGCTTCTCCACAGAATGAGCTTTTTGTCATTACTGATCTGGAGGGAAACCGTGTGGGTAGGATCGGCCATTTCTTGACTGTACCCTATTCGACAGCAAAAGAAATTGGTTACAGTATTACAGGCGCACATGGCAAAGGCTATGCAACGGAAGCTGTAAATTTACTCAGGGACTACCTGTTTAACAGTACAGAACTAAACCGTTTGGAAATCAAAACCCATCCGGAGAATATTGGTTCCCAGAAAGTAGCACTTAGAAATGGCTTTCAATTGGAAGGAACACTGAGAGGGGTGATGCTGGTGAAAGGAAAGTTTACCGATTCCAATGTATATGGTTTGGTAAGGAAAGATTGGGAAGCTTTAAATGCATAAAAATAAAAAGCCCGATGTTTTACGGGCTTTTTCATTATAAATCAGTTTTTGAATTACAGCTCTTGTGCTTCTGGGAAGTCGATAGGAATCTGTGTCAGGTTATGCAAATAGTTGCTGATAACCTTATCGCCTACTGCAACAATCACATCAATCAGGTTCCCTTTGTTATACCCTGCCTCGAAAAACCTGTCCAGCGTTTCAGGGTTTACATTCCCTCTTTTTTCTGCAATCTCTTTTGCCAGTTTTACCAGTGCATCCAGTTTGGAGTCAAAAGATGCCGAACCTTTTCTCAGTTCAATGATTTGCTCATCTGTAAAGCCATTCAGCTTGCCAATGGCAGTGTGGGCTGATTGACAGTAGCGACATTCATTTACCTGACTGACTACCAAGTTGACTACCTCTTTTTCCTTGGTTCGTAGGGAAGTCTTGGCATTCTGGAAAGTAAGGTAGTTGCCTAAAGCTGTATCAGAATAGGCAAATGTTGCATAGAGATTTGGGACAAATCCTACTCCTTTTTCGAGTTGGTCAAAGATTGCCTGATTCTGTTCTGATACTTGTGCTTTGGTTGGAACGTCAAATTTTAGTGCTGTGCTCATTGTCTTGGATGTTTAAGTGAGTGTTTCGATTAACTTACATGACAAAGGTGTAGCATTTGACCTTGGAAGAACATGATAGTATTTCCCGCCCTGTTACCAATTCTTCCCTTTAGGGTAAAATCACAGTGGATATCCTCTTTTTCAGTGAAGGATTTTCGTCAATAAGCAGTCACTTTCGTATTGAATTTTTTGTCTAACAATTGGTTTCATATGAAAAAAATAACCCTCCTGACTATTGCTGCTGTAATGGTAATGACCAATGTATTAGGACAGCAAGCCATTACTTGGAAAGCCACTGATACGATTGAATTGCCCAAAGGAATAACCTATCTCCAATCTGAAGGAATGCTCTATGACAGTATTCCCCTAAGTGCTCATTGTCTGCTAATTGATTTTTCAGAAGGCAAGTTTAAGCTGGAAGCAGCCCAGACAACAGGTTTTAAAACACCTTCCCAATTTTCATCACTGCATCAGCAAGAGGTTTATGCCTGTATCAATGGTGGCTTTTTCAGTAAGTCAGCATCGGTAAGTTTAATTATTGATAAGGGACAGGTATTGGCAGAAAATCCACAAAGCCTTTCCAGACCAAAAGGGCAATATTTTCCGACCCGTGCGGCATTTGGGATTGACAAGCGTGGCAATATGGCGATCCATTGGGTGTACCATACAGCTAAAGGTTTATACGCTTATGAAGCTCCTGCACCTAATCAGTTAGATAAAATGCCATTGGAACAGCCTGATGCAAAATTTCCTTCCAAAGGGAAAAAATGGCAACCTTATGTGGCAATGGGGGCAGGTCCTGTTTTATTGAAAAATACCGAGCCTGTCACGATGGCGTATGAACTGTTTCCGGAAGATATTATGGATTCTGTAGCGCCCAGAACAGCCATTGGTTATACAGCTGATGGGCATCTTGTGATGTTGGTGGTGGATGGGAGACAGCAAGGAAAAAGCGAAGGCGTTACTTTGGCGCAATTGGCATTACTGATGAAAGAGTTGGGGTGTAAAGATGCCATGAACCTTGATGGTGGAGGCTCTTCTGCCATGGTTGTAAAAGGGAAGCTGGTAAATACTCCTTCGGATAAGTTGAAAGACGGAAGCCACGGCAAGGAAAGGGCCGTCAAGTCAGTATTGATGCTTTCCGCAGCAAAGGATTTGTAGGTTGCTATTTTTCCTCTGTAGTGGATAAAGCATTTTTTTCTTCCCTGAATGTTGAGGGGGAAACACTTACCTGTTTCTTGAAGAATCGGCTAAAGTGTGACACTTCTGAGAAGCCCAGTTCAAAGGCAATTTCCTTAGTGGTTTTATCTGTATAAAGTAAAAGGCGCTTGGCTTCCAGTATAATTCGCTCCTGAATGACCTGTAAAGGTGTCTGGTGACTGAAGGAGACAAAAAGGTTGGAGATGGTTTTAGGTGATCGGTTCAACATATTGGCATAGTCCTGCACCTGATGGAATTCCTTGTAATGGTTTTCTACAAGAAGGTTAAACTCTCTGATCACATCAATTTCCTGCTCTTTGAGCGTAACGGCTTTCTGCTGCTTTAGGAGACGGGTGATTTTGATGATTAGGCGTTTGAGTAGCATCCGTAGCATCTCGCCTTGAATATTGTCGGCTGTTTGGTATTCGTCAATAAAGACCGTAAGCAATGCTTCAAATTTCTTCTGTTCCTGTACGTCCAATTGGAGAAAGGAATTCTGCTGGACATTGTAGAATAACAGTCCGGCACAAGAAACCTCCTTATCGTGATCCAGAATACAATAAAACTCCCTGTTAAACTGCCACAGTACGATGTCTTCAGCTTTTGAGAAGTGAAAGGTTTGGTTATTGACCAAAGAAAGGACAGCATTGGAGGCAAGCGGGTAGTCTATTCCGTCGATATGTACCTCCTGCTCCTTTCCAATATTCCATGCAAGGGAGAGCAGTTTTGAATCCTTGTCACGAAGGTAGTGGCGGGAGAGGTGCTGCTCACCTTGGTACATTCTGAAAATGCCCCCTGTTTTAGGTTCTTTGTATTCAAATAACATATGGAAAGTATCAAAGTATTTGGATTGCTTCTAGGTATAAAGTGCAAATTGGAAGGAATTGTTTCTGAAAAAAAGCGGTAGGCGCTTATTCAAAGTTTCTCGGCTTCAACCATATAGCTGAAGCCGAAAAGCTTATGCCAAAAAGGATAATGTTTTAGGCTTGTCCAGCAGCCATCCGGCAATGCTGTAACGTTCTTTGTGCGTAAGTAGGACTTCATGCTCCAGCTTGTCACTTCTGAAAATCAGCAAGCGACCTGCTTTTGGTAAAATGTCCAAGGTCTTTTCGTTTTCTCCCTCAGGAAAGAAAAGCCTTAACTGTCCGCCGTCAGCTTCTGTCCATTCTTTGTTCAGGTAACACAGGATCGTAATCTGCCTGTTTTTGTCCTGATGGAACTGATCCAGATGCCTTTTGTAAAAAGTGCCTTCAGGATATACGGCAAAATGTGCCTCAAAATCCTTAAGCCCTAGGTAACAGGTCTGGTTAAGGAAGTCGATGAGTGTCCGAATTTTTTCAGCAAAGAATGACAAATGTGTGTCACTTTCCTCAATCCATCGGATATGGTCTCCTCTTATCTTTTTGTTGACCTGAAAATCATCCTGCTGTCCAATGCCAGCCTTCTTGAATTCATCTTGTTGCTGATAAGCTTCAAATTCATTCAAGAGCGTGTCCACTTCCTCACCCGTGAAGAAGTTGTCCACTAAACCGAAATGCTGCTCGGCAAGTCCATCAACCAGTTGGTCGAGTTGCTGTGCCAGGGCATTACGATCCAGCCCTATACTCATATGTTTAAAGAACGATAATGTAAGTAATGAAAAACAACTTAATGCTTAACCATTACGCTGATAGACAATTTTTTATGCTCGCTATCAGACAGTAAAAAGCTTGCAATAATAAATGATTTTAGGCCAATGTCAACACTATTTTTTGAGTATTTAGATAGGTGACTGGAGGAGTGAGGTTTATAGGTGTGAATAAGAAAGGAGACCCAAGCGAGTCTCCTTTGATCTGATATCTATTATTGTAGCCCTTCCATCACATAGTTAATGACAGGATTGGAATCTATAGGGCTTTCAAATGAGCGAGTAATGTATTTAGGAGGAACACAAATCTTTCGCTCAATCATTTCATTGATGATGTTTTGGTAACGAAGTGTCGTTTTACCAATCAGCAATGGCGACAAGTCGTTACCTTCCTTGTAGTGTTTCAGAATGTCACGGAAACCTCTAAGGTACAGGTAATCTTTGGTGAAGCCGCCCCCTCTGAAGATACGGGCAGCCAGATAGAATGCCTGCTGCTGATCCAAGTGCTTGGAGTCTGCCAAATAGTGGAATACAGCCTTGAAGTCATTTCCTTTCAGGAACAAGTCAATCGCCTTCACCCTTAGCGCAAGCATTTTTAATCTTGACACTGTAATATTGTTGGACAACAGCTCACTCAAAATAGCCAACCCTTCTTGTGTATGGGTATTGTGTGGCATACCCAACCTGAAAATGCTCAAAGGTTGCAAGCGGGCATTGACTGTTGTAACCATATGTACCCCAATCTCATGTTCTGCCAGCGCATAAAGTGACTTCTCTGAGAACATGGCATCCTTTCGGATTTTAACCGATTTCTGCTTGTTGATGATCAGTACTTTGGAGACAATTTGCTTGGAGATTTCCACCTTTGCCTTGAATCCGTAAGCATCCATGACTTCTTTAAAAAACTCTTTTACTTCTACAGGTGAAAGGTTTTCTTCCTCATCGCCATCTATACTTGGAGAGCAGTGCAGCAAGTAATCGGCATTGCGAACGTCCTTGTAGTCTGGTTCTCCGAAATAGCGGAGGGAGTTGTACAGAAACTTGTCAGTACCAATAGAAGCGATCATATCGATCTTGTCAGCATAGGAATCGATGATATCCTGATACAGCAACTTCAATGAGATGTCACTGATATCTTCTACAGGAATCGCATAAAGCTGCCTTTTGACCTCGAATGGATTAAGCGTCAGTTGACGATACTTAAAGGTTGGGTTTACCTGAAACCTCGACTTGAAAAACTCCTTTTTTGCCTGCTCAATATTGATTGGGTTGACCATACTCAGGATCTCAAACCCTTTGGCGATCTCCATAAGCATCTTGTCTACCTTCAGCAGGTTGTCATCCACCTCAAATGAAAGCAAGTGGTTCTTCTTGACGACAGTAAGGTTGGTTCGGTTGCGAGCAAAGAATGCAGCCGTATTGATAATGGCTTTCTTGAGCTGGTTGGTCAGCTTGTCCACCACAACAGGGTAAACCTCACCTGTTTCTTCATTACAATATACTTTCTTGACATCGGTAGAGAATACCAACGTCTTGGCAAACTTTTCGGAAAGGTGTTCCAATAGGTAACCGTTGCCAAAGAATACCTCGTTCTCGGCAGCAGACACATCAATGCTTGGCAACTTGATACGCTTCAGTTCCTTCAGGAAGAAGTTGATATCCTTGCGGTAATGTGTATCGTCCAGCAGTTCAGTACCTACATTGAATGTAGGGGTAGGATGATCTATTCGCTTATGGTTAAATGCATGAATATCAAATACCAGTACAGCCGAAAACTTATTTTCCAGCACTTGGATAAGCGTATCCAATATCTGGTAAAAGGTACGGTGCTTTTCCAAAGAAAGGTCTTTTTCCTTCTTGGTCAGGTTCTTATTCCATACCTCCTTGTTCCATGCGGTTTTGTATACAGCCTTTGACTCAGGTCGGTTCAGGTCATATTCAAAGCGTGAATCGTTGCCAGCCAGTACAATAGGTAGGGAAGAGATCATATCCAATGAATAGGGCGCTTCTTCGTACCAGCGTTCTTCTTCGGTAAGCGCACATTTCTCTTGCAGCTCTTCTCTGAGTTGGTTTCCATTGTGCAATGCAATGCCTGCAAATGGTGTATAGTCTTCAATTTTGATATAAAGAGAGTTGTCAGCTGTTTCTGCTTCAAAGCATTGTCTGCGTTGAATTTTTTCAATGATCTGTGCCGCCGTAAGTTTTTGCATGCTAAGCTATTTAAATTCCTTACTATTCCGCAAAAGCACTTTAGTAAACAAAACTTTGTTGCCAATTGGAATACGAGGATATCCAAGTGAAAAATAGTTGACTTAAGCCCTCAACAAGATAAAAAAATCATTGTGAAAAAGGACTCTCAAAACGAGCGGCAAATATGGTTACAGAATTGATATAATTTGTATTTGTATCCAGAAATTTTAAATAATATTGCTGAGGAATTAATAAGGAACCATTCAAAATACTAACAGGTTCTGAATCATGTATTTGACCGCTGATACGGTTGAGGAATAAAAACACCCAAATTGCAAACAAAGTGAATGATTGTAACGGAATTGAACAAATTCAATACGCAATCAATTCATATAAGATAAGGAAATTGAAAAATAAGCATAGATAACTATATGGAACAGATAACAGAAACTACTGAACAGGAACAGCATATAGAACTGAGACACCTTCAGATTTCGGATTATGTGGAACTGAATGAAGCCATGATTCAGGCTTATTCAGGTTTGGATATGTCATGGGAAAGGAAAAACATCGCAAAGCTGCTAAACATTTTTCCTGAAGGACAGCTTTGTATCGCTGTGAACGGAAAGGTGGTGGCAAGTGCCCTGTCCATTATTGTCCAGTATGGCAAGTTTGGTGACAACCACACCTTTAAGAGTATTACAGGAAACCATACGTTTGATACCCACGATCCTGACGGAGATGTGCTGTATGGTATTGAGGTGTTTGTACACCCTGATTACCGTGGTATGCGATTGGGACGAAGGTTATACGATGCCCGTAAGGAGCTTTGTGAAAACCTGAACCTAAGGGCAATCATTGCGGGTGGACGTATCCCGAATTATGAGAAATATGCTGACGAGCTAAAGCCTCGTGAATATATCAATAAGGTCAGGATGAAACAGATCTATGATCCTACGTTGAATTTCCAGCTGTCCAATGACTTTCACGTAAAGAAGGTTTTGCGCAATTACCTGTTGGGTGATACGCAGTCAAAGGAATATGCGACACTGTTGGAGTGGAACAACATCTACTTTGAGAAGGATCAGCCAGTGATCAGTCCACAGAAGACGGTCGTAAGGCTAGGGTTGGTACAGTGGCAAATGCGTCTTTTCGAAGACTTTGAGGCTCTGATGCGTCAAGTGGAATACTTTGTGGATGCAGTGAGTAACTACCACTCTGATTTTGTGATGTTCCCTGAGTTTTTCGAGGCACCACTGATGGAACCTTATAACCACTTGGGTGAAGCAACAGCCATGCGCCAGTTGGCAGGCTACACTGAAGAAATCAGGAAAAGGATGTTGGATATGGCCGTATCGTACAATATCAACATCATTACAGGTAGTATGCCTTATCTGGAAGATGATACGCTGTACAATATCTCTTACTTGCTCCGTAGGGACGGTTCTTGGGAAGAGTACCGCAAAATCCATATTACGCCTTCAGAGATAGAGGCTTGGGGGATGGTTGGCGGAAACGAAGTCGCTGTATTTGATACGGACTGCGGTAAGGTCGGAATTCAGATCTGCTATGATGTGGAGTTCCCTGAGCTATCACGAATCATGGCTGAACAAGGTATGCAAATCCTGTTTGTTCCTTTCCTGACAGACACCCAAAACGGTTATATGCGTGTGAGAAATTGTGCACAGGCAAGAGCGATTGAGAATGAGTGTTATGTAGCCATGACAGGTAGTGTAGGTAACTTGCCTCAGGTAAACAATATGGACATTCAGTATGCGCAGTCAACCATCTTTACGCCATCTGATTTTGCATTCCCGATGAATACAGTGAAGGCGGAAGCAACGCCAAATACGGAGATGATGGTGGTGGCAGATATTGACCTTGAATTGTTGAAAGAGCTGCACGAACACGGTAGTGTGCGTAACCTGAAAGACAGACGTAAGGACCTGTACGACCTTAGGGTAAAGAAGTAATAATATGAGTTATATACCCTTTCAGGATATAGTACTGGTGGATTTCAATCCATCTTAATTAAAAGCAAAAAAGAGAACCCCAATCGGAAGTAATCTGATTGGGGTTCTTATATATTCTAGCATCCAGCATCTTGATTATGCCTGATACATAAAGCGCTTGATGCTTCGTTTTGGAGTTTTCTCAAATTCAGTTGGACTGATCTTGAAATCCGAGATAGTCATATAACCCGGCACTCGGTGGTTGATTGCCTTGACCTCTTTTTTCAGTAAGTCGCTCAACTGATCCTGTGAAAGGTTGTTTTTGTCTACTACCTCAAAGTCAGGGTAGATCAGTGCCACCAGTTTGTTATTCTTGTCAATCACGATTGACTCCGTAATGTACTGAGAGTTGTTCAACAGAGACTCTAACTCTTCAGGGTAGATGTTTTTGCCTGAAGGACCAAGAATCATACTCTTGCTTCTACCTTTGATAAAGATATTGCCCTCATGGTCTATAACACCAAGGTCACCCGTACGGAACCAGCCATCGTTATCCAGCACTTTTTCTGTCGCTTCAGGATTTTTGTAATAGCCCTTCATTACATGGCTACCTTTTACCATAATCTCCCCAACAACTTCTCTTTGGTTGTCTGAATCGATTTTAACCTCTACTTCATCAACAGGACGACCAGAAGCACCTAGCTTTGTCGTGTTCCAAGAAGCGTAAGAAATCAGAGGTCCGCACTCTGTCATGCCGTAGCCTACTGTAAAAGGAAACTTGATCTTGTTGAAGAATGCTTCCACTTCAGGGTTGAAGGCAGCACCACCAATTACAAGTTCCTTAAAGTTGCCACCAAAGCTTTCGTAAACGCCCTTTCTGATTTTGTTGAATACCAGATTTCTTAGTCCTGGAATCTTGATCAGTTTGCTGATCATTGGTTTTCTCAGCTCAGGCTGAATCTTTGACTTGAAGATCTTTTCGATCACCAAAGGAACCGTCAGGATCAGGGAAGGTTTTACTTCTTGGAAAGCACTCAGGACAACTTGTGGAGAAGGTGTCTTGGTCAGTAGGGTGATATGACAGCCCAATGTCAATGGAAACAGGAATTCGAATGCGCAGCCGTAAGTGTGTGCCAAAGGCAGGAATGAGACAATCTTGTCTTTTGGCTGCAATGGCATATTGTTCTGTGCAAACACCACATTGCCACTAAGGCTTTTGTGTTGGATCATTACACCTTTGGAGAAGCCCGTAGTACCAGAGGTATAACTGATTACTGCCAGCGCTTCAGGGTCAGCATAATGGAACATCAGGTTGGCCGCATTGACCCCTCCGGAGAAATCCGAAGCAAAGCGTGTAGCCCCGATCTCGAAGATGGATTGCCCTAAGCCTTCTTTGGTGGATTCGAGTAAGCCAAAGTCCTTGATGGAGAAGATCACCTCGATATTGGTCATCTTTTCAGGACTAAGCCCTGCAAAGATATTCTTCTCAATAAACAGCACCTTAGCATCCGAATGGTTTACAATATGGTGGGTGTCGTCTGCCTTAAAGTCAGGCAATACAGGTACGATAACCGCTCCATAAGTGACTGTAGCCAAGTAAATGGTACACCAATTGGCTGAGTTTTTTCCCATTAGGGCAATTTTGTCGCCTTGCTCAACGCCAAGCTCCCTAAATGCACTGTGAATTTTGGTGATGGTTTCCCCAAGTTCCCCATATGTATAACTCTTGCCCTTATAGTCCTCCAATGCCTTGAATTCCCAGTTGCTTTTTACAGATTCTTCCAGCAACTGTGTAAGCCTCTTTGTCATTTTGTTTATGCTATTGTTTGACTACCAATTTAACCGTATGGTAGTAGAAGTTGTTACTTTATTCGATTAGTAGTTTGCTCCGTGTTTTGTACGGAAGTATGTGGTACTGAATCATTCAGCGCGGCAATTTACTATATTTTAGTCTGAGGATGCAAATGATCGTTCATTCACTTCGATTTGTCAAGGTTAAAACATTGACAATTGATCCTGTTCAAAAGTTGAATGTTATGGAGATAGGTTTGGTTGTAAGGAGATAAAGTGGAAGGTTGATTATGAAAGATGATCTCGTATCTTTGCGGACATTTTTTGTCTAAAAGACTGATTTAATTGAGTTAACAACTGTAAATCATGCAGTTGGCAAGACGAACAAAAACCAGCGGGAAGTGAGTGAAATCAAGGATCTAACACAAGGAAATATATTAAGGCAGCTGATGCAACTAGCTATGCCAATTATGGCAACCTCTTTTGTACAGATGGCTTACACCATGGCAGATATGGCATGGCTAGGCAGGGCAGGTAGTGAAGAAGTGGCGGCTGTCGGTACAGCCAGTTTCTTTATGTGGCTGGGCCTGTCCCTGTTGCTGATGACCAAGGTAGGGGCAGAGGTAACCATTGCACAGGCACTTGGAAAAAAAGATAGAAAGAAGGCTGGGCTATTTGCTGAAAATACCGTTGCGCTATCCTTTGTACTTTCTGTACTGTATGGCGCCATTCTGTTTGTATGGGCAGAGCCTATTATCAGTTTTTTCCAGCTGAATCACCCTTTGGTGGAGCAAAAGGCAGCCAGTTACCTGAAAGTGATTGGTGTCGGGATGGTATTTATTATGGGGAACCCAACCTTCTCGGGCATATTCAATGGCGTAGGAAATAGCCGGACGCCATTTGTATTCAATGCTGTCGGGTTGGTATTGAATATCCTGTTGGACCCTCTATTGATTTTTGGATGGGGAAATACGGTTCCTGCAATGGGCGCTGAGGGAGCTGCAATAGCAACAGTCCTGACACAGGTATTTGTCGGGGCATTGTTTGTGTATCGCCTGACGGGCAGCCGCAACCCATTTGGTGGAAAACTTTGGCGTATACCGGCCAAGGCTTTTGCCAAGCCTATCTTTGATATTGGCTTGCCAGTAGCATTGTATGCATCCCTGTTTGCCATTTTTGCCATGATTATCGCAAGGCAAGTAGCACAGTGGGGAGCTGAATCGGTTGCTGTACAAAGCGTTGGAACCCATATAGAATCTATCTCATGGATGACAGCACAGGGACTGGGTACAGCCTTGGCATCATTTGTAGGGCAGAATTTTGGAGCAGGTCGATTTGACCGTATCCGAAGAGGGTTCTTTATTACCATGACCGTCATGAGTACAATCGGGCTGGTAGTCACCATCGCCTTTGAATTTTTTGGTGTACCAATATTTGGACTGTTTATACCCGAAAAAGAAGCGCAGCTATTGGGAAGTCTTTACCTGCAAATCATAGGCGTGTCACAGTTGTTTATGATCTGGGAGATCGTGTGTGAAGGGTTATTTAGCGGACTTGGGAAAAGCCGAATTCCATCAATTATCGGAATTGTTTTTACCGGTTTGCGTGTACCGGTTGCCTTGTTGTTGGTAGAAGTATTTGGGATGGGCATTGAAAGCGTATGGTGGACCATCAGTATCTCTTCTCTATTTAAGGGCGGGATTATGGTAGCCTGGAGTGTGCTGGAGATGAGAAAGCCAGTAACGGAAGCCGCACCAATTCTCGAAGTTGCTTATACCTAATCAATATCATTGGGTAGATAAATAAACGTGAGTTATGGATTAAAACATCGCTATCTCGCCCTTTCAGGGCAAAGCCCCGAAGGGACGAAATATATTGGCGATGGACTTCAGTCCTTCGTCAGGCAAATGATATTTTCAGCTCTAAAAAGGAGGTCTAGTCCATCGTTCACGTTAAATAAAGAAAAGCAGGACACTACAGTGTCCTGCTTTTTTTATCCCACAGGTCGAAATAGAATAACGATGGAATTATTAAGTTTATCTCTTTTATATTAATGAATGGCTGGATCGAAGGGGTTAAATATATCAACGATTGTTGTCTGTTTAAGTAAAGACCTCATATTGAATCACTTTCTTTTCAAAATCGAGTAGAAAAGCGTTGTCTTCTGGGTAATATTTAGCGTTATCAAAATCTTCTCCAGCAAAATTCTTGATTACTTCTAAATTTTCCCAAAATGTAATTAAGGTGAAATGAGCCGTTTCGTTTTCAATTCTCCTTAAAAAAAGTCAAGTCAATAAAGCTTTCTGTGCTTTTATAGTCGGTATTGCTTTAGCCTTCAAAAAGGTTGTATAGGCTTCATAATCCTCTACTGTTGTTCGGCCATGCCAAATTCTTGCTATCATATTTTACATTTTTAATGTAAGTTACATCCAATAGGTTTTACCTTAATCGCTTTTGTTGCTCACTTACACGAATGGTTTTTTCAAGGCGTGAGATGCTGGTTTTTTCCTGTTTAGCACTCATTATCCAGTGTATAATACTTTTTTGATAGGATGGTGCTTGTCTGACAAAAAAGTCCCAAGCAACTTTCTGTTCCTTAAATTTCATCTCATAAGCAGGACTCAGGGTAATAAATTTCTTTTCATACGAATAGGTGCTGGAGTTACTTTCTTTTCTTAAACTAAATGCCTGAAGCCCTGCTTGCGTCATTAGTCCTGCTTTGCTAAGCTCTCTTCTACTTTGTTGATATTAACTGTACTCCAAGTGCTATTTTGTTTTCTAGGGGTAAAACGGATACAGTAGGAGTCTTTGTCGATGGATTTTCTGACACCATCTACCCAGCCAAAACACAGCGCTTGGTCTACAGATTGTGACCATGTCATAGAAGGTTTGCCACTCTTTATTTTATAAAAACCTACAATTAAAGCTGTTTCACTTTGATGGTGTTGTTTTAACCATTTTCTAAATTCTTCAGGTGAGGCAAAAAAGGTAGCTGTCATAGTTTTTTTATCTATTGTCAATGGTATTACCGCAATTAACACATAATTGTTAATCAAAGAATAATACCCTTTGATTAAATCTAAATACCACAAAGTCAAAGGCTTGGTGTAGCTTCCTTTCACTGATATAATAAGCGTATTTTGAATACAGCCTTACCGCATTTGATTTCCAAATATTGAAATGCCCCCAACACCCTGTAGTTTAACAGCACAATATTTTTTGGTTTTGATAAAAGATGATTGATCTGAAGGAAAATAAAACGGCTAGACAGTCGTATTTTTTGTGTAGGCACTTAATTACAAAACTAAACAACAAGCTATGATGTCTCTCCGAAAATCGAAGCACACAACCTTGACAGTTGAAATTGATAACAGTGTAGAGGCTGTATTTGCATACTTCAAGGATATGCGTCACCATGTGGACCTATATCCGTTGGTAACGGATATTGCTATTTTAGGTCAGGATACGGATAGTCAAGGAAATGACAAGTTGAAGGTGGGGATTACAGAAAAAATCTCTATCGGACCGTTTACTTTTCCAGCTTCTGTAATGGCAGAGCAGGTTATTGCTAAGGATGCCTACCAGTTTGATACATACGTCAAGGCATCTCCCAATATGGATGTACATATCACTTGCCGCTTTACTGAGTTGGGCGCAAATCGTATGAAACTGGAAGAGACTATCGAAATCGTTGCTTATGGTTTTATGGTCAATATGGCGATCAACAAGACAGCTGAGTCACATGAAACTGCTCTTCAAAACCTAAAGGCGAAGATGGAAGCAGAGAAGTTGATAACTGCTTGATTAGGTTAGTAACGATTGAATATACAAAAGGCAGCCCCTCTTTTTTTAAGGGGCTGCCTTTTATATTGATAGATCATCTTGTTATAAAATCAATTCTAATTAATGGGAGTGATGAATAAACACCTTAAACATATATAACCCTTGCAGGGCTAAATGATGAAAACTCACATTATGCTATTGATAGTATAGCCTAATGGTCTGACTCTTCTCCAAGGTGATTTTTTCTGAGTGCATCAGGTCATCTGCTGTAGGGTAAAATAGCTGTATCTCACTACCCTGATCTGCATAGAAAGTCAGGTAGTCATTCATATCCTGTTCAGGGCTTGGGGTTTTACCTTCATATAGCAGGTTACTGTTGTGGTAAGCCTTTACTTCTACAGAGATACGGTCATCTCCCATTGAGCAGCCTTTCTTTCTGAACATAATCAGCTGTATTTTTACCTTACCGTCTTTTGTCATTTGCTCTTCCAGCTGTTGTGCTTGGTAAAGCTCAAGGTAGCGGCTTGTCACGTTTTCAGCAGAGACATACTCAATATCCATATCCCATACTAGAGGAAAGTGGATGTCTGTCTTTTGGTATGAAGAAGCATAAATCCAGTTTTCAGGTTTACTAGGGTTTGCTTGTCCTGCATCAGGCAAAAACCAACCTTGGTTCAACCCACCACTTGGGTAATATTCCGTAAAGTACCATTTGCCATCAACCCATACCTCATTCCAGTTATGGTTGCCTTCCTTGGTAGTCCAGTTAGGAGTACCCGCTATACGTGAAGGGATCCCTACAGCTCGAAATGCATCTGTCAGCAATACAGAGAGTCCGGTGCAGGAAGCAAGTCCGCACTCCATAGACTCATAAGGACTTTGGTCAGGCTTGGGGCGTGCTGTTGAATATTTGACACCCACTTCCTCCATTATACTGTGATTGATAATCCTGATCGCCTCACGGATATCCTTGGCATCTTTAACCATTGGTGCAAAACGCTTATAGAAGTCTTTTCTCCAGTTGTCTCTACGTTCGTTCAAGGTCGCATATGGGAGCACCTCATTCAGGAATACCACTTTGGGAAGCTTGACCGCCCAGTCAAACTCTTTTCTTGCCTGATAAGCCAATGCTACATTTTCCAGCAAGTAGTCTGCTGTGAGTGTATCCAGATCATGTTGTGGCATAAAAGCAATCAGGAAAGACATACCTTCAAGCTGTTCTTCAGGGACTTTTTTCAAAGCTTTTTCCAGTTCATCCCTGTTGTCGCCAGCCTTGTCCAGCGCTGCTTCTACCTGTGGCCTATATTGTATAGGTGTTCTCGATTCAAAAGCAAGGTTACAGGAGAAAAGCCCTGTTAGCAGACACATAATTGCCAAAGAATTGATATATCCAGTTTTCATGATGATCATTCGTTTATCAGGAAAAAATTAGGTGAATACTATTGTTGATCGCCTATAAGATAGGCTGATATTAACCAGTGGTTGAACTCATTCTCTTTGGTAGGTTGAGACAGCGGCATACTGATTTTGAGGGTATGCTTGCCAGCCTTCAAATTACCTAACGGTATACTTACCGGTGTTACCACAGCTCCCGGACACCAGTTGGAACGAGACAGGTCAGAAGATGCTACACGCTCCTTGATGTTCCCTTTTACATATTTGCCTTGCTCCCAGTCAATCCATTGGGCACTGTCTACTTCCACCATCCAAACACCAGAACCTGGGTTGAATCGGCGGAATGAGGCACAGTCGTCTCTCCAAGGTGTCCAGTCAAGTACCAGTTTGTCGTCTACATATACCTGATTGGGGTTTTTGACAAACTCATCTCCTTTTGAATGCCCCCCATGTCCTGTAATCAGGTATTTGATGGTAGGGTTTTGGATACCTTCAGGAATCTCAAATTCAAAAGTGGCATCCTGACGGCTTAAGTAGTCAAAAGACTTTTGAGGGCCCATATATGCAATGCTGTTGAATAGGGGCTTGGCATATGTCTTAGGCATTACATCATTGGAGAGATAAGCCTCTTCAATGTGCAGTTGTGCAGACAGTTTATATCCTGAAGGAGTCCATGTATCTATCCAAACACCAATGTAGATGTCTTTACCCATCAAGGCTGGCAGTCTATCAGTGATATCCTGTTCCCAAACCACCTCATTTTCCCATTGGGCTATATAAGCAGGTTTCCTGCCTTTGGTGGTTTCCACGGTGTCTGTCGAATAATACCCTACGCCAAAAGGCGTCATAAAACGCATCAGTTCTATATTGGGGGTATAGTCTTTTGATGCCAATACTCCTTTAAAGTCTTCTTGCAGTTTATTAGGGTTTGGAAAGGTTGTTTTACCTTCTTTGATGTTTAGCAGGTTGATGGGCTGGTCGGCAGGGAACATAAAGATCGAGCCGGACTTGTCCCAGCGGTCACCATTGGACTGTAGGGTAACATGTAAGTTGGCTGTCGCTTTTCTTTGGTAGTTTGGAATGTTGATTTTTTTGAGAGCAATGCGTCCGTTGTCCAGCAGGATGATTTCTCCTTCTTTCTGGATGTCACCTATTTGGGTGTCAAAACGGATAAGCTGGTTATCGAATACCGATAAGCTAAGGTCCCCAACGGCAGGATATTCTTTTGGACCACAGCCTTGCAGAATAGCTGTTGTCAGTAGTAAAAAAGAGAGTAGGATACTGTAAAAAATCTTCATATGATACAATTTATTATTTCATAATACCAAAAGTACTCTTGGTTAGCCGATATTTAAAAACTCTTAACTACTGTTAAATATATTCTTGTAACATTGTGGCAAGCGTCTGGGCTTTTTAGTGTGGGGGAGCTTTGGTACAGTAGTAGGGAAAAAGAAAGGTTCTGAAGGGTAAGGCGTCGGTAATCAGTCTTTTACAGAGGTGTATTTTTTAGCGAGGTAATTTACCGTCTTATTGATGACCAAGACAAATACAGTCAGGCATACCGCAAGCAGGTACATTTTTATGGCTACACAAATTCCGATACCGGCAGAGTATAGTAGGGTAGCGGCAGTGGTAAGCCCTGTGATGGTTTGGTCTTCCCTTGACTTGATGATGGTACCAGCGCCAATAAAGCTAACCCCAATTACAATTGCCTGAACAATTCGGATTGGATCTATTTCCACCATCCCGCTGCTGTGTTGCGCTACCTTGAAATACTCTTGGAGGAAGTTAGTGAGTGGTTTGATAATGGCAACGACCAGACAGGTAAAGCCCCCGACTATCATGTTGGTACGGATACCGGCGGCTTTGTCTGCTCTTTCTCGTTCTATCCCGATCAGCATGGTGAGGATGGAGGCAATAAACACATCCATAAAAATGTAAAGCTCACTAATCATAAGGTCTATTTTTACTGAAACCATCAGTATCCTATAAACAATGATTAGGAGCTTGCCATTCAATCTGCTGTTACTGTATCCGCAATGTCGTAGCGGCTACTTGAGCATCCATCTTTTCTTTGTTGTTTTGGATATAGGTATTTTTTTGATCCTCATCCAGTAGTCGGGCTTTTACATTGTCCCTCAGTTGTAGGGAAGCATATTCAAGCAGGTACTGTTGGATGTGTGGCGCCAGTACAGGTGTGATGACCTCAATCCTGCGATCAAGGTTACGGGTCATCCAATCGGCAGACCCAATAAAGATTTTCTGTTCGTCTCCTTTGCCGAAGATATAGATGCGGGAATGCTCCAAAAACCGACCAACTATGCTGGAAGCTTTGATGTGCTCACTTTGTCCTTTAACACCTGCCTTGAGTCTGCATATTCCTCTTATGACCAATTCTATTTTTACACCATGGTTGTTGGCTTCATAGAGTTTTTCTATCATATCCTTGTCCTCAAGGCTGTTCATCTTGAGGAAGATATAACCCTCTTTTCCATCCTTTGCTTTGGCAATCTCTTTTTTAATCAGTTTCTCAAATGTACTGCGGGTGTTGAAAGGGGAGACGAGTAGGTGGTTGGTCTTAGGGATTATACGCTTTCTGCTCAGTACCTGAAATACTTGATTGACTTCCTTGGTTACTTCAGGGTTAGAGGTCATAATGCCTAAGTCCCCATAGATTCCAGCGTTTTTTTCATTGAAGTTACCAGTGGAAATATAGGCATATCGGTGGTGTGTATCCGCTTCTTTCTTATCGATCAGCAAGATTTTGGAGTGGACCTTTATGTCCGGAAAACTGTAAATCACTTCTGCACCATACTGTTCAAATACTTTTCCCCAACGGATATTGTTTTCTTCATCGAAGCGGGCTTGAGCCTCTACAAATATGGTTACCTGCTTTCCGTTTTGGCAGGCTTTGAGCAATGCATCAATCAGTCTGGATTGTTTGTCTACCCTGTACAGTGAGATCTTGATGGCTGTTACTTGCTTGTCCTCAGCAGCCTGTTCCACCAGTTGATTGACTGCCTCAAAAGAATGGTAAGGGAAATGTATCAGCCTGTCTTGTTGGTCAATGGCCTTGAATATATCAGCCGTGTCAAAGGGGGATTTTCTTGTAAGCTTGGGAAACTCCAACGATGCTCCAATTGGGTTTGGAAAGCCAAAAAAGTCCTTGAAATTATGGTATACACCACCTTTTACAATATCTACATCATGGATATCCAAGGTTTCTTTCAGTTGCTTTAGCAAAATGTCTGGCACGGTACTGTCAATCAAGACTCTGGTTGCTTCACCTGTGTTCCTGTTGTCCAGTGCCTGATAAATCTTGTCTACCAGTTTACCTGAGTACTCATCATCAATGTAGAGTTCAGCGTCACGGTTGATCTTGACGGCATATGTCCTTCGAATCGTTTTATGGGGAAATACTTGATGGAGGTTTGCCTTGATGATATCGTCAAGGAAAGTGATAAAGTGCATCCCTTCCTGAGATGGCAGGGTAACAAAACGTGATGGGTAGTCGGGGAATTTGATTAGTGTGAGTGGTGTTTTTTCTTCAAATTCAACTAACAATGCCATGGTTTCATTTTCCATAAATATGGCTTCATTTCCCTTCTCATATATTTTTAGCTGTTGAAAGTGTTGATCAAAGTATCCTGCTGAAAACTCAAGCTGCTGAGGGCTGAATTGTGCGTGATCAATGATATGAATGCCTTGATCTTTTAGGGCAGGGATGATTTGTTTCCTATAGATGCTGCCGAACTGTTCCTGTTGCTGACTTACCTGTTCCTTGATGGCTTTGAGTAAGCGGTTAGGCTTGGTGATCAGCTTCTTATTGAACTGCTTGTTGATGGTCTTGAGCTGTCTGATGGAGGAAACCCTTACTTCAAAAAATTCATCAAGGTTTGAAGAAAAAATGGCGAGGAACTTAATGCGTTCATACAATGGATTTTGGTTGTCGGCAGCTTCTTGCAATACCCTATGGTTGAATTGTAGCCAACTCAGATCGCGGTTGTAAAGAGATTTCTTGCTCAAAATAGTCGTGTTTTTACCTACTAAATTTAGGATGATCTTGAAATTTGACCTGTAACCTAATGTGTTGTTCTGCCTAAGTAAACAAGCAATTGGCTATTTGGTTACTGAGATAGGTATACAATGGTCAAGTTGCGTTATACTCCTTGCAAGGAACCTTATAACCAAAGACTTTATTGGTCATTGGAATCCTTTTTCAGTTTCTGAACATAGGCTGAGCTTTTTCCATTCCAAAAACAGTTAGTACAACGCCCATTTTCAAACTGATGGTCACATTTAGGGTACCCATACAGGTAATGAGCGCACTCAGGGCATAAGGACGCCATTTCAGTGGTATTGGAATAGTAGTCACTACCGCACTCTACACATTCCTTGGTTGCTTGTTTCATCATTTGCTTTCGTGCCAAAATGGAGAGGCAATATACCAAATAGTTGAGGTTACTCCTTAACGGGCGACCATTGTTCCTTATCATAAATTTCCATAAAAACTTCCTTTCCAACGCTGACAGTCTTACCTTCACTTAAACCATGTATTGATAGTAAATAACAAAGATGGTAGCCATGTTCAGATGATGCGGCATGGTTTTGAGGTGTATTTTAATAGGATACATTCCCTCAATTTTTAAGTGTCCAAAATCTAAAATTACTAGCCTATGAACCGATATTCCATACTGTGGGCAGATGATGAGATTGATCTGCTGAAACCACATATTCTGTTCCTGCAAAAAAAAGGGTATGATGTTACACCCGTTATCAGTGGTACGGATGCACTTGACAAATGTCAGGAAGAGTCATTTGACATTATCTTTCTGGACGAAAATATGCCGGGAATGACCGGACTTGAGACGTTGGAGGAAATCAAGCAGGTACGTCCGAGTATTCCTGTTGTGATGATTACGAAGAGTGAAGAGGAGTATATAATGGAGGAGGCAATCGGCTCCAAAATAGCGGATTACCTTATCAAGCCAATCAACCCGAATCAGGTATTGCTATCTGTAAAAAAACTGCTGGACAAGAAGCGTTTGGTGACTGAGAAAACCAATCACAGTTATCAGCGGGACTTTCAGAATATCAGTATGGCATTTGGAGACAGGCTGGACCATGAGGATTGGATAGAAATCTACAAGAAGTTGGTCTACTGGGACCTGGAGATTAACCAGACGGAGAACAAGAGCATGATGGATGTGCTGGAGATGCAGAAGTCTGAGGCAAACAACAACTTTGCAGATTTTATAGAGGATAATTACAAGTACTGGCTTTCTGGTGAAGAAGAAGGACCATTGCTTTCGCACCAGTTGATGAAAGAGAAGGTCTTCCCGCTGTTGAAGCAAGATGATAAGCCTGTCTTTTTCATATTGATTGATAACCTTAGACTGGATCAGTGGAAGGTATTGGAATCGACTTTTACGGAGTACTTTGTGAAGGAAGAGGAGTCTGCTTATTATTCTATTCTTCCTACCACGACGGCTTATGCCCGTAATGCCATATTCTCAGGCATGATGCCATTGGATATGAAAAAGCACTATCCTAACCTTTGGGTTGACGAGGATTCAGAAGATGGCAAAAACAACAACGAATTTGAGTTCTTGCAGGAGCAATTAAGTCGTAACAAGTTCAATATTAAATCTTCATATAACAAAGTAATACATGTGCATCAGGGCAGACAGGTGCTAGATAACTTACATAGCCTGCTGAATAACAAACTGAATGTGATTGTGTATAACTTTGTGGATATGTTGTCACATGCCCGTACCGATACGGAAATGGTAAGGGAGCTGGCTCCTGATGAAGCGGCTTACCGTTCTCTGACACATTCATGGTTCCTGCACTCACCATTGTTGGAGACATTGAAGATGCTGGCAGAAAAGGATGTACATGTGATCGTGACGACAGATCATGGTACAGTGAGAGTGAAGCGTCCGCACAAGATCATTGGAGATAGAAATACCAATACGAACCTTCGTTATAAGCAAGGTAAAAACCTGAGCTATGACCGAAAGAATGTATTGGCTGTGGCTAAGCCAGAAGAATACATGTTGCCTAAAGTAAATGTATCAACTTCCTATGCTTTTGCAACAGAGGATTATTTCTTTGCTTATCCCAACAACTACAATCACTATGTGAAGTATTACAAGGACACCTTCCAGCATGGTGGCATTTCCTTGGAGGAAGTGATTATTCCTTATATACAGTTGAGGAGCAAGTGATATAATAACCTTTAGATATCATGTAAATGAAAACCCCCAATAGCTTTGCAGCCATTGGGGGTTTCTTTTATCTCAAGAGCTAAGTCTTATGTCTAGATACTCAGGATGTTTACCATCTTGATCAGCTCCTTGTTCAATGGCTTTTTCTTGTGAATGGCATCAGCAAATGGTGTGTAAGCTACCTGATCATTGATAATACCTACCATTTCACTTTTTCTACCTGCCAATAGGCCTTCTACAGCAGCCATGCCCATTCGGCTAGCCAATATACGGTCAAGTGCAGTAGGGGCGCCACCACGTTGGATGTGACCAAGGTTCGTAACACGAATGTCCATATGAGGCAGGGCTTCTTTCGCTTTTTGTGCAATCACGTTGGCATTGCCAAGTTCTTCACCTTCTGCTACCACTACCATGGCAGATGTTTTCTTGTTTTCTCTACCGTTTTTCAGCGTGTCGATTACGCTTTCAAAGCTGTCAGGGTTTTCAGGAACCATTACCAGTTCGGCACCACCACCGATACCACACTGGATAGCGATATAACCGGCATCACGACCCATTACTTCTACGAAGAATACACGGTCGTGCGAGTCAGCAGTGTCACGAATCTTGTCAATGGCATCCAATGCTGTGTTTACAGCAGTATCGTAACCAATTGTATAATCAGTTCCGTAAAGGTCATTGTCAATGGTACCAGGACAACCGATTGTAGGAATATTGAAGTCCTGTAGGAAAAGGTCTGCACCCGTAAAGGTACCGTTACCACCGATGGCAACCATTCCTTCGATTCCGGCATCCATTACCTTATCATAGGCTACTTGTCTCCATTCTTTGCTTCGGAATTCGTCGCATCTTGCCGATTTCAGAATAGTACCGCCTTTCTGAATGATATTGCTGACCGAATAGGAATCAAGCTTTACAAAGTCGCCTTCAATCATGCCTTTGTAACCGCGGATGATACCCATTACTTCAACCCCGTTATAAATGGCTGTTCTAACTACGGCTCTGACGCAGGCGTTCATGCCTGGTGCGTCCCCTCCTGATGTGAATACAGCTATCTTTTTCAATGTCGTATATTATTTGGTAGTGTTAAATACTAATTAATGTACAAGTGGTAATTAAAAAAATACAATATTGTCCACTTGGGGTGAAAGATAAGCAATAACCTTTCAACCTTCAACCGGCTTTACCTTCCTTTTGAAAAAATATTAGGAACGGACCTAGCCTAAACTGAAAGCAATCAGTGAATTTTCAGATAAAGGACAAAATTTTTGTGAAAATTTAAATATTCTAAGTCAAACATAGGATAAAAATAAACCCAACTAATGTTCAGCTGGGTTTTGAATATCACTTTCAGGTGAAAACAGCCATTGGCTATTTACGCTCAAACTCCTCTGCTATTCCACTTATTTTGCCATGCGAAATCTTGATGCCTTTGATTAGAGACGAGCTGAAACCCTGATGTTCCATCTCATTAAGTCCGGCTATGGTACAGCCTTTTGGCGTGGTCACCCGATCTATTTCCTGTTCTGGGTGATTGCCTGTTTCCATCAGCAGGCTGGCAGCTCCCTTGACGGTTTGTACGGCAATCTGCTGAGAAACCTCCGAGCTAAATCCGATCTCGATTCCTCCTTGAATGGCAGCCCTGATAAAGCGCATGGTATAGGCTATGCCGCAGGCTCCCAATACCGTAGAGGCTGACATCAGTCCTTCATCAATCATGATGGCATCTCCAAGTTGCTTGAACAATTCCAGAATGGATTGTTGGCTTTCCTGGTCTGCATTATTGGTGGCAATGCAGGTCATGGATTCCCGAATGGCAATTGCAGTATTAGGCATAACGCGAAAGACTGAAACATCACTACCAATTACAGACTGCATATCCTCTAGTGTAACACCAGTCACTACAGAAGCCAGTACATGTTTATTGGGATCAAGTACGGGCTTGATCTCTTCAAGGATCTCCTTGATCTGGTAGGGCTTTACAGCCAAAATAATCAGGTTGCCTCTTAGGCATGATTTTGAGTTGTTGTCAGAAGTAATAACTCCTTTAGCTGCCAAGTGATCCAGTTTTTCGATCTGACGTCTAGTAATCGTTAAGTTGGCAGGCGCTATATATTTACTGGCAATAAGCCCTTCAGCAATGGCAACCCCTAGGTTACCGCCTCCAATAATCGTAATGTGATTTGGATTCATAAGTAGTATTATTCTAAAAGTAGTAATGTTTGGTTTAAGGGCTACTTGTCAGTACAAAAGAATCATTGCAGTTTTTGGATCTATCCTAACCAAGTTTTAAAGCCAGACTCTCAGGCTGTAAAGATAGTGACACCCTTGTCAAAGATAGAGATATACCAAAATTGTTACAACTGAATATTGATAGAATCTAATAGACTTTTAAGGATTGTTAATAGATAATTAACAGAGTAAATATAATTATTTGAAGGGGTCTTCAGTAAATTGCAACCAAATTAATGCTGTAAGATGATGAAAGACTTATCAGCAAGTTAACTTACAGATATATAGCTAAACTAAACCAACTTTGGTTCGAGGTCATGAACTTTAAGATTTCACTCAAACTAACTATACTTTGTCTGTTTCTGGTCCTGTTCACCAGTATGTCGCTGTTTTACTTTGATAACAGGGAGATACAGTTGACACTAAAGGAACAAATCATCAATGAACTTACGGATGGTTCGGATGAGGCTGTCAAGAATATTGACAGGTTCTTGAACGAGCGTCAGACGGATGTCAAGATGATTTCGAAAGACCCTGTCCTTACCAGTGGTGCCAGTGCCGAAACCATTATGAAGCGATTGAAAGAGTTGTCATCTATCAACGAGATGTACTATTCTTTTTCATTCTTTAACCCTAACCGAATCAGGATGGCAGACTCCAAAGGTTTGTCAGTAGGGAAGCAACATACATTGACCAAATACTGGATTCCACTGACAGATGGAGAACAGTTTGTCATGGATATTTCTAAATCTGAATCTGTAGGGCAGCCTGTTATTCACTTTGCTTCTAGAGTG
This sequence comes from Limibacter armeniacum, assembly GCF_036880985.1. Taxonomy (NCBI): domain Bacteria; kingdom Pseudomonadati; phylum Bacteroidota; class Cytophagia; order Cytophagales; family Flammeovirgaceae; genus Limibacter; species Limibacter armeniacum. The sequence continues at coordinate 649,679 of NZ_JBAJNO010000008.1, forward strand.
GAGAATGACCACAATGAGTTGGTTGGGTTTGTGGTGGCAAGGGTATTGATTACCCGCTTGTATGAAGTGTTTGCTTCTCACCGTGAAGGTAGCATGTGGGATTCAGACAAGCTGCATGTTGATTTGGTGGATGCTAAAGGATTATTGCTTTACTCAAACCATAACCCGAAAGGCGTATTGGTAGAAAAGTATGCTTTTCCTGAAGTGGTCAAAGAAATCAGAAGAAAGGGAAGCAGAAGCATGGAAAAGGATGAGCAGCTGTTTCTGGTGACGGATGAAAAAGGGTATGACAATTTCAACGGAAACAACTGGGCAATGATGCTGTCCTTACCTTTGGAGGAAGCTTATAAGCCATTGGTGAAAGTAAGAGAGAAGATGTTGATTGTGATGTCTCCGATTGTGTTGGTTTGTATCCTGTTGGCAGTATTGGCAGCTCGCTATTTTTCTACACCGATCGTGCGTTTGAGTAGTGCTGCAGATAGAATTGGACATGGTGACTTTGAGACGCCAATTCGTGCTGTCAGAAGAAGGGATGAGTTGGGAGTGTTAGCAACGAACCTGAGCAAGATGGCTGCAAACTTGAGAAAGCGAGAAGAACAGCAGTTGCTGTTTCAGGAAGAATTGGAAGGGCTAAATAAGTCGCTTCATGAAAAGCTGAATCAGATCAATGAGCATAAAGAGGAGATTTCATCTCAGAATATGGCACTTGAGTATGCTTACAACGAGTTGGAGCGTAAGAGCAAACAGCAGACAGCCAGTATCAATTATGCCAAGAAAATACAGGAGTCGATGTTGCCAGATAAGCAGTTGCTATATGATGCATTGCCAGACTCCTTTATCTACTTCAAGCCAAGGGATATTGTAAGTGGAGATTTCTACTGGTACGAACGTATCCAGAAAGGGGGGAATGATTTCTTGGTAGTGGCGGCAGTTGACTGTACAGGTCATGGTGTGCCTGGTGCAATTATGGCAATGTTAGGAAGTAACCTATTGACCAGTATCGTGTGTTATGGTGGTTTTACTGATCCAGCAGAAATTCTGAAGCGTCTGAACAGAGATGTACGTAATGAACTGCATCAGGATAGGGAAGAGAGCCAGGACGGTATGGAAATCGCTGTATGTACCATTAACCTGAATACACGGGAGCTGTATTTTGCCGGAGCAGGCAGACCGCTTTATATCTTTCGTGATCAGGAGCTGATCGAGTTGCAGGCAAGTAAGGTGAATATTGGAGGTAGTGCAGCCCATCAGCGTAAACGAAACCCTGAAACGTTGATTTCCCAGTATTTTGAGCTGAAGGAAAATGACATTCTATACCTGTTCTCTGATGGTTATAAGGACCAGATTGGAGGACCTAAAAAGAGAATTTTCACTTCACGCAGACTAAGGGGAATGCTGAGTGAAATCCATACCAAGTCAGCCAATGATCAGGTAAATGACCTTGACCGTGTATTTGAAGGGTGGAAAGGAGATTTGGGACAAACAGATGATATGCTGATAGTATGTCTTAAGATGATATAATACCTTGTTTGAATAATTGATTTAAAGCCTCTATACGGTGTTGGTGACAGCACAGGATAGAGGCTTTTTTGATATGGATAAGTAACAAAGTGTGGAATGGTGTTTCAACTTTTTCTATGTGGTGTTATATTTGATTATCACTAGAATGCAATTTGTTAAAAACCCAAACATGATGACTAAAACTACACTAACACTGCTGTTACTTTATGTGACACTGCTTAACCCTCTATCTATTTTTGGGCAGGATGCAGACAAACCTTCAACTTACAAGACAGTCTCTGGTGACCCAGAAATGGAAGAAGCAATCGCTTCGGCTAAAGCTACATTTGATGAGTTTGTAAAAGCGCTGGAAGAAAAGGATGAAAAGAATACTTTTTTTTCGATAAAGCTCCCTTTTAAAACTTCTACAGGACATGAGCACATCTGGTTATCCTATATTGAAAAGCGAGAAGGAGCATTTTGGGGACTGATAGATAACCTGCCTAACCATATCAGTGGATTTGAAATTGGGGATCGGGTAAAAATAGACCCTGAAGCTATTTCTGATTGGTTTTATATCAATAGGGGAAAGCTGATTGGAGGATATACCATCAGAGTCATTCGAGATAGGATGTCGCCAAAAGAGCGTGAACAGTTTGATCAGGCATACGGCTTGGTTATTGACTGATGGGTGAAATATTTTCAAACACCTTGACTAAAACTCAAGGTGTTTTTTTATGCCTTGTAAATACCTTCTTTTTATGTATATGAATTAGGTATGAAGCCTTTGAAAATGAATTGTATTGATAATGTTTCATTGATGAAATACAGGTGATGGTGTGCAAAATGGGAGATGTTTGGAGTCGGCTGTTTTACTTGCAGTATTGATTTCTCGGTCAATTCAGGTTCATACTAAATGGGTTACTTGTACATGCTTGAAAAGCAATTGTTTACAATGTAAATCCAAAAACTGACATGAATTCGACTCTACAAACCCTGCTAAAAGTAGCTGGGTTACTTTTGCTTGTGACTTTTTCAGCACAGGCAAATACTGACAAATACCGTTTGATCTTGCGGGATGATCCTGCTACTACGGCAACAATTGGCTGGAACCAGATTTCAGGTTCAAGTCCCGTTGTGTATTATGGTACTACAGACCAAGGAACCAACTGGTCGGCTTACCCGATGAGTAAGTCGGTAGACAGGTCGGTGTCTGATAGGGGCATGAGTAACCACTTTGCCCGATTGACAGGCTTACAACCTAACACTGCTTACTATTTTGTGATTAAGGATAGTGAGGGAACTAGCCAACGTTTCTGGTTTAAGACTGCCCCTAATAGTTCGGATGCCCGCTTCTCTTTTATTGCAGGAGGTGACTCACGTAACAACCGCACTCCTCGTCAGAATGCCAATAGACTGGTAGCAAAACTGCGTCCTCATGCAGTTTTGTTTGGAGGAGATATGACTGACTCTGGAACCAATACCCAATGGCAAAACTGGTTTGATGATTGGCAGTTGACCACAGGAACTGATGGTCGCATGATTCAGATTGTGGCAACCAGAGGTAATCATGAGGGGAATAATTCAATCTTGGTGAACCTGTTTGATGTACCTTCATCAGAAGTGTATTATGCGTTGACCTTTGGGGGAAACCTGATTCGTACTTATACCTTGAATACAGAAATCTCAATCAGTGGCAATCAGACCACTTGGTTGCAGAATGACCTACAGGCCAATAATAACGTAGTGTGGAAAATGGCTCAATACCATAAGCCGATGCGTCCTCACGTTAGTGGTAAGTCAGAAGGAAACAACCAGTATAATTATTGGGCACAGTTATTCTATGATTACAAAGTGAAAATGGTGGTGGAATGTGATGCTCATACAGTTAAAACAACATGGCCTGTCCGTCCTTCAACAGGTAGTGGTAGTGATGAGGGGTTTATTAGGGATGATGAAACAGGTTCTGTATATGTGGGGGAAGGCTGTTGGGGAGCTCCTCTTCGCACAAACGATGATAGTAAGAATTGGACACGGAATACTGGGGTGTTTAATCAGTTCAAGTGGATATTTGTGGATAAGGCAAGAATTGAAGCTAGAACCATTCGCGTTGATAATGCTACTTCGGTAGGTCAGGTAAGTGACAATGATATTTTTACAGCACCAGTCAACTTGGATATATGGAACCCAAGCAATGGAGCAGTGGTAACGATTGAAAACGATAATGTATCGGTACCTGAAGTTTCCCTGACAGCTCCGATAGATGGCGCATATTATGATACACCTCAGGCAATTACACTGTCTGCAAATGCTTCCGATACTGATGGGAGTATATCAAAAGTGGAGTTTGTGGTCAATGGTCAAGTTATAGCGACTGATACATCTGCTCCTTATGCGGTAAGTTATAGTATACCTGCTGATGGTGTCTACTCAGTGACAGCAAAAGCAACGGATAATGATGGTTATAGTAGCACTTCATCTGTAGCTACTTTTAATGTAGGAGTAATACAAGAGCATATCAGTATTCGAATCAATTCGGGTAATGATGATGTGGAAGAGAATACAGATGGCTCAATGTATATGAATAGCTCTGATATTGAATTGGTAAGTGATGGTAGCAGAGGGAATCAGGTAATCGGTCTAAGGTTTACAGGCTTGGCTATTCCACAAGGAGCGGTGATCAATACTGCAAATATTCAGTTTACCGTTGATGAAACTGCCAATGAAAGTGGTACTAAATATATCTATGCACACGATACAGACAATGCAAGTGCATTTACCACTTCCGCAAGCAATGTTTCGTCAAGAAGTAAGACGACAGCTTCAGTATCTTGGAGTCCTGCTACTTGGTCTTCTGTAGGAGCTTCAGGAGCTGATCAGCGTACACCTGATTTGAAAGGGGTTGTACAGGAAGTAGTAAATCGTAGCGGTTGGAATGCTGGCAATGCGATGGCTTTTGTAATTGAAGGGTCGGGTAAGAGAACGGCTGAAGCTTATGAAGGCTCATCATCATTGGCAGCTTTGCTGAATGTTACTTATACTGTAGGGGAAGGGGTATCGACTTATACGCTTTCAACAGGCGCTTCAAATGGTTCAATTGGCCGTAGCCCTGATCAGTCTACATATGAGAGTGGTACTTCTGTAATGTTGACAGCAATACCTAATAGCGGTTATGAATTTGCAGGATGGAGTGGTGATAACTCAGGTATTGCCAACCCACTTACAGTTGTGATGAATGGTAATAAGAATATTACAGCAAGCTTTACCCCTATATCTACAGGTGGAGAAGAGTTTACGGTAAGCAGCAAAGTGAGTACAGGAAATGATGATGCCGAAGAAGCGGAGTCAGGGAAGATGTACCTTACAAGTTCTGATCTTGAGTTGGTGTATGACAGTTATCAGTCGGCAGGCAATCAGCAGGTAGGAATGAGATTCACGAATATAGAAGTGCCACAAGGAGCTGTGATTACCAATGCCTATATCCAGTTTACGGTAGATGAAACCAAGAATGACTCTGGAACACTAAATGTATATGGACAGGATGTGGATAACGCTGCTACTTTTACCTCATCCAATAATAATATCTCTTCAAGAAGTAAGACAACAGCTTCAGTGTCGTGGAGTCCTGCTACTTGGTCTTCAGTAGGAGCTTCAGGGACAGCACAACATACACCTGATTTGAAAAATATAGTGCAAGAAATCGTAAATCGTAGCGGGTGGCAACAAGGAAGTGCGATGGTTATGATAGTGATAGGAAACGGTAGAAGGATCGCAGAGTCTTACAATGGTTCTAGTAATGCAGCTCCTGAACTGTATATTACCTATCAGTCTGCGTCTGGTGCGCGGGTGGCGGCTACAAGTTCATCACTTTTAGAGGTAGTAGCGCCAAGAGTGTATCCGGTTCCTTTTGACAATACATTGAACTTTGAGGTGTCATTGGCAACAGATGGAAATATTCAGGTCACTTTCCGAAATGCTAATGGGCAAGTACTGGCAACAAGGTCTGTGTATGGTATAAAAGTAGGCAAGCAAGTGGTAGCTGTAGATACAGCGGATTTGCCAGCTGGTTTTTACCTCTGTGAATTGACAGGGATAGGAATAAATGAATCCTTTAGGGTGATTAAAAAATAGATTACCTGAGTCCTAAGTGTAATGGAAGGTTCCATCGTAAAGTTTGTTATAGCGTTACTTTGGAACCTTCTTTATTATGCATTTTCAAGTATAACCTCCTCTTTTGGTTTTATTGACCTTATGATGATAAAGGCAATCATAGGAAATACGGCATGAGGTACTCTATAGATGGTTTCATGTAGCCATTGTCCAAGTGTAGCTGTGAAAAGTTGCGCATCTATATGTGCTGTAATACGGGCTAATGAAGTCAATACCCCCCAAGCAACCATATACAATAACATAGGCTGTTGAATGGCAGGGATAAATATGCCAATAGCAACAATCATGTCTATTACTCCTGCAGCAAATAGCATTGACTTGGCAAATTCTTCACTAACCCCAAGTGTATTGATCGTCATATCTACAAAGTGCCCTGGCAAAGGATAATAACCCAAGGCATATAAGCCATGACCGATAAATGTCAGGGCTATAGCGACTTTGATTGCAGTAACAGGAACTCGTTTTGTTTCGCTTTTGCTGACCCACCATAAAAGTAAAGGAGCCCCAAACTGGCTGGAGTACTCAATGAGTTGACCTAGTTGATAATACTTTTCCTTACAGTAAAGTACCGCAAGCATAAATAGTCCGACACTTCCAAGCAACAGCAAAAAGCGACTGAACTTTTCCCACTTTTTAGAGAATACCAGCCATGTAGCGAAAATGCCTAATAGATATATTATGCCTGTACTTCTGATGAGTATCTGTATAACCAAGTCAGTGGTAGGACTAGTGACATATTCAAACCAAGTGACATCAAAGGTAGATTCCACAAAGCCTTTCAGAAGTCCTTCATCCCACAGAAGTGTTCGGAATGGAGCATCCCAGAGAAGATGTTGCCAAGCACGCCCTAAAAAAACAGCCATACAGCTAACTTGGAGCAAGCGAACTGGCAACGGTAGTTGATCAGTTTTCATAATAAAAAGTTTAAGCTGAGAAATAGATATAAGGTTAGGGTAAATTTGACTGTATCAAGGGTTTGAACCAATTCTTCAGTGGATTATTTCATTGCGATAAGTAAGACTTAAAATAGTGTTCATCCTTAGTTTATATATACCGGTTAGGTGGTGGGGCTTAATACTTTTGAACGGGGCTAAACAGCTGTATTGTCCTGAGTGTTTTCTTCTTAACTTTGAGGAAAATTTTTTATACGATGATAGAGAACAAGAGCAATAGAGAAATATTCAACGAGTATCAGGCGCCAACTTCACCATACCCGTTAGGCTTAGAGATAGATTATGCCAAAGGTGTTTTCATGTACGGTACAGATGGAAAGCGCTACATGGACATGATTTCAGCAATAGCAGTCAATAACTTGGGTCATTGCCATCCAAATGTGGTTAAGGCAGTTAAGGATCAGGTGGATAAGTATATGTTTGTAATGGTATATGGTGAGTTTGTTCAGAAACCTCAAACTGACTTAACCCGTAGGTTGGTATCTGTATTACCTGAACAACTGAACTGTACATACTTCGTGAATTCTGGTACAGAGGCAAACGAGGCTGCCGTTAAATTGGCAAAAAGATATACAGGTCGTGCTGAAATCGTTAGTTTCCGCCGTTCTTATCATGGAAATACACAGGGTTCTTTAAGTATCTCGGGAAACGAGATGAAGAAGAACGCCTTCCGTCCACTATTGCCAGGTGTCCGTTTTATTGATTTCAATAAGATGGAAGACCTTGAGCAGATTACTGAAAATACGGCAGGAGTAATTATGGAGCCGATTCAGGGAGATGCTGGGGTTCGTGTTCCTGATGTTGCTTATATGAAAGCCTTGCGTAAGCGATGTGATGATGTGGGAGCTGTTTTGATCTTTGATGAAATTCAGACAGGTTTCGGAAGAACAGGTAAACTGTTTGCCTTTGAGCATTTCGGAATTGTGCCAGATGTAATAACAGTAGCCAAAGGGATTGCCGGAGGTATGCCAATGGGTGCCTTCATTGGAGAAAGGGAAATGATGAAAACGCTTTCACATGACCCAATATTAGGGCATATTACAACATTTGGTGGACACCCAGTCTCTTGTGCCGCAGCAGATGCAACGCTTAAAACGCTGATTGAGGAAAACATCATTGAGGATGTGGAGCGTAAAGGGCAACTGATTGAGGATAGACTCAGTGTGCATCCTGCTGTTCAGGAGATCAGACGTAAAGGATTGATGTTCGCGATTGATATGAAAGATTTTGACTTAGTCAATCGTATAGTGATGAAGTGTATAGAAAGGGGAGTGATTACTTATTGGTTCTTGTCCACTCCTAATGCCTTCCGCCTTGCGCCACCATTGGTGATTACTGATGAGGAGATACATTATGCTTGTGATGTGATTCTGGAGGTGATTGAAGAAGAATATAAAAAGTAAGCATAATGACAGTCCTACTTTTTCCAGATAAGGATAACCCAATTTTTTTATCATGACAAAGCAACAAATGTTGATCATCTTAGATTTAGACGAAACGCTGGTTTTTGGGACAAAAGAGCTTTTAGATAGTATGCCAAACTTTACTGCGGGTGAGTATCATATTTATGTACGACCTCACTTTGAAAGTTTTATTCGTAGCTTGTCCTCTCAATTTAGATTGGCAATCTGGTCTTCAGCAACGGATGATTATGTATTTGATGTGGTCGAAAATTTAATCTCTGAAGATATTAACTTAGAGTTTGTATGGGCAAGAAGTAATTGTAAAGTCAAGTTTAAGGTCCAAGTTGACGAATACGGTTATTATGATGCTAACCCTCGTAATCATTATTACTATGTGAAGCCTCTCAAAAAAGTAAAGAGAAGAGGCTTTCCATTAGAAAGAGTCTTGATTGTTGATGATACAGTGTCAAAGTCAGAGGAAAATTATGGGAACGTAATTTATCCAAAGCCTTATTTTGGAGATAAAGAGGATAATGAACTATTAGCCTTGTTGGAATACCTTCAGATGTTGAAAGAGGTAGATAATGTGAGAGAAATTGAGAAACGTGGTTGGAGGAATTGCTTATAGAAATCAATCAATAGGGGGCAGGGAGTCGATTCTTTCTGTCCTTTATTTTATTAGTACAGTATATGGAAGCGTTGTTAAAGGAAGTCAGTGCTTGTACGGTTTGTGAAAAACATCTGCCATTTGGAGTCAGACCTGTTGTGTCATTACAACCCGATTGCAAGATCCTGTTAATTAGTCAGGCTCCGGGAATGCGTGTACACCAATCCGGTATTCCTTGGGATGATTTGAGTGGTAATAGGTTAAGGGAATGGTTGGATGTTTCAGATGACGTGTTTTATGATACGACCAATTTTGGTGTGTTACCAATGGGGTTTTGTTATCCGGGAAAAGGTAAATCGGGTGATTTGCCTCCAAGAAAGGAGTGTGCTCCCCTTTGGCATCCTCGCTTGCTTGAGTCTCTGAAACAAGTAAAGCTGACTGTTTTGATCGGACAATATGCTCAGAAGTATTACTTGAAAGGGGGCTTTAAGTCTAACCTGACCAAAACAGTGAAAGAGTTTGATACTTTTTTACCCAACTATTTCCCATTACCTCATCCTTCTCCCAGAAATGGAATTTGGCTGAGGAAAAACAGCTGGTTCGAAGAAGATGTAATACCTTGCCTTCAATCTTTGGTAAAAGAAATTCTTGCTGTAGACAAATAAAAAAGGAATACCCTAAGTATTCCTTTTTTCATGAACTGTATATTTTTAGTTGATCATCATTCTCCAAACTTGTGTAGTACTCCATCGATCACCTTACGAGTTTCCAACCAGTTTTTTCGGTGCTTCATATCCAGCACCTTAGTGAGTTTATAGTTGACCACTTCAGATAGAGGTACCAACTCTTTTACAAGCCATTTAGGATCATACATACTTACCTCCTTGAATTCTTGGGATCTGATACCATGCGATCGCATTATTTTTTCCCGCTTTTCAAATAGTTTGATGGCAAGGTAAACTTTACCAAATACTGAAGCATAAGCGGCATTCTCTTTCTGCTGATAGGCAACCACTTCTTCAAATACCTTATATAATGGACGAAGTTGTTCAGAAAAACTATCTCTTTCCTGATAGTAAATCAGCTTCGCATTTGCATAAGTTGCAAGAAGCTGTTCTTTCCCACCTAAGTATTGCATTTCCATTTCATAAAGAGAGAGTACAATATCCTGAAGTTGCGTTTTTGTGATCGGATCACGTTCAACCTTTTCTAGGTGACTGTAATAGCGGATAGCTTTTTCATAAAGCTCATTATGCAGGTAAGGCACCTCTGTAAGTATCCAATGTAGTTGGTTTCGGATTTGCATAGAAAGGGAGTCTGAATAAGTAACCTGCGTCATCCGGTTCCTTTTTTCAAACTCTTCAATCAAGCGGTTTAAGTTGGAGTAGGCTCTCATAGTTTTGTCAGGTGACTTACCCCAGCATGCTCCATCAGAAGCACAACCGTATTTTAAAGAACCGTCAACTGCTTTTTTGTCTTCTCCAGCTCCTTCAATGTTATTTTCAGCTTTATACTTAGTGATATAAATGCTTTGTGTTTCAGAAAGTTCAAGTTGTAATTGGGTAGTGTCGGTTTTTAGCCAATCAAGTTTACTTTGTGCAATCACATTATTTATGGTGAATGCAGCTATCAGTAACAGAAAGTATTTAGTTTTAGCCATTGTTAGTATCAACTTAGGGTTGTGGTTTTCTTAATTTCTAATATGAGTATTTAATTATTTGATTTCAAGAGAATTATGATTTAGGGTTGTGTACTCCTTCAAGGGTTGATTAAAATTCCTATCAATTATTTAACCATTCTGGTAAACTATCTTGGTAGTTTTATAAAATAATACTCTTCAAAGTCAACGAGGCATGGAAAGGCTTGGTATAGTGATATTAAGAAAAAATCACCTTATAGAAACCTTATGATTTACAGGTTTAGAGTTGGTAGTCTTTTTTCGTTCGGTCAGATTGTGTTGCTTATTACAGTGTTCTTATTCAATGTTGAAGTCATAAGCATTATTTAAACTGTACATAACGATCATATATAATTTCTTTCAGGTAGCTCTACGTTAACTTTCAAGTTGAGGTTCAATCATTCTAGAGGATGGGTATAGGTTAATATGCTATAATATATAGTTAGAATGTCAATTGCCTGAAGATGATAATGGAGTTATTTTGTTGAGGTTGATTAAATGTATCCGAATGAATAATTGTTTTATATATAAGGTGACAAAGTATGGTTCATGATATTTGATACCTGTGTGTTTTAATCAACTTGATTTGAGGTGAAATAATGGAGGTTTAATCATAAAGGTGTGATGATTAAAATAGTTCTTTAAAAAGAATTAGTTGTAATTCACTTTTAATCAGTGCGTTGTGGTTAGATTAACTTTCATTATTCCCAAAATGCAATTCTAGGTCTTGCACAGCAATAACTTTTTCCTACCTTTGCACTCCGCAAAACGGGAAACACCCGCAGCGGTCAGCCACTCCAACGGGAGCGGTGATAATGCTTCCTGACAGCGACAATGGATAAGTTAAAATTAATTCACAATGTTGCTTGCAAATAACGGGGAAAAGGTTTTACCTTTGCATCCGCTTCTTTCGGGAAGGTTTTCGGGCTAACGGCTTGAAAATAAAAAATAGCGAAAAGTGCTTGCAAACAAAAAAGGTTTTCTTACCTTTGCAGCCGCTTCAAGCGAAAAGGTTCCGGAAGGATCCACGGAAAAGTCCAAGAAGTTGGATTTTGAAAAGTTCTTTGAGAGGATTTAGGACAGTGGTAAGAGATAAAGCTTTAGGGTTTTATTTCGATCACGCAAAACAAGTACGACAAGACAAGCACAAGCGTCAATTCCAACAATTGAAAAGCAGGAGACAGGTCAGAAAACACGACGACAATTGGAGCTGTTCCTTTCAAGGGGCAGCCCAAGTCAACAATCTCTTACAATGGAGAGTTTGATCCTGGCTCAGGATGAACGCTAGCGGCAGGCCTAATACATGCAAGTCGCGGGGTAGGGTTTCCTTCGGGGAGCCTGAGACCGGCGCACGGGTGCGTAACGCGTATGCAACCTGCCCGCTGCAGGGGAATAGCCCGGAGAAATCCGGATTAATGCCCCGTAGCACTGTTTACCTGCATGGGTGAATAGTTAAAGGAGCGATCCGGCAGCGGATGGGCATGCGTCTGATTAGCTAGTTGGCGGGGTAACGGCCCACCAAGGCCACGATCAGTAGGGGTTCTGAGAGGATGATCCCCCACACTGGTACTGAGACACGGACCAGACTCCTACGGGAGGCAGCAGTAGGGAATATTGGGCAATGGGCGCAAGCCTGACCCAGCCATGCCGCGTGAGCGAAGAAGGCCCTCGGGTCGTAAAGCTCTTTTATAGGGGAAGAACAAGTGGGGTGCGCCCTGCTCTGACGGTACCCTATGAATAAGCACCGGCTAACTCCGTGCCAGCAGCCGCGGTAATACGGAGGGTGCAAGCGTTGTCCGGAATTATTGGGTTTAAAGGGTACGCAGGCGGTCTGTTAAGTCAGTGGTGAAAGTTCACAGCTCAACTGTGAAAGTGCCATTGATACTGGCAGACTTGAGTACCGGAGAGGTAGGCGGAATTCCCCATGTAGCGGTGAAATGCACAGATATGGGGAGGAACACCGAAAGCGAAGGCAGCCTACTGGCCGGTAACTGACGCTCAGGTACGAAAGCGCGGGGAGCGAACAGGATTAGATACCCTGGTAGTCCGCGCCGTAAACGATGAAGACTAGGTGTCTGCCCTTCGGGGTGGGTGCCCAAGCGAAAGTGATAAGTCTTCCACCTGGGGAGTACGCTGGCAACAGTGAAACTCAAAGGAATTGACGGGGGTCCGCACAAGCGGTGGAGCATGTGGTTTAATTCGATGATACGCGAGGAACCTTACCTGGGCTCGAATCCCATTCGACAGGTCTAGAGATAGATCTTTCTTCGGACGGATGGGAAGGTGCTGCATGGCCGTCGTCAGCTCGTGCCGTGAGGTGTTGGGTTAAGTCCCGCAACGAGCGCAACCCCTACCTTCAGTTACCATCGGGTAAAGCCGGGGACTCTGGAGGAACTGCCTGCGCAAGCAGAGAGGAAGGCGGGGACGACGTCAGGTCATCATGGCCCTTACGCCCAGGGCTACACACGTGCTACAATGGTAGGGACAGAGGGCAGCGACATGGCGACATGAAGCGAATCCCAAAAACCCTATCTCAGTTCGGATCGCAGCCTGCAACTCGGCTGCGTGAAGCTGGAATCGCTAGTAATCGCGTATCAGCAATGACGCGGTGAATACGTTCCCGGACCTTGTACACACCGCCCGTCAAGCCATGGGAGTTGGGTGGGCCTGAAGAGGGTGGCCGTAACAGGAGCTCTCAAGGGCAAAACCAGCGACTGGGGCTAAGTCGTAACAAGGTAGCCGTACCGGAAGGTGCGGCTGGAACACCTCCTTTCTGGAGACCGTCCCTGCAGTTGTAGGGGAAGGCGCCTGTGCCGTTGGTTGTACGGCGTGAACACTGTCCAAGTCACTCAAAACAATCCTTGAGATTAGATGACCGGGGGATTAGCTCAGCTGGCTAGAGCGCCTGCTTTGCACGCAGGAGGTCATCGGTTCGACTCCGATATCCTCCACCTCATTTTCCGGGTATTCCCTTCAAGTTTCAGACGAGAAACAGGACAAGGGAGACCGCAAGACGGAAAAGAAAGGTTCTTTGACATACTGCCAAATTAAAAAGCAACGAGGCCTGCCTGCCGCAGTTGATGCTGATTGTTCGGTATTGACGGCAGGCGGCAAGAAGAAAAGCAAGAGAAAGTAATAAAGGGCGTACAGTGGATGCCTGGGCTTCCAGAGGCTATGAAGGACGCGACAAGCTGCGAAAAACTTCGGGGAGGTGCACATGACCCTTGATCCGAAGGTATCCGAATGGGACAACCCACCATGCTGAAGGCATGGTTTTAGAGCCAACGCGGGGAACTGAAACATCTAAGTACCCGCAGGAAGAGAAAACAAGAGTGATTCCGCAAGTAGTGGCGAGCGAACGCGGAGAAGCCCAAACCGTCGGTGTTACGGCACTGTCGGGGTTGTAGGGCTTGCATAATGTGAAGACACGGAACTGGAAGGCGCTGGAAAGCGCCGCCGCAGAGGGTGAGAGTCCCGTACAGGCAATGTGTTGATCAGGCAAGTACCCTGAGTAGGGGGGAGCCGGTGAAACTCCCTCTGAAGCAGGCAGCACCATCTGCCAAGGCTAAATACTCCTGGAAGACCGATAGCGAACAAGTACCGTGAGGGAAAGGTGAAAAGCACCGTGAATAACGGGGTGAAACAGATCCTGAAACTGTACGCCTACAAGCGGTCGGAGCCCATCAGTTGGGTGACGGCGTGCCTTTTGCATAATGAGCCTACGAGTTGCACCTCACCAGCAAGGTTAAGTTCTTCAAGGGACGGAGCCGCAGCGAAAGCGAGTCTGAATAGGGCGCCATAGTTGGTGGGGGCAGACGCGAAACCGTGTGATCTACCCATGGCCAGGGTGAAGACGGGGTAACACCCGTTGGAGGCCCGAACCAGTTGACGTTGAAAAGTCTTTGGATGAGCTGTGGGTAGGGGTGAAAGGCCAATCAAACTCGGAAATAGCTCGTACTCCCCGAAATGCCTTTAGGGGCAGCGTGGGGTGTTTTCTTGCGGAGGTAGAGCTACCGATTGGACTAGGGGGCTTCACCGCCTACCGAATCCAGACGAACTCCGAATGCCGCAAGATTAAGCCCTGCAGTGAGGGCTGGGGTGCTAAGGTCCCAGTCCGAGAGGGAAAGAACCCAGACCGCCGGCTAAGGTCCCCAAATCTGTGTTAAGTTGAACAAAGGAAGTGCAGTCGCGGAGACAGCCAGGATGTTGGCTTGGAAGCAGCCATTCATTTAAAGAGTGCGTAACAGCTCACTGGTCGAGTGACAGCGCATCGATAATAATCGGGCATTAAACACAGTACCGAAGCCGCGGACTAGCAATAGTGGTAGGGGAGCATTCTACGGGCATCGAAGCCGCATGGTGATGTGTGGTGGAGCGCGTAGAAAAGCAAATGTAGGCATAAGTAACGATAAAGAGGGTGGGAACCCCTCTCGCCGAAAGACCAAGGTTTCCCGGGCAACGCTAATCGGCCCGGGGTCAGTCGGGACCTAAGGCTAAGCCGAAGGGCGATGCCGATGGCAAGCGGGCAAATATTCCCGCACCCGCATGGCAACGAAAGTGACGGAGTGTGTGACTCCTCGCGCAGTGACGGAATACTGCGTTGAAGGACTCGTCCGACAGTACTGCAAACCCTCGGGGGCGCAGATAGCAGGGGGAGCACGCTTCCAAGAAAAGCAAGCCATGCGGCCCGTACCGCAAACCGACACAGGTGGTTGGGTTGAGCATACTAAGGCGCTCGAGTGATTCATGGCTAAGGAACTAGGCAAAATGGTCCTGTAACTTCGGGAGAAAGGACGCCTCCTCCTTCGGGAGAGGCCGCAGTGAAAAGGCCCAGGCGACTGTTTAACAAAAACACATGGCTTTGCGAAGTTGAAAGACGATGTATAAGGCCTGACACCTGCCCGGTGCCGGAAGGTTAAGGGGGGACGTTAGCGTAAGCGAAGCGTTGAACCGAAGCCCCGGTAAACGGCGGCCGTAACTATAACGGTCCTAAGGTAGCGAAATTCCTTGTCGGGTAAGTTCCGACCTGCACGAATGGTGTAACGATCTGGGCACTGTCTCGGCCATGAGCTCGGTGAAATTGTAGTCGCGGTGAAGATGCCGCGTACCCGCAACGGGACGAAAAGACCCCATGAACCTTTACTGCAGCTTAGCATTGGCTCTGGGTAAGTGATGTGTAGGATAGGCGGGAGACTGTGAACCGGGTTCGCCAGGATCCGGGGAGTCGCCCTTGAAATACCGCCCTTTGCTTGCCTGGTGTCTAACCCTTAACGGGGGACATTGCTTGGCGGGTAGTTTGACTGGGGTGGTCGCCTCCAAAAGAGTAACGGAGGCTTTCAAAGGTCCCCTCCGTACGGTCGGCAACCGTGCAGAGAGCGCAATGGCACAAGGGGGCTTGACTGTGAGGCTGACAAGCCGAGCAGGTAGGAAACTAGGACATAGTGATCCGGTGGTTCCGCATGGAAGGGCCATCGCTCAAAGGATAAAAGGTACTCTGGGGATAACAGGCTGATCTCCCCCAAGAGCTCACATCGACGGGGAGGTTTGGCACCTCGATGTCGGCTCGTCACGTCCTGGGGCTGGAGAAGGTCCCAAGGGTTGGGCTGTTCGCCCATTAAAGTGGCACGCGAGCTGGGTTCAGAACGTCGTGAGACAGTTCGGTCTCTATCTGTTGTGGGCGTAGGAAGCCTGAGGAGTTCTGACTTTAGTACGAGAGGACCGAGTTGGACGAACCTCTGGTGCACCGGTTGTTCCGCCAGGAGCATTGCCGGGTAGCTATGTTCGGATGGGATAAGCGCTGAAAGCATCTAAGCGCGAAACCCGCTCCGAGATGAGGCTTCCCTTAAAGGGGTGTTGTAGATGACAACGTCGATAGGCTGCAGGTGAAAGGGTTGAGAGACCCGGGCCGAGCAGTACTAATCCCCCGTGACTTTCCTTCGCTTTTCTTCTGCCCGCAAGGCGGGCAGGCCTCCAGGCAGTATGGTACTATAAAAATCAAAGAAACAGAAAGCCTTTCAAAAGCCTTCATGGCGGTGAGAGCGCGGGTGAACACCTCTTCCCATTCCGAACAGAGCAGTTAAGCCCCGCAGCGCCGATGGTACTGGGATAACACCCGGGAGAGTAGGTCACTGCCAGTCTTATACAAGCACAAAGCCTTGCACATATCAATATGTCGCAAGGCTTTTTTTGTATTTAATAATTGCTACTTTTCAATATGGAAACTCAAGAGCTACTATTAATCTTAACCTTATTTAGTGCAGGTCTCTTTGCTGGAATAATTAACACATTAGCTGGTGGTGGATCAGTTTTCACACTGTCAGCAATGATATTTGCTGGAATACCGGCAAATATTGCGAATGCGACAAATAGAGTGGGTGTTTTACTTCAAGGAATGGTGTCTGTTAAGAAGTTTCATGATAAAAAACTATTAGAAACTTCAGAGTGGCCATATTTGATTCCAATTACATTAGGAGCTTTAGCCGGATCATGGTTTGCAGTGGATATTGATGAGGAAGTTTTAGAGAAAGTCATTGGAGGAATAATGGTAATTCTTCTTTTGGTCACTATTTTCAAAGTAAAACCAACATTGGATGAATCTCCAAAGTCAAAGTCCCTTATAAAACAGGTATTTGCTTACTTAATGTTATTTGTATCGGGCTTTTACGGAGGCTTTATTCAGGCAGGAGTAGGTATATTACTATTGGTAACATTATCTGTAACTACAAACTGGAGTATTCTTCAAGCAAATAGTTTTAAGTTATTGGCAGTGTTAGTGTTTACTATTCCTGCATTAGCAATATTTATATACAATGATTTAATCAACTGGTATTATGCATTAATACTGTCTTTAGGACAAATGTTAGGGGCTTATTTGGCTAGCGTATTTGGAACGACTCATCCTAAGGCTGGTATATGGGTAAAAAGGTTATTAGTAGTGGTGATTATATTTACTATTATCAAAACATTTTTATTTTAAAAATAGAAATAAAGTCCTTTGATAACATCATTAAAAATGAAATCAAAGGACTCTATCTAATTAAGGAATAGATGAAGTGATTAATAGCTCATCTCAACAATTTCCCTTACTTTTTCGGGTGTAATATCAGCTTTTTCTCCTAAGCCTTTCCAACCCCTATCTTCAAATCTTTTTACAATGATATCTGAAGTTTGCTGGTAATCATCAGTGTATTCAGAAATTTTGGTTTGTATACCTAGAGAATGGAAAAACTCAACAGTTTTGATAATAGCATTCTCTGCTCGCTCATCATCTGAACCTTCAGTAATACCCCAAATTCTTTCACCATATTGGATTAACTTGTCTTTCTTATTATCAAACATGACACGGTAGAGGTTTGGAGCTATAATTGCCAATGTTCTAGCGTGGTCAATACCGTAAAGCGCCGTTAATTCATGGCCAATCATATGTGTCGCCCAGTCTGTAGGGACACCAAGTCTCAGAATGCCATTTAAAGCCATTGTACATGACCACATAAAGTTCGATGCAGCATTATAATTATTGGGGTCTTTTAATACCTTAGGACCTTCCTCAATGAGTGTATGTAAGATTCCTTCTGCAATACGGTCCTGTAGTGGTGCATTTGCAGGGTAAGTCAGGTATTGCTCCATGACATGTGTAAAAGCATCGGTAACACCGTTCGCAATTTGTCGTTCAGGTAAGGAGCTGATAACTTGAGGATCTAAAATGGAGAATTTAGGGAAACACAAAGGACTTCCAAAAGCCAGTTTTTCTTGCGTTTCTACACGTGTTACGACAGAGCCTGAGTTCATTTCTGATCCTGTAGCAGGAAGTGTCAGTATAGTGCCAAATGGGATAGCCTCAGTAAGTTGTTTGCCTAACCCTTTGCTAAGAATATCCCAAGGATTGTCTCCTTTAAATGGAACGGCTGCAGAGATGAATTTAACACCGTCAATTACAGAGCCACCACCAACGGCAAGAATAAAATCAATCCCTTCTTCGCGGATGATTTTTACTGCTTTCATTAGTGTTTCGTAATGGGGGTTGGGTTCGATACCTCCAAACTCAGTGATCTTATATTCTTTGAGAGCATTTATTACCTGATCATATACTCCATTTTTTTTAATACTACCACCGCCGTATGCCAAAAGGACTTTACTGTTAGCAGGAATTTCATTAGGGATATTACTTATTTGGTCTTTACCAAAAATCAGTTTGGTAGGATTATGAAACTCAAAGTTATTCATCTGTTTACTTTTATATATGATGTTAATGTAGATACTTCTCTATAACCGAAAGAGAAAAATAAAGTTTTTGGTAAATAAAAATAACAAAGCACAGCTTTTAAGGCTGTGCTTTGTTGTATATAAGATGTAAAGGAATCTTAGAAAATATTGTAGCTAGGGGGTGGGCATTTCACTGTGTAGAAATGTCTACTGAATATAAGAGATAGAGCAAAGAAGTTATCTTTAGTTTTATCATCATAATACTCAAATTTAGGTGTAGTCAGAGCGTTTCCTGAACGATTCACGTCTCTTAGCCCTTCTGTATAGTCAGAGAAAGAATGGGTAATGTCCAATTCAATATTCATATCCCATTTTTTACTGATTCTAGTTTTAACTCCAACACCTAAAGGTGCTACAACAGCTAGGTGTTGTGGTTCTGAACCCCCAGAAACCATTTCAGGTCGTTTGGACCATATAAAATATCCTACTCCTAATGAGGCAAAAACATATGGTGTGATTTTATCCTGATGTTTTCGGTCTGTTCTGAAAGGAAGAAAGTTATACTCTACACCAGTTGAAAACTCAGGGAATATAGTACTGAAGCTATAGTTTCGTATGTTTTGGAAGTCATTGTTGACTTCTGCATCATCACCAGTTAGCCACCTGACCATTACCCTATTTCTCCAACTTACATAATTGTTGAAATGGTATCGTGCTAGAATTTGCCCGCTTACTCTTGTGTTGGATATGACAGGGTATTGAGCAAGATCTCCTATATACATGGACCCTCCTGCTCCTAGTCCTAATTCCCATTCTTGAGAAAAGCCAACAGTAGCAGAAAGTAAAAGAAAAGTGAGAATAGATATAATACGTTTAATCATGATTGAGCAACCTTAAAAAAGCTTAGTGAAATAGCTGGTATTTCTTACATGCAAGTGGTTTTAAAGGATTCTAATTTCAAAAACTCCTCCAAAATACATAATAGGTTAAGCTAAAGCTAAAAAAATCCAGTGACTATTGATACAATCACTGGATTTTAATCATGATATATTAATAACTATTATCTGAATTTAGGTGTCTTTACACCACTGCTAAAGATATAGTTCAAAAACACACCGAAACTCATATAAACATCTTTGTTGTCAGGGTCCCCTCGAATATCTACTTGGCTTTCCGCAAATTCCTGATAGGTACTGTAATCAGGGTTGCCACCATTGTAGATGTCAATAAAGTCAGGAACATCCCTAGGATCACCATCTGCTGTAGTTTTTTCATGACCTCTAAAAGCAAATTGGTAGGCATCCTCGCTTATATTTGGGTTGTAATACTTACCACTAACATCGTCAAGGTAGTCTGTGAGTGTATAGCGGACTAGTGCTTCAACCCCAATATCCATCTTGTTACTGATTTTATAACGGATACCGATACCTACAGGAAATGCAATTGAAATAGGAGAGTAGCTCTCACCTTCAGTTTCAAGCTTTCTTAGGTTAGTCCAATCTCCATTATTAGGGTCTTGTGCTTGAGGTGCATGATGAAATACAGCAACACCAACAGACAAATATGGAATAGGGATTTTCTTTCTACGATAATAGACACCTTCATTTTTAAATACATCAATAACAGCCATTGCTGAGAGCTCAGTAATAAAGTTTCTGAAATGAAGGTTACGGTAGTATCGACCTAAGTTTTCTGAGTTTTGTTTTGCATTTGCATCGTCACCTGCAATAATAATTTCAGATAGCATTAAACGGCCAGAGACCCTTGGAGTAAATCGTTTCATTACAAAACCTCCAAAGCTTGGACGTGTTTTATCCCAGTCAAAGCTACCTGTGTTAGATTTTGGAGTAACATCACCTAAATAATGGGAAACATTCATCGTTCCACCAACACTCCAGTATCGTTTTTTACGGGTAAATTTATACCTCTGGCCATATGAAGTATAGGCCATAGAGAGCCCTACCAATAAGAGAAGAAGAATACGCAGCTTTCTCATAAATAGTGTATTTAAGCCTTAAGGCTATAAATTTGGTCTTAATTTTCTTGGCTTATTAAAGAATTAAAGAAATTTGGAATAGTGTAGTTTATTAATCAGAAATAAAAATAGTAAAATCTTCAGTCCATTTGCAATGCATTTGTATTCAGTGCAAGTTTTGGAGTACCTTTTTGAAGATTTGAATATGAAAAACAGTATATATTAAGTTTTTTTTTCAATTTCGGGCATCAATCCCCCAATTAAGTTTTATTCTCAAAGTATTTAAAAAATTATCTCCGCTGAATTTGATTAGCCTTGCTGGGTAATCATTTTTTCTTACAGCTAATTTGATACTGGCATCTACAGCTCTAGAGCGCGTATCTAATGATACCAAAAAGTTCTTACTCCTGCCTTCTATCTCAAATGAGATGACACTGTTGTCAGAAACCACTAAAGGTCTGACATTTAGATTGTGAGGGCAGACAGGTGAAATAATAAAATTATTAGAGTCTGGAATGACCACAGGTCCGCCTACACTCAAAGAATACCCAGTAGATCCTGTAGGTGTAGACACAATTAGTCCATCAGCCCAATAAGTATTCAAATATTCACCATCCAAGTAAGTGTGTACTTGAATCATTGATGAGGTATCTCTTTTCGTTATTGTAAATTCATTTAGTCCAAAATTCAGGCCATTAAAAATATCCTGATTGGACTCAAGTTTTAACATAATGCGCTCATCAATGGTGTAGTTGCCGTTTAGCATTGCATCAATTGCGGCTTCTACATTCTCTTTTGGCGTAGTTGCTAAAAAACCAAGACGCCCTGCATTCACACCAAGTACAGGAATCGGTAGATCTTTAATATATGTTAAAGCTTGGAGTAATGTTCCATCACCACCAAAGCTAATCATATAGTGTACTTTTTCTAGATCCTTATGATCTTTAAAAACGTTGAAAACAGGTAGTTTAGTATTATTTAAAGTTGAGATAAAATCACTTAATTCTGCTGAAAGCAGTAAATCGACATTTGATCTTTTAGAAAGATTGTCAATTATCTTAAATAAGAATGGTACTTTTTCTGGATCAAGCTTTCTGCTATGAATTGCAATTCTAGTCATTTGAATGTATTACCTGTTTGTTAGATAGTGACAATATTATGGAATATTGTCGAACTGTCCTTCAATTTAGGCTTACAATTCCAAGTATTTCAATAACATCTGAATACGTTCTGAACGGTTGTTTCTAACGTCTTCATCACTGAACTGACTGATTATTTGGTAGTTAAATCGTTCGAAAGTGGCGATTATGTAGGATAAGTCCTTGGTATTCACTTTCAAAGTGACTAACATTTTTTGAGGATCATCTGGAATATGTTGGATATATGTGCTGAGAATGCGTGTGTTATTGGATTCTACAAGCCTACTGATCTCAGCCAAAGAATACTGAATGGCATCTACTTGAAGGACAACAATACCACCGGGCATTTGACTGGCAAACATACTGGCAACAGCCTTTACCAAGTCTTTAATGATAATACTTCCGATATAGTGCTTTTGATCATCAAGGACAGGAAGAATATCAGTGTCGTGTTCTTCAACAGCATAAAGAACTTCATATAAGTGCATATACTGTGTCACATAGACTTCCTGATGTTTGATGAGTGCATACTCCAAGGAATTAACACCATGCGTAAGGTCTAGGTCAAAAAGATCACTTTCGGAGATGATACCATAGTATTTTCCATTTTCTACTACGGGGAGCTGTTGGACGCCGAATTCATCCATCCAATCAAAGATTTTATCGGTGGGGTCGCCTTTTTGGACAGATGGGACGAGTTGGTTAATATATTCTTGTGCAATCATAGAGGTTCCTTCTGTTATCTGATGCATACCGTACAAAATACAAAAAGTACCGAAGAAAGGATGATTGTTTAGTTAATTCTCATTCTTCGGTACTTATGTAATGTTTAATTTTTATCTACGATAAAAGATAACTTAAATTCTGTTTTGCTCCAAGAAGGAATCCAAAATATGGTTAAATGCTTCAGGTTGCTCCATCATTGGCGCATGACAACATTTATCGATAAACTTTAGTTCACTGTTAGGAATCAGGCTATTGAACTCATGTGCTACTTGAGGAGGTGTAATTGTATCATTCAATCCCCAGATTAGCAATGTAGGTACTGTAATTGCCTTGATTTCATCACGCATATTGTGGCGTTGAGCAGACCTGGCAATATACACGATACGTAGACATTTGGCATTGGAGTTTGTGATCTCAAACACCTCATCTACGAGCTCCTTGCTGGCAACTTCAGGGTCATAGAAAGTATAGGCTACTTTTTCCTTGATGAATTCGTAGCTACCTCTTTTAGGATAAGAAGCACCCATGCTGTTTTCATATAGTCCAGAGCTTCCTGTCAAGATAAGTCTTTTAACCTTGTCTTGATTTCTTAAGGTATAGATTAACCCAACATGTCCACCAAGTGAGTTACCTAGCAAAGTCATATTTTCAAGCCCTTTGAGAGCTACAAACTCTTCTACATGAGAGGTCAAACCTTCTAGTCCAGCCTGTTTTAATGGAATCTCATAGATAGGTAGCATAGGGATGATTACCCTGTATTTCTTTGAAAAATGGTCAAGTACGCCCGACCAGTTGCTCAAAGCTCCGAAAAGTCCGTGCAGGAGTAAAAGCACTTCCCCTTCGCCCTCATCAATGTACTTAAAACCGTTTTCTTCTCTAATATTCAAGCTCATCCTCTGTAAGTTTATAAAATATGCGGCAAAAATACCATATAATATATTATGATACAATCAAAAGAGATTAACATAATGTTTTGTGTGAATAATTTTGCCTTAGTGAAAAAATTTAAGTTAGTGTGCTATTGCTCAGTGGCAAGAGCGGTTATATATTGTTGGGAGGCTCTTTGTAATTCTACCATTGGTAGCTCTCCCAACTTTAAAAGGTACAAGTGAAATGTCTGTTGATTGTAGTTTGACCCCATAAGCATTCGAGTATCTTCTTCCAGCCTTGACAGTATAAGTTTACCAGGTAAATAGGCTGTGGAGGCCCCTGGAAGTGCTATGCACTCCAATATAGAGTAATGTGCCGTTCGGTCGTATGCATATGTCTTTTCTTTAAAATAGGTCATGGCCTCTTCATAGTTCCAAAGCATATAATGAATCCCTAGATCACAAGCCATTTGGGCTGCTTTACGGAGAAATTCATACTGAATGGCAATCATGAGCGCCTTGTCATTCTGAAGCCCGTTATACTGCAAAGCTTTTTCAAGTGTATAGTATCGCCACCCTTCAGTAAAGTACAGAAAGTTGGTTACTTTACGGAAATGAGGCAGTTGCTTTTGCTGTCTTTGAATGCTTTTTTGTAAGTGGGTTCCTGGCAGTAGGTACATCAGGTCCCAAAGTTTTGAAGTTGCCTTTACAGTAGTTTCTTCAGGAATGGAGTCGGGAAGGTAAAGCGTACCTGCTCTTGAGTGAAAAAAGCCTCCAGGGTAGTATTTTGCAAATGTCATCGTATTGCGTAACACACTGATTGACTTCCGGACTTCTGGGAGTGGAAAGTTAGCTTCCCCTGTAAGCTCCTGTGTAAATTTATAGATTGGCGAGATGGTATCCAATGCCAAGTTTAGCATTGTAGAAGGGAGTAGCGCCTCCTTATGCTGTTGGACATCATCTTGGTATTTTTCCCATAAAACAGCAAACTCAGCTTCATCATGAAGTTCAAGTACATCTTGCAAGAGTGGAATCAAGCTGCTTTGGCGGATTTCAATCTCTTTTTCAGCCAGCCTCATAAGACTATCAGGAGTAAGTACAAGGTCAACTGTTTGTTGATCTGTACCTAAGTATCGGGTCAGGAGGTGCTGATAGTACATGTCACCAAGAGAGAATTGTGCAATTGTAACCTCATCAGGAGCAATATCCTTCATTCTTTGGACACACTGCTTTAGCGAGTGAAAAGAAGGAATTACACTTTCTTTTACAGCCCTTCCTAACTGGTAGTAGAGTTCACTTTTGGTGTCTTCATCCAGCGATTTTTCAATTTGCTTGAGTTTTCTGCTGAAGTCAACGTAAAAAACATTGCGTGTTGGAACTGTAGACAGTAATGCATCAATCTGTTTTTCGACAGTTTCAAGCACTAAGCGAGGAGGAATGGACAAGCCGTCCTTGTAATGGAATAGGTCAAGTGCTTCTTCCAAAGATTCATTTTCCCGCCTGTGAATAATTCCTGCGGTACTGACTTGCTGTATTTCAGGAGAGGGATTCAAAGCTTTGCCTGAAATGAGAGCTGAAATTTTATCCTGTACTTGGTATAGCCTTTCGATGTACCCTTTTGCATCTGACAAGTCCCCAATTTTATGGGAATTAACCATAAACAGAGGCAGTCGTATATGAATACCATTTATATGGTCAATTGGGTATTTCAAATTGGAATAGATCAGGTCGGAAGTGAGGCGATCCTCTGTGATATATCGAAATGTGTTCGAAGATCTTTTCTCTTCCTCATCCATCAGAAATGAACGGTATCCGTTGAGCATTTCCAATTGGTTTTGGATCATTTGTGAGTCTGCTTTCAATTGCATTTCTGAAAGGTCATTCAAGTACCAGTGGTGGTCACTCTGCATGTTGTCCTTTAGGAACTGCGTATGAAAATTGAGTGCCTGTGTATCAGTCAGCAATTCAGGGTGTTCGATGGCATATTCAAAGAACATTCTTTCAAAAAATAATGCGATACTAGAGGGCTTGAAGTAGTTCAGGTTGATACCCCATCCCACGGCCAGAAGTAGGCAAATGCCAAAACTCCAATACAGAATTTTGGATATTTGCTGGCTGAACATACGTTTCCCTTCAAGCAAATAATATCGTATGATAGGCTTGTTTAGTCTCACCTTGATTCTCCCTGTTTAGTTTTAGCAACAACAAATACAGGAAAGCCTACTGAAACACTTTCCTGTATGTATTTTGTATTATTGATAGTACTCTTTAAATATGTCCAATATTGTAGTGCCATTATTCAAATGGATTGTTTGTAATCCTGTTTTTTGAGCACCTTCAATATGTTGGACTGTATCATCAATAAACAGTGTCTTGGCAGGATCAAGTTTCTGCTCTTCTATAACTGTCTGGAAAATACTTGGGTGGGGTTTTCTATCGCCCATTTCATGTGAATAGTAAGCTTTTTCAAATACGTTGTCAATTCCTCCGTATTCAGCTCCCATAACAGTATCAAACGTTTTACAGAATTCTGTTTTATGTATTTCGTTTGTATTGCTGAGCAGGAAAACACGTTTATCTTTTCTGATTTGTTCAATCAGGTGAATACGCTCGGCAGGAAGGTCAAGTAGCATCGCATTCCATGCTTGATCAATTTGGTTGTCAGACAGGTCTGTCTCTAGTAGCTCACGTAGCCCCTGACGGAATTGTGCTGAAGTAGTTTTTCCAGTCTCATAATCATCGAACAAAGAGGTTTGATGATGCTGGGTATAAAGCGTCTGGACATCCTTTCCACTTAGTTTGCTTAAGGCTTCGATTGAGTTCTGGTAGCGAATGTTTAGGATGACTCCGCCAAGGTCAAATATAATATTGTCGATGTGCTTCATATTCAAGTTTGCTTTTTCCGAGCGCTAAGATAAATAATAAGACAATAGTTTACAGATTGCCGTCAGACATTTGAGAGAAGCTTATGTTATGTGCTCTAACGTGATAGGTCTTGATTTAGCAGTGATTGATCAGTAGAAATCATCATGATAAATGCTTACTTTTGCACACCTCTAGGAAACATTAACACTTTTCATAGCCAAAACCTTTTTCAGATCAGTTATATGATATAAGAAATAATACTGTTTTTGAGCCAGATTATCTTTTGATAAGACATATAGCATATATTTTAACTAAGCATATTTTATACTTTGAAGAAAGAATTTCAATATACAAGTGAGACCAAAGAACCTACCGCTGTATTGGTAGCTGTGTCTCCAAAAGCACAAACTACCCAAAAGGCTGAAGAGTATCTGGATGAGTTAGCGTTTTTGGCAGAAACGCTGGGAATCAAGACACTGAAAACTTTTGTTCAGCGACTGGACATGCCTGACCCTAAAACTTTTGTCGGAAAAGGAAAGTTGGAGGAGATTGTAGCCTATGTCAAGCACTATGATGTGGATATGATCATTTTTGATGATGACCTGACAATGGCACATTCCAGAAACCTTGACCGTGAACTTCAGGATGTGATGGTCATTGACCGAAGCTTACTGATTTTACAGATTTTTTCTAAGCGTGCGCAAACGGCACAATCTAAATTGCAGGTAGAGCTTGCTCAATATCAATACATGTTGCCAAGACTGACCAACCTTTGGTCTCACCACTCCAGACAGCGTGGTGGTATTGGTATGAAAGGTCCTGGTGAGACAGAACTTGAAACAGATAAGCGTATTATCCGAGACAAGATTGCCTTGTTGAAGCAGAAGCTTTCAAAGATTGATAAGCAGAGTACACTGAGGAGAAAGTCCCGAGACCGTCAGGTGCGTGTAGCATTGGTTGGTTATACCAACGTGGGTAAGTCTACAATCATGAATAGCATTGGTAAAGCGGATGTATTTGCTGAGAACAAGCTATTCGCAACGGTAGACTCTACAGTGAGAAAGATGGTGCTGAACAATGTACCTTTCTTGTTGACAGATACGGTAGGTTTTATCCGTAAGCTACCTCACATGCTGATTGAAGGTTTTAAGTCTACCTTGGATGATATTGTGGATGCGGACATCCTGCTTCATGTGGTGGATATTTCACATGAATCTTTTGAGGAGCATATTCAGGTAGTGAATGAAACCTTGAATGAGATTGGTGCTGGAGACAAGCCAACCTTATTGGTGTTCAATAAAATCGATACTTTCGAGGATAAAGAGTATCCTCCATTTGAGGAGCATCCACCGTCAACGATAGAAGAGTGGAAGCAAAGTTACTTTGCCAAAGGAACAAATTGTGTGTTTATTTCGGCAGCCAAAAAGCAGAACATAGAGGAGTTGCGTGAAAAGCTCTTCAAAATGGTCACAGACAAGTTCTATGCTATTTACCCAAACCATGAGAGCTATGATTACAATAAGCTTTGGTTGGAAAGTGGTGAAAACTTTGAAGCTGAATAATGAATAAATAGAAAAAGCCCTGTCGTCATGCAGGGCTTTTTTTATCAATATTGTCTAGGACTTTCATAGACATCAGACTCTTCCATGGGAACCAAATATCCGCTAAAGCGCAAACGACCACTTTTTGTTTGTTGTGCCACATGTGCCTGAGCAAGATTACTGCCTGCATTTAATGTGATGACTATTTGAGAGTTCACCATCGGTCCTATAACATTCATACTCATTGTCAAGGCTCCTTTTTTTGACTCTCGTATCTCAACAGCTGAAGCTTTTCCGGTTACTGTAATACCTCCTATACCATTTGGACCAATAACACCACCAGGAAAAGCGAGCTGAATCACTACATTTTCACCATTCATACCCACAAAGTTGGTATTGGGGCTGACATTTACAGGATACCCTCTTTTGTTGTAAAGGGTATGTGTTTCCAATATAAACTGTTTACTCTTTATCGCATTTACAGCATTGTTGTGCAACTCAGTGCTCTCATCACTCTTCTGTTTTTTTCGTTCGAGCTTTTGCTGCTTTTTCAGTTCCTTTTTTTCCTGCTTCGTCAGCTGCTTTTCGTCTTGTGTTTTGCCTTCATTCAACTCTTGTGCGTATAGCTGACTGAAGCACGTAAGGGTGAATAAACAGCTTACGAATACAATTAGTTTTTTCATATTACTGGTTTGGTAGTCAGTGAGTTGATTTGTACAGTGTCTTGAAAATATTATACGATATAGTGAAGGAGGAAGATGTTGTAATTAATGTTAAATACTTAGTGTATATATGTGTAGTTGAAGTTATAATGATAAAAGGAGTTGCTGAATCTGCTGAAAGGGAGAAGTGCAACAATAAATTATGTAAATTAGGATTAGCACTTCATTTATACTGCATTGCTTATGAATAAGCTTTTCTTCCATTTGATATTTCCACTATTAATTTGTCTGTCTTTAGCTTCTGAAACGGCAGCCCAAGGGGTACAAGTAGTATTACCTATGGGGGTTGAGTGTCGAAAGGTGTTGTTTACTCCTGACGGTGAATATGTAGGTGTATCCAGAAAAGATCAGATAACACTATGGCTTTCAGGTAGTAGAGGTAAGTACTTAGAGATCAATACTGAATTCAGTAAGGTTAATAGCTTCTCTTATACCCCTGACAGCAAGTATATTCTCTATACAGGAGAAACAAACCCATTAAAAAGATTTTTTAATAAACGGCCGGAATTCGCTCCGACAGAGTCTCATAATATTGTAATGAGGGACCTTGAAACCTTGAGTAAGGTTCTTGAATTTAAAGGGCATACCAATGATGTGACGGCAATTTTTGTATTGTGGAAAGGGGAGATAATGGCTAGTGGAGGAAAAGACAAAACGGTGAGGTTATGGGATATTAAGACAGGGAAACAACTGAAGGTATTCAAGGATCATGACCAGAAAGTGCTGGAAGTGGCCATTAGTCCTGACAGTAAATACTTGGTTAGCGCAGGTGCAGATAGAAAGATTGTAGTAAGAAAACTACCAGAGGGAGATTTACTGACCATAATACCCAATCATACAGACTGGGTGAGGGCTTTGGGATTCAGTCCTGATGGAAAGCTTTTGGCAACAGGGTCCGATGATGGTACTGTACTGCTTGTCAAATTCAATATTGGAAACCTTGAGTGGCAAAGTATGGAAGGAGGACACCATACTGGATGGGTGTATGACTTGTCGTTCAGCCCTGATGGACGTTTTCTGGCATCATGCAGTCAGGATGAAAGCTTTATTATTTGGGATGTTGAAAACAAGGTTTTTAAAAGTAGGAATGTGATTAAAAATGGAGGCTCGATTACCTCAATACATTTTGATCCCAAAGGGAAATATCTAGCCACAACACCTTTTATGAGTGAAGATATGTACCTATGGGAGGTTTCCAACCTTGATATTTCTCCTCCGATTCATTATCGAGATACGACCGATGTGAACCCTCCTATGATTACCATTATTTCTCCGGTAGTTCGGGGGGAAGGTTGCTGATAGCAGATGACCAGATTTTGATTAAAGGTGCAGTAGTGGATGAGTATGGTGTACAAGCAGTGTATATCAACGGGATTAAGATGAGGTTGAATGAAGGAAATGTGTTTGAGGTGTTACTCAATATTGCAATAGGAGAAAACAGGGTGAGGATAAAGGCGTCTGATATCAATGGAAATATTGCAGAGCGAGAACTGGTCATTACAAGGAGGGAGAATGATGAATTGATTGTCAAGGATGAGGAAGGTGTCAATTATTTATTGACGATAGGGATAGATAAATATGCGGAAGGAAACCGTTTTCCGGAATTGTTTAATGCCGTTTATGATGTACAGGCATTCTCTAAGTTGCTGGTAAAGAAATACCAGTTTGACAAGGAGAATGTGATAAGGCTTTATAACCAGCAAGCCACAAAAGAGTCTATTATAGAAACGCTTACCGGGTTGGTGGACAAACTGCAATGGAATGATAACCTGATCATCTATTATTCAGGACATGGTATTTATAACCAGATATTGAGGGAAGGTTTTTGGATTCCTTATGATGGTAAAAAGTCAACCAGTAACCAGTATCAATGGGATACTTATATCTCAAATAGTTTCTTGTTGAAGATTGTCAAGGAAATGAAGGCAAAGCACATTTTCATTATTGCTGATGCCTGTTTTGCAGGAACCATTTTCGAAGATTCATATAGGGGCGGAAGTTTTGAAGACGCTATCTCAAAATACCGTTCAAGATGGGGATTTACATCAGGTATGTTGGAACCAGTGTCTGATGGAATCATGGGGGCACACAGTCCATTCAATCAGGCAATGCTCAAATTCTTTAAAAATAATGAAGAGAATAAGGTAGCCATATCAGACTTGATACAGTTTGTGAAAAAGGATGTCGGGCGCCTCAATGGACAGATTCCGAGAGGAGCTCCCCTAAAGAATGTAGGGGATGAAGGTGGTGAGTTTATCTTTGAACTTAAGGACGACAATAAAAGTGAATCTGATAGTACACAGAAAATACAGGATGAAAAGCCTCAACCTGTAGAAGAAAAGAGTGAATCTGGAAATTGAATCATTTCACTTGTTTAATATTATGACGACTTAATGACTAGGTTCACTGACAATTTGAATTCTTTCCAATTGCCAATTGGTTGGAGTGGTAACCTCATCAGAAGCGCCTCGTGTGCCTATCAAATTGTTTTTA
Source organism: Limibacter armeniacum (assembly GCF_036880985.1). Classification (NCBI taxonomy): domain Bacteria; kingdom Pseudomonadati; phylum Bacteroidota; class Cytophagia; order Cytophagales; family Flammeovirgaceae; genus Limibacter; species Limibacter armeniacum. The sequence goes on from NZ_JBAJNO010000008.1 coordinate 680,522, forward strand.
AATAGTTTGAGAAGGGGATTGTCTGTTGAAACAGTACGCATCTGTCTGTAATCTTCCAATATTTGAGGATCATCGATCGGTTCTGCACTACTCAAGAGAATATAGGTGTCGATACCAAAAGGAGGAGAAACCTGAAACGTTTTAACAGGACCAAGCTGTATCTCATCTAGAAATGACCTGTTTTGGTAAACCAGTGTTTTGGTGTTGTTTTCAATACTGGTATACCTTGGATAGAATAATTTCATATTCCCATCATTGTCAATTCCGAATACATATAAAAAGCGGTGTCGCCTGTTCCATTCATGGAAAAGAATACGATCCTTTTGCAGAACAAAACCATAAATATCTCCATCCTGTACTGCACCGCCATCTTCTACAATCTCACCAGTATCAGCATTTTTCAATGCAAGCTTGTATGGGAAGCTTGCAACATTTGGAGGAGACTCCAATGTAAGCCAAGCACTGATGCGGCTCAGGCGCTCAGCTTCAGCATATAGGTTCGCAAAAGTGATGTCAGTATCACCAAGTTGTTGCACCCAGCTGGTTCGAGGAGGGAATGGAGAGTCAGGAGATGATTCGGTCTGTACCCACGAGTAGTAGAGTTTCCCGTTGTCATCAGCTTTTCCTGCCAGTAAGTAATTTGCTCCTTTTGGAGACGATAACAGCTCTATAGTACTTGCTTCCATTGTTAGAGAGCGGGTCAGCAGTTGCTTAAGGTCACTTTCAGGAGGTAGGAAAATAAATAGCCCCGGCTTCTCATCAGCGCATTCCTTTTCCTGTTCAGATAGCAGTTTCCACTGGTTCTTGAATTCTGACTCTGTGAAATTATCGGGCAGTTCAATGATTTTACCACAGAAGCCCCTTAGCTTCCATGAGTCATTTGTATAGACCAATACGTGTGTAGTGGTTTCTGCTTTAGGGTCTTGAACAAATTCAACATCAATGTCCTTACAAGCCCTTTTGACCCTTTGGTATAGAGATAGTAACTCGTCTTTGGAAAAATCTCTTGTAGGGTACCACAATTGTAAATTGGGGGAGTTTTCTTCCGACCAACCATCCAGTCTGAAGAAGTTACCAATCTTGATATCTCCATCTGACCCTTGAATCACCTTGGCTATACTTCGGTTAACGGAGGGCATTTTGGTAACTTTAATTCTAACTTCACCTCTGCTACCATCTTTGTTTAGCATGACAAGCTCTGCCCCAACTCTGATGCCGTTCGCATAACCACCATCCAAGTAAATATCATCCTTACCATCTTTCTTAAAGACAATCACTTCCAAGTTCCTCATGGCAGGTCTGTTCACCTCTCCAAAAATAGGATTGCTCTTACGTTGCTCGTTTCCTTCAATGGTAGGGTTTTGCTTTGGAACATCATTATAAAGCATGATGGACTTAGCCTTCTTGAATATATTAAAGGCAGATTCTTCAGGAGAGGAGTTTCGGAGAGCTCTCAGTAGGCAGAAAGTAAAAGCACCATGTTTGTTGCCTTTGGAATCTGTATATTCTTTGGCTAATTGATAATCTTGAGCTGAGGAAATAAACAGTGCTCCTTCACCTGCCAAGTCGTGAATGTCTACCTCAGAGTATGGATCTCTTAGATCAATATCAAGCAAAGGCGAAACCATTCTGACTTTAGGAGAACTGAGGTTGAGGTCAGAACGAGTACCGGAACCACTATTACAACTATCAAAAATTACAGTGAGCTTGACACCTTTTTTGATAAACTGATTAAATATTTGGTTGAGTTCTTTGTCGCGAATATCGGGAGAACCATTGTAAGCGTCAGATGGAACAATGGTTTCGTCCCTCTTATCTGGTTCAGGAGAAAGGGAGTTTCTTATTTGGGATCCATGTCCTGCATAGTAGATAAAGACAATGTCTCCTTTTTCTGACTGTTGCAATAATTGATCGAAGTGAGACAGGATAGATGCTCGGGTAGTCTCATCTTTACTGATTAACATTCGGATATTTTCCGCTTCAAACCCATATCGGCTTTGAATGGCGTCCTTAATGCCCATGGCATCGTTTACTGTTCCATCCAGGTTTATCCAAACCCGTCCATTTTCGGCAATTTCCTCACCCTTACGAGGTTCATACTCGTTTATGCCTATCAACAAAGCTCTTTTTGTGACGGCTAATAAAGGAGAAGAAAGCAGGAGCAGTACAGAAAGTATAAATGCCAAAAGCCGCATACACGATGATGTTTTGGTTGAACGGAACCGATATTTTAGTATGCAATATCGGTAGGCAAAAGCTTTAAGAAGGCTTCTTGCCTATCATTCGTAACATCATACGTTTTTCAAAGTTCCAGAAAAAACGAAATTGTCCTAGTAAAGCTCCCCAAATCAATAAAAGTACCTGATAAACAGGCAAACCAATAAATACAAAGGCAATTATTCTTATGAATACGGAGCTGCTTTGGTCGATGCCAAAAATACTGTAGATAGGAGCTTTGACATATAAAAAGCTGGTGCCTGTCAAGGCAAAGGTGAGCAGGATGATTCCAACTTGCCAACCTGATTTTACTTGCCATCTATCCTTGAGTTTGTCTATCCAGTTCATAAGTATATTGTTTGGGCAGTCTAGTCTATCTTCTAACTTACATAAGAGATGAAGTCTTCCTGCAAATCATCCAAGCCATTCATTTTTAGGTATACCCTTGCCGTAGTGGCAACATCTTTATTGCAATAGTGTCCAATTCTGACAAGGTTGTCCTCTTCATAATAAACACTACTCACCTGACTTCCATCTATATCATCTTTTGGTGTAGGAATGTCAAATGCTGCTGAAAGTAAATCAAGGGATGTGAAACTTTTAAAGTCGCCAAATTTCCATAACTCCATTGTATCAATGTGCTGTATTTCCCAAGGCTTCTTACCTGAGAGTTGTAAGCTGGAAGGAATCTGTACCCCATTGATTAGCATACGTCGGCAGATGTAAGGAAAGTCAAATTCCTTTCCGTTGTGGGCTACGTACTTGAGTTTTCTTTCATCAAATTTATCAGTCACCAATGATTTGAACGTCTCCAACAATGCTTTTTCATCATCATTAGTAATTGCCTTGACCCTTAAGGCAAGCTGCTCACCTTTCAAATAAAAGACCCCTATACTGATACAAACGATCTTGCCAAACTCTGCATAAATACCCGCTTTGTCATAATAGAGTTCTTCAGCATTTACTTCATTGTTTAGCTGTAGCGCTTTCTTTTGCCAAAGCTGTTGCATTCGTTCACTCAATTCATTGAATGAGGCTTTACCTCGTACGGTTTCAATATCCAGAAATACAAGGTGTTTTAATGTATCGAAGTTCAATGGGGTAAATTGTTAGGTTGATGCTGTAAATTTTTTCTAAATTACTACGTATAATCCAATTCGGAAGGGAAGATATGAAATTTTAGAGAATCGACACATTTGCTGTCAGGCAGAAATTTTTTGATGAATATGGAAAACAAATTATATAAAGTAATAGGATTGATGTCGGGAACAAGTCTGGATGGCTTGGATTTGGCGTATTGTGAATTCAGATTTGAGAATGGTAAATGGCATTACAAGATGCCTTTTACTGAGACAATAGAATATGATATCCGTTGGCGAAAAAACCTTGAATCGGTGGAAGCGCAATCAGCACTGGCTTATGCGCTTCTGGATATGAATTTGGGTCGCTATATCGGCAATCAGATAAAAGAGTTTATAGCAAGACATCACCTGACGGTTGATTTTGTGAGCAGTCATGGACATACGATTTTCCATCAGCCTGATATTGGACTGACTGCACAGATAGGAAGTGGCGCTGCTATTGCAGCTGCTTGTGGACTTCCCGTGATCAATGATTTTAGAGCTGCTGATGTAGCGCTTGGAGGGCAGGGTGCACCATTAGTTCCAGCAGGAGACAGGTTATTGTTTGAGGAATTTGACTTTTGTCTGAACCTAGGCGGAATTGCAAATGTATCCTATGAAGAAGAAGGAAAAATGGCAGCCTTTGATATTTGTCCTGCCAATATGCCTCTGAATCACTTTATGCGTGAAAGGCTTGACAAGGAGTATGATGAGAATGGAGAAGTGGCACGTAGTGGTAAAGTCAATCAGGAGCTGTTCGAAGCTTTTAATAAGTTGCCATTCTTCAGTCAAGAAGGACCTAAATCACTTGGTAAGGAGTGGGTCTTTGAACAGATGATCGTCAAATTGCATCATTTGCCTGCAGTGGAAGACATCTTGGCAACTTCAATAGAACATACTGCTTATCAGATTGGACAACATATGAACCCAATAGCTGAAAAGAGAGGGGGGGCGAAAATGTTGTGTACCGGCGGGGGAGCATTTAATACTTTTCTGATGGAACGCATCAGGGCACATGCAAATGGTATTGAAGTTGTAGTACCTGATGAGCAAACTGTATCCTTCAAGGAGGCTTTGATTTTTGCTTTCCTTGGTGTTCTTAGGTTGGAATCAGAAGCCAATTGTCTCAGCTCGGTTACTGGGGCAAGAATAGACAATTGTGGTGGAGCGATTCATCATCCGTTTCCAGCAAAAGGAAATGAGCATCCGTCTTCAGACAGTGATGTCGATGCTGAAGGGTATAGTCCATTGGACAGTGGTAGCTTCAACAGGTTGATTGGTTGTGGAGGGTAAGTGATGAAGTGACTGACTTATTTGATTGTTTAAAATCTAATAAACTTATAAAGTGTCATTCAATAAATAAACGACTAATTAGCAATTATGAGATTACAGTATAATGCCCCTGTGGTACTTACATTTACACTATTGTGTACAGCAGTGATGGCAATGAAGAGCTTTTTGTTCATTGACCTGACACCCTATTTTTTCATAGGTGGAACAATGGACCCAACCAACATTATTGATTATTTCAGGCTAGTGTCTCACACGATTGGACATGGTAACTGGGAGCATCTGGTAGCGAATATGAGTTATATTCTGTTGTTGGGACCTATACTGGAAGAAAAGTACGGTTCAAAGCCATTGCTTATGATGATGCTGTTGACAGCATTGATTACAGGCTTACTGAATGTAATCGTATTTGATGATGGGTTGCTTGGTGCAAGTGGTATTGTATTCATGTTTATACTGCTAAGCTCAGTCGTAAATGTACAGAAGGGTAGAATTCCGATGACTTTTGTTTTGGTGTTGATGCTCTTCTTAGGACAAGAAATCATCAGCATTTTTAGGGATGACAATATTTCGCAGTTTGCTCATATCCTTGGAGGTATTTGCGGAGCCATTTTTGGATTCAATTCTTCTTTAGGAAAGCCAGGGAAAAAGCGTTCAAAAGTGAAGATCTTGAGCTGAGAAAAAATATGGTATATCAAACAAAAGAAAAGAGGTGTCCAAAGGATACCTCTTTTTTACTTAAAGCAAACTAATTAGTAGGGTAGTCAAAGTTTTTTCATAGGCTATTTTTCAATAACAATATGTACTTCACTTATAATTAACTAAAAAGAATTGATAAGTAGGTGACTTTCAATTTGGTAATGAGTTAATAATCTTTAATAAATATCTACTTATATAACAATCTAAATGGGCAGGTGGACAAAAAGAAAAGGCCAGCTAAAACAGCTGACCTCTCTAAATGAATTATGAAAATGAATATGCTCGAAATTCAATATTTAAAAACCAATACCATAAAAGCCTTTTTCACCATCAGCAGGGTATAAGCCTTCGATCAATACACCACCTTTTTTGCCTTTTAGAGCAGCACCCAAATCTTCAGGTGAAGCTATAGGAGATTTATCTACATGTGTAATGACAAAGCCTGGCTGCATACCACTATCACCCAACTTGCCTGAACCGATTTTGGTTACAATTACACCTCTACTTACTCCAAATTGAGACTTTTCTTCGTCTGTTAGGCTTCTTACCTCGGCGTTTAGAGCCTTAACAGCTTCGTTCATAGTCCTAGGGGCTTTGACAATAGCTGTTGTATTGTTGGTGTTTTTTAGTGTTATATTGTAGTCTTTGATACTGTTACCTCTTTTAATTTTTACTGTAACTTCTTCACCTGGACGTTTTCTGGCAATCATCTCCTGAAGCTCTGATACTGAGTTGACAGGAGTGTCTGATACACCCAAAATCACGTCACCTTTTTCAATACCTGCATCGTCAGCACCACCATTAGGGGCTATACCCGCAACGTATACACCTTCAATCGCATCCAGTCCTTCTTTTTCTTGTAAATCAGAATCAATGTCTGTGATTTGTACACCAATAACAGCCCTCTGTACTGTACCGTATTCTTTTAGGTCATCCGTTACCTTTTTAACCAAGTCAGCCGGTACAGCAAAAGAGTAACCTGCAAATGAGCCTGTATTGGAAGCGATTGCTGTATTGATCCCAACCAAGTTTCCTTGAAGGTCAACCAGTGCACCACCACTGTTTCCTGGATTTACAGCCGCATCTGTTTGAATGAAGGATTCAATAGCCAAGTTTGACTTTCTTCTAAGAATGTTGATGTTTCTGGCTTTAGCACTGACAATACCAGCCGTTACTGTTGATGTCAAGTCAAAAGGATTACCAACAGCCAATACCCATTGTCCGACTTTCACATTGTCAGAGTGACCAAATGGGATATATGACAGGTTCTTCTCTTTGATTTTCAACAGTGCAAGGTCTGTAGTAGGATCTGTTCCAATCAGTTCGGCTTCATAGGAACGCTTATCTTCCAATACAACCTCAATACTTTCTGAATTTTCCACTACGTGGTTATTAGTGGCAATATATCCATCAGGAGAAATAACTACACCTGAGCCAGATGCCATACTTTTACCATTTGGAGCTCCACCACCACCGTATGGCTCGCCGAAGAAGTCTCTAAAGAAATCAGGGTAGCGTTGTGTAGAACCTGCTCGTGAGATAGTCTTGATATGTACTACAGCAGGGGTAACCCTTTCAGCAGCAGTAATGAAATTAAGTCCCTCTGGAACGATAAAGTTTTTAGGTACCTCAACAGGTTTAGTGTAGTTGGTGGGGTATGCCACATTTGATTCAGATACTACAGCCTGATCAGGAGCCAGCATTTTAAAAGCTGAAACGGAGACCAATCCTCCCATCACAGCAGCTAGCAAAGCGGTTAGAATAAGTTTAGTGTTACTCATATCCTTTAAATGTTTGTTTTATTAATTTAACCTAGAAGCGTATAAGGGTTGTTAGTATATCAATCCTTATTCTTGAAATCTTTATATGAATTGATGATGATTGTACAAATTTCTTTGTGATTACAGTTCTAAAATACGAGAATAGCTTATTAGAAGGTACACTAAAGGTGCCCAATTTTATATTATTTAACGCATTTTAGAGTGTTTTAAAAACTTGAATGGAAATCGGGCGAGATTAATAAGAAAATGTTAAAATGAGAGTATTTAGTGCTGAAAAACAGCTACTTATTTGATAAATGAGAAAAGCACTTTGGATACTATATACAGTTTCCAAAGTGCTTTTAATGTATAGGACTAATACAGTCCAATGGGCAATCCTGACGATTTACAGGTTTGCTTTGATATAGTCTGTCATCATAGTAAACAGGTGCAGACGTGTGTTACCACCATAGATTCCGTGATTACGGTTAGGGTAGTAGAATACATCAAACTGCTTACCCGCTTTGATTAGGGCATCTTGCAGTTCAATAGCATTTTGAACGTGTACGTTATCGTCCCCTGTACCGTGGATCAATAGGAATTTACCATTCAGTCCTTCTACGTGAGAGATAGGAGAGTTGTCATCGTAACCTGCAGGGTTGTCCTGAGGACGCTTTAGGTAACGCTCAGTGTAGATAGAATCATAGAATCTCCATGTTGTCACTGGTGCTACAGCAATAGCCATTTTGAAGGCATCACCACCTGTAAACATACACAGTGAAGACATGTAGCCACCAAAGCTCCATCCCCAGATACCGATTCTGCCACCATCTACGTAATTCAGCGTCTTCAGGTATTTAGCTGTCTCAATTTGGTCAATTGACTCCAGTTTACCTAGTTGCGCATATGTTTGGTGCTTGAACTTGCGACCTCTGTTACCAGTACCTCTACCATCTACAACAACTACAATGTAGCCTTCCTGTGTCAGCATTTGGTGCCATGCATAGTTGCCACCACCCCAGCTGTTCGCTACTTGGTTTGAGCCAGGTCCACTGTATTGGAACATCAGTACAGGATACTGCTTGTTTTCATCAAAATCAGCAGGCTTCAACATGTAACCGAACAGCTCTACATCTTGATTAGTCTTGAATGTAAAGTGCTCTTTCTCTACAAAACCATAGTTGTTTACTTTCTCGGCGTATTCACCGTTTTCCTGAAGCTTTTTGATCAGCTTGTTGCCGTTAGTTTGGTAAAGGGCAACAGTAGGGACATGTGCAGAGCTGCTGAAGTTTTCAATGTAGTACTTGAAGTCATTACTCATATTGACACCCGTAGTACCTTTCTCGTGGCTCAGTTTCGTCTTGTTTTTGCCATCAACTCTTACTGAGTAGAAATCTTTGTCAAGAGGAGAAACTTCAGTAGAGATGTAGTAAAGAACAGGCTTTTTAGAAGACTCATCGATACCTACCAATTCTGTAACTTCCCAGTTACCTTTTGTGATTTGTCTTACCAATGAGCCATCCATTTTGTAAAGATAGATATGCTTGAAGCCATCTTTTTCTGAAGTATAGATAAACTCTTTACCGTTTTCTAGGTAAGTAAGGTCGTCACAATAATCGATATCAACATATGTTTGGCTCTCCTCTGTTAGCACTACATTGCTTTCTCCTGTAGTAGCATTGGCATGCAGGATCTCCAACTTGTTTTGCAGGCGGTTCAGTCTGATAACAGAGAGCAGGTTTGAGTCTTGAGTCCATTGTACACGAGGGATATAAATATCTCTGTTTTGACCAATGTTCACTGGCTGTACTTTAGCACCTGCTACATCATAAATAGAAATCTTGATTTCAGAATTGTCTTCACCAGCTTTAGGGTACTTGAAGCGGTAATCAAGCGGATATGGATCTGCACCATTCCACATTTGCATGTTGTATTCTTTTACATGCGCTTCATTGAAAGTGTAGAAGGCAATTTTTTTGCTGTCAGGTGACCAGAAGAAAGCTTTAGCCATTGAAAATTCTTCTTCGTAAACCCAGTCAGCACTACCATTGATAATGTGGTTGAACTGACCATCAGTAGTTACCTGAGTTTCGCTCATCGAAGCTAAGTCAACTACGAAAAGGTTGTTGTTACGTGCAAATGCCACTTTTGTGCCGTCAGGAGAGAAAGTAGCGTAAGACTGCTTACCGTTTTCTGACAGTTTCTTCAGAGACTTGTTTGCAAGGTCATAAACGTAGTAGTCTGCCTTGAATGATCTTCTGTAGATAGACTGCTTCTGCGTCATCAAAAGGATCTTTTGCTCATCCGCAGAGAAACTGTAATCTTCAATTTTGATGACAGGCTGGAGTGTATTGCCACTTAGGATAGTGCTAACAGCTTCTCCATTTGTTACATCATACTTAACGATGTTGTTCTCTGTAAGTGATGAATAGAACTGACCGTCTTTCATCCATCTGATACCATGAACAGATTTCGGATAAAATTTGTAGTCTTTCCAAATGTCTTCCAGTGTGATTTTTTCGGCAGATGGTTGTGCATAAAGCTGTGTCATCATGCCACAAAGCATCAGGATTAAGAATAAGGGTTTCTTCATAATTCCTCTAAAAGTTATTGAATGGTATATGTGATGTTTTTCTTTGAAATAAATACAGCACAGCCTACCTCATCAGTAGAAAATACTGACAACAGGAAAGTGCTAAGAAATTTATACAGGCCGCAAAATAAGGTAACTTGAAGATCATTTGAAGTTTTTAAAGAATTAATTTCATTATGATCAATTATTCATCTGATCTTCTAATAATTGGATACTCGCTACTCTCTTGTGGATTAGATATCGACCTTTCGCTATATTCTTTGTATATTTATATGTAAGGAAACAATCATTGACTGCTTAGATGTCATTTAGTCGGTGAATATATGTGAATGTTCCTATCGGTAATACTTATGTCCCCACGTTGCTTCAGCCCGAAGTTTTACACAGCTTACCTCAACCTTGCTGACTCAAAAATATCAACACATATGAAAAAAGTACTTTATGATTACCTGACAGACCGTTTTAAAAAACCTGCTGCAATTGGATTGGAGAAAGGACCTCTTGTGACGATTTCGCGTGAATTTGGTTGTCAGGCAAAAGATATAGCCCAAATATTGGTGGATGAATTGGCTCAGAAAAAGGCCTCACTAAAAAATCCTTTTCCATGGATAACGATTAATAAGGAAGTCTTAAGTGATGTAGCCAAGGAGCTTGAAATGGATCCTGAGTTTTTGAACCGTGTAGATACTGACAACCAACGAGGCATATTTGGAACATTGGTTTTTTCTTTCTCCCATACTTATAATGTGGTGGATATCAAGATGCATCGTATTTTGAGAGAAGTTATCACGACTTATGCAGAGCGTGGGAATGTGGTAATTGTTGGTAGGGGAGGAGCCATATTTGCCAAGGATTATCCAGATGCATTACATGTACAGCTTCAGGCACCCATTGAGTGGAGGATGAAACAGATTGCAAGCAGCAGAGGTATATCCAAGACAGAAGCTGAAAAATTGATAAAAGATATGGATGACAAAAGGCATAAGTTTATGCAATACCTGATGGGGCAACATCATCCATTTACCAACCATATATTTGATATAGTCATTAACAGGGCCACAATGTCAACGGGTGGGATTGTTCAGACAATAATGAAGGCATTGGAATGTAAAATGATTAATCATAACAATGATCACCATAATAAGTAAATACAAAAGCGGTTTGTGAGTTCTATACACAAACCGCTTTTTTGTAGCATTGATTTGATATCAGATTTCAAAGATGACTTCTTCGTTTGCCACTCTGAAACGCTCACTGTAAATACCTTCAGGAGCTGCTGGTCCGCATCCGATAATCATGGTGATTTCGGCTGCTGTTGGAAGCCCCAAAATATTTTTGACAATTTTGGAGTCAAACCCTTCCATTGGACAGGTATTATATCCTTCAGCTTGCATGCTGTACATAAAAGTCATGGCGGCCAACGAAACACTTTTGTGAATGGTGATGCGTACGTCATGTCTACCAACTTGCCTTACAACAGGTCGTTTTAAGCCTTCAAACCAGATATAAGCTTTTTTCCAAAGGTCTGAAAAACCGAAACGGTCACTTTTACCATAAAGCATAGGCATCAGTTTGGTATAATAGCTAATGGCCCGTTTAGCCTTTTTGTCTGTACGACCTTCGTAGACTTTTTTCATTTCATCCAGCAGTACCTTTTGCCTTTTTTTCCATAGGTCAGGACGAGCGACAAATACGACAAGTTCGTGAGCTGTACTAGCAGCCTGTTGACCTAAACAAGCCTTGGATAGTTGTTGGAGCGTTTGCTTATCCTTGATGCGGTAAAACTCCCATAGCTGCATATTGGAACTGTTAGGAGCTAATACAGCATTTTCAAGGCTTCTTTTGACTGCATTTTGGTCAAATTCGGCATTTTGGTCATAGATTCGGACAGAACGTCTTTCCCTTACGACATCTTCAAATACGGATGCCTTGCTTTTTGTTTCGATCATCTTGGTTACGGATTAGTTAGTGATAATAGCACAGGGTACAATAAACCATTAATAAGTTTGATTCTTTTTAGAAAGATTAATAGGAGGACAAATATCAATATTTATTAAGAGCATTTTACCGAAAAGAAGTGTAAATTTCAATTAAGCCAATCTCAAAAAAAGTTGATTAGACTAAAGCTCATCACACTTACAGTACAGTTTTAAAACCAAATATTAACCAGCATTTACTCAAACATAGTTTGTGATATAAAACACCTGTCGATGCAGTCGCGGGTGCAGCCAGCCGTTTCCGATTCTCTGTCATTGCACATGGTATACAAGGATAAAAGAACTATAGCCAGCTCAGTGGATCTATTGTGTATTTGAATGAGATTAACCGTCAATCATTTTATTCATACCGACTGTCATACCACACATGTAAACCAATTTCTTTTCTATGAAGTTTCTTCTGCTATTACTCTCATTACTATCATTTGTCGCATTTTCATTTGCTCAGGAGCAGCGTCCTTTGGAGATTCCATATGTAGCGGATTTACATTGCCATTCAAGTTTGAAGCCATTTAGGCAGGAAGCACATACAAGTATTTTTGATGGGGTAGGCTGTAGTGGGGATTGTTTCAATCGTAAACGTCTGCCATTACTGATGAAAGCCAAAAACTTTCCGATAGGGTCTCAAGCTTCCTTTTCCCAGTGTCAGCAAGGAAAAAATAAGGTGGTATTTCTCTCAATGCATATTCCTGAAGTCCAGATGATGGACATTCGGAATATTTGGGACTTTTTCACCAGTGATAACCGTATGGAAAACTTCTGGACAAGGATTACAGGTTTTCATAAGGACTTTATCCGCTATCAGTTGATGATGTATGATGAAAATGAGCCTATCAATTATTTCAAAGAATTGGAAAGGGAGTATGCTTACTTGTTGACACAGGAGCAACATGATACAGGAGGGAAGTTTGTCATTGCACGCAACTACCAGCATATGAAGGAAGTTTTGGAGAATGAGCCAGGTACCATAATTGGCATTATGAACCTTGAAGGGATGCATAACCTGATTAATTACCAAAGACAAAAAGACTTTTGGCTGGATAGCAAAGCTTTGAATGACCCGACTAACCCTGAGTATATAAAGTATCATAAGATGCTTGAGGAAAACATCAAGAAAGTGAAAAGTTGGGGAGGAGGAGAACATGCTCCTGTATATGCGACCATGACCCACTCATTTTGGAATATGGTGGCAGGGCAAGCTCCTGTGGTTCCCAAAACGGTCAGGGCTCTTGGACTGAAACAACGTCCAGGTTTGCATGAGGGGTTTACGGAACTGGGAAGAAGTGTTTTAGAGATGTTGCTCAGTAAAGAGAATGGCAGAAGGGTATTACCTGATGTAAAGCACCTTAGCCGTGAAGCAAGAAAAGAATATTATAGTATATGGGAGTCGTATAGGGCTAAAGGAGATACATTTCCAATAATATTTAGTCATGCGGCGGTGAGTGGCATCAAACATTTGGATAAGAAAGATAAAGAGGAAGAATTGGTAGCAATGGACAAGTTACATAAGCCTTATCACGGATATTTTAACCGTACACCGCTGAATTTATGTGATGAAGATATATGGAACATATTCCGTTCGAGGGGGATTATCGGGATGATGATGGATGAGAAAAGGCTTTTGGGAAGAAGGTCAAAAACAGATATCAACAAGGTAAAAAAGGCAGGTGATGAGAAAGCCTTACAGATGGAATATATGAAAGCATGGATGGCTCATGTATTCTACATCATAGAGCAGTGCCAAAGTAAAGAGGCTTGGAGTATGATCTGTATCGGGTCTGACTTTGATGGAGTGATAGATAGTATGAAAGCTTTCCCAAATGCAGAGAGTTTTCCTGAGATGGCAGAAGTGATGGTAGAGTTTCTGAGAAGCCATGAAAACTTGGCTGTTGGATTGGACCGGAAAAAAATTGAAAAATTAATGTACGGTTATGAACCAGAAGAACTTGTAGAGATGGTTATGTACAAAAATATAGATCGTTTTCTTGAAAAGAACTTTGCTCCTGATAAATCTCTTGTTGAGAGTTTATCTAACTGATTATGAGTAAAAATAAAAAGGCACTGGTTACGAACCAGTGCTTTTTTAATAGCATTTATTGTGAGGTCTAGTCATTATTCTTTTGTAGGATCAAATACCACACCATTAAATAAAATAGTGTTGGTATGTTTCTCCCGAATAAGGAATAAAAATGTTCGATTGATCATATTTGTTAATGGAATACTTTCAATCCCAACGCCTACTGATGTAGCCGCCGCTGCCTCAGTTCCTTCCTCTGTTACTTTTATATAAGCTTTTTGAAATACTTCTGTGAGGTAGTAATCATTTCGTTGCTCCTCAAACAGGTTATTAAAGTCTGCCTGACCAGGTGTAAAGACCTTTTCCATTCCCATTTGAGCCAGTGCATCCTTAAATTCTTTTTTAAATTCTATCTCAAATGATGGCATCTGCAACTCAATATCAGACTCTTCAGCATTGTCAAGCCATTCCGCCAATTTAGCAGCGTTAGTACTTTCCATAACTTCACTGATGGATACGCCTTCATTTGGTAAGAGAATAGTCATACTGAATTGTCCATTACCATATGGAAGGTCAAAAAGCACAGCATTTTCAGTGTAAGACTTTTTATAAACACCATCTTTCAATACCATCATATCGGTATTGATTGTGCCTTCTCCTTCAACATTAAATTCGCCTTGATAGGTTAAGTCTTTATCAAACTCATATTCCCAAGGAGCATTAAAGTAAATGGCATTGATCAGGAACATTACATGCTTGTCTTCAATTTTTTGGATTAGGTTCTGAATCTTGTTATTCGTTTTTTCTTTCACCCAATCATTGATAGTGTTTTTAGCCCCTTCCGTATCTGTAAAATCAAGTCCCTGTACATTCGCATCAAAGTATGCACTAACTGTTTCCTCAAATGTTGGCTGCACATGAAAACTGTCTCTATACCAAACGCTATTGGCATTTAGCATCGTGATTTTACTGTCAGCAGTTCCCAATATGTCAATTAACCCACGGTAAGATTGGTTGGCTGCATCTTGATCTAGATCGCTTAGTCCTAAAGCTTCAAGCATAACAGACTTGGTGGAGTCTTTAGCGCCGTTGGTAGTCATACCCAAAGCCATACTGGCACTGAAGGGGGAGATAACAATGTTTTTGTTCGGTTCACTTTTTAAAACCTCTTGTAGGAGTTGAAATGAAAAATCATTTGAAGCAGATGATACCGTCCTTTCATTGGCATTAAGAGGTCTTAAAGGTTCTGGTTCGTGTGCCTTATCAGAAGAGCAAGAAAATAACCCAAAAATAGAAGGCAACACGATACAAGCAGTTAAGAATAAGTTTTTCATACAAAGTTAGTTATAGGGTGGTTATTTCAATACTAAGTTCGGTATAAGGACACAGAACATAAAACATTCGTTGGGAGTAAAGGTCATAGTCTGAGGTTATTTGAGCATAAAAACAAACGATTGGACATTCTTGTGTTATAGATAAAAATTACAGAAGTAGATTATTTCATCACTTTTTATGATACGACTATGAACCGAAACATAAAGCTCTTGCTGGGAAGCAACATGCTCAGCCATATAGGTACAGGTATTTCTATGATAGCACTGCCTTGGATATTGATAAAGGAATTTGAAGGAGAGCAATCATATGCCATTACCATCGTATTACTCAACCTTTTTAATATACTGATACTGCCATATGCAGGAACCCTTATTGACCGGTTTTCAAGAAAAAGTATCATGCTTTTAGTTGAAGGGGTAGGTCTGACACTGAATTTACTTTTCATTGTTTTGGCAGTTATGTTGGATGAAGCTAGCTGGCAATTAATGGCCTTGATTTTCTTGAATGGAACCCTATACTCTTTCCATTATCCATCACGCTTTGCATTGGCACAGGAAGTAACACCTACCGCCTATTATAAGCAGATCAATAGTTGGCTGGAAATTCAGGGACAAACTGCTTTTATACTGGCAGGGGGGCTTACTGGGGTATTGCTTGAGTATACCTCTTTGCCTATGGTACTTCTGATTGATGCCTTATCTTACTTTTTTGGTTTTTTGATGCTGGCGAATATCAAAGTGGAGAAAAAAGAGGTCACTACAATTGCCCATATACCTGCCGAAACAGTTGGAAATAAAATAAGAGAGGGGATTATTTTTTTTAAGCAGTCTCCGAGGTTGGCAGCACTTTTCTTAGGGGGAGCAATACCATTTTCTATCGTGATGACTCTACACTATGTGGTTCCAATTCATGTTGCTAAAACATTGGAGGAAAGCGCACAGATTATGGGGTGGCATGAAGGGATTTGGGCGATAGGTGCTATGCTTGCTGGAGTGTTTGTTCCGGTAATGATCAGGAAAATGGGTGCTTCCGAAACGTTGGTTTATCCTTTTGCTTCTTTTGTAATTGCTTTGGTTGTGATAGCTTTATCTCCTTCAGTAATCACTTTTTTAGCCATAAGTATTATGTTAGGGTGGGGAAACTCGGGCGTAAGAGTGGCTCGTAACACTTTGATGATGGAAGAGGTAGACAATCAGATGATGGGAAGACTTGGGTCTTTGACAATGACATTCAGTAAAGGAATGCAGATGTTATTGGTTGGTTTAAGTGCACTGGCAATAGGGTATTTCAATACTTATATGGTATTGGGTGCTTTGGCTTCTACAGCAGGAGTTGCTTTGATAGTGGTGTGGAGAGCAAGAAAAGAAGAAAGTGTTGATTTACCACCTTGTACCTGTGAGCGTCAATTGTCACATTGTGCCTGTGCATAAGCTAAAACCCCCTCCTTCAAGGACTATTGAAGGAGGGGGTTCGATTAATATATGCTACTGATACGTTCAGCTTCCATATCTTTTAGGAAAAGGTCAATTTGTTCTTTATTACAGTTAGGCATCAGGATCACATGTGCGATATCATCTTCTATTGCCAGCTGCCATTTTTGAACCAGTTCCATACTTGGTTTAGGGAATACAACCGTAATGGCATTTGGATTTCTCCATGCCTTAATCCCCATATTTTGAAGTTGCTCCAATGTGTATGCTGCCAGTGAAAGGCTATACTCAATTCGTTGTTTGAAACCTTCATGTCCCATCGTCTTGATAGCATACCACCAAATTAGTGGCGTAAAACCATTTCGGGAGCCCGGTATCGTTGTATCTTCACTACCGATATAAGCAATGTCTCTTGCGATCCTGTTCTTATGGGTTTTCTTGGTTAGCAGTACGCCACATGGAATTGGTGAGCCAATAAATTTATGTCCACTGATTGAAACACTGTCAGCCCCATCAGCAAAGTCAAAGGCTGGTTTGGGAGTTAGATAAGGTGCAAACATACCAGCCAGAGCGCCATCCGCATGAATGTAATAATCATCCATTCCCAATTCGTATAGAATTTCCTTGATCTTTCTGATGTCATCTTTAGCCTCTTTCATGGTAGTCCCGATATTGGCAAAAATGATTGCTGGCTTTTCTCTGTTTGCACTGATTTTATCTTTCAGTACAGTGTAATCAATTTCTCCGTTGGTTTGGGTACTAACCTCTGTATGTGGCATGTTTAGGATGCGCAGGTTTTTACCAACACTGTAATGTGTAGCATTAGAATAATAAACCATGCCATGAGGGTAAAGCTCACGAGCTACATATAGCCCATACATATTGCTTTCCGAACCACCGTGTGTGACATATCCCCACCAGTTATCTTCAGGAGCTCGAAGTAGCGCTGCCATAAAAGAGACAACTTCTCTCTCCATAGGACGGGTATCTACCTGATAGAGGCTTGGTACAAACGGATCCCCTAGGTTATTCATAGAAAACTGGAGGAACTTGTACAGCTCAGTATAGTCAAAGTCTTTGGCAGTTGGGTAGCCTAGGGCTGTAGCATTCTTTTCCTGAAGTTTGTGCAAAAGCAGGTCAAGTTGTTGTTGTTCCTCAAAGGGAAGCTGTCTGCGCTGTGTCATGGTTTTGTTTGTAGGTGTTTGGTCTTTTTTGTGGTTGAAATGTAGGTTAATGATCTATTAAATAAAATATATGTAGTTTATAAAACTACATATTTAATTTTAAATAGATAAATATTCTAAATTGTGTTATTAAGTAAGCCGCTAGAAGAATTTTTAGCTAAAACACCTATCATATAAACTAAATACAACCTCTATGAGTAAGCTTGATCAGATAGATAAAAAAATACTGAACCGATTGCAGGAAGATTCTCGAACCACGACAAAAGAGTTGTCTTCAGAAGTAGGAATTTCTACTACACCTGTTTATGAAAGGGTAAAAAGGTTAGAAAAAGATGGCTATATCAAGAAGTATGTAGCATTGGTTGATAAAGATAAAGTAGAAAGGGAATTGACCGTTTTCTGTCAGGTTTCTCTTAAAAGCCATTTAAAGAAAAATATTCAGCAGTTTCAGGAGCATATGCTTGGGTTGCCTGAAGTAATGGAGTGTTACCATATGGCGGGTAACTTTGATTACCTGATTAAAGTAATGGTCAGAAACATGAAAGAGTATCAAAAGTTTGTAGTGGAAAAACTGACTACAACAGATGTGATTGACCATGTACAAAGCCTTTTTGTAATGGGAGAAG
Source organism: Limibacter armeniacum (assembly GCF_036880985.1). NCBI lineage: Bacteria > Pseudomonadati > Bacteroidota > Cytophagia > Cytophagales > Flammeovirgaceae > Limibacter > Limibacter armeniacum. The sequence continues at coordinate 698,791 of NZ_JBAJNO010000008.1, forward strand.
TAAAGCAAGAAACCAAGTTTCCATTAAAATAGTTGGCGCGTGTGAAGGTTGTAAATTTGACTTTAACAAGAAATAATATCACCTTAAAGGTGAATAAGAAGATGAATCTGAAAGATCTCTAACCAATTCTACTTCTTCTATAGTTTCAACTAAATAACTAACAAATCATGGTTTTGAAAAAGACATTACTGATTGGTACTACTGCTGCGGTACTTTTCGGTTGCTCTCCGCAAGATGTTAAGAATGAAGGACAACAAACAGTGCAATCTGTTCAAAATGCTGAATCAGCAAAGGCTAATGCGTTCTTTGAGCGTGTATATGAAGCTTCAGTAGACCGTAGTCCAATGCAACAGACTTATTTGGGAATCAAAAAGGACTATGGCAAATGGGATGATATCTCGGAAAAAGCAGAGCTGGCAGAATTGGATATCGCTAAGCAAGACTTGGCATTCCTGATGGACTCTATTGATGCATCAAAACTGGATAAGCAGACAAAGCTTAGCTATGAATTGATGAAAATGAAGCTGGAAGAGGAAATCGCAGGATATGAATATCGCCATATTAGTTATCCGGTAAACCAGATGCATGGAATGCAGGCAGAGGTTCCGGCTTTCTTGATTGGTTTTCATGCGGTCACTTCTAAGAGTGATGCAGAAGCCTATATTGAAAGGCTGAATGGCATGGATACATTGGTGAGTCAGCTGATTGACCAACTGAAAGTGCGTGAAGATAAGGGTATATTGTTGCCAAAGTTTCTTTATGTAAAGGTATTGCAGGACGCTCGTAATGTGTTGAAAGGAGGACCATTTGAAGATGGGGCAGAAGAGTCAAGCGTGATTTTGAGTGATTTCCAAACAAAGGTTGAAAAGATCGAAGGTATTAGTGAAGAAGAGAAAAAGCAATTGTTGGCAGCAGCATCAGAAGCATTAGAAAAGCATGTACAACCTGCTTATGAATCCCTGATCACTGTTTTGGAAGCTCAGGAGAAAAAGGCGACAGATGATGCAGGTGTGTGGAGATTTGAAAATGGAGATAAGTTCTATGCTTATGCACTGAAAAAGACAACGACTACCGACCTTACGGCTGAAGATATCCACAAAATTGGTTTGGAAGAGGTAGCTCGAATTCATGGAGAAATGAAGGAAATCATGAAGAAGGTTGGCTTCGAAGGTTCCCTGAAAGAGTTCTTCAAGTTTATGAAAGAGGATGATCAGTTTTACTACCCTAATACGGAAGAAGGAAAGCAAGCTTACCTTGATTCAGCAACCTCATTAGTCAATGAAGTCAAGGGTAGGTTGGATGAGTTGTTCCTTACCAAACCTAAAGCTGATATGGTAGTGAAGCGTGTAGAAGCATTCCGTGAAAAGACAGCCGGAAAAGCATTCTACAACCAGCCTGCCATGGATGGCTCACGTCCTGGCTACTACTATGCTAACCTTTATGATATGAAACAGATGCCAAAGTATGAAATGGAGGCATTGGCATTTCATGAGGGAATTCCTGGTCACCATATGCAGATTGCGATTGCTCAGGAACTGGAGGGAATCCCTGAATTCAGAAAGCATATGTTCTTTACAGCATATGTAGAAGGCTGGGGATTGTACAGTGAGTTGGTACCAAAAGAAATTGGTTTCTACAAAGACCCATATGCTGATTTCGGTCGTTTAGCAATGGAGCTTTGGAGAGCGTGCCGCTTGGTAGTGGACACTGGCATCCATAGTAAGAAATGGACACGTGAAGAAGGTATTAAATATTACATGGACAATACACCTGCTGCATATGGTGCTTGTGAGAAGATGGTTGATAGACATATCGTGATGCCATCTCAGGCAACAGCTTACAAAGTAGGTATGTTGAAAATTCTAGAGCTTCGTAAGCAGGCGAAAGAGCAATTAGGTGACGCATTTGATATTCGTGAATTCCACGATGTAGTGCTAACCAATGGCGCATTGCCTCTGAATATTTTGGAGCAGCTTGTCAATGAGTGGGTTGCATCCAAGAAAGCTTAAGATTTATAAAAAGTCAGTTTAACTACTGATTTGAAAAGTCACTGCCCTATGGTAGTGGCTTTTTTTGTGCCATATTATAAAAGTGTAACCATTTAAAAGAATAACGTTATACGAGTATGTAGCTAATGTAAATGAGTTCTAAGCTTTTTTAGCTTGACAATGAGTAGGTTTGACGACTTCTTTGAAAAAGATCGTGATAAAAACCATCCAAGCTGGATATAAACTCAAAAACTGACCGCCAAATTATATAACTATGAAAGCACTAATGTTATTCGTGTTGCTGGTAAGTGGTTTTTCATTCTTTATAACACCCAACGACGACATGCAGAAAGAAAAAATTAAACTAGAAGCAAAACCTGACAACAGGTATTTGCTCAAAGGACAAAAATCCCTTTACCTACTTGTAAATGTTCAGGCAGGGAAAATAGAAGCGCCCAAAAACCGTCCGATGATGAATATCGGATTGGTACTTGACAGAAGTGGTTCAATGGATGGAGATAAAATCCGCTATGCCAAAGAAGCTTGTAAGTTTGTCGCAAATAACCTAAGTGAAAATGACCTCCTTTCTCTTACTATTTATGATGATGTAGTGGAGGTAATCAGCGAAGCAGGAAAGCTCTCCAACAAGGAAGTGTTCAGACAAAAAGTAGATGGTATCTTTAGCCGTAACACGACTAACTTGAGCGGCGGAATGTTGGAAGGGTACAATCAAACACAAAAACTATATGACCGTAACAAAGTCAACAGGATATTTCTACTGTCTGATGGATTAGCTAATAGAGGTGTTACAGAACCTGAGCAGCTCAACAAGATGGCAGAAACCAAAAACCTTGAACACGGAATAGGGATCTCCACTTTTGGTGTTGGGGCAGACTTTAATGAAATCCTGATGACGGACTTGGCAGAAAGTGGAAGCGGCAATTATTACTTTATTGATTCTCCTGAAAAAATTCCTGAAATCTTCAGCCAAGAACTGAAAGGATTGTTGGCTGTAGTGGCTCAAAATGCAGTTTTGGATGTGGAGTTTCCTGAAGAATACCTGTCAGTAGGAGAAGTTTATGGTTATAAATACCGTACTGAAAATGGTAAAATGGAAGTGAACTTCAAGGATGTTATCTCTGAAGAGTTGAAGTCAGTATTGATCCGTTTTGATATCAAAAAAGATATACCAAGTGATATTGCACTCAAAACGTTACTTCAGTTTGATGATGCTGAAACATTCCAACGCAAGGAGCTTGCAGAGACTGTAACCCTTAAGCCAACAGACGATATTGAACTATACAAGGCATCAAAAGATCCGAATGTATTGCAGCTGAAGAGCATGTTTGAAGCCAATAAGGAGTATGAGAGAGTGATGGAATTGGTAGACAAAGGACAATACAGAGAAGCCAAAGAGAAATTGGAGGGTGACCTTAGAAAGATGAAAGCTTCGATGGATTCGTTACCTCCAAGTGAGGAGTTGGCAGAGCAGTACAAGGATATGGATGATTACCTGATGAAAATAGATGAAGTAAAAGAACTCTCTGAAAGAGAGAAGAAAATGTATCAGAAGAGTAGTCGAAGTGATAACTATTCCAAGAGAAAAAGAAAATAATCCACGGTCTTTTCGAAAGGGCTTCCATTAAAAGGAAGTCCTTTTTTTATTCTCAAACCGAATGCTTACTTTCTAATAAACCCAAAAGAAAAGTAGTCCCAATTACTTCTTAAATAAGAAAGCTATATAGAGAATCTTAACCTAAGTGTGTACAGTGGCTTTCCCATAAATTCACCTCAAACTATCTACTATCTAAGATGAAATTGAACATTGCTACAGTTTTACTGCTAACCCTTTCTGCGTTTGTTAGTACTTATTCGGGTTTTGCCCAAATAGCTAAGAATAGTAAGCAGGATTTTCTGGAGTTAACCAATCAGCCATCTACTCAGGCAGAAGCAGATGACTATTACTACCTGATTGGTGAGTGGATGCCAGGTCGTATTTCGATGCATGGAGGTATGGCTATGGATGTGAAAAAAATGCGCTACGATCTTGATCTCCAACAGGTAGAGATTATGAGAGTGGAGGAAGAGTATGGCGGTATAGAGGTATTCAACCTTTGGGATATAGATAGCCTGGTATTTAAGTTTGACAATAACCTTTCTTCAGTCAAATACAAACGCTATGTAAGCGGTAGTACCTTTAGGGTGGAAGGAATTCCTTTGGTCGGTTTATTTGAAATTGTAAGTGAAGGGCCTTATCAACTTTATGCCAAGGCAGGAATAGAATTTAAAAATAAACCTCAGAAAACCATTAAGAAAAATAAGAATAAAGAAGAAGAGGTTTCGATCAGGCACGAAATAAAGAAGATCTTCTATTATTTCGGAAATGGTACCCGTAACCTTCAGCCAGTAGATGTCGATAACAAGGATATGCTATCTTATTTTGATAAGCATGAAAAGAGAATAGCGACCTATATTAAGAAAAATCGCTTCTCACTGAATAGAAGAAGAGACCTGATTAAGATTGTTGATTTTGCAAATGGACTAAGTAAATAATATAAAACTCTACTCAAGCAAGTAGAAAGAATTTATATGAGGTGATAAACCGGATTAGCTATCAGGTTTATCACTTTTTTTGTTTTCTCTTAATTTAAGCAAGTATTGAATTGGAATAGAGATTTCCTACTCTAATCCTTTCTCATATTATGAGGTACTAAATGATGTTATCCTGTTCAACCCTTTCAGGGTTATGATATATTGATTGCTGTAAAATCCAGATTGCCATCTGGAGCTAATATGGTTTGTTTCCTTCGGAAACGGTGTTTTCTGTATGAAAAATAATCCCGAAGGGATTGAACAAAAGTAGCCTTAGGCGTAAGCCTGAGGTGTAAGTAAATTACATTTATCCAACTCCAAAGGAGTTGAACCTATAAACCATCGATGAATTTAAAACTTCCGATTTCAATTATACCTCTGCTTAAGAAAGCATTTAAAACTCAACCGTTCTGGTTTTATTGAGCTCGCTCTTTAGCTTGATAAAATCAGCATGATGTGATTTGGCTTTCTCATACCCAATCTTTACAATCTCCCTCAGTATATCTTCATCTGTATCAAAAGTGGCAAATTCTTGCAACTCATCCATATAGATCATCACATCGCAGAGTACAAACTTTGATTTTTCCGCCAAATGCCCTTTCAGTTCCAGTGAACGCTCCAATATATTCTTGACGCTACGCATCTGTTGTGTATTGACCTCTTTCAGCGGGCTCACATATACACCGATCAGGTATTCACACTCACGCCTGATAGCATCAGCAGGGAAGTGGTTAATAATACCGCCATCAGCATAAGATGTACCGTTAGCTTCTACAGGTGCAAAAAACAGCGGGAAAGCAGAAGATGCTAAGATAGCCCTTATAACAGATCCTTCTGTAAACATGGTTTCCTTGGCTTTGACCATGTCCGTAGCAATTACTCTCAGCTTTTTTTCCAAGGAAGTGAAGTCATCATTGGGAATATAAGGCTCAAAGTATTTGTAAAGCTTTTCGGGGTCAACCAAGCCACGCCAACCTTGTGTGAGTGACAGGAAGTTGGAGAAAGAAAACAGTGGAGTTTTTACAAAGAAGTCGATAATGGCATCAGGTCGGTGACCTGCAGCATACAGCGCCCCAACTATTGCACCTGCACTTGTACCAGCTACAATATTGGTGTTGATTCCGATTTCTTCCAGATACATCAGAACACCCACATGGGCAAGTCCTTTAGCTCCACCACCAGACATTGCAATGCCTACAGACTGATTGGATAATTGCATATTAAGCTTTTATGGCTTGAATGAACTATTTACTTGTTAGAGATAATAAAACTAAGCCAAAAGAAAGGCATATCATTAAGAATGCAATAGTATTGACATTTGTTAATGAATACCTTTCCTGTAAATGAGTTTAAAACTAGTAGAGTTTTAAGTACGCTTTCAAGGCTTCCAGACTTTCTGATTCATTCGGGCTTAAGTCTTCACCTTCCATATCGTCCAGTGTTATTTTCACATGTCTAAGTCCATAGTTCTGAATCATCCAAGCAGGAAATTCGAGGATATTATTGTTCCAGCTTTCCAAGGTTCTGTATAAAATATCTTGCAGTTCCATATCAGTTCGGGGTTGAACGGAAGAAAGAATTTTACCACAAAATTGCTGGGCTAAATAATGGGTACGGTTAGACTCTAAAACTTTTACAACTCCTTCCACGATAATATCATCTGATACTGTAGGAAGAATGTTGATGAGTTGGCGCAATCTTAAATGTCCGACTTTAGGAAAAACATTAAGTGAATTCAAGACCTCATTTTGAATGTCGATTGCAGTTTGGGGAAACTTCATTAGTTACGATGGTTAAAGTTCTATTTATGTAATTTGGTCATCACCTCCCTCATCTCTTCAGGAGTATTGACATTGGTTTGTTCTTCAATGAATGGGTTTTCAATCACGTAAATATCAGAATTAATTAGGACTTTTCTTGGACAAGAGTAGCCCCATCCTAAAAATTGAAGCATTTCATTGTATGCTTTCGGTTCCCAAACCGTGATCAAAGGCTCAGGAAACTGATTGAATGGGCTGATAAAAGCAGTTGCTACTTTTGATGGGTTACGGTTAGCAACTAGATAGTCTAAACTCTTTTCGGATAGTAATGGCAAGTCTACTGCAACAACCAACCAGGCTGCGTTTGGATCTTGTTGAAATGCACTTAAAATTCCTCCAAAAGGTCCCAATCCAACAAATTTATCTTCTATAAACGGGTAATTTTCTTTTAATGAATGCTGATCCGACCTACCTGAAAGGTAAACCTCATCTGTATATTGTTGAAGCAGCTCAAAAATATGTTGGGTTTGTGGCTTACCATGATAGTTGATAGCGCCTTTATCTTGCTGCATCCTTTCACTTTTTCCTCCAGCCAATACCAATGCTTTTAGTTTTGGACCACGTTGTGTCAAGTAATCCCTAACTAGTTGGGCAATCTGTTGTGTTTCGCTTAGCTGAATTTGTGGAAGTTTTTCAATAGAAGGATAATGCTTTTTTAAGGCATCCGGAATAATACTTTCCCCATCCTGAAAAATGAGGGCTAACGGATTTGTAACCTTAGGTAGGTGCTTATCCAGTTTTTTTCTGGAATCAATGACAATTAATTGGGCAGCAGCTTCCATATGGTTGCCATTGACCAATAACAAATCGGTATGATTGAAAAACTTTCTTAGCTCAAATTCATTGAAACTTCTTTGAAAATCAAATCTTCTGAAATCAATTTTATCAGTGTACATCTGAGAAAACCCCTGAAAAATTTTAGTTTTTTCAGCTGCGTCTGAATGATGGTCCATATCCAGGTATGCCACAGATTTCCCTTCCAGTGTAGCGGTGATATCTAAAGCCAACTTTTTGATTTCACCACAAGGTGTTCCCAAAATAGCGATCTCATTGCGGGCATATTTTCCAATTTCAGTTCTTGAAAGCTTTGCGTGTTTCTGGTGTTTTTTAGTAGTCACTTTTCCCTCCTGTTTTACTAACCAACTTAGTTTCTTTAATAATGATATCGTGTGAAAAAGCTTTGCACATATCATATACGGTAAGGGCGGCTACAGATGCCCCAGTAAGTGCTTCCATTTCTACTCCTGTTTTGCTGTTTACCTTTGCCGTACAGCGGATCACAACCTCATGCTGATCGTTGACCTTGATAGAAAGCTGACAGTTATCCATACCGATAGGATGACAAAGAGGAATAAGCTCAGAAGTTTTTTTGGCTCCCATAATTCCTGCAATGATAGCGGTTTGAAAAACGGGGCCTTTTTTGGTTGTGATCTCATCACCAGTCAACAACTCAATGACTTCATCAGGAAGTACTACAATACTCTCAGCTACAGCTACACGTTCAGTAACTTTTTTTTCACTTATATCTACCATCGAAGGGTTGTTATCCTTGTCAAGATGGGTGAATTTCTTTTCCATTTATGAATATTTATTCTGTACCTATAATAGGTTCAATTTTTATTAATCACCTTAAAATAAAAAAATTATTTCATTGGATTATTTTTATATAACTTGAAAGAGAATTTAATGACTCAAATCCTGATTAACCCACAAACAAATGATACACGCACTCGAAGCGGAGAAATTTATCATGGAAAGTGCAGCATTGCTGCCTATTGTTCAGTTACCACTATCAGAAGTAAACGGGAAAGTATTACGTGAAAATATTTATGCAGATCGTGCATTTCCTCCTTTTGATCGGGTGACCATGGATGGTATCGCCATTCAGTCTGAAGCATACCTTGCTGGAAAAAGGAGCTTTAAGGTGGAAGGCTTGCAGGCTGCAGGAATGCCGCAACTTACACTGGACGAATCAGAAAACTGTCTGGAAGTAATGACGGGAGCGGTTTTGCCTTGCAATGCAGATGCTGTAATTCCTTATGAATACACCAAAAAGGAAGGGGATGCGATCGTGGTTGAAGAATACCCTGTAGCAAAAGGAAAAAATGTCCATAACAAAGCGACAGATAGAAAAGAAGGAGAGTGTTTGCTGAAATCAGGACAGGTGATAACAGCTGCAGAAATAGGTGTATTGGCATCAGTAGGCAAGACAGATGTAATGGTTTCACGTATTCCTAAGTTTGCCATTATCTCAACGGGTGATGAACTGGTTGATGTAGGAGAAACGCCAATGCCTTACCAGATAAGACGTTCGAATATTTACAGCATCTGTAGTTTGTTACAACAATATGGTGTTAAAGGACTTCCATTCCATTTAGAAGATGACAAAGCCATTATTCATGATAAGCTGGACCGTATTTTACAGCTTTTTGATGTGGTTGTTTTAAGTGGTGGTGTATCAAAGGGGAAACTGGATTTTATTCCGGAAGTACTGGAAGAGTTGGGCGTAGAAAAGCATTTCCATAAAGTAAAACAGCGACCGGGAAAACCATTTTGGTTTGGCAGTCATAAGGAGACGAGTACAACTATTTTTGCATTGCCTGGAAATCCTGTTTCCACCTTTATGTGCATATTCCGATACGTAGTGCCATGGCTTAAGAAAAGTTTGGGAATGGATTTGCTGCCTATATTGAAAGCAACACTGACAGAGGATTTTACATTTGACAAGCCACTTACCTATTTTTTGCAAGTCAAGGTTTCAATCAGTGAAAAAGGGCAATGGGAAGCGACGCCAATGACTGGAAATGGTTCTGGAGATTTTGCCAACCTGACCGATGCAGATGCCTTTATGGAATTGCCTATGGAAAAAGATATTTTCAAAAAAGGAGAGGTGTTTCCCATTTGGTTATTTAAACCAATATTATAGTCCATAACTCACGTTATGGTATAAATCCCTTTCAGCATAAAATATAGAAAACAGAAAGAGCAGCCTTTATAAGGGCTGCTCTTTGTATATAACCAGAAGGATTATTCAGATTAGTTGTTGATAAAAAGAAGAAAAACATCTCCGAAATCACTTCTTAGATATTTGTCAAAAGCTTCTTTTCTCCAGTTGAAACTATACTCATTGATTGCTGTAAATTCCTCATGAGAAGCATTTGATCTTGAGCTACCTCTCAATGTTTCAGAAGTAGTTAGGATGCTCTCATTAGCAAGGGACAACAACCTGTTGTTTTCGTCCTGAATAGAGCCAATTTTAATCAGGGCTTTGTACAGGTCTTTCAGCTTTTCAATTTGGTTTTTATCAACATCAATGCTGTAAGAGTTGTTACCAAGTTCAAACTTGATCTCTACATCACGGTCAATATTACCAGCTGTTTCCAGTCTTACATGGCTAATATGATTGTCCTTGTATGTGTAACGCTTCAGCATACGTCTTTTGTCCATTGCTGAGTTACCATCCAAGTGAATCAGTGCCTGGTTTGTAAAGCAGTATTCATCAGATTTTGATCTAATCAGGAAAAAAATCTTTTCTCCATCCTCATGCAATACATAGTCATCAGAGTCTACTGAACCGTACTGTTCAGGTGGTACGATAGTACCAATGTCACTGAGTCCCATTACATCGGAAGCGAGTTTTTTAAACATAATTTTTGGTTTAGTGTGAAGGTTAATTCAAATGAAAAAATATGATTTAATATACTCAAATGATTTAGAAAGGTTTCGATAGATTTTAATATTACACAGAACTGATTGGTTATTAGGTAGATCAAATTTCACAACTCATCCTGTGGAGGGGGTAAACAAATTGCCTTATTATTTTTTGAGCGTCAATGTGGCAGTCAACCCAACACTGAAATTTCTGGGCAGCTTGTGAACACCAAAAATTGCCCTTGAATGTTCTCCCTTGTCTTCCAAAACCTTCACAAACAAATCAGAAGCACCATTGACTATCTTGGGAGCATCATCCCATTCTTCTCCAGATTGGTAGTAAGCATCAATATGATTCAGCCCAACGATTTGGTCAAAGCCGATTTTCTTATTTACCTGAGACAAAACATTCAAGGCACATAGCTCCATTGCTTTATAGCCATCAGCTGTTGAAATATTTTCTCCCAACCGACCTTGGTAAAAATATTCGCCATTTAGTATGGGAAATTGGATAGCGATATAGGCTATATTTTCTCTGATGTTGACAGAAACATAACTTCCGCCCGGTGTAGAAACATCAGGAAGTTGATAGCCGTGTTTTGATAGGTTTTCAATAGGGGACATACTTTTTTATTTAGCTTCAGTTTATGTATACAATCGACTAATGTATATAACTTACATGGCTATAATTGTTCACAAAAAAAGGAAGCTGTATCACAAATTGTTTTGTGAAATATGATACACCTTGATAAATCATGGCATAAATACCAGCGCTGAAAAAAATAAAAGACGAAAAGTATGTTTGATATTTTTAAAAACATAGATAAAAAAGGCTACAGGCCAAAACCGGGGAAACTAGATATTTTCAGGTTTATAGGGCCAGGGCTTTTAATAACAGTCGGATTTATTGATCCCGGTAATTGGGCATCAAACCTGGCGGCAGGAGCGGATTTTGGTTATGCACTTTTATGGGTTGTGACGCTTTCCACAATCACGCTGATACTGATGCAGCATAACGTAGCACAGTTGGGAATTACAACAGGCTATTGTTTGTCTGAAGCGGCTGTGATTTATATGAAGCCGCTCTACTCAAAAGTTTTACTGATTTCAGCCATGATGGCTTCCGTGTCGACTTCATTGGCAGAAATCCTGGGAGGGGCAATAGCACTTGAACTTTTGTTTGGAGTACCTATCAAAATAGGAGCACTGTTGGTGACCATTTTTGTGGTGATTATGCTTTTTACCAATTCTTATCGCCTGATAGAGCGTTGGATTATCTCCTTTGTTTCTGTAATAGGATTGTCTTTTCTCTACGAACTCTCACTGGTGGAGATCGATTGGAATACGGCGGCATGGAGTTGGGTACAGCCTACTTTTCCGAAAGGCTCTATGATTATTGTAATGAGTGTATTGGGTGCCGTTGTAATGCCGCATAACCTTTTTTTGCATTCGGAAATTATTCAAAGCAGAAAGTGGAACCTGAAAGATGAGACAGAACTTAAGAAACAATTTAAGTATGAGCTAGCCGATACGATACTGTCCATGACAATTGGGTGGGCAATCAACAGTGCGATGATTATTCTGGCGGCAGCAACATTTTTCAAGAATCACAATTCTGTTTCAGAACTGGAGCAGGCTGAAAACCTTTTGGAGCCTTTGCTTGGGCCACATGCTGCTATCGCATTTGGTGTAGCGTTGTTATTTTCGGGTATTTCTTCTACTGTAACTTCTGGAATGGCAGCAGGAAGTATTTTTGCCGGAATGTACAAGGAGCCTTACGATATCAAAGATAACCACTCAAAATTGGGAGTGTTGATTTCAT